>NZ_CAKKLK010000011.1:0-106096 GCF_918698045.1 Microbacterium sp. Bi98 | reverse complement strand
CGTGGTCGAGATGCGCCGATGCCCGCCTGCGCCGCCCCCGGCCGACGAGCTTTGAGGAGCCGCGTATATGCTGACGCTCCTCGCCGTGTTCCTCCTCGGGTCGATCCTGATGCCCGTTCTGGTGCGCTGGCTGGGATCCCAGGCATTCGCCATCGCGGCTCTCATTCCCGCCGCGGCATTCATCCACGCCCTCGTCCTCACCCCTCAGGTGCTCGACGGACCGACGCCCTTCGTCTCGGTCGCGTGGATCCCGCAGCTCGGACTGAATCTGTCCATGAACATGGACGTGCTCGGCTGGGTGCTGACGCTCATCGTCACCGGCGTCGGTGCTCTCGTGCTGCTGTACTGCCGCTGGTACTTCCATGACGACTCCGCCGGCATCGGCCAGTTCGCGGGTGTCCTGCTCGGATTCGCGGGTGCGATGTACGGCCTCGTCCTGACCGACGACCTCGTCATGCTCGTGATGTTCTGGGAGGTGACGAGCATCCTCTCGTACCTCCTCATCGGGCACTACCGACGCCGCGCCGCCAGCCGACGAGCAGCACTGCAGGCGCTCCTGGTCACCACTCTCGGCGGGCTCGTGATGTTCGTCGGAGTCGTGCTGCTCGTGGTCGACGCGGGTACCTCGAGCATCCGCGAGATCCTCGAGATCGCACCCACAGGCGCCATCGTCGACGCCGCCGTCGTGATGCTCCTCGTCGGCGCGATCAGCAAGTCCGCGATCTTCCCCTTCCACTTCTGGCTGCCCGGTGCGATGGCGGCGCCCACTCCCGTGAGCGCGTACCTGCACGCCGCGGCGATGGTCAAGGCGGGTATCTACCTGATCGCGCGCTTCGCCCCGATCTTCGCCTTCACCGGTCCGTGGCGGCCGATCATCATCTCGCTGGGCATCCTGACGATGCTGATCGGCGGCATCCAGGCGCTGCGCGAGACCGACCTCAAGCGCATCCTCGCGTTCGGCACCGTCAGCCAGCTGGGCTTCTTCTCGGTCGTGATCGGCTACGGCACCCAGGCGAGCGCGCTGGCCGGTCTCGCACTCGTGATCGCGCACGCGCTGTTCAAGTCGGCGCTGTTCCTGATCGTCGGAGTGATCGACCGTCAGCTGTCGACGCGAGACATCACCGAGCTGAGTGGCGTCGGGCGTCAGGCTCCCGTCATGGCGACAGCGGCATTCATCTCCATCGCATCAATGGCCGGCATCGCACCGACCCTCGGATTCGTGGCGAAGGAGTCGACCCTCACGGCGCTCCTGGACGACGCACTGCACGGCTCGCCCTGGGGCCTCGTCGCGATCATCGGCGTCAGCCTGGGATCCATGCTCACGGCGGCATATGGCATCCGCTTCCTCTGGGGTGCCTTCTGGACCAAGCGCGATGCGGCGGGCGATCGCCTCCCCGACACCGCCTGGCCCGACCCGCCCGTCGGATTCCTCTCGGCGCCGATCATCCTCGCCGGGCTCACGCTCGCCGCCGGGATCGGAGCACCGGCTCTCGACGTCGCGCTCCAGGGATACGCGCTCACAGCCACCCCGGGCCTCGATGCCGAGGGGGTCGCCGCGGAAGGACCCGGGCACCTCGCGCTCTGGCACGGTCTCGAGCCGGCGCTCGGCATCTCGATCCTGTCGATCCTGCTCGGCGCCGCGGTCTTCCTCCTCACGCTGCGCACCGGATGGGACCGCAAGGCGCGACTGATCCGCTTCACTGCCGCAGACGTCTACTACCTGGTCATGCGCGGTATCGACCGACTCTCGGTGCTGAGCACGACGCTCACCCAGCGCGGCTCTCTGCCGGTCTACGTCGGCACCATCTTCGTGGTGTTCGTCGCCGCCGAGATCACGGCGCTCGTCGCCAGTGACATCGATCGCTTCCAGCTCTCGGCCTGGCACACGCCCACGCAGCTCGTGGTCGCGCCGATGATGGCCGCCGCGGGCGTCATGGCCGTGCGCGCGCAGAAGAGATACACGGGCGTCGTCCTCGTGTCGATCACCGGCCTCGGGATGGTCGTGCTGTTCGCGACCAGCGGCGCCCCCGACCTCGCGCTCACGCAGATCCTCGTCGAGACCGTGACGATGGTCACCTTCGCACTGGTGCTGCGTCGCCTGCCCGCGCGGATGGGCGAGCACAACGCCTCTGTCGGGCGCATTCCCCGCGCGCTGCTGGGTGTCGGAGTCGGGCTCACGATGGCGCTGGTCGCGATCGTGGCGACCCAGTCCCGCGTCGCGGATCCGATCTCCGCCGCGTTCCCGAAGCTCGCGTACGAGATCGGTCACGGCAAGAACGTCGTGAACGTCGCCCTGGTCGACCTGCGCGGCTGGGACACGATGGGCGAGCTCTCGGTGCTCGTGCTCGCCGCCACGGGTGTCGCGTCTCTCGTGTTCGTCACGCACCGCGCCGACATGCTCTCCGCGACGAAGACGCTGCCCAAGGCGCGCCGCCGTCGCACGCTCAGCCGCCCGCTCGTCGAGACGACCGAGGGCGTGCGCTTCCAGACCGACGAGAACGAGAGCAGCCCCCGCGCCTGGCTCGTCGGCGGCCCGAAGATGAAGCCCGAGAACAGGTCGATCCTGCTCGAGGTGATCGTCCGCATCCTCTTCCACACGATCATCGTCGTGTCGATCTTCCTGCTCTTCTCCGGCCACAACCTCCCAGGCGGAGGCTTCGCCGGAGGCCTCGTCGCGGGCATGGCCCTCGTCATGCGCTACGTCGCCGGCGGACGCTGGGAGCTGGGCGCTGCCGCACCCACGGATGCCGGGCGACTGCTCGGTGCCGGTCTGATCCTCGCCGTCGGCACGGCGGTCGTGCCGCTGTTCTTCGGCTTGGCGCCGCTCACCAGCAACTTCTGGGAGTGGGAGGTCCCCGGCATCGGCCACATGGAGTTCGTCACCTCGACCATCTTCGATGTCGGTGTGTACCTGGTCGTGATCGGCCTCGTGCTCGACGTGCTGCGCAGCCTCGGTGCCGAGGTCGACCGTCAGGCGCAGGAGTTCCGCGAGCGAGGGGTGACCCTCTGATGGATGTCTCCCTCACCCTGATCGTGATCATGGCCGTGCTCTTCGCCTGCGGCGTCTACGCGATGCTCGAGCGCAGTCTCACCCGCGTGCTGATCGGCTTCCTGCTGCTCGGCAACGCGACGAACCTGCTGCTCCTCATCGTCATGGGAGTGCCCGGCAACGCGCCCTTCTTCGGAACCGAGGGCGAGCTCAGCGACCCGCTGCCCCAGGCGCTCACCCTGACCGCCATCGTCATCACGTTCGCCGTCTCGGCATTCCTCCTCGCCCTCATCTACCGCTCGTGGCAGCTGGGTCAGGCCGACACCGTCGAGGACGACGAGGCCGACATCGCTCTCCGTGAGCGCACCGATGCCGACGAAGACCTCATGGACGACGAGGCCGACGCGGCGGACGACGAGGCGACCACGGACTTCGTCGGCGTGCAGACGTCGCCGATCACCGTGCTGCACATGCGCGACCACGCCGCGATCAACGACGACGCTCCGACCGACCGGCCCACCCCGCCTCGAGCCGTGTCCGCGGCGTCCGATCAGGATCCCGATGCGGATGCCGGTCCAGGCGCGGCCGTCCTCGACGGGGAGTCGGCACCGCCCGACGACGACCCCGAAGACTCGACGCACTCGTCGGCTTTCCGGACGGATGCCGACACGCACGCGTCGGACGCCCACGAGACCGATGCGGCGGACGCCGCTCGAGATACGGCGGCTGACACGGCATCCGATGACAGCGCACCCGAGCACACCGACGATGGGGAGGACCGCCGATGAGCGCCCTCGTCCCCCTGCTCGTCGCCCTGCCGCTGCTCGGCGCCGCCGTGACCCTGATCTTCGGCCGCAATCCGCGCCTCCAGGCCTTCGTCACGGTGGCCACGCTCGCGATCGTCTCGGTCATCGCGGCCGTGCTGCTGGTCGTCGTCGATGCGGGCGAGCCGCTCGCGGTCTCGGTCGGCGGGTGGCCGGTGCCGTTCGGCATCGTGCTCTACGTCGACAGGCTCGCGGCGCTCCTCGTGCTCATCTCGAGCATCGTGCTGCTCGCGGTCCTGCTCTTCTCGATCGGTCAGGGTGCCGCGGACGGCACCGACGAGACCCCGATCTCGATCTTCAACCCGTCGTACCTGATCCTCGCGGCCGGCATCTTCAACGCCTTCATCGCGGGCGACCTCTTCAACCTGTACGTCGGATTCGAGATCCTGCTCGTGGCGTCGTACGTGCTGATAACGCTCGGGAGCACCGAGTCCCGCATCCGCACGGGTGCCGTCTACATCGTCGTCTCGTTGGTCTCGTCGATCCTGTTCCTCGCTTCGATCGCGATGATCTACGGTGCCCTCGGCACCGTGAACATGGCCCAGATCGCCGAGCGCATGACCGAGCTCCCGCAGGAGACGCAGCTCGTGCTGCACCTCATGCTGGTGATCGCCTTCGGCATCAAGGCCGCGATCTTCCCGGTGTCGTTCTGGCTGCCCGACTCGTACCCGACGGCACCGGCGCCCGTCACTGCGGTGTTCGCGGGATTGCTGACCAAGGTCGGCGTCTACGCGCTGATCCGCACCGAGACGCAGCTGTTCGCCGAGAACAGCATCGACACGGTGCTGCTGATCATCGCGTTGGCGACCATGATCGTGGGCGTGCTCGGCGCTGTCGCACAGGCCGAGCTCAAACGAATCCTGTCGTTCACGCTGGTGAGCCACGTCGGCTACATGATCTTCGGCCTCGCGATAGCGACCCCCGCGGCGATCGGCGCGACGGTCTACTACATCGTCCACCACATCATCGTGCAGACGACGCTGTTCCTCGCGGTCGGTCTCATCGAGCGCAGGGCGGGGAGCACGTCCATCCTGCGCGTGAAGGGACTGCTCAAGGTCGCGCCCGTGATCGCGGTGCTCTACTTCATCCCCGCGATCAACCTCGGCGGACTGCCGCCGTTCTCCGGCTTCATCGGCAAGTTCGCGCTGTTCGAAGCGGCAGCATCCGTGGGGACGCCGCTGATGCTCGTGCTGATCTTCGGCGGCATCGTCACCTCGCTGCTCACGCTCTACGCGCTGATGCGAGCATGGAACCTCGCGTTCTGGCGCGAGGAGGACGACTCGACCGAGACCGAGGGGCGCATCTCGTACCTCGGCAACGCCCCGGCCGCGGATGAGCAGCAGGAGCGCCGCCGCATCCCCCGGATCATGACCATCGCGACCGCCGGGATGGTCGGGGTGACGATCGCGCTCACCGTGTTCGCGGGCCCGCTGTATGCCCTGTGCGACCGCATCGGTGCGGCGCTGCTCGACCCCGTCACCCTCGTGCAGCTGGAAGACGAGGTGGAAGGATGAGCCCCACCGAGACCGGCCGCCACTTCTGGCGGGACATCCGCGTGCAGCTGCCGTTCCTGGCATGGCTCGTCGTGCTCTGGATGCTGCTGTGGGGGCAGTTCACGGTGCTGGCGTTCGTCTCGGGCCTGGTCATCGCGGTGTTCGTCACCCGTGTCTTCCGGCTGCCCACCGTCGAGCTCTCCGGACGCATCAACATCTGGTTCGCCGCGTTGCTCATCGTGCAGTTCCTCTTCGCCGTGCTCCGCGGCGCCGTCGCGGTCACCGTGCAGGTGTTCGACTTCCGGCATCAGCCCGGCGCCGCGATCATCGCCGTTCCTCTGCGCTACGCCGACGACCTGATGATGACGCACGTGTCCGTGGTGTCGTCGCTGGTTCCCGGGTCGCTCGTCGTCGAGGCCGATCGCGACCGGCAGGTGCTGTATCTGCACGTGATCGGGGTGCGCAGCATGGCCGATGTCGAGAAGCAGCGCGAAGGCGTGCTGCGCTGGGAGCGACGGGTCGTGCGTGCGCTCGGAGCCCCGGCGCAGTACCGTGCCCTCAAGGCCGACGAACGTGCGGCGCGCGCCGGCGGAGGTGCCCGATGAATGTGCTGATGCTCGCGATCATGGTCGTCTTCGGCGTCGCCGCCATCCTGACGATCATCCGCATCGTGCGGGGGCCCTCGATCCTCGACCGGGCGGTGGCCTCCGACGTGCTGCTCACCGAGGTCATGTGCGTGCTCGGCGCCGAGATGGCCATCAACGGCCACACCCGCAACATCCCGGTGATGCTGATCATCGCCGCGGTCGGCGTCTTCGGCTCGATCTCGGTCGCCCGGTTCGTGGCCAGAAGGGACAACACGACACCATGAACGTGTTCGGTCTCGCCATTCCCGACGTGGTCATCGACGTCGCCGTGCTCGTGCTGATCCTGCTCGGCGCGATCCTCTGCCTGTCGGCGGCGGTCGGGCTGCTGCGATTCCGCGACGTGCCGTCGCGGCTGCACGCCGCGACCAAACCGCAGGTGCTCGGCCTCATCCTCATCTGCCTCGCGATCGCACTGTCTCAGCGCACGGTAGGGGGAATCCTGTTCGGGCTCGCGCTCGTCGCCCCGGTCGTGCTCATGCAGTTCGCCACCGCGCCGCTGTCCGCGCACATCGTCGGGCGGCAGGCATATCGCAACGGCACCACCGACGAGCGCAGCCTGGTCGTCGACGAGCTCGCCGAGTCGAAGCAGACCCCGCCGGCCGCCGGCTGATCGCACGCCCGCAGCTGCGCTGAGACGGACGCCACGCACGTCTTACGCCGGTGCGGGGCCGCTTGCGGGTCACAATTCAGCATGAGCCTGTGCCGGTGGGGCCAAAGGGGCTTCAGGGCTGCTCGATACGAGATCCATGCTGAGTAGTGAACGACACCGGTCATTGCTTCTTCTCCTACACGGAACCCTGTTCCGTGCAAGTCATCCACTGTTGCTTGGACGACGCACATCGACACCGTCCCTTGTCTGCACACTTCTGCGATGGGGAATAAGCAGAAGACGGTCGTTCAGCGCGCGAGAGACACCTATTCGCGCTCGGTCTTCAGTCGATCGGATCTGGTGCACCGAGGGCTCACGGGGCGTCTCATCGCCGAGTCAGTGGCCCGAGGAGAACTCCAGCACGTGCGCCGCGATCGATATGCGCTGCCGTCGACGCACCGGGACATCGTCGAGGCTGTCCGCATCGGCGGGCGGGTCTCATGCTTGTCTCTCCTCGCCCTTCTTGGTGTCTTCGTGTTCCGTTGCCGAGAGCTCCATGTGCTCGTGACTCGGGGTTCGTCTCGTCTACGTGTGGCGAGGGACGGAAAGGTCGTGCTCCATTGGAAGGCGCTGACCAGCGTTCGCGAGAGCCTTCATGCGGCTCCGTTGATCGATGCCGTCGCGCACTCCGTGCTCTGCCAGGCTCCGCGCGAGGCGCTTGCCACCTTGGACAGTGTGCTTCATCACGGACTCCTGACCCGCGACGATCTGGTCACGATGTTCGCTGCTCTACCCGCCCGATTCCGCCCGCTGCTCGCACTGGTCGACCCGTCGGCGGGCTCGGGCTCAGAGACATTCATGCGGTTGCTGCTCCGGACGATGGGGGTCGCCTATGAGACCCAGGTGTACCTCGAAGGCGTCGGGTACGTCGACTTCGTGGTGGACGGTTGGTTGATCATCGAGTGCGACAGCAAGGAGTTCCACGAGGGGTGGGAGAAGCAGATGCAGGATCGCGAGCGCGATATCGCCGCGGCCCGACTCGGCTTCGTGACCGTCCGGCCCCTTGCGAAAGACATTTTCGGTGACCAGGCGTCTGTGAGGCAGGCTCTCGAGCAGGTCATCGCTGCACTCGGACCGAGGTTCGTAGACGCACGTCGTTCACAATTCAGCAGGAATCGCCGCGGAGCGGCGGTCAAGTAGCGGAATCACGGGGCTCACATGCGTTCATGCTGAGTTGTGAACGGAAAAGTGCGGAGCACGGGTCAGAGGCCGTCGGCGAAGCTCTGGATCAGGCGCGCGGCCGGCTCGGAGTCGCTGATCAACGTGCCGTGGCCGTGATCCGGGATGACCTGCAGATCGGCACCCGGGATCTCGTCGATGATCTCCTGGCACCAGGTCATCGGAGCGAGCGGGTCGTCTTCCCCGCGCAGCACCAGCACAGGCTGATCGATGCGCGCGAACGCCTTCTCCGGCTCGTGCACGATGGTCGCCCGGATCTTGCGGATGAGGTGGGGGCCGCCGCGCAGATATTCGCGGGCACCGCGCCAGATCACGAGCGGGCGCTCGCCGACCAGGTCCGTGAGGAGATAGCTCGCCTGCGCTGCGACATTCCGTGCGGCCTTGTTGACGGTCGGACCGGCGAGCACGACGCCCTCGACGAGGGAGGGATGCCGGGCGGCGAGCTCCGCGGCGATCTGACTGCCCATCGAGTGCCCGATGACGACGACGGGGCCCTCGTCGGCATGACGGAGGTACGCGGCGACGAGGTCGGCGTGACGCTGCATGGTGAAGGTGCGAGCGGGCTCGGGTGCTTCGCCGAAACCGGGCAGGTCGACTGCGATCACCCGGCCTTTCAGTCGCTGCACGACGTCGAGGTAGACGCTGCGTCCCATGCCGATGCCGTGCAGCAGGAGGAAGGTGTGCGGTCCGTCGCCGAAGGTCTCCGCGATCAGCGTCGCGCCCGCGTGCTCGAACTCGAGCAGCGTGACGGGGGTGCCCTTCGGGGCGAGATAGCTGGAGACCACACCTCAACGCTAACCGAGTGGGACCCCTGCGACGAACCGGGATCCACGCATGCCGTATGCCGGTGTGCGACGAGGGGCGAGCCTGCGTCGTGCGAGGATGAAGGGTGTCTTCGCCGAACCCCGATCCCGATCAGATCGAGTCGGAGGGCGAGACATCAGGCTCGCCCAAGGGTGTCATCGCGCGCATCGCCGGCGGGCTGAGCGATCCGGTGCTGCGCGCGCTCGTCGCCGCGACGGCCGTCTCACGCATCGGCCGCGGCGTCTTCCTCGCGGTCACCGTGCTGTTCTTCACGCAGATCATCGGCCTCTCGCCCGCGCACGCCGCGGTGGTGCTCGCCGTGTCGAGCGGATGCGGGGTGGTCGGGTCGCTCCTCGGCGGCTGGCTCGCCGATCGGTGGAGCGCCCGACGCCTCGCCTTCGGCTTCGAGATGGCAGGTGGCGTACTGCTCGCCGCATACGCGTTCGTCGGAGACTTCGTGTCGGCGATCGTCCTCGCCAGCCTCTCGGGCTTCTTCGACTCGCTGGGGTATTCCGCTCGTTCCGCGATCATCGCCCGGGGCTTCGCGCCGGACCGGCGGGTGCACGCGCGTGCGGTGCTGCGCACGGTCACGAACCTCGCGATCGCGGCAGGCTCCGCATTCGGCGCGATCGCTCTGGCTCTCGGCACACCCGAGGCCTACCGCGTCGTCATCGCGTGCGCGGGCGCCGTCTGCGCGCTCGGCTCGCTCTCCCTCCTGCGGCTGACATCGGCCGTCGACGCGCCGCCGCGCAACCGAGCCGCGGCTCAGCTGACGGAAACGGGATCCATCGACACGCACGCCACGGCCGCGGCATCCGCCGAGCGCAGGGACTGGAACCGCCGCTCACCGTGGCGGGACCCGAGGTACCTGCTGCTGAGCGCGCTCTCGGCGATCTTCGGCATGCAGTTCGGAGTCGCGGAACTCGGGGTGCCGCTGTGGATCAGCGAGTACACGAACGCCCCGGATGCCACGTTCGCAGTGCTCCTGATCGTCAACACCGCGCTGGTCGTGCTGTTCCAGGTGCGTGCCTCCCGTGGCACGCACGACCTGCGGATCGCCGGCAGGGTGACGATGATCGCCGGCTGGCTGATGGTCTCCGCCTGCCTGATCTACGCGCTCGCCGCGGGGCTTCCGGCATGGGCGGCGATCGTCATCCTCATCGTCGGCATGATCGCGCACACGTTCGCCGAGATCCTGTCGCAGGCCGGAGCCTGGGGTCTCAGCTTCGAGCTCGCCGATCCTGTCCGAGCCGGCGCCTATCAGGGCGTGTTCGGCATGGGATTCTCGCTCGGAGCCCTGGCGTCGCCGATCGTCGTGAACGCCACCGCGATCACCTTCGGCTTCGTGGGCTGGGTGATCCTCGCCGCGATCTTCCTCGCCGCAGCGATCGGCATCTGGCTCATCGCACGCCGCGCCGCAGCATCCGCCACGCCTGCTTCCGACTGAGCCCGCAGAGCCGCCCCGGGCTAACCGGCCGGCGCCAGCACCAGAGTGTGACGCGTCGCCGCATCGACCGCCCCGTCGGTGAACGCCCACGGCCGCTGAATCCCCGCCGCCCAGTCGGACGTCTGATCGACGTAGTGCTCGTCGAACGCGTGTCCGGATGCGCCGGTGAGGTGGATCCAGGTCGAGGCGTCGAGATCGGAGAGGTCGACGACCATCCGCATCGACGGCACGGTGGTCGTGGCGTACGACGTGCCGAGCTCCCAGCCGGTGGCGTTGACCACGGACGCGCCGCCGCTGACGGCGTAGGGGCCGCGGTTGAAGAGGGCTTCGATCGGGGCGATGCCGGAGGACCCGAGGGTGTCGCTCGTGAGGGTGATCGCGTGCAGGTCGCCCCACCTCCATGCGGTGACGACGTCGCCCTGAACCGCCGAGAGCTCGTCGTACGCCTCCTCGGCCGACAGGGCGAGCATCTCGTCCATGCCCGCGACATCGATGCTCGGGTTGGTCCAGAGCGGGTCGGATGGGTCGTCGAGAAGGTCCGCGACGACGGTGAAGAGTCGACCCTGGCCGTCGATCGGCAGGGGCTGGTCGCGTTCGGCGAACAGGTTCTGCACGAGGTTCGACCAGAGGACGTTCGCGTAGGCGGCCGCGGCCGAACCCGCGTCGTTCTGTGCGTCCCACGAGCGCAGCAGCGCCACGGCATCTGCAGTCCCCGCACCCGTCACCTCCACATCCTCGATCTCCGTTGCCAGTCGCTTGCCGATCCACATCTCGCTGTCCATCTGGATCTCCCGCATGTCCTGGGCGGTGAGCGGTGCGGCGGCGGCGCGTCGCTCGATCAGGTGCGCGATGCGATCGGCCCGATAGCCGTAGTCCCAGTCCCGTGAGAGGAAGTAGGGGTAGTCGTCGGTGACGATCGCGTTGTTCGCGGTCACGATGTACCCGGATGCCGGGTTGTATGACACCGGCAGTTCGTCGAACGGGATGAATCCGGTCCAGTCGTAGCTGCTGTCCCAGCCGGGCTGCGGCATCCATCCGTCGCCGGCCCCGCGCACGGGGAGGCGTCCGGGGGTCTGATAGCCGATGTTGCCTTCGACGTCCGCATAGATGAGGTTCTGTGCCGGCACATCGAACAGCGCGGCCGCCGCGCGGAACTCCTCGAAGTCCTGGGCGGTCGACAGAGCGAAGATCGCGGTCGCGGCCGTGCCGGGGTCGAGCGCCGTCCAGCGCAGGCTGACCGCGTACTCGGCTCCCTCCGGCGCGGTGCCGGTGGGCGCCGGACCTGTCGCGCCGCCGGCAGCGAGGCCCGGCTCAGGGTCGTCGGCGATCGCGGTGAAGTCGTCGGTGAGACCCGAGATGATCGGTCCGTGCACGGTCGACCGGATCGTGAGCTCGATGTCGTCGCCCCCGGCCACCGCGATCGTCTCGGTGGTCTCGTCGATCGGCACCAGCGCGCCGTCGCGCCAGTACTGGTCGCCCTCGATCCGCTCGACGTAGAGGTCGGTGACGTCGGTGGTCAGGTTGGTGAAGCCCCAGGCGACCTGCTGGTTGTGGCCGATCACGATGCCGGGGAGACCCGAGAACGAGAAACCGCCCATGTCGAACGGGCAGTCGTCGGTGACCTCGCTGCACCGGAGCTGCACCTGATACCAGACCGAGGGGAGTGATGCGCCCAGGTGCGGGTCGTTGGCGAGCAGCGGCATGCCGGTGTCGGTGAGGTCCCCGGACACGACCCACGAGTTCGATCCGATCCCCTCGCCGACATCGCCGACGAGCAGGCTTGCCGCCTCGATCACGTCCGACGCCTCCTGCCACTGGATCGTCGTCGCCGCCTGCTGCATCTCGCCGTCGTTCCCATCGGTCGTGAGCGCGGCGGGCTCGGCACCGGCCTCGGTGATCGGGGCGGTCGAGATCTCGGGGACGATGACGGGGTGATCCTCGAACGGATACGGCGGGTACAGCTCGTCGAGCGTCGTGGTGATCCCGGCGGCGTCGGAGGTCTCCGCCAGCTGGGCGGCCAGGAGCGAGCGCTCGACCTCGTCTTCGACGTTGCCGCGGAGATCCCAGGCCATCGCCTTGAGCCACGCCACCGAATCGGCGGCTTCCCAGGGCTCCGGCGCGTACTCCGGGTTCTGTATTCCGAGAACGGCATATTCGAGCGAGAGCTCGGCGCCCGAGCGGGAGGAGAGGTAGGCGTTGACGCCGTCGGCGTAGGCCTCGTAGTAGTCGCGGGTGACGTCGTCCATCGCCTCGACCTCGGCCTCGGCGACCTTGCGCCAGCCGAGCGTGCGGAGGAAGGCATCGGTCCCGGCCTGCGATTCGCCGAACATCTCGGCCACGCGTCCCGCCGTGACGTGCCGGCGGAAGTCCATCTCGAAGAAACGGTCCTGCGCGTGCACGAAGCCCTGGGCGTAGAAGAGATCGTGCGATGAGTCGGCGGTGATGGTCGGGATGCCGCTGGCGTCGCGCTGCACCGTGACCTCGGCCTGCAGCCCGTCGAGCGACAGGGTGCCGTCGGTCTGCGGGAACGAGCGCTGGATGGTCCAGGTCACGAAGAAGGCACCGGCGACGGCGACCACCACGATCGCAGCGACGACGAGGAACACGATGCGGCCGATGCGAGCACCCAGGGAAGGGCGCGACGGGTCGACGATCTCGGTCGAATGGGTTGTCATCTTCGAGAACTCTTTCGGGTGGCATGGCGGAACTCAGTCCCAGAGAGTCCCAGAGCGCGTCTCAACAGACGCTTCCGGAATACTACCCATAAAGCATTCGCGGGCGGGGGTGTTCTCGCCCCCGCCCGCGGCGTCAGCCGATCAGGCTCGGCTGCAGGTCGCGCAGCGTGCGCCGGTGCGTCATGCGCGTCACTCCGATGGCGGCGAGCAGCAGCGCGCCGACCAGCCAGATGCCCAGCACCACCAGATCCCAGCCCGCCCGGCCGAGGTTGCCGCCGTACATCAGTTGCCGCATGGCGTCGACGACGTAGCCGAGCGGCAGCACGTGGTGGAGTGCGGCCAGCGGGGCGGGGAGGGTCTGCCAGGGGAACGTGCCGCCCGCGGTGACGAGCTGCAGAACCATGAGCACGAGTCCCAGGAACTGCCCCACGGAACCGAGCCAGACGTTGAGGGCGAGGATGATCGCCGCGAAGGTCGCCGACGCGAAGATCATCACGCCCAAGGTGCCGACGGGGTTGTTGAACGTGAAGCCCAGGGTGATCGCCAGGATGCCCATGAGCCCCAGCATCTGCACCGCGCCGAGCATCGCCGGGGTGAGCCACCCGGCGAGCGTCACTCGGATCGGAGAGTGCAGCGCCGTGACCGCGCGGCGGGAGATCGGCTTCACGATGAGGAACAGGGCGTAGATGCCGATCCAGGCCGACAGTGCGGCGAAGAACGGTGCGAGACCGGCGCCGTAGTCCTCGGCGGAGGCGACCTTGTCGCTCGAGACCTTGACCGGGTCGGCGATCGTGTCGGCCTGCAGCGTGCGGAGCTCCGGCGTCGAGACGGGGATCTGCTGCACACCGTCCGAGAGCCCGTCGCGCAACTCGGCCGTGCCTGACGCGAGGGTGCCGAGCCCATCGCGCAGTTGGGCCGCGCCGTCGTTCGCGGCCGCCGCGCCGGTGGCGACGGTCTGCGCGCCGCTGGCCAGGGTCTGCGCGCCGCCGGCGAGCTGCGAGGCGCCGGATGCCACCGAGTCCGCTCCTGCGGCGAGCTGGTCGACCTTGTCGACCGCGTTCTGCACGGTCGAGTTGCCCTCCTGGAGTCGTGTCGCGAGGGGATCGAGTGTCGTGAGGACCCGATCGATCTGCTCCGGCGTCAGGCCCTGATCCGTGAGCACGGTGGCGATGTCCTCGCGCGCCTGGGGCAGAGCATCCGTCGCCTGCTGCACAGCCGATCCGGCCCGGTCCGCGACGTCGGCCAGCTGCCGGTTGCCGTCACTGACCTGCTGAGCCCCCGACGCCAGCGTCGCCGCACCACCGGCGAGCTCGGACGCGCCGCCCGCGAGCTGCGACGTGCCCGCGGCGAGCTGAGAGGTTCCGTCTGCGAGCGTCGCACTGCCGGTGGCGGCGGTGTCGGCGCCGTCGGCGAGCTGGGTCGCTCCGTCGACCGCGGTCACGAGGTTGTCGCGCACCTCGCTGAGGCCGGTGAGCAGGCGCTCTGCGGCCTCGCTGCCCACCATCTCGGCGACCGAGCTGCGGATCTTCTCCACCGCCTGCGTGCCCATCGACGACGCGAGGTAGTTGTTCGCGTCGTTGGTCTCGAGCTCGATGCGCGCCTGGTGGGGGTCGTCACCCGCGGCCGAGGTCAAGGCCGACGAGAAGTCGGCGGGGATCGTGACGGTGAAGTCGACCGTTCCCTCCCGCAATGCGTCGGCGGCCTCGTCGGCCGACATCCGCTGCCAGTCGAAGGCGTTGCCGTCGATGAGGTTGTCGGCGACGTCCTCGCCGTAGTTCACGGTCTCGCCGGTGGCGGCATCCGTTCCCGTGGTGGGCTCGGGGGCTCCACTGTCATCGACGACCAGCGCGACCGGGACCTCCGGGAACTTCGCGTACGGGTCCTGGTTGGCCCAGAGGTACAGGCCGCCGTAGAGGATGGGCACGCAGACCAGTGCGATCAGGGCGATCACGCCCATCCTGCTCGCGGTGAGGCGCCGCAGCTCGGCGGCGATCATGGCGGGAACCTTCATCGCTCGCCTCCGTTCTCTGTCGTGTTCGGCTCGGGTTCTGCGGCTGGGTCTTCGTCGTCGGCCGGGGGAGAGCCGAGAGCATCCGCGTGCTCGGCGTCGGCATGCGGTGTCGCGGGGCGCTCGTCCGGGTCTTCCGCCTCGGGCTCTGGCTCAGGATCCGGTTCGGGCGCCGGCTCTGGCTCAGGGTCGGGCTCGGGATCCGGTTCGGGCGCTGGCTCGGGCTCGGGCTCGGCCTCGGAGTCTGGCTCGGGCTCGGGATCAGAGCCGCCGGGCAGGTCGAGGACGAGCGGCTCGACCGGTCCGGACGCGTTGATCGCCTCGAGTTCGTGCATGCGCTCGAGGGCGACCGCAGCGGATCCGCCGATGACGACGAGCATCGCGTACCCGCGGTCGGCGAACTCCGACGCGATCCGCCACCAGCCGTCCGGGCTGCCGCCGTGACGGTCGGGCGAGACGAGCACGATTCCTTCGGTGCCCGTGCGGAGGATCGCGAGTTCGCAGAGGATGCGCACCCGTGCGGCGGGATCGACGTTGCCGATCGCCACGCCGGCGAGCTCTCCGAAGCCGAGTTGATTCAGCCAGCGCCGTGCGTGCAGAGGGGTGGCGCCGACGCCGGCGAACATGAGCTCTTCGCCGACGACGCCCGCGAGGGGGATGTCGGCGTGGGGATCGCTCACGTCGGGGGCGTCGACGAGCGCGATCGTGCGGCGCAGCGCGCGGTTGTCCGCGTCGCCGTCGATCGTCACGCGCCCGGTGTCCGGCCGCATCCGACCGCTGGCGATGAGGCCCAGCACCGTCGGGCGCTGCTCGGTCTCGGCGAGTGCGAAGCGCACCGCTCCGCTGTGGAACTCGAGGCTCGTCGTCGGCAGCGCCTGACCACCGCGTCCCTTGCTCACGTCGTGCAGGGTGACCCTCATGCGCTGACCTCCTGTGATTCGACGATGTCCGGGTGCGCGCTCAACAGTTCGTCGGCCTCGCGCCACGAGAGTCCGGCGATGCTGAGCAGAGTGCGAACAGCGAGATCGGCTGCCCCGGTGCTCGATGCGTCGGTGCGCGAGACGACCGTGCGGGCGACCTCTTCGATGAGGCGGGCGAGGGTCGGGGCAGAGAGGTCTGTGCGGAAGCTGCCGTCTTCCTGCCCGCGACGCGCGAGGGCGGCGACGGTGCGGCGCAGCGGGGCCAGGGCGTCTGCGGTGTGCTGCACGTGGGCTTCGTCGAGGGCGAGCGCGGCTGCGACCTGAACGTGCGCGGCCTCCTGCCAGAGTCGTGCGGCGAGGCGGGCCAGCGCGATGCGTGAGTCGGCGTCGGTGACGGATTCGGCGATCGCGTTGAAGCGCTGCGCTCCGACCGAGATCAGCTCGCGGATCAGAGCCTCTCGGTCGTCGAAGTGGCCGTAGAGGGTGCGGCGCGACAGGCCGGCGCTGCGGGCGATGACGTCGATGGACGCCCGCGGGTCGGTGGCGAGGGTCGCGCGGGCCGCATCGAGGATTCCGGCGCGGTTCTCGACGGAGTCGCGGCGGGGAGCACGGGTTGTCATGCCCCTATTCTACGTATTGTGCACAGCCGTGTGCAAGATAACTCGGGGGACTCACAGGGTCTGAACGGTGGGCCGTTCACAACTCAGCACGGATGGGCGCTTAAAGCCGCAATCAGCACCATGCGGACCCGAATCCCGGCGCTCATGCTGAATCGTGAACGGCGAGCGGCGGGCACAGACAGAAAAGGGGGCGGATGCCGCAGCATCCGCCCCCTTCTGCAGAACCCTTGACGTCAGTCGGTGCCGGAGTCGAAGGCAGCGCCCTCGGATGCGGTGTCGACCGCGTCGGCGAAGTTCTCGTCGACCTCTTCGACGGAACCCGTGATCTCGCCGGACTCGCCGGCGGTGACGCGACCGACGAGCTCGCCCGTCGCGCCGCCCACGAGGCCGAGGCCTGCGTACTGCTCGAGGCGTGCGCGCGAGTCGGCGATGTCGAGGTTGCGCATCGTGAGCTGGCCGATGCGGTCGACCGGGCCGAAGGCGGCGTCGCCGACGCGCTCCATCGAGAGCTTCTCGGGGCCGTACGACAGGTTCGGCGAGGTGGTGTCGAGGATCGTCCAGTCGTCACCGCGGCGCAGGCGGATCGTCACGGTGCCCGAGATCGTGAGGCCGACCCAGCGCTGGATGGACTCGCGCAGCATGAGCGACTGCGGCTCGAGCCAGCGGCCCTCGTACATCAGTCGACCGAGGCGGCGACCCTGCTCGTGGTAGGTCGCGAGGGTGTCCTCGTTCAGGATGCCGTTGACGAGGCGCTCGTAGGCGATGAAGAGCAGCGCCATGGCCGGGGCCTCGTAGATGCCGCGCGACTTCGCCTCGATGATGCGGTTCTCGATCTGGTCGCTCATGCCGAGGCCGTGGCGTCCGCCGATCGTGTTGGCCTCCTGCACCAGGGCCACCGGGTCGGTGTACTCGACGCCGTTGAGTGCGACGGGGCGGCCGGCCTCGAACGTGACGGAGACGTCCTCGGTCTCGATCGCGACCGAGGGGTCCCAGAACTTCACGCCCATGATGGGGTCGACGGTCTCGAGCGAGACGTCGAGATGCTCGAGCGTCTTCGCCTCATGCGTGGCGCCCCAGATGTTGGCGTCGGTCGAGTACGCCTTCTCGACCGAGTCGCGGTAGGGGAAGTCGTGGGCGACGAGCCACTCGCTCATCTCCTTGCGGCCGCCGAGCTCGGTGACGAAGTCGGCATCCAGCCACGGCTTGTACACGCGCAGACGCGGGTTGGCGAGCAGGCCGTAGCGGTAGAACCGCTCGATGTCGTTGCCCTTGTAGGTCGAGCCGTCGCCCCAGATGTCGACGCCGTCCTCCTTCATGGCGCGCACCAGCAGCGTGCCGGTGACGGCGCGGCCGAGGGGAGTGGTGTTGAAGTAGGTGCGGCCGCCGGAGCGGATGTGGAAGGCGCCGCAGGCGAGCGCCACCAGGCCCTCTTCGACCAGCGCGGTCTTGCAGTCGACCAGGCGCGAGGCCTCGGCGCCGTACTCGAGGGCACGGCCGGGGATCGACTCGATGTCGTCTTCGTCGTACTGACCGAGATCACCGGTGTACGTGTAGGGGACGGCGCCCTTGTCGCGCATCCACGCGACGGCGACGGAGGTGTCGAGTCCTCCGGAGAAGGCGATGCCGACGCGCTCGCCGACGGGAAGTGACTGGAGGACCTTGGACATGCTTCCCAGTCTATCGGCGGCGTGTCGGCTGTTTCGGACGGCGTCGGCCGTCAGCGGGCGACGACGGCGTCGAGCGCCTCGGGCTCGGAGTCGAGCCGCGCAAGCTCGCGTCGCTGATGCGCGGCGTAGCCGGCACCCCAGCTCGTGAGCGCCTCGACGAGCGGCATCGATCCGCGCCCGAGGTCGCTGAGGCGGTATTCGACTTTGGGAGGCACCTGCCGGTAGACCGTGCGGAGGATCAGGCCGTCATCCTCCAGCTCGCGCAGCTGACGGGTGAGCACGCGGGCTGTGGGCTCGTCGAGAAGCCGGCTGAGTTCGCCGAAACGCAGCACCTCATGCTCATCGAGGAGGCTGAGGATGCTGGGCTTCCAGGCCCCGCCGAGGACGGCGATCGAGATCTCCGCGTCGCACGCGTCGCCCCACTCCCGGACGATCCGCTCGGTCTTCTCCCTCATCGGCTCCGCCTCCTGGTCGTCATGGTATCCATTCGGTCACTATCTACCCGGAATGACAGTACTTGTCTGAAGTGTACTCAGACCGGGAGACTGATGCGGTGACCTTCCCGATTCCCACGGCATCCGCTCGACCGCGCACGACCCTGCATCCGTGGCTCGCCATGATCCCGCTGCTTCTCGGCATCCTGATCGGGGCTCTCGCGATCAGCAGCATGTCGACCGCGCTGCCCGCGATCCGCGGCGATCTCGTCCTGTCCGACAGTGGAGCGCTGTGGCTCGTCGACGTGTACGCGCTGTCGCTGGCGGCGACCCTGATCATCGCGGCCAGGATCGGAGACGCGTTCGGTCGCAAGCGGATCGTGCTCGCGGGTCTCGCCGGCTTCGCGGTGCTCAACCTCGTCGGCGGATTCGCTCAGGACGGGATGCTGCTCATCGTCGTCCGGGCGCTCCTCGGCGTCGCCGAGGCGTTCGTCGTGGCGGGCGTCGTCGCGACGATCGGGGCGCACTATCACGCACGGCAGCGCGTGCTCGCCTACGGGCTGTGGACCGCGACGTTCGGTGCCGGCAGCGCGCTCGGACCCGTGCTCGGCGGGCTGGTGACCGAGGGGCCGGGGTGGCGCTGGCTGCTGCTCGGAAGCGTGCCGCTCGCCGTCGTCGCCGGGGTGCTCGCGATCTGGCTCGTGCCGGATTCGCGCAGCTCCCGTCGCCCGTCGTGGGACATCCTCAGCATCGTGTCGTCGATCGTCGCGCTCGGGTCTCTCGTCTTCGCCCTGCACGAGGTGCTCGCCGCTCCCCTCGCCGCCGGCATCGCGGGTGTCATCGCCGTCGTGACGCTCGTCTTCTTCATCCGCCGCCAGCGTGCCCTCGCCCAGCCTCTCATCGACATGCGGCTGTTCGGCGTGCCCGGCTTCAGCCCTGCGATCGTGCGCATCGTGGCGAGCAGCGGGGTGTCGACGGCATCCGTGCTCCTGGTGAGCCTCCACCTGCAGGATGCGCGGGGCTTCAGCGCGGCCGAAGCCGGTATCGCGATCCTCCCGCAGGCGGTGGCGATCGCCCTCGGCGGGGTGCTCGCACCCCTGTTCCTGCGGTGGTTGACCTCGCCGACGCTCACCGTGCTCGCCCTGGTGGTGCAGGGGGCGGGACTCGCGTGGCTGTCGACGGGCGTCGAGCTGGTCGTGATCCCTCTGGTGCTCGTCGGCGCGGGGTTCGGAGTCGCGGCGACGCTCGCCGCCACCACGCTCTTCGACGTCACGACGGAGGACGACGCCGGTCAGGTGGGGGCGATCCAGGAGGTCGGGTTCGCCCTCGGCGGCGGTCTCGGCATCGCGGTGCTCGGCACGATCGCGTCGATCGTCGGCTCTCGCGGCTTCCTCGTCGCCCTGCTGGTCGCGACCGTCGGGGTCGTCGCCGCCGCGCTCCTGCCGCTGTGGAGACGCTCGCCGGTGAGCGCTGCCGAGAACCCGGCCATCGATGCCCGCTGAAGGAAGGACACCCGTGTCAGCATCGCGCCCGACCGTCCACTGGATCTATGCCCACCCCCGATCGAGCTCGTTCAACGCGCGACTGTTCCGAGATGGGGTCGACGCCCTCGCGCGCGACCACGATGTCGAGATCACCGACCTGTACTCTCAGGGCTTCGATCCGGTTCTCGCAGCGCCGGATCTGGGCGAGCCCCGAGGGCGTGAGGGCAGCGTCGTCGACCTGATGGGCGAGGCGTACGCCACGGGCCAGCTGCCGCCGGACGTCACCGAGGAGCAGCGCAAGCTCGCGGCCGCCGACCTCGTCGTGCTCCAGTTCCCGCTGTGGTGGTACGGACCGCCGGCGATCCTCAAAGGCTGGCTCGACCGGGTGCTCACCAACGGCTTCGCCTACGGCCCCGCGGATGCCGAGACCGGTCTGCCGCTGCGATACGGAGAGGGCCCGCTCGCCGGGCGCCGAGCTCTCGTGATCGTGACGGCAGGGGAGGACGAGCGCTCGATCGGAGAACGGGGCATCAGCGGGGATCTGGACTCGCTGCTGTTCCCGCTGACCCACGGCACCCTCTGGTACACGGGCATCGAGCCGCTCGACCTGCACGTCGTCCACGACGCTGACGGGTTGGACGCGGAGCGCGTCGATCTCGAGAGCGCACGGCTGATCGAGAGGCTCTCCGGAGTGGCGTTCGAATCTCCGAGCCGCCCGTACCGTCGGCTGCGCGATGGCGACTACCACGGCACCCGGGCGCTGCGATCGGACCTGCTTCCCGGGCGCACCGACCTCGGCATCCATCGCGTCGCGGTCGACTGAGGCGACGCGGCCCGACGCGCGCGGGCGTAGCTCTCCGCTTCTGCACGATCGGCCCCGACGGTGGCAGAGTGTCCGTGAAGGAGGACGGCATGGGTGGAGCGATCCTGTGGGGCGTCGTCGCGGCGTCGCCCCTCATCATCGGCGCTGTTCTCGCTCTCCTGCGCACCTGGCCGCCGCGCTGGCTGGGCATCGTGCTCGGCTTCGGAGCCGGTGCCCTGATGGCCTCCATCGCCTTCGAGCTGTGGGAGGAGGGGCTGGACCTCGCAGGCCCCATCCCTCTCATCGTCGGCGTGGTCGCTGGCGCGCTCGCGTACTTCATCGCCGACCGGATCCTCGATGCGCGAGCCGCGAAGTCCCAGGAACGGGGAGCGGGCGTCCCGCTCGCGCTCGGAGCACTGCTCGACGGCATCCCCGAGCAGCTCGTGCTGGGAATCGGACTGGCCTCCGGAGAACCGGTGAGCATCGCGCTCGTCGTGGCGATCGTGGTCTCGAACCTGCCCGAGTCGATCGGCTCGGCCGCCGACCTGCTGAAGGGCGGCATGGCGAAGTCGCGCGTGCTGCTGCTGTGGGCCGGCATCTCGGTCATCTGCGCGCTGGCGACCGTCGCCGGATTCGCGGTGGCGAGCAGCACCGGCGACGACTTCCGGGCCGGCGCGAGCGGCTTCGCGGCAGGCGCGCTGCTCGTGATGCTCGTCGACTCGATGGTGCCCGACGCGCAGCAGAAGGCCAAGCAGGTGACCGGGCTCGCGACCGTGCTGGGCTTCGCGCTCGCCGCGGGGCTCTCGCTCGCGAGCTAGCATCACCGCGATGAGCCCGCCCGATAGGTCAGCCCTCGCGGACGACCCGGATGCTCACCCAACGGAACGCGGCGAGATCCGTGTCGCTGAGGTCCGTCGGGTCGCCGAGCTCGGAGCGAAACGTCACCGTCGTCCCGGTCCCGGTCCCCGCGCCGGCGCCGGGTGAGACTTCTGCCGGATCGGCCAGGATGCGCAGGTCCGTCGACGGGACTCCGTGGTGGTATTCCTGCACCCACCGCCCGTCAGCCCGCCGGTTCTCGTGGGCGAGGACAGAGCTGAGTGCCGAGACTGTCGACATTCCGCGGCGCGGCAGACCATCCGGCAGAAGCGGTGCCGAGGCAGATTCGAAGAAGCGGACATCCCGGGTGGCCATGACGGGCTTCCGCACGATGTCACCCCCGCCGTCGGTCCGCGTGTCGGTGCCGCGGCCATCGTCGGCGACCGACACCGAGCCGTCGCGAGAGATGCTCACGACGACATGGCCGATTCGCCCGAGCCCAGCGGCCTCGTCGTCCGCGTACGCGAGGACTTCGAGGATCTGATGGCGGCGTCCGCCGGGTTCGTACATGGCTCGTTCGTCGCGGATGCCGTGCAGGTGATCGACGTCGACATCTCGCGCCCAGTCATGCGTCGTGATGGTCCACGTGGCGCGATCCTCCGACTTCATCACCGCACTCTACCGATCCGCGGCCGGTCGGGGATGGCAGACTCGCCAGGGCTCAGAACCCGGGGTACTCCTGCAGCTTCTGCTCGAACTCGGCTCGGTCTGCATCGCTGAGCACGGCGCTCGCGATGACCACCATCTGCAGCCCCTCGAGGGGTTCGCCGGTGCGGGCGTTCTGCGCCTCGCGCGTCGTCAGGAAGTCGCCCGACGGGTCGTTCGAGAGATCGAAGATGTTCGCGTAGAACCTCATCGGATCGGGGTAGTTCTCGGTGTAGTACTCCCACGTGTGCTGCTCGCGCGGGTCTTCGCTGCCGTAGAGCTTCGCGATCATCGACGGGTCGATCCCCGAGTACTCCCCGTTGAACGAGTACAGCGAGGGCAGACCGTGCTCGGCGACGACCGAGTCGATCGTCGACATGACCTCGAGCTTGAGGCTGTAGTCCTGGATCGGCTCGGTGGTGGCCCAGCCGGCGGAGGTGTACTCGATGAGCATCGATTCGCCGCCGTAGCCGTTGCGCTCCGGACGCAGATCCTCGTCGCCGACCTGCACCCAGTCGTATCCGTACTCGGCGGTGATGCGCTCGCGGATGTCGGCGAACAGGCTGTCCGCCTCGGCCTTCACCTCTTCGAGCGACTGCTGGGTGAGAGCGTCCTGCGGGTCGGTGCCCTTGATGCCCGGGTAGGCCTCTTCGTGCTTCTGCTCGTCGGTCTTCATGCCGTCGTAGCTGCCCGAGGCCGACGTCTGCAGTGCACCGATGCCGCCCACGGTGGCGACGTTGAAGATCAGCGTGACAGCGAGGGCTACGGCGGCCAGCGTGCGTCCTCGGGCGGTGAACAGCGCGCCGATCACGACGGCGACGACGACGAGCTGCAGCGTCAGCATCGTCACGCCGTAGACCGCGTCGGTCGCTCCGATCGCGAGCATGATGAGGAGGATCAGGGCGAACAGGATGCCGGCGATCAGTGCGATCCAGCCGAGTGCGTTCGCCGGCTTCTTCTCCGCGGAGGCGACGTCGGCTGCGGTCGCCGTGCCCGACATCGCCGGAGCGCCGGGATGCTGCACGACCGGCCCGGCCTGGCGGCGGGCGTTGCGATAGCCACCGGGCGGCGGCACGGGCGGCGCACCCTCCGTGCCGGCGACGTAGCGGGCCCGCTGCTTCTCGTGATCCATCACCATGGCTTGTCCGTTCCCGAGCCTCCGCCATCGTCGCCCTGCTGCTGATCGCGCTCCTGCGTGCCCTGCTCGAGCTTGTCCTCGAGCTCTTCGAGCTTCTCGTCGGAGGGCTGCGGCTCCTGCTCCTGCTCCTCCTCCGGCGGCGGCTGCTCGTTTTGCTGCTTCTGCTTGAGGCGGTCCTCGAGGTCTTCCCTGCTCTGCTGCATGTCTCGGTCGGGGTCGGACGACTGCTCCTGCGCCTCGTCGCTGTTGCACTCCTCGGGCATCTCGGTCGTGATGGTGAGCGCCTCGCCGTAGAACTCCGCGGCCCCCGCCGTCGCCCTCGGCGCGGGCGGCGTCGCCCATGCGCTCGAGGACGAGAGCGAGGTTGATGCGCACCGTGCACACCTCGAGGCCGGTCGCGAGGTCGAGTGATTCCTCGAGCTTCGCCCGAGCATCCGGCAGCTTCTCGGCGCCCGCCAGCGCGGTGCCGACGTTGAACGGCGCCTTGAAGGGCTCGAACCAGTTGAGGAACTCCTGCCCGCGGGCCGACGCCTCTGATCCGGCATAGTCATCGGCCACGTACGCGGTGATCGACTGGTGCGCGAATGCGTACATGCTGAGGATCTTGCCGACGAACAGCAGTGCGGCCAGCGTCAGCGGAAGCGTGCCGATCGCGATCCACCGGCGGATGCGGCGACGGCGACGATTCGATGCCAGCAGCGCGGCGGCGGCCGACGCCCTCAGGTCCTCAGGGCTGTCGGACGGCGTCCCGCCGGCGCGTGCAGACAGATCCGTCATGCGGCACCTCCGTCGGTCGTCCGGCGTCGCGGCGATGTCGACGGCGCTCGCAGCAGACGCAGTCGGGCCACGAGCATGCTCGCCCTCGTGAGCTCCACGCCGAGCAGCGCCACGATCACGAGGGCGGCGACCCAGTAGAGCTCGGTCACGTTGCCCACGGTGCCGGACTCCGCGTAGGTGGTGGTGGTCGAGGGCGCCTCGGGCAGGGTGAGTGCGGCATCCGCGGTGCGGTGCTGGTACTCGACTCCGAGATCCGAGGCGATCGCCTCGAGGTTCCCCTCGTCGATCACCGACAGCGCGTTCGCACCCTCGTACTCGATGTATTCGCTCGACGAACCGTCCACGCCGCCCGTGGTGAGCTTCATCGGTCCGCCCTCCGCGGTGCCGTACCCGAGCACGGCGCCGGCGTCGGTGAGCTCGGCGCTCCCGTCGAACGGCTCGGGGGCCGACGAGACCGTCTGCTCGCCGTCTCCGAAGTAGAACACCATGCGCGAGCGATCGGGCGACGACTCGGCCGCGTTCGACAGGGTGTCCGAGAGCAGCTGGTTCGCGATGCCGATGGAGCTGCCGCGCGACTGGCTCGTCACCTCGGGGCGCAGCACCTCGAGCGACGAGACGAGCGCGGTGGTGTCGGTGGTGAGCGGCATGCGGAGATCGGCCGTGGCGTCGAACGTGATCAGCGCGAACCGCGCACCGGGGTACTCGTCGACGATCGCCTGCACGTCGGCGCGGACGCCGTCGAGGCGAGGCTTGTCGCCGTCCCAGTCCTCGGCGACGATGCTCGCGGTGGTGTCGACGACGAGCACGATGTCGGTGTCGGTCGCGAGGGTCTCGGTGGCACCGCCGGGGATCCCCGGGCGCAGGAGCATGACGAAGCAGGCGAGCAGCATGACGAGCCGCATGGCCCAGAGCGCCCGTCCGCGGCCGGTCGCCCTGATCAGCGCCATCACGGCGAGGGCGGCCACCGGCGCGCAGAGCAGAGCGAGGAGGAAGACGTTCAGCACGGGCTGGAAGATCACAGTCTCACCCTCCACAGCACGACGATGAACGAGAGCATCGAGATCATCAGCACGACGATCCAGAGGTTCGGCGCGTCTGTCCAGACGACCTGCGCCTGACCCTTCAGCGCGGACGCCTCCTGCTCCTGCACCTGCGTGACGATGTCGCTCACGGTGGTGGTGTCCCGCAGGCCGTACGCCTGTCCGCCCGTGGCCTCGGCGGCCTTCGTGAGCTCGGCGCTGACGTCGGCGTCCTTGCCCTGCACCGGGTTGAGTGCGAAGACGCGCACGCCGTTCGATGCGGCATACGCGGCGGCCTCGTCGAGCGTCACGATCGAGGCGCCGTTGACCTCGTTGTCGGTCGCGAAGATGATCGAGCGCGACCGCTCGTCGTCGGGGTGGTCGAACGCCATCGCGCATGCCGCGAGGCCGTCGCCGATCAGCGAGGCACCGTTGCCGTTGAGCGTGCCCACCCAGTGCTCGGGGACCGATTCGGTGAACTCGAAGCTCTCGCGGATGCTCTGTAGGTGGCTGCGGATGAACTCGTAGTCATCGGTCAGGGGGAAGATCTGCACGGGCGAGCTGTTGAAGATCGTGAGGCCGATGCGTTCGCCCTCGAAGTCCTCGAGCAGCTCCTCGAAGACCGTGAGCACCTCGACGTCGACCTCGCTCATCGACCCCGAGACGTCGAGGCAGAGCATGATGTCGCGGCTCGTATTGACGGGCTGGATGGTCTGCGACGCCATCGGCCGGGCCGAGACGACCCCGGCCGCGAGGGTCGCGATCACGCCGATGAGCAGGATGCTCGACAGTGCGAGCACGCGGCGGTTCAACGCCTGGCGGAAAGTCGGCAGCGCGCGCAGGCGCTCGGCTCGGGCGACGCGGGCGCGCTCGTGGGCCTCGGTCTTCACACCGCTGCGCAGCCCGATGACGATTCCGAGCGCTATCGCGATGACCACGACGGCCACGGCGACGAGGATGAGCCACCCGTTCGCTAGTGCCATGTGCGCACCACCGTTCGGGCCGCCTCGGCGCCGGCGATCGGGTCGATCGCGGGACCGGGCCGGAAGATGCTGGGGTAGTAGTGGCGACCCATGGCGTCGACGAGCGCGGGATGGACCCCTCGAGAGACGAGGTCGTCGAGCGCGAGCACCGGTGCCTCGAGTCCGCTGTACTCGTTCACGAAGGTGCGCACGACGCGGCTGAGCTCGAGGTTCGCGTTGCGGGCGGACAGGGTGCGGGCGCGGTAGTCGTCTTCGATGCGCTGGATCCGGTCGAAGTACTCGACCCGCAGCTGCGACAGCACGTCGGTGGTGAGCAGGGTCGGTCCCTGGGCGTCGCGCGACAGCGTGAGGTCACGTCGCGGCCTGGTGAGCGCCACGACCACCCATGCTGCCGCGATCAGCAGCAGGAGGATGCCGAATGCGACCAGGATCCAGCCCCAGCCGTATTGGAAAGGCGGGTACAGCTCATCAGAGTCGGGCATTCGACCTCCGATTCAGCAGCTGGAGCAGCTGCGAGACGGCGTCGTCCTGACCCGCCAGCACGCTGTGGCTGATCTCCATGCGCTTGAGCAGCTCAGCAAGACGCGCCGCGTCGGCCTCGGTCTGCGCGGCGAGCTCGCGGATGATGTCGGGGTCGCCCTGCACGAAGTCCGGCACCTCCCACATGCTGTCGACATCGCTGCGGATGGTGGCCGTCGCGTGGTCGAGCACCGGATCGGCGTCGCTCACGGTCAGCCACAGGACGTCGTGCTGCACGCGCAGTCGGCGCAGCATCCGTTCGGTCTCCGTCGTGACCGGAGCCTCGTCGGTGATGACGACGACGATCATGCGGCGAGAGATCGTGCGCGTGACGTACGACAGCAGCGCGTCGCGGTCGCTCGCTGCCCTGCTCGTGTCGATCGACCGGTCGATCGTGCGCAGCGCGTGTTCCAGTGCGCCCTCGCTGCGGCCCGGCGCGCGGCGGCGGATGCGGTCGGAGTCGCCGTAGACCAGTGAGAAGTCGTCGCCGTGCCGCAGCGCCAGCACGCCGAGCACGCCGGTGGCGAGGATCGCGAGGTCCTTCTTCGACTTCTCGTCGTGCGCGAGCGCGCCCATCGAGCGGCCGGTGTCGACCACGAAGAGGACCGTGTGCATCCGCATCGCACGGTGCCGCTTGACCAGAGGAGTGCCCAGTCGAGCCGTCGCGCGCCAGTCGATGTCGCGCACCTGATCGCCGTACTCGTACTTGCGCAGGTCCTCGAAGTCGAGGCTGCGGCCGTGCAGCAGCGACGCGTAGGCGCCGTCGAGCGCGTGCAGCGACTTGCGCGACGAGTGGATGAAGAGCTTGCTCTTCACCTGGGCGATCAGGCTGGCCATGGCGGGTCAGGGCGTGGGGACGGACGCGAAGATCTGGTCGATGATCTCCTCGCTGCGGATGCCCTCGGCGTCGGCCTCGAACGTCAGCAGCACGCGGTGACGCAGCACGAGGTGGCGCAGCGAGCGGATGTCCTCGGGGATCACGTGGCTGCGGCCGTTGAGCAGCGCCAGCGCCCGCGACGCCTGGAGGAACGCGATGCTCGCACGCGGGCTCGCGCCGTACTTGATGAAGCGCGCGCGCTCCTCGCCGATGTACGGGGCGGGGTTCCGCGTGACGTAGGCGATCGAGACGATGTAGTTGCGGATCGCGGGGTCGACGTAGATGCGGCTCGCGACGTCCTGCAGCATGTGCACGTCGTCGAGGCTGATGGCGCTCGAGACGTGACGGTCGGGATCGAGCACTCCCGAGTCGATGCGGCCGAGGATCTCGAACTCCTCGGCGGGACTCGGGTACTCGACGATCTCCTTGAGCAGGAAGCGGTCCATCTGCGCCTCGGGCAGCTCGTAGGTGCCCTCCTGCTCGATCGGGTTCTGCGTCGCGATCACCAGGAACGGCTTGGGCAGGTGGTGGACCTCGCCGCCGATCGTGGTCTGGTGCTCTTGCATGGCCTCGAGCATGGCGCTCTGGGTCTTGGCGCTCGAGCGGTTGATCTCGTCGAGCAGCACGAAGTTCGCGTGCACCGGTCCGAGCACGGTGCGGAACGACCCGGTCGCCGCGTCGTAGATCTGGTTGCCCGTGATGTCGCTGGGCAGCAGGTCGGGGGTGCACTGGATGCGCTTGAACTGCGCCCTCACGGTGTCGGCGAGGGTGCTGGCCGCGGTGGTCTTCGCCAGACCCGGAACGCTCTCGAGCAGGATGTGCCCGCCCGCGATCAGCGAGATCAGCAGGCTCATGCGCAGACGCTCCTGGCCGACCATCTTGGCCGAGTATGCGTCGGACACGGTCTTCAGCACGGCGCTCGCGCGCTGGAGCTCGGCGTCCGTCGGCGCTTCGGACTTCCTGCTCGCCGACGGGGAGGCCGCGGGGGCCGCGGGGGCCGACGATTCGGCGCGGGTCGCGGGAGCGGGAGGAGCCGGCGCGGCGGCCTGGGCGGAGGGCGCAGGCGGAGGCGGCGGCGTCGAACCTGCGGAGGGGCCGGGCGCGTAGGGCTCGTTCATCGGTGTGTCTCCTCGTTCCCACGGGGGACGCGTCGACGACCCCCCGTCGACCAGCGTAACCGCATCGGCCGGCGCGGCTCCGGCCCCGGCGCGGATGGCGCGGCGGCGGGGCACGCAGGGGGACGGCATCCTTGACTCGACATCATGGGATCTGATCCGGCTCGACGCGTATATCGGCGGAGCGACGGACGCGTGCTTAGCTGAGAACTCGATCGGGGGGATCCTCCTCCCCGGATCGAAGCTCGTGCCCGCGATGACGCTGGTCGCGGCGCTCGCCGCGGCGTCGACCTTCGCGGTCGTGGCGGCGACCGTCAGCGGTGTGTGGCGCATCGTCTGGGCACTGTTCGCGGTGCTGCTGCTCGGTCCTGTCGTCAGTCACCTGATCTCACTGCGGCAGCCTCGGCGACTGTTCCTGCATCCCCGCGGACTCGGATCCGCGACCTTCCACCTGGATGCCGAAGTGCACTGGGACGACATCCAGAGCATCGACCTCGGCGTCGGCATGAACAACTCGATGGTTCTGAAGGTGGGTGTTCGTCCTGACGCCCAGAGCTATCGGGAACGGTGGCGTCATCCTTTCTCACGCAGGCGCGGTGCGATCGACATCGACCCGGCAGCGCTGGGGCTGGATGGGACACTGCTCTGGCTCGCCCTTCGTCTCTATGTACTCGAACCATCGACGCGGGAGGAGCTTCGCGGTGACCGTGTTCCGACTCGCCTCCTCGATCCGCGCGAGGCCCTGGCCACGACTCCTCAGCACGTGAGCGATCCGGTGCTCGCGACGTTCAGGCCCGAGGGCGGAACCCGATAGCCGCAGCGTGAGCCGCTCCGCCTCGGGGTAGGCTTCTCGCCGCATCATCCTCGGGCGCGCGGGGACTCCTCGACGTGCGTCGTGTCGGCGACGTCCTGAGGGGCGCCGCGCTTGCGGCCCACCCAGATGACCACGCAGGCCACGCCGATGATGGCGATGGCGATGCCGACGATGTAGCCGGCGACCCCGAGATAGCCGCCCGGCACGATGTGGGGGTTGAGGAACGGGTACGGATACCACCAGGCCTCGCCGGTGGCGGGGGCGACGATGAGATTCGCCCGGATCATCGTGTAGACGACCCACACGATGGGGAAGATCGTCGCTATCGCCACGGTACGCCAGCGCAGCGCGCGCCGCCGCGGAGCGAACAGCAGGTCGACCAGCAGGAACAACGGGAAGACGACGTGCAGCACCTCGTTCGACCAGGGGACCGTGACGCCCTGGGGCAATTCGACGCCGCGGAGCAGGGTGTTGTAGACGATGCCCGTGACGATCATGTACGTGCTGACGCAGACGAGGAGGACAGCGAGCCAGCCGGGCTCCCGCTCCTCGTCGTGACGGTGGCGCAGCGCCCAGACCGCGGCGACGATCAGCACGATGGCCGCGAGCAGGTTCGACAGGATCGTGAAGAAGCTGAGGAAGTTCGCCGCGACCGTCGGCAGGTGCTGGCCCCACTCGGTGGTGGCCGCGAGAGCGTTCTCGACGCTGCGTGCGAGCTGGGCGATGATCGCCGCGAGTCCGAGCGCTGCTGCTGCCAGTCGGGCGTAGGGCCACCAGGTCGTCATTTCGCCTCCGCGCACACTTTATCGGTCAGTATGCCGGTTGACGCTAGACCTCGATGCCGTCACGTCACGCGGCGCGACGCCCCCACTTCATCCGTGTCACGAGCACCCCGAGCAGGCACAGTGCACCGCCGACGAACATGAGCGGGGTCGGCACCTCACCGAGGATCGTCCACGACATGAGGATCGCGATCGCGGGCACGACATAGGTCGTCGCCGACGTCTGGCCGGCCGTGCTGCGCTGCAGGACGTACGCCCAGGTGGTGAACGCGACCGCCGTCGGGAAGATGCCGAGATACACCACCCACAGCGTCGAGCCGAGCGGGGCCGTCTGCAGTGCTCCGACCAGGCTGCCTGCCCACGGGAGCAGCGCGACCGTGCCGGCCACCGCGCCGAGGAACGTCAGCGTGGTCGCGTCGGACCCCGCGCTGAGCAGATGCTTCTGCAGCAGAGTGCATCCCGCGTACATCACGGCCGCGAGCAGCGCGAGCAGCAGCCCGGTGATGTCGGGACCCTCGCTCGTCGACGAGTTCATGCCGATCAGGACGACACCGAGGAAGGCGATCGGCGCGCCGATGATCAGCGGCTTCGGAAAGCCCTCACGCAGGAAGAGCCCGCTGAAGACCACCACCATGAGCGGCGCGAGGTTGACCACCATCGCGGCCGTGCCGGCATCGAGCGTGCGCTCGGCGGCATTGAGGGCCAGGTTGTAGACGCAGAACCACCCGACGCCCCAGACCGCGACGAGCCACCAGTGCCTCCGGTCGGGAAGACGGATGCCGTGGCGCACCGCGACGATCGCGAGCACGGCGCTTCCTACAGCCATGCGCAGCAGCGCCAGCGCGCCCGGGTCGAAGTGCGGACCGGCGCCCCGCGGATGCCGATGAACGCCGAGGCCCACAGCACCACCGTCACCAGTGCGGCGACAAGCACGAGCGGACCCTGTGTGCGGGGCTTCGCGGGGTTCAGGCTGTCGTCGCGACGCACGCGACCGGTCTTCGGCATCCTTCGATCCTGGCACCGGCCACCGACATCGGCGATGCGCCCGAGCGACAGCATCCGCTCGTTTTCCGCCACGGGTTGCTGCAGTCCGTTCGAGAGCGTCCGCCGCCCACAGCCCTGAGGGTCGGCGAACGACCTTCGATAGGATGGAGCCGCCCGAAGAGGGCCAGCTCATCAGCCGGTGCAAACCCGGCGAAAGCAAGGGGGATACCCATGCCAGGAATCGTTATCGTCGGCGTCCAGTGGGGCGATGAGGGCAAGGGCAAGGCCACCGACCTGCTCGGCGAGCGCACCGACTGGGTCGTCAAGTTCAACGGCGGCAACAACGCGGGCCACACCGTCGTGGTCGGCAATGAGAAGTACGCACTGCACCTGCTGCCGTCCGGCATCCTGTCGCCGGGCGTCACGCCGGTGATCGGCAACGGCGTCGTGATCGACCTCGAGGTGCTCTTCAGCGAGCTCGAGGCGCTCGGCGGCCGCGGCATCGACGTCTCCCGTCTGAAGGTGAGCGCCAACGCGCACATCATCACCCAGTACCACCGCACTCTCGACAAGGTCACCGAGCGCTTCCTCGGCAAGCGCATGATCGGCACGACCGGCCGTGGCATCGGCCCCGCCTACGCCGACAAGATCAACCGCGTCGGCATCCGCGTGCAGGACCTCTTCGACGAGAACATCCTGCGCCAGAAGGTCGAAGGCGCTCTCGATCAGAAGAACCACCTGCTGGTGAAGATCTTCAACCGTCGCGCGATCACCGCCGACGAGGTCGTCGAAGACCTGCTCTCGTACGCCGAGCGCCTGCGGCCGATGGTCGCCGACACGGGATACCTGCTCGACGAGGCCCTGCGCCGCGATGAGGTGGTCGTGTTCGAGGGCGGTCAGGCCACCATGCTCGACGTCGACCACGGCACCTACCCGTTCGTCACGTCGTCGTCGGCCACGGCGGGCGGCGCGTCCACCGGATCGGGCGTCGGCCCCGGAGCGCTCGACCGCATCGTCGGCATCGTGAAGGCCTACACGACCCGTGTCGGCTCCGGTCCGTTCCCCACCGAGCTGTTCGACGAGCAGGGCGAGTGGCTGCGGTCGCGCGGCTTCGAGTTCGGCACCACCACGGGCCGTCCGCGCCGGGTCGGCTGGTACGACGCCCCGATCACCCGCTACGCGACGCGTGTGAACGGCATCACCGATCTCGTCCTCACCAAGCTCGACATCCTCACCGGACTCGAGCAGATCCCCGTCTGCGTCGCATACGACGTCGACGGTCGGCGCTTCGACGAGGTGCCGGTCAACCAGACCGACTTCCACCACGCGACGCCGATCCTCGAGTACTTCCCGGGGTGGAGCGAGGACATCTCGACGGCACGCACGTTCGACGACCTGCCGAAGAACGCGCAGGACTACGTCATCGCGCTCGAGGGCATGAGCAACACGCGCATCTCCGTCATCGGCGTCGGCCCCGAGCGCGACCAGGTCATCGTGCGTCACGACCTGCTCGACTGAGGCTGACATGACCCGGTTCTGGCTCGGCGGGTACGGACCCGCGATGGACGGCTCGGCCGACGGCATCGGCCTTCTCGCGGGCGACGAGAGCGCGCCCACCGCACTCGAGTATCGGGGAGCGGTCACGCAGACCCCCTCCCCGTCGTGGTTGGCGCAGCATCCGTCGCTCGACGTCGTCTACGCGGCGCTCGAAGGGGATGCCGGAGTGCAGGCGTTCGCGCGCAGCGGCGACTCGACGCTGAAGCCGCTCGGTGAGCCGGTCGCCGCGGGCGACGGCGTCTGCCACGTGGCGGTCTCGTCGAGCGGATCGTTCCTCGTCGCGAGCTCCTACGGCGACGGCCGGGTCGTCCGCATCGGCATCGACGCGCAGGGCCGCCTGGTGCCGGATGCCGTGAACAAGGCAGCCGAGCTGCGTGCCGCTCTCCTCGGCGAGCCGCTCGAGGCGGCGCCTCCGGCGGGCGTCGCGGCCGCGGCATCCGATCCGTATCCCGGCGAGCTCACCGCGTCGGGCGAGGAGCGCGCATCGCACGCGCACTCGGCAGCCTTCCTCGCCGACGGTCGCATCGCGACCACCGATCTCGGCTTCGACCTGGTGCGGATCTGGCGACCCACCGGGGGTGGCCTGGTGCTCGATCACGAGGTCGTGCTGCCCGTCGGCACCGGCCCCCGGCATATGGTCGTGCACCCCAGCGGCCACCTGCACGTGGTGACCGAGTACTCGTGCGAGGTGTTCACTCTCGGTGCCGGGCGCGACGGCACGTGGGCTGTCGTGTCGTCGGTGCTCGCGAGCCCGATCGCCGAGATCGGCGTGGACTTCCCCGCCGAACTCGCCCGCAGCCGTGACGCGCAGTTCCTCTACACGGCCCTGCGCGGCAGCAACACGATCGCCGCGCTCCGCGTGCGCGGGGGAGGCGAGGCTCTCGAGTCGATCGCCCTCGCCGACTCGGGCGTGGACTGGCCCCGTCATCACGTCGTGCACGAGGGCAAGCTGCTGGTCGCGGGGCAGCGCTCCGACACCGTCGCGCTGATCGACCTCGACGAGCGCACGGGCGCGCCGCTCGGCATCCGCCACCTCGCGCAGGCCCCGGCGCCGACGCACATCCTGCCGGTTCGCTGACGCGCGGGTCGCGCCTCGGGGAGCTTGACCTGGCGTTCGCACTCAGGCTGTGAACCGGGGCGGCGCCATAACTCCGGACGAACGGCCCGATGCGGGGCTGCACGGCCGGTGCGCGTCGCTGTTCGCCGGCCTTCCGGAGTTGTGGAGCAGGCCGGCAACGCGCCCGACGGCGCGTCGCGGAACAACCACCCCGTGACTCGACGTTGGACTTGAGCAAGACTGGGCGACGGAGAGGTGCACCCCATGACTGCTGAGAAGACCGACGACTACGACCTGATCGTGCTGGGCGGCGGGCCGGTGGGCGAGAACGTCGCCGACCGCGCCGTGCAGAACGGACTGACCGCGATCATCGTCGAGAGCGAGCTGGTCGGCGGTGAGTGCTCGTACTGGGCATGCATGCCGTCGAAGGCGCTGCTGCGTCCGGCCCAAGCGTTGCGAGCCGCGCAGAAGGTCAAGGGCTCGGCCGAGGCGGTGACGGGGTCGCTCGACGTGCGCGCGGTGTTCGACCGCCGCGACTCGTTCACGAGCAACTGGTCGGATGACGGGCAGGCGAAGTGGCTCGACTCCGCCGGCATCGACCTCGCCCGCGGGCACGGTCGTCTGACGGGTGAGCGCGAGGTGACGGTGACGGATGCCGACGGCGGCACCCGCGTGCTCCGGGCCCGCCACGCCGTCGCGATCAGCACCGGATCGGATGCCGTGATCCCGCCCATCGAGGGCCTGCGCGACTCGTCCCCCTGGACCAGCCGCGAGGCGACCAGCGCAGAGGAGCTGCCCGAGTCGCTGGCCGTGATCGGCGGCGGGGTCGTGGCGGTCGAGATGGCCACGGCTTATGCGGCCCTCGGTTCGACGGTGACGATCATCGCCCGCAGCGGTCTGCTGGGTTCGATGGAGCCGTTCGCCGGCGAGCGCGTCGCGGCCGGGCTGAAGGAGCTCGGTGTCGACGTCCGCACCGACACCGGCACGACCAGCGTGACGCGAGGCGACGAGGGAGTCGAGATCCTGCTCGACGACGGGTCGACGGTCACGGCTGCCGAAGTCCTCGTGGCGACCGGCCGGTCTCCTCGCAGCGGCGACATCGGCCTCGACGTCGCGGGTCTCGAGCCCGGTCGCTGGATCACGGTCGACGACACGCTGCGTGTTCCCGGATCCGACTGGCTCTATGCGGTCGGCGATGTGAACGGTCGTGTGCTGCTCACGCACCAGGGCAAGTATCAGGCGCGAGCAGCGGGCGACGTGATCGCGGCGCGCGCCAAGGGCGAGGACGTCGACGATGCGGCCTGGGGTCGTCACGTCGCCACCGCGGACAGCGCGGGCGCCCCTCAGGTGACCTTCTCGTTCCCCGAGGTCGCCTCGGTCGGGCACACCGAGGCCGACGCCCGCAAGTCCGGAACCGACGTGGCCGTCGTGGATTACGACCTGGGTTCTGTCGCCGGCGCGAGTCTCTACGAGGACGGCTTCGAGGGGCAGGCCCGCCTCGTGATCGACAAGGAGCGCGACGTGATCATCGGAGCGACCTTCGTCGGCCCCGAGGTCGCCGAGCTCGTGCAGACAGCCACGGTCGCGATCGTCGGCGAGGTGCCGATCGCCCGCCTGTGGCACGCCGTTCCGGCGTACCCGACGATCAGCGAGATCTGGCTGCGGCTGCTCGAGTCCTATGGGAGGGACTCGGCCTGAGCGCATCGGACGGATGCCGACGACGGACGCCGCGCGGCCCATCCGTTTCGGCATCCGCTCCGAACAACCGACGAGAGACTGGCGCGATCGGCGCGCCCGGAGCAGGATTGTTTCCCACATTGACGACCTCCGGCACAACCCCCGGCCGAATGTCGCACACCTCTTATACGCTCGAACACACATCCGAGGAGGCAGGACCATGAAGGCTGTACTCGCAGGAACCGTCATCGCCGAAGCCGACGAGAGCGATCTCGCGCGCATCGAGGGAAACTGGTATTTCCCGCCGGCATCCATCACGGAGGGCGTGCTCGTCGAGAGCCCCACTCCGTACACCTGCCCGTGGAAGGGCGCCGCCCAGTACTTCTCCGTCCAGGCCGGTGGCGAGCTGCACACCGACTACGCCTGGTCGTATCCGACGCCGTATCCGAGCGCCTTCGACCGTGTGGGCAAGGACTTCTCGGGCTTCGTCGCCTTCGACCCGCGGGTCGAGGTCTCTGCATGACCTCTGTATGCCGCAGTCGAGGTGCTGATGCGCGCCTCGTCGATCGATCGACCGGAGAGTAGTAAATCGTGATCGAGTTCCGCAACGTCACCAAGCAGTTCCCCGATGGCACGACCGCCGTGAAGGACTTCAGCCTGGTGCTGCCGTCCCGCAAGACGACGGTGTTCGTCGGATCCTCAGGATGCGGCAAGACGACTCTGCTGCGCATGATCAATCGCATGGTCGAGCCGACCTCGGGCGAGGTCGAGATCGACGGCGAGAGCGTGCTCGGCGGCGACCCCGTCGCCCTGCGCCGCCGCATCGGCTACGTCATGCAGAACTCCGGCCTGATGCCGCACTTCACGGTGATCGACAACGTCGCCACCGTGCTGCGTCTGACCGGCGTGAAGAAGGGGCCGGCGCACGAGCGCGCGCGTGAGCTGCTCAAGACGGTCGGACTCGACCAGTCACTCGCCGACCGGTATCCCAGTCAGCTCTCGGGCGGTCAGCAGCAGCGCGTGGGCGTGGCCCGTGGTCTTGCGGCGGATCCGAACATCCTGCTGATGGACGAGCCCTTCGGCGCCGTCGACCCGATCGTGCGCGCCGACCTGCAGCAGGAGACGCTGCGGTTGCAGCACGAACTCGACAAGACCGTCGTGTTCGTCACCCACGACATCGACGAAGCCTTCCTGCTCGGCGATCAGGTCGTGATCCTCGACAAGGGCGCGCGCATCGTGCAGGTGGGCAGCCCGAGCGAGATCATCGAGAACCCGGCAGACGACTTCGTCGCCTCGTTCATCGGAGCCGACCGTGGGCGTCGGGCCCTGCACCTCAAAGAGACCCCGCACGGCACCGTCGTGGTCGACTCCGAGGGGCGCACGCAGGGCGCGATCGTCGCGGCGGCCGAGACGTCCGACGGTCCCCTGGCGGGGCCGGATGCCGCCGCTCTCGGCGCTGTGCAGGGCGAGGGCGCGTGAACTGGGTCACCGACAACCTCGGGTTGATCCTCGATCTGACTCTGGTGCATCTGCGTCAGAGCATCATCCCGATCGTGCTCGGTTTCGTGCTGTCGCTCCCGCTCGGCTGGGTCGCGTGGCGTTTCCGCCTGGTGCGCGGCCCGATCATCGTGCTCACCGGTCTGCTCTACACGATCCCGTCGCTCGCGCTGCTCATCCTGCTGCCCTCGGTCGCCGGGTATTCGGCCCGGAGCGAGTCGAATCTCGTCATCGCGCTCACGATCTATGCGATCGCGATCCTGGTGCGCGCGGTCTCCGACGGTCTCGATTCGGTCGATGACGATGTGCGCCAGGCGGCGACGGCGACGGGCTTCGCCGCCTTCCGCAGATTCTGGGCGGTGGAGTTCCCGCTCGCCGGTCCGGTGATCCTCGCCGGACTCCGCGTGACGGCCGTCAGCACCATCTCGCTCGCCACGGTCGGCATCCTGATCGGCGTGACCAACCTCGGCTACCTGTTCACGAACGGCCTCGACCGGCGCATCATCGCCGAGGTGTTCGCGGGCGTCGTCGCCGTGGTCATCATCGCCCTCGTGATCGATCTGATCCTGCTGCTGATCGGTCGCGCGCTGATGCCGTGGACGCGCGCCGCCTCGAAGAAGGTCGCGCCTCGGCCGATCGCGCTGGGAGCCCCGGCATGAATCTCTTCGCCGAGGCCTTCGCCTGGATGCTCGCTCCCGAGCAGTGGACGGGAAACTACGCGCTGCCCAAGCTGCTGGCCGAGCATCTCGCCCTGACGGTGATCTCGGTGCTGATCGCCGCGGTGATCGCGGTGCCGATCGGCTGGCTGATCGGCCACACGGGCAAGGGGCGCGAGGTCGCGGTCGCGATCTCCGGCGCGGCGCGAGCGATTCCCGCGTTCGGCCTGATGATCCTGCTCGTCCTCCTGCTCGGCGTGCTGCGTGTGCCGCAGGCGGCCATCATCACCTTCGTTCTGCTCGCGATCCCCTCGCTGCTCGCCGGCGCGTATACGGGGCTCGAGGCGATCGATCGCCGCGTGATCGATTCGGCCAAGGCGATGGGCATGACCGGCTGGCAGATCTTCTGGAAGGTCGAGGTGCCGCTCGGACTGCCTCTGCTCGTCGGCGGCCTCCGCTCAGCCCTCCTTCAGGTCATCGCGACCGTCACGATCGCCGCCTACGTGAATCTCGGCGGCCTCGGCTGGCCGATCATCCAGGGCATTCCCCTGCAGAAGTTCGATCAGGTCCTGGCCGGGGCGATCCTCGTGGCCACGCTGGCGCTGCTCGTCGACCTGATCCTCGCCGCAGCCCAGCACGCCGCGGTGCCGGCGGGGCTCCGTGCCGGCCGTCCCACCCGTCGCCGGTCGCGCGACCTCGCTCCCGCCGCGGCTCCGGCCACGGCCTGATCGCGCACCGGCTCCTCCGTCCCTACCGCGCAGTTCCACACAGCAGCAGTCCCCCACAGCAGTTCCAGAAAAGAGGAAGTCCATGTTCACAGCACGAGGCAAGCGCTCTGTCTTCGCCGTCGGTCTTGTCGCCGCGGCTGCACTCGCCCTGTCCGCCTGCTCGTCGAGCAATCCGCTCGACGAGCCGTCCGACTCCGGTGAGAGCTCGGGCAGCGGCGACACGATCGTCGTCGGCTCGCAGGCGTACTACTCCAACGAGATCATCGCCGAGATCTACGCCCAGGCGCTCGAGGCCGCCGGCTTCGACGTCGAGAAGCAGCTCAGCATCGGCCAGCGTGACGCGTACATGCCGGATGTCGAGTCGGGCGACATCGACGTCTTCCCCGAGTACACGGGCAGCCTGCTGGAGTACATCTCGGATGACGAGGTCGACGTCACGAGCCCTGACGACGTCTACGCGGCGCTGCAGGAGGCCCTTCCCGAGAGCCTGACCGCTCTCGACTTCGCCGAGGCGACCGATCAGGACTCCTACACGGTGCTGAAGAGCTTCGCCGAGGAGAACGACCTGAAGACGATCGGCGACCTCTCGAAGGTGACCTCCGAGGTCACGATCGGTGCGGCTCCGGAGTTCGAGCAGCGTCCGTACAGCCCGGCCAAGGCCAAAGAGGTCTACGGCGTCGACCTGACGTTCTCGGCCACCGGCCCGACCACGCTCGAGTCGCTGCTCGCCGGGCAGATCCAGGTCGCCGACATCTACACCGCCGACCCGGCTTTCGAGACCGAGGAGATCGTCGCTCTCGAAGACCCCGAGAACCTGATCATCTCGTCGAACGTCGTGCCGATCGTCTCGAGCGACATCGCCGACGACGTCTCCGATGTCCTCAACGCCATCAGCGCCAAGCTGACCGGCGAGGAGCTCGTCGCCCTCAACGTGCTCAGCACGGTCGAGGAGCAGTCCTCCGCGGACATCGCGAAGAAGTGGCTCGCTGACAACGACCTCGTCTGATCCGAGTCGTCCTCACAGAAGTGCCCGGCCCTTCAGGGGGCCGGGCACTTCTGCGTCCAGGGACTGCCTAGACCCTGGCGTCCTGCCGGGGTATCAGCACCTGTTTGATCACGATGAGGATGGATGCCGCGACCGGCACCGCCACGAGAGCGCCGAGCAGGCCGAGCAGCGTGCCGCCGGCGAGGGCGCCGATCACGACGAGGGCACCCGGAACGGCGACGGCCTTGTTCATGACGCGAGGGGTGATGACGTAGGCCTCGATCTGCATGTACACGACGTAGATGAGAGCGAAGACGAGTGCCGCGATCGGGTCGCTGAACAGCGCGATGCCGGTGCCGATGATCCAGAAGATCACAGAGCCCACGAGCGGGATCAGGGTGATGCAGAAGGCGACCGTCGCCATCAGCGGTGGGAACGGCAGCCCGAGGAACACGTACAGCAGGAACGTGAGCACGGCGTTGCAGAACGCGAGCACGACCATTCCCATCACGTAGGCGCCCACGGAATCGGTGATCTGCTCGGTGATGTCGCTTGCGCGCGCGCGGTCACGTGCGGGAGCGAGGCGGAGCATCCCCGACTTGATCGACGGCAGCGTCGCGACGAAGTAGAGCGTGAGCACGAGCACCACGATGATGCCCGAGATGGCGTTGGCGATCGAGGCGCCGACCTGCAGCGCTCCTCCGCCGATCGCGGCGATGTTTCCCGGGTCGGTGAGGAACCTCTGCACATCGGCGACGAGGTCCTGGAACTGGTCGCCGAACTGGGCGTCGAGCGTCGCGTAGATGTCGCTGCGGGTGAACTCCTGGATCATCCCCGGCACCGACCGCACGAAGCTCGCGACCTGGTCGATCACGACCGGCAGCACCATCCACACGACGAGACCTGCCACGATCACGAGCCCGAGGATCGCGACGACCACCGAGATGGCGCGAGACAGCCCGCGCCGCTCGAGGAAGCGCACGGTGGGGTCGAGGCCCAGGGCGGCGAACAGTGCCAGGGCGATGTAGATGAGCACGGTCGACAGGTTCGCGACGGCCAGACCGAGCACGATGGCGGCGAGGCCGCCGATCGTCACCAGGAATCCGAACACGAAAGGCCGGTCGATGCGCGTCCAGAACGAGCGGCTCGGAGTCATCGGCTCGACGACCCCGTGATGAACTGCCGGCGACGTCTTCGGGGTGTGGGGGGAGATCGCCGGAACGGCGGTGTCTCCTGCGGGGGAGCTCGCGGACCCCGGGGTGTCGGCGGATGCTTCGGTGATCGACGCTGCGACGTCGGGTGCCGAGGGAGGTTCGGATGCGGCAGCAGACGCGCTCTTCGACGGGTCCTGCTCTTCTCGGCTCATGTGCTCACGATAGCGGCCGAGCGCGGGTCCATCCGGGAGGCATCCCCCCTTCAGGGTGGGGTCGTTCTGCCGCGTGTTTCCGTAGAGTAGGGGGCATGACCGCCGCCGAAGACCCCCGAGCTGAACTCCTCCGACTGCGTTCGAGCATCGACAATATCGACGCCGCACTCATCTTCATGCTCGCCGAGCGCTTCCGCGCCACGCAGCAGGTCGGTCAGCTCAAAGCCGAGCACGAGATGCCGGCATCCGATCCGGGTCGCGAGGAGCAGCAGGTCGCGCGGCTCAAGGCACTCGCCGAGCAGGCGCATCTCGATCCGGAGTTCGCCGAGAAGTGGTTCAACTTCGTCGTGGCCGAAGTGATCCGCCATCACACCGAAGCCGCCGAAGGACGATGATCCGGCCTTCCGAGCGAGTGACAGTGTGTGCAGCACTCACTCGCCCGGGGACCGAACTAAGTTTATTGAATAAACTATGACCGAGGGTACGCAGAACCACCAGGTCTGTCAACTGATTCCTGCACCGGGACCGGCACCATGCTGAACGGCGATGACGCACTCGACACCCAGGCCTCGGTCCGCCGCGCGAACCTGCGCCGGGCGCTGCAGCTGGTCTTCCGCAACCCGGGCTCCGAGACCCGGGCGGGGATCGCCCGAGCCACCGGCCTGACTGCGGCGACGGCCTCGTCGCTGGTCGCCGAGCTCATCGAGCTGCGGCTGGTCGTCGACGGCGAGCAGGCCGCCAGCACGGGCGGCAAACGCGCGACCACGCTGAGCATCGAGGCCGAGCATCACGTCATCCTGGTGCTCGTGATCCGACCGACCGATGCGCGCATCGCTCTGGTCGCGCTCGACGGCACCGAGGTCGAGACGCGGCGAGTCGCGTTCTCCGATGAATCACGGGTGCGAATGCTCGACGCTGCGCTGACGGAGATCGCCGCCGAATACGCCGGACGGCTGCTCGTCGCGGGCGTGCAGCTTCCCGGAACGACAGACGGCCGCCGCGTGTTCGAGAGCGTGCAGCTCGGATGGACCGACGTGCCCCTCGCCGAGCGTTTCGAGCGCCTGCTCTCGGTTCCCGTCCTTCTCGTGAACGACGTCGATGCCGAGGCGATCGCCGAAGCGGCCCGAGAGGATGAGTCGTCCGGATACCGGCTGTTCATCCACATCGGCACCGGGATCGGTGCGGCGGTGACTCTCGACGGCGAACTCGCACCGGGCCCACGAGACCGCGCGGGCGAGATCGGTCACGTCCAGGTGCAGTTCGGCGAGGATGCGCGCGCGTGTCGCTGCGGACGCCAGGGATGCCTGGAATCGGCGTCGTCGATGACGGCGATGCTGGGCGACGACTTCGATGACGCCATGGATGACGAGGCGATCACCGCGCTGGCCGCGTCTGCCGATGAGGAGAAGCTGGCTGAGGGCGCACGCGCACTCGCGCGCACCATCAAGCTCATCGCCGCAGTGCTCGACGCGGCAGAGGTCGTGATCGGGGGGCCGGCGCGCGCGCTCGGAGACCCGTTCCTCGGCCTCGTGCAGGCGGAGATCGACTACACGGCGACGGGCACCGCGAACGTTCCGGTGCGTTTCGCGGATGCCGACGCGTCGATCTCGACGGGGGTCGCACAGGTGGCGCTGTCGAGCGCGCTCGGGGTCCGCTGGAGTCCCGCGCAGCTGCGCGCGGCATCCGTTCCGGCATCCTGATTCGCGGATCGGCAACGACGCATCGGAGGGTGCGGGATCCCGCTCAGCGCGAGGCGATCCCGACGAGAGCGGCGACGAGCCCGGCGATCACCAGGACGACGATCGCGAGGATGTGCACCACCTTGCCCACGACGAGCATCGGCAGGTCGGGTCCGTCGTACGACGCGGGATTGAAGAGCGTGCCGCGTGCGCGGAAGCTCCAGCGCATGCCGAACCCGATGCGCCGCAGCGCGTGCGACGGTGCGGCGAACGTCTGCCCGCGCTCTTCGCGTGATGCCTTCCACGCAGCCTGCACGGCATACCAGGCGATGACGAAGAACGGCATCGCGAGAGACACGGCCCAGGCGATGAGCGCGACGCCGATCACGGTGCCCATCCCGGGGTCGAGCTCACGGATGAAGAACAGCCCGAGAGCCGCGAGTCCGACGGCCACGGGCACCAGCACCACGCCCCACCCCCACCCGGGGTGAGCGTCTTCCGTCGGCCGCCTCTCGACGCGCCCCGCATCCTGCCAGGTCATGTGATCCCCCCGTCTCACCGCGCCGGATGGCGGAGTCGACCGTGCCAGAGTACCGGGAGCGGTCGGTTCCTGTCGGTGGAGAGGATGCTGAGCATCGCGAGAGGATGGGGTCATGACACGCATCCTCGTCACGGGCTCCACGGACGGTCTCGGCCGCGCGACGGCCGCCGCACTTCTCGACCAGGGCCATCGGGTGATCGTCCACGCGCGCAGCGCGGATCGAGCAGCCGCCGTCTCATCGCTGACGGATCGCGGTGCCGATCTCGTCATCGCCGACCTCACGGATCGCCGCGCCGTCAGGGATGTCGCCGACGAGCTGAACGGGGGAGCGGAGGTCGACGCGGTCATCCACAACGCCGGTGTCATCTCGGGGTCCGGCATCCTGCCCGTCAACGTGGTCAGTCCCTACCTGCTCACCGCGCTGCTGCGCACGCCCACACGTCACGTCTACCTCAGCAGCGGGATGCATCGCGGCGGCTCGACCGATCTCACGGAGCTCGACTGGGACGGCTCGCGGACGACGGCCAGCTACTCCGACAGCAAGCTGTTCGTCACGGCTCTGTCGGCGGCGGTCGCCCGACGGTGGGCGCCTCGCGTCGCGGCCGACTCGGTCGATCCTGGATGGGTGCCGACGAAGATGGGCGGTGCTGGCGCCCCCGACGACTTCGATCTCGGGCATGAGACGCAGGAGCGCCTCGCGACCGAGCCGCGTCTCGACGTCACCGGCGGATACTGGCACCACGGCGAGCGGCGCACACCCCACCCGGCCGTCGACGACACATCCTTCCAGGAGCGGCTCCTCGCGGCCCTCGCTGACGCGACCGGGGTCGAGCTGCCTGCGCGGTAGGCGTCAGAGTCGAGGTTCCCGTCGCAGTTCGTGCCGCTCGCGGGTGCGCCCGGCGGCACGAACTGCGAACCGGACGCCCCGCGACGGGCCCGAGGTCTACTTGACGCTGCCGGCGGTCAGGCCGCCGACGAGGCGCTTCTCGATGAGCATGAACAGGATGACGACGGGCAGGATCGCGACGATCGAGACGCCGAACACGTACTGCCAGCTCGTCTCGTACTGACCGACGAACTTGGTCAATGCGACCGAGAGCGGCTGGTTCTTGTCGGTCGAGAGGATGACGAGCGATGCGGCGAACTCGTTCCAGCAGGCGACGAACGTGAAGACGATGGCCGTCACGATGCCCGGCCAGACGAGCGGCAGGTTGATCTTGAACAGCACGGTGAAGCGCCCCGCGCCGTCGATCTGGGCGGCCTCGTCGATCTCCTTCGGGATGCCCGCGAAGAACGAGTGCATGATCCACACCGCGAACGACAGGTTGAACGCGGCGTTGATGAAGATCATCGCCGCCCACGTGTCGCTGAGTCCGAGCACCGTGAACTGGCGGAACAGGCCAGAGGTGAGCACGGCCGGCTGCAGCATCTGCGTCACGATCACCAGGAACAGGAAGACCATGCGCCCGGGGAACTTGAAGCGGGCGGTGTAGTAGGCCGCGGGCAGCGAGACCAGCAGCACGAGCAGCGTCGCGAACACGGCGATGATGATCGTCGAGATGAGGTTGTAGGGCAGCGGCGTCTCGGGGGTCGACCACATCGAGATGTAGTTCTCCCAGTGCCACTCGATCGGCAGGTACGTCGGGTCGACCGAGCGGATCTGCGACTTCGTCTTCACGGAGCCGAAGAACATGATCAGGTACGGCAGCACGAAGATCGCGAGCACCAGGATGCCGGCGGCCATGCGCAGGATGACGCGGGGCAGCGTGACCTGGTCCTCGGTGTAGCGGCGCTTGCGTCCGGGGATGCGAGGGGCGGCGTCATCGCCCGCGGTGGTGACGAGGGCGGTCTCGGTCAGGGTCATGATCAGACCTCCTTCATGGGCTTGACGGCCTTGACGTAGATCGCGACGATCACGATCACGATGAGGAAGGCGACGACCGACAGTGCGCTCGCGACGTCGACCTTCTTCTGCAGCTCGATGTACTTGAAGATCATCGTCATGATCGTGTCGGCGCCGTATCCGGGGATCGACCCGGTCATCACCTTGAGGATCGGCAGCGAGTTGAAGACGTTGATGATGTTGATGAGGATCGCGACGGCCAGGGCGCTGCGCAGCTGGGGAACGACGACCGTCCAGTAGGTGCGGGTCGCGCCGGCGCCGTCCATCTTCGCGGCTTCGAGGGTGTCGGCCGGAACCGTCTGGAGGCCCGCGAGGATCGTGTAGGTCGTGAACGGCAGCGAGACGAAGATCGCGATCACGATCGACCAGGCGAAGGCGGTGGCCGGGTTCTTGGTCCAGCCGTAGCCGACCGCGTCGTCTGCGAGCCCGATGTCGTAGAGGAACTTGTTGAAGACGCCGAAGTACGGCTCGAGGCTGTAGTAGAAGACCATCGTCGTCATCACGACGGATGCCGCCCACGGCACGATCACGGCCATGCGGACGATCTGGCGACCGGGGAAGGCCTTGTTGAGGATCTGCGCGAGCCCGAGCGAGATCATCACGGTGAAGGTCACCACCGCGACGACCCAGATGATCGTGCGGAACATGATCGGCCAGAACTCGGCGAACGTGAACACGGTCACGAAGTTGTCGAAGCCGACCGAGCCCTTGTCGAGGCCCGAGAGCGAGATGTCACGGGTGGAGTTGAAGAACATCACCCCGGCGGGGAACAGGACCACGCCGATGATGAGGAGCAGGGCGGGCGCGATCCAGGGCAGCGCCTGGAGCAGGTCCTTCCCTCCCGGCTTGCCGCGGGCGGCGCCCGATCGGCGGCCCGGGGTGCGGGGGCGGCCGGTGGCCGCCCCCGCGAGGTTCGAGGATTCTTTCGTCTGGCTCATGGGATACCCGAACCTCTCCGTCTGCGGGGCTCAGCCCGCGTCGACCTGTGCCTGGATCTCGGCCAGGACGTCCTGGGCCGGCTTCGACTGCAGCTGGCCGAACAGCGACTTGAAGGCGCCGTCGGTGGCCGACCACTTCTCGTTCGTCGACGGGTAGAACTGCGCGTCGGGCAGGACCTCGAGGAACGGCGCGAGCGCCTCCTCACCGGCGAGCTGCTCGGCACCGGACTTGGTGACGGGCAGGAAGCCCTCTGCCTGCACCCACGGCACGTACACGTCTGCCGAGTAGTAGTAGTCGAAGAAGGCGGTGATCGCCTCCTGCTTGTCGCCGTCGTTCTGGAAGGCCATCAGCTGGTCCATGACGCCGAGGGTGAAGGGCGAGCCGTCCTTCGTCGGGATCGGGACGATCGAGTAGTCGAGCTCGGGGTTGCCCTCTTCGATCTGGCCGACCGTCGGCGGCAGGCCGACCTGCATGCCGATCTTGCCCTGGATGAAGATGTCCATCAGGGGCGAGCGCTGCGTCGAGCCGGGGTCGGCCTGCGTCGCACCGGCGTCGATCATCTTCTTGATCTGCTCGGCACCTTCGAGGTTCTCGGGGGTGTCGATCGTGATCTCGGACGCGTCGCCGAACGATCCGCCGCCGCCCCACAGCCACACGGCCGCTTCGGCCTGAGCCTCTTCGGAGCCGAGGGGCATGCCGTAGCCGGCCACGCCGCCACCGAGTGCCGACACCTTGGTCGCAGCGCCGAGCAGCTCGTCCCAGGTCGTCGGAGCCTCGACGCCGGCCTGCTCGAGCAGCGCGTTGTTGACGAACAGCGCACGGGCCGATGCGATCAGCGGCAGGGCGTAGGCCGTGCCGTCGACCTCGGCGTTCGCGAGGAACGCGTCCTGGAAGTCGGAGTAGGTCTCCTCCGAGACGACGTCTTCGACCGGGTAGAGCAGTTCGTCGCCGACGAATCCGGCGAACGGACCGCCGTTGTAGATGTCGGGAGCCTCGCCGGCCTGGATCTTGGTGGAGACGACCTTCTCGAGGTTGTCCCATGACTGCACCTCGAGGTCGACCGTGATGTCAGGGTTCTCCTTCTCGAAACCCTCGATCACGTCTTCCCACAGGCCCTTGGTGGCGTCGGAGTAGCTGGGGACCAGAAGGTTGAGCGTCGTCTCGCCCTCGGCGTCTCCGCCGCCTCCTGTCGAGCCGCCGAACCCGCACGAAGCGAGCGTGAGCGTGGCGGTGGCCGCAAGAGCGACAGCACCGAATCGCAGTGACTTCTTCATGTGTATTGCATTCCTCACTGTGTAGGTGGTGCACAGTCGCAAGCACAGCACGCGACGATGCGTGTGATCGCCTCCCCCGGTGGCGGGACGATCGGTTCAAGCCGGGTCGGCTCGAGGAACCCTCCATGGACCGGATCTCCGGAGGGGCGGTGGAACTTGTTCGATTATTTGTCAGGAGAATAAACAAATCAAGAGGAACCTTGCAACGATTCCTAATGTCGACATACTATGATCGAATAAGCCGCTAAACAATCACAAACTTGCAACATCTGGTCCGGAGGGCCCGACATGACCGAACTTCTGCCCGGCGCACACATGCGCGAAGAACTGAATTCGCAGCCTGAGACCTGGGCCCGCGCGGCGGATCTCCGCGACGCGCAGGCGCTGCTCCCGGCATCCGGAGCCCGCATCGCCGTCGTCGGCTGCGGAACCTCGTGGTTCATGGCGCAGTCCTACGCGTTCCTCCGCGAGACCGCGGGCCAGGGCGAGACCGATGCGTTCGCCGCATCCGAGTCGTTCGTCGACCGCGGCTACGACGCGGTCGTCGCACTGACGCGTTCGGGCACGACGACCGAGGTGCTCGAGCTGGTCGAGCGCATCAAGGGCCGCGTTCCCACGATCGGCGTGATCGGCGACGAGACATCGCCGCTCGTCTCGCTCGTCGACGACGCCGTGCTGCTGCCCTTCGCCGATGAGAAGTCGGTGGTGCAGACCCGCTTCGCGACCACGGCCCTGGCACTCTTCCGTGCCTCGCTGGGTGAGGACCTCACCGCGGCGATCGCGGATGCGGCCGCCGTGCTCACGGCGGACTACGACGACGAGCTCCGCGACGCCGAGCAGTACTCGTTCCTCGGCCGTGGGTGGACGGTCGGCCTCGCGCACGAGGCCGCGCTGAAGATGCGCGAGTCGTCGCAGTCGTGGACCGAGTCGTACCCGTCGATGGAGTACCGCCACGGTCCGATCGCGATCGCCGCCCCCGGCCGCGTCACCTGGCAGTTCGGAGAGGCGCCCGAAGGCCTGGCCGCGCAGGTCGAGGCCACCGGAGCCCGCTTCGTGCAGCATCCGGTCGACCCGCTCGCCGACCTCGTGCGCCTGCACCGCGTCGCCCTCGACAGGGCCGTCGCCCGCGGGCTCGACCCCGACCAGCCGCGCAACCTCACGCGATCCGTCATCCTGGATGCATGACCCGACCCATCAGCGGAGCGATCGATGACCAGCACTGAGGATGCCGCGAGCATCGCCGACGTCGTGAGCGACGCGTCGGGCGAGCGGCTCGCCGCCGCGCGCCCGCTCGGTCACGGCGCGCCGGTGCTGGCGTTCGACGTGGGCGGCACCGACATCAAGTCGGCGCTGTTCGATGCCGACGGCACGGCTCTCGGCCTCCGCCGCACGCCGACCCCCGTCGCCGAGGGGGACCGCACGGAGGTGCTGATCGAGCGCCTGGGCGTGCTCGCCGCCGAACTTCGGGCCGACCACCCCGATGTCGTGCCGCAGGCGGCAGGACTCGTGGTGCCGGGGATCGTCGACGCGGAGGCCGGCCTCGGCGTCTTCGCGAGCAATCTCGGCTGGCGGAACTCGCCGCTGCGCGACCTCGCGTCGGAGAAGCTCGGTCTGCCCGTCGCGTTCGATCACGACGTGCGGGCGGCGAGCTGGGCCGAGCACCGCCTCGGCGGCGCCCGCGCCTACTCGAACTCCGTCGTGCTGGTCATCGGCACGGGCATCGCGGGTGCCCTGTTGGTGGGCGGCGAGCCGTACACCGCCGGCGGTTACGCGGGCGAGATCGGCCACTCGCCGATCGCCGACGGACCGGTGTGCGCGTGCGGTGCGCGCGGGTGCCTCGAGGTCGTCGCGTCTGCCGGCGCCATCGCTCGCCGCTATCGCGAGGCGACCGGAATCAGCCCTGACGGCGCGAAGGACGTGATCGCCCGCGCGGCGGCCGGCGACCGCGTCGCCTCCGAGATCTGGAACTCGGCGCTCGACGCCCTCGCCCTGTCCCTCGCGCAGCTCACCGCCGTCATCGCCCCCGAGGCGATCGTGATCGGTGGTGGACTCTCCCGCGCCGGGGGAGCGCTCTTCGACGAGCTGCGGGCACGACTGGCGGAGCGTCTGAGCTTCCATCGCCTTCCTGAGCTCGTGCCGGCGGAGCTGTCGGGCAATGCCGGCATCCTGGGCGCGGCGCTGCGCGCGAGGGAGCTGGCATGATCCTCACCGTCACCCCGAACCCCGCGCTCGACCTCACCTGGCACGTCGAGCGACTGACCCTCGGCGAGACCCACCGAGCGGATGCCGGTGCGGTGCGTGCCGGCGGCAAAGGCCTGAACGTCGCCCGGGTCGCCCACGCGCAGGGCGCCTCGGTGCTCGCCGTGTCGACGGCAGGCGGTCGCAGCGGTGTCGAGCTCGCCGCAGAGCTCGGGGCCAGCGGCGTGCCCCATCGCCTGGTCCCCGTGGTCGGAGCGACACGGCAGAGCATCGCGCTGGTCGACGAGACCCTCGGCGACACGACGATCGTGAACGAGCGGGGCGTGAACCCCTCCGACCCCGAGTGGGCTGCGATGCTGGGCGAGGTCGTCGATGCGCTTCCCGGCGCGCGCGTGCTCGTGATCTCGGGCAGCCTGCCGCCCGGTGCTCCTGAGACGCTGCTTCCGCTGCTGATCGGCACGGCGCGGGACGCCGGTGTGCCCGTGATCGTCGACACCTCGGGTCCTGCTCTGCTGCACGCGGCGGATGCCGGAGCATCCGTCCTCAAGCCCAACGCGGCCGAGCTCGTCGAGGCGACCGGCATCACCGACCCGGTCGGCGGTGCCCGCTCGCTGATCGATCGCGGCGTCGACCTCGTGCTGCTGTCACTCGGCGCCGAGGGCATGCTCGCCGTCACGGCCTCTGACGTGCTGCATGCGCGCCTCGATGCCCCGCTGGCCGGCAACCCGACCGGTGCGGGCGACGCGGGAGTGGCCGCGTGCGCGGTGCTCTATGCCGACGGCGTCCGTGATCCCGAGACCGTTCTGCGACGCGCCACCGCGTGGTCGGCCGCCGCTGTGCTCATGCCGCTCGCCGGCGAGATCTCCGACGACTGGGCGGCGCTCGAGGAGCGCCTCGTCGTCACCCCCTACGATTCCCCCGTTCGAGAGGACCCTCTGTGACCCTGGTCTCCGCCCGAGAGCTCGTGACGGATGCCGCAGCCCGCGGCACCGGCATCGGCGCCTTCAACGTGATCCACCTCGAGACCGCCGAGGGGCTCGTGCGTGCCTCTGCCGACGCCGGACTGCCGGTGATCCTGCAGATCTCGCAGAACTGCGCCGACTACCACGGCGGCCTCGAGCCGATCGCTCTGGCGACGCTCGCCGTCGCGCGGCGCGCGCAGACCCCGGTCGCGGTGCACCTGGATCACGCCGAGCGCCCCGAGCTCGTCGACGAGGCCATCGCGCTGGGCTTCGGCTCGGTCATGTTCGACGGCGGTGCGCTGCCGTACGACGAGAACGTGGCGCTGACCGCTGCCGTCGCCGAGCGGGCGCACGCGGCAGGCGTCTACGTCGAGGGCGAGCTGGGCGAGGTCGGCGGCAAGGACGGCGCCCACGCCCCCGGTGTGCGCACCGACCCCGACGAGGCCCGCGCGTTCGTCGCAGCGACCGGCGTCGACGCGCTCGCCGTCGCCGTGGGGTCGTCGCACGCCATGACGGACCGCACGGCATCCCTCGACCTCGCTCTCATCGCACGCCTGCGCGAAGCCCTCCCCGTTCCCCTGGTGCTGCACGGATCATCGGGAGTCTCGGACGCCGTGATCGCCGACGCCGTGCGCGCGGGCATGACGAAGATCAACGTCTCGACGCACCTGAACGGGTTCTTCACCCGCGCGATCCGCGCGACCCTCGACACCGATGAGGGGCTCGTCGACTCGCGCAAGTACCTCACCCCTGCGCGCGATGCGCTCGCCGGGGAGGCGGCGCGGATGCTGCGCCTGTTCGCCCTCGAGTCCACCGAGGTGGCGGGGTGAGTCACGCGATGCCGGGCAGGATGGTGACATGAAGCGCGCCGCCCGACTGAACGCGATCCTCGACCTGCTGGCCGCGGACGGCGAGGTGAACGTCGACGAACTCGTCGAGCGCTTCGGAGCCTCGGCCGCCACCACGCGCCGTGATCTCGACTCGCTCGCCGAGCAGCGTCTGCTCACGCGCACCCACGGCGGGGCGGTCGCCCACTCGGTCGCCTACGAGCTGCCGATCCGCTACAAGAGCCACCAGCGCTCGCAGCAGAAGGAGAGCATCGCCCAGGCCGCCGCCGCCCTCGTGGCGCCGGGCATGGTCGTCGGGCTCTCGGGCGGAACCACGACCACCGCCATCGCCGCAGCGCTCGCCGCTCGGGACGATCTCGCCGCAGGCCCGGGCATCACGGTCGTCACCAACGCCGTGAACATCGCCGCCCAGCTCGCCACCAGACCCGACATCAAGGTCGTCGTGACCGGCGGGGTGATCCACTCGCGCAGCTACGAGCTGGTGGGTCCGTTCGTCGAGCAGCTGCTGCGCGGAGTGCGACTCGACATCGCCTTCATCGGGGTCAACGGGATGGATGCCGCGGCCGGCGCCACCACGCAGGACGAACGCGAAGCCGCGGTGAACCGCATGATGGCCGAGCGCGCCCGCCGAGCCGTGGTCGTCACCGACAGCAGCAAGATCGGCACCGTGGCGTTCGCGGCCGTCGGCGGCCCGGAGCTGTTCCCCGTTCTCCTGACCGACGACGGTTCCGACGACGCCTCGCTTGCCGCGTTCCGCGACGCGGGGTACGAGGTCATGACGGCCTGACCTGCCGATCAGTCCTTGACTCTCACAAGCAACACGGTGCGGGACTCCTGGTGGGGATGCCGCGACCCCTCTCGCGACATCCCCGGAGTAGATGGTGTCCTGTCGTCCCCTCACACTCCCCAGTGCACGAGGGTTTCCCCAGTTCGACTGCGCCTCCCTCGCGCTTCGTTTCCGAAGCCCTTCGCTGGCACCTTCTGGAGATAAGGAGCGGGTCACCGATGTTCTGATACATCGACTGGAGAAAAGTTTCAGAGTCCGCTTCCGTGGCACTGGAAAGGCGCGCTGAGGCCTGTGGATTCGGATGCCGCGGCCAGCGCGTCCGCGGGGCTGGCACCGGTGGCCAGCTCGGAGTGCACGGCCCCGAGCAGCTCGCAGGCGACGTCGTCGGCGACCACGACAGGGGCGGCGATGACGCAGCCGGTGCCGGCGTGCAGCCAGACGCGCGTCATGCCCAGCGCCTCCTCGCCCCAGCGCACCGACGAGCGGCCGAGTTCGCACGCCGAGAGCACGACGGTCTCGGGCGGGCGCAAGATCAGGTCGACGTCGTACCCGAACAGGGTGCCGTCGACGAGTTCGAACCCTGAGAACAGCGGGTTGTCGACCGCATGACGACCGTGGGCGGCGATGTGCAGCACGTCGACCTGCTCGGCGAGCTCGGTGACGGCACTGACCCGCGCGCTGTCGCCGGTCAGCATCCTGGCGCCTGCCCACGCTGCGGCGGCCCGGCGCACCTCCTCTTCGGCGCGCGCGACGCGGGGGCCGGTCGCGAAACCTGCCCGGGAGGCCTGTGGCGGGCGGCGATCGGAGCCGCCGAGCAGGCGAGACACCGACGTCGCGATGGTGAACGGAGTTCCGCGCATTCCCGGGAGCATCGCCCACGGGATGCCGCCCAGGATGCCGGGCACCGTCAGGGCCAGACGTGCCGCTCCTCCCGACGCCGCGCGCGCCGGTGCCAGGAGGGCCTCGTCGAGTCGTCGCAGTCTGTCGTCGAGCGAACGCGCCACGACGTGCGCCATCGGCCCGCCGTGGGTCAGAGCCGCCACGTCGAGGTCGGCGCGGAGTCCGTCGAGCGCGGCCTCGATGCGCGGCAGCGCCAGCTCGACGATCGACGAGCCGGATGTCGTCACGACGACGCACAGCAGCTCCTCGCGCGTGAAGACGTAGGCGAGGATCGCTGTGTCATCGTCGAGTCGCGCTCGGGTCTCGGAGAGACCCAGGCGTTCGTGGCTCTCGCCGACGCCGGTCGACGACCACTGGCGGTCACGTACTCGATCCCGCAGCTCGCGCACCCGGGCGTCGGTCGTCCAGTCCGACCCCGCGAGGTCGGCGCGCAGCATCCGCAGCTCGGCGAGGTCGGCCGACAGTTCGGCATCGTGCGGCGGGCGCACCGGTGCGACCTGCTGGCTGAGATGCCTGGCACGCTCGGACCACTCGAACAGCACCTCGGGATCGCGCGATCGCGCGGCCGCGGCGAGACCGGCGAACATCAGCTCGGTGCCGTGCATGGCCACCGACGCCTGCAGGTCGAGCGCTCCGAACGACTGCTGCCACGTGGTGAGCAGGTCGAGGCCCTCGGCCGCGGCCCGGCGAGCATCGGCATCCCTGCCCCGTGCGGCGGCACGCACCGCACGCACCTCGTGCGCGCGCAGACGCAGCGGCGTCGGGGCGTCAGGGGTGAGTCGGGGCAGGCGACCTCCGTCGGCCAGCCGAGCGGTAAGTGACACCGCAGCCGCTTCGGTGCGGAATCCTCCCCGGGTGAGCGCGTCCACCGTGCGAGAGAAGTCCTCTGCGGCCGGCGGCTTGTGAGGTCGAGTTCGCAGTTGCGCCTCCAGCCGCACCGCGTCGGCGCGGGCGGCCCAGCTCTCGCTTCCCAGGCCGGCGAAGCGACGGGATGCGGTCGCCGCGGCACGCTCGGCCGACGAGGCGTCGTGCCGCAGCAGCGATCGGGCGAGATGGAACTCGGCCTCACCTCGCGCCTGCCGCATCCGCTGTGCGCCGAATCGCACCGCGACCGTGCCGAGCAGTTCTTCGGCCTCGGTCGTGAGGCCGGCATCGCGCAGCACCTCGGCCCGATCGAGGTCGCTGATCGCGGCGGCGAGGTCGCTGGTCGCGGCGAGGATCGGACGCGATCGGGTCATCAGCCCGAGTGCGGTGACGAGGTCGCCGCCGAGCAGCGCGGCGTAGCCGAGATTGTGGCGCGCTTCGGCCAGCGGCTCCTCGGCCCCGTGGGCCTCATAGGCCGCGATGGCCCGCTGCAGATCGGCCGTGCAGGCGTCGAGCCGGTGCCTCTGCATACTGACGATCGATCGGCTCATCAGGCAGTTGGCGCTCTCGATCGAGCCCTCGTCGAGGCCGTCTATCGCCCTGGTGAGGAACAGGTCGGCGTCGTCGAGCCGTCCGCCGTGCATGAGCAACGTGCCGAGTTGGCCGTTCGCGAGGGCGACTGTCTCGTCGCTGAGGCCCGGCCGTGACAGCGCTTCGCGCGACAGTCGCTCGGCTTCCACCGGCTGGCCGGTCTGGGCGAGCACGTAGGCCATGGTCCCGTCGATGCGGGCACGCAGATCGGCGTCGTCCGTGCGCGCCGATGCGGCGGTCAGCGCACGCCGCGCCTGGGCGAACCGTCGGGAGTTGGCTGCGTCGACGCCGCGCTGATGCAGCTCGAGAGCAGACAGGGGCATTGCACCAGAATGCCGGTATGTCTGGCCTCAGGGAAGGTGTGCTGTGATCCGACGCGCGCGGCTACCCTCCCGTCACGGGTGAAGGCAGGGTTTTGAGCACGGCGGAGACGGCCTTGGCCGCAGCATCCGCCGTGACGCCCTGTGCCGGCACGGAGCCCCACTGTGCCGCGATGCGCCCCGCGACATACGGAGCCGCGAACGACGTGCCGCTCCAGATCGAGAAGCCTCCGCGGTAGTCGTCCGGGTCGATCGTCTCGCGCCGCAGTCCGTCGACGTCCGCTCTGGTCGTCGCCTGCTCGCCTCCGACGAAGGCCGGTGACGTGCTCACGACGGCGGCGCCGGGGGCGTAGACCTGCACCCAGGGGCCGACGTTCGAGAACAGCGCGACCGACCGGCCCGACGGATTGAGAGCCCCGACCGACACATGCGGCGCAGCGTGATCACGGGGGATGCCGTTGTCGGCACCGGGCCACGGCCACAGCGATGCCGGGAACGACGGCCGGTCGATCGCGTCGTTGCCCGCCGAGCACACCACCACGCATCCCAGCTCTCGCGCCGCGGTGAGCAGCGCGTCGAGGGTCCGGCTGAACTGACCGTCGACCGGGGTCTCGTGGTAGTACCCGAGCGACAGGTTGAGCACGTCGATCGGATGCCCGGTCGACGGGTCCTCGCGGTGTCGCCGCAGCAGCTCGACGACCTGCGCGACGGTCGTCAGAAAGGTGCTCTCGTCGATCACGCCCAGTGCGCCGGCCATGCGGATCGACAGGATGTCGGCATCCGGCGCCATCTGACGGATGATGCCCGCGATGAACGTGCCGTGCCCGGCGACGGCGTCGATCTCGCCGTCGAGCTGCCCGTAGAGATCCGGATAGACCTCAGGGTCTGCGTCGTCGGTGAGTCCGATCGGCACGCCGTCGATCTCGATGTGGCGGGTGACGATGTCGTCCGGCAGCCAGTCGTGCACACCGCATCCCGTGTCGAGCACCGCCACCACCGGACGTCGGCCGCGCTTCGGGGCCGCCGTGCGCCGGGGAGCCGGTCCGAGCCAGGTCACCGGCTGGCGCGCGCCGCGCCCCGGCTCGAGGTAGTCGTCGCTGCCTCCGGCCCCTCCGCCCGCGCCGCGCACCGGGTTGGTGCGGCTGAACGGGTTGGTGCGGCTGAAGGGATTCGTTCGGCTGAACGGGTTGAGTCCGACGGGGTCGATCGACAGCACATGCTCGAGGCTGGTTCGCGGCATCGACGTGCCGGAGCTGCGCCGCGCGCGCTGCAGCACGCGCCAGGCGTCCGGCGGCACCGGGGACTCGCCGCGGGTCGGCTCGTCGGGAGTGGTCAGGCGAGCGCGCAGGAACCCCGGCACGCCGGGGACCAGCGGATCAGCCGCGCGCAGAGCATCCGGCGAATCGATCTCGAGCATCCAGCCGAACGAGCCGGCAGCATCGCGCAGCTCGCGGATCTCCTCGTCGTACTCCTCCTGACCATTCTCCTGATCCTGCGTGATCAGCAGCCGCTCCTGCAGATATGCGGTGGGGAACGCCCTGACGCCCTCGACGGGTTCGACCGACGGGTCCAGCGCCGTCCCCCGTCTGATCGATCCCTCCGCCCGGTCCTGCCAGCTCCACCCCTTGGGCTGCTCCATCGTCGATCCTCTCCTCGCGGGCGGACCCGCGTCCTCTGCGGGATGAGCCCGCGTCCTGTGCGGGGGACCCCGCGGTGTGTGCGGGTCGGCCCGCTTCCGGTGAGTGAGGTCCTGCGTGGTGCGGGAGTCGCCCAGCGGTGGTGTGCACGGGTCGCCCCGTCATGCGCGGGTCGCCCCGCGGTCGATCACAACTCGAACTGCGGGGTCGACAGGGTGCGCTCCTGGTCGCCGACCGTGGTGCTCAGGCGCACGCGGGTCAACCCGTCGGGCACGTCGTCGAACAGGAAGCGGCCGGTGTCGTTCGCGGTCGTCGTGCGGATGCTCTCGCCCTGAGCCAGTTCGATCGCACCCGAGATCGAGTCGACCCAGCCGTCGACCCGGTGCGCACCGCTCGCCGTGCGCGTGACGTGCAGCAGGATGCTGGTCGTGCCGTCGCTGAACTGCAGGGTGAGCGCGTCGGCGTCGCCGCGAACGGCTCCGAGCGGTTCCTCGATGAGGGTGAGCAGCGCGTACTCCTCCGACAGCCCCTCGGCTGCCACGGCCGCGATCATGCGGTCGATGAGGGCGGCCGGCATCGGGTCGACGTCACGCCAGAGCGAACGCAGCTGCGCGAACAGCTCGGCATCCTCATGGTTGTCGCCGCCGTTGGCGCGATCGTTCTCGCTCATGAGCTGCCCTCCGTTCGTGGTGTCGGTGCGTCGAGCAGCTCGCGCAGCTTCGCGAGGCAGCGCTGGCGGGTGGGGCCGATGCTGCCGACCGGCATCGCGAGATCGGCGGCGAGGCGGGCGTAGTCCGGTCGCTCCTCGAAGGCGATCACTCGCAGCAGTCGCTGGCATCGGTCGGCGAGGAGGCGAACCGCTGCCCACAGCCGTCGCTTCTCGTCGCCGACGGTGGCGTGGTGCTCGGCCGACTGCTGCGTGGGAAGCAGTGCGTCGAGAGCATCCGACTCGGTCGTGTCGACCCTGTTCTGGGCCTTCCCGGCCCGCCAGGCCTCGCGGCGAGCGGTGGTCGTCAGCCAGGCCGACACCGCTTTCGGATCACTGATCGAGCGGTGCCCGCGAACCAGCTGCAGCCACGTCGTCTGGACGACGTCTTCGGCCAGTGTGCGGTCGAGTCCGTAGGCGCGCACGACATGCCAGAGCACAGGCGTCATCAGCCGCACGAGGTCGTCCATCGCGCGGCTCTCGCCGTCCCGCCATGCGTCGAAGAACTCGGCGGCACGCCTCCAGCGTGCTGCTCCGTCGTCCGGTGCAGGATCGAGGGCGGCGCCGTCGGGTGCGCCGTCGATCATGAGTCCCATTGTGATCACACCGGTAAGGAGCACGGCAAGAGGCTCCTGATACATGGACTCGGTATGTTTTTTCGGGGTTCTGGCGGGATTCCGTCCCGGGGAGACGGATGCCGGGTGTCCGGCGACCCGTGCCGCGGGCGTTAGCGTGGAGTGGTGATCGCTCTCGCCGTCGTGCTCTTCCTCAACGCCGCCTTCAACGTGCTGGTGTGGCCCCGTTTCTACAAGCGCGTCGCGACCGACCCGCGGGCACGGGATGCCGACGGCAAGGCGACGGCGTTCCTCAAGGTGCACGCCGTGCTGATCGCGATCGCCCTGGTGCTCGCGCTCGTCTCGGTGATCGTCGGCATCGCGGCGCTCGCCGGAGCGCTCTGACGATCAGCTGCGGGCGACCGGCTGCTGGAGCTCGGTGATCCAGTCGGCCTGATCTTCGGACTCCGACTGCAGATAGACCTCACGGCAGGCACCCTGCGCCGTCGCGCCCTGCGCGGCGATCGCCTGGTTCAGCGCATGCCAGCTGTCATCGATCGTCGCCATGGTGCCGAGGTGCGTGGCGGTGAACGCATCGTCGACGGCGGGAAGCTCGACGATGACGAGGCCGTCGATCGCCGGCCCGTCATAGGTGAAGCCGACCGTGATGCGCACGCCGTGCTTGTTCATGTCGTACTCCGCGATCGGGAGCCCCGGCTCTCCGCCCGACGCGACGATCGCATCGGCCACCTGATCGAACAGCGGACCCACCACCCCCGCGACCTCGGGCTGTGAGGCGACGCTCTGGGTCAGCGCCGCGAGGCGGACGTAGGGAAGGGGCTTCTCGGTGATCTGCTCGGCGGACATCGTCGTCTCCTCAGGTCGTGGGTGCGTGCCGCCGATCCTACGCAGGGGCACGGACATCGGCTACCGTCGGATCCGGTCGCTCGCCGGATCCGACTATCCCGCCTCGTCGTCCGACTCGTCCTCGTCCTCGTCCTCGTCGCGGTGGCCGCTGAGGATCAGGATGCGCCGCAGGTGCATGGCCGCGAGCACTCCCGGCCCCATCGAGCGGCGGGCGTCGATGGTCCGGTCGTCGACGGTCTCGAGCAGCAGCCTCACGGCGCGCGCGGCCTCACCCCTGACCCGGTGATCCTCGGGCGACAGGGGATCCTCTTGGGCGATCACCTCGGCGACGGCATGGCACGCGTTCGACAGCGGTTCGGGCAGCGCCGCGTCGAGCATCAGAGCTCCTGGGCGATCCCAGATGGTGTCGGCGATCTCGTCCGAGATGTCGCGGATCAGATGCGCGATCCTGTCGAGCCGGGCGAGCTCGGCGTGGATGTGTCGCGTCTCCCCCCGTCGTCCCAGCGCCCGTGGGTTGCCTCGCCGGCTGTCGTCGGCCTCCGACAGGGCCGTGCGCAGCTCCGCCGTCGTGTCGGCGAGCGAGGCCGCATCATCGGCCCACTGCTGGTGCTCGGGCGGCCACGACTCCGAGACCGCCGACCCGATGTCGTGCAGGTGCTCGCTCAGCTGGGTGCGGAAGGCGTCGACCTTGGCCGCGGCGGCGAGGGTCAGCGGCGCCGGCGCGATCACCAGGTTCACGAGGAGTCCGACGACGACGCCGACCGCCGTCTGCACCAGGTACCCGATCGAGTAGTCGTCAGCATTCTGGCCGCCGATGATCAGCACGAAGAGCGCGGCCATGGGCACGTACTCGCGGCCGACGCCGAACCACCCCGTTCCCGAGACCAGCACGCCGATGCCGACCACGGCCGGGATGGTCCACCACGTCGGGCCGACGGTGAGCACGACGATCGCTGCCAGTCCGATGCCGGTGGCGAGTCCGAGCAGGGTCTGCAACCCCGACCGCACCGACCCCATCAGCGTGGGATACATGCTCACAAGGGCGCCGAGCGGCGCGTAGTACGGGTACTCGTCGGTGACGCCGGGCATGTGCGGGGCGATCAGCCACGCGAGTCCGACAGCCAGAGCGGTCTTGGCCACGAGCAGCAGCCGGGCCGGGTCGACCGCCTCGCGCAGTGAGCGCACGATGCCGGGACGGCGCGCGCGCATTCGTGTCCTGATGTTCGTCACGGCATCCTCTCGTCATCCTCCCCGAAGGGTGACGCTAGCCGCTCGGCATCCGTTCACGCATGTGCTTGCGTCCGGCGGCGAGGGCGAGTAGCGGTCGCGACGCGTCGACGCCGGCCGCCCCTCTTCCGAGCGACCGGCGTCGAGTGATCAGCGGGTGATCAGGGGATGGCCCGGCGGAACGCGAGGAACGAGATGCCCGCCAGCACCGCGGTCACGACGAGGCCCCACAGTGCGAGACCGAGAGCTCCGGCGTCGAGGATGCCCCGCCACACCTCGTCCCACAGCTCGAGCCTCGTCGCGAGGAACGCGAGACCCACGAGCACGAGACCGAGCCCGACGCCCGCGATCGTGAGCACGGTGGGTCCCCAGCTCTTGTAGATCGTCGCCCCGGTGAAGCCGACGACGAACAGGAACAGGGCGAGCGTGAAGTAGACGGTGAATGCTCCGAGCGGACCCGCCTCCCACAGCCACGGCAGGTAGAACACGTAGCCGTTCACGCCGTAGCCGTTCGTCAGCGTCTCGATTCCGCCGCCGATCAGGAAGACGACGCCCATGAGCGCACTGCCGAGGATCGCGGTGAGCAGCGTGCCGAAGAAGAAATCGCGCCGCGTGATGCTCATCGCCTGCGAGAACGGGAAGGTGAGTGTCATGGCCGAGAGGCCGATCGCGAAGAAGTACCAGAGCGGAGCCTGGCCGCCACCGCCGTACTTGGGGGTGTCGACGGGGATCATCGCGTAGATCAGCACCGAGATCACGACCGCCGAGCCGAGGATGATCAGCGGCACCCAGATGAACGTCTGACGGTTGATGAGCTGCAGACGGATGACGTTGAGTGTGCGTCGCATCAGCGCACCTCCTCTTTCGCGACGGAGGCCCTGGTGGCTGCGCCCGCCTCGGCCTTCTGGGTGAGACGGACGATCAGCTGCTGCAGCGACACCGGAGCCAGATCGAGACCGGATGCCGTGAGCTCGGCGCGCTCGGCGGCCGACAGCGCCCCGAGCACGGTGACGGATGCCACTCGGCCGAGCGCCTCGCGGTGCAGGACCTCACGGTCTGCCGCCCACGCGTCGACCTTGACCGCATCGCCGACCACGGTGACGGCGCGGTCGCGCACGGCATCCGTGTCTTCGTTGAGGAGGATCTTGCCGTTGTCGATCACGATGACCTTCTCGATGAGGTTCGAGACCTCGTCGATCAGGTGCGACGAGAGGACGATCGTGCGCGGGTGCTCGGCGTAGTCCTCGAGCAGGCGGTCGTAGAAGATCTGCCTGGCGACCGCGTCGAGCCCCAGGTACGGCTCGTCGAAGAAGGTGAGCTCGGCGCGCGACGCCAGGCCGATGATGACCCCGACGGCCGAGAGCTGTCCGCGGGAGAGCTTCTTGATGGTCTGCTTCATCGGCAGCTGGAACTGCTCGATGAGCTCGTCGGCCAGCTCCTGGTTCCAGTTGCGGAAGAACAGGCTCGCCGCCTTGAACGCGTGACGCGGGTAGGCGTCATCCGGATACTTCTGGCTCTCGCGCACGAAGCAGATCCGGTTGAGGACGTGCGTGTTCTCGTAGGGGTGCTCGCCGAAGACGCGCACGGTGCCGGACGACTCGAAGTTCTGCGCGGTCAGGATCGACATGAGCGTGGTCTTGCCCGCGCCGTTGCGGCCGAGCAGTCCGTAGATCGCGCCGCCCTCGAGGCTGAGCGACACGTCGTCGAGCGCGTTCTTCTCCTTGTAGTGCTTGGTGAGGTTCTGGACCTCGATGACGGCGGTCATGCGGTGGTCTTCCCTTCTGTCTGGTCGTTCTGCTGTGTCTGGGTCGCGCGCTCGTGCAGCAGCGCGACGAGGTCGTCGGAGCCGAGGCCCAGTGTGCGGGCCTCCGCGATGAGCGGTTCGATGTAGCGGTCGGCGAATGCGGCACGGCGCTCGCCGAGCAGCAGATCCTTCGCCCCGGCGGCGACGAACATGCCGATGCCGCGGCGCTTGTAGAGCACTCCCTTGTCGGTGAGCATGGCGACTCCCTTCGCTGCCGTCGCGGGGTTGATCCGGTAGAAGCCGGCGAGCTCGTTCGTCGAGGGCGCCTGCGATTCCTCCTCGAGAGAGCCGTCGAGGATCGAGTCCTCGATCTGCTCGGCGATCTGGAGGAAGAGCGGCTTGCCTTCTTCGATCACGAGTCCTCCGCTGGTTAATGGGTTAGTTACTCGACTAGGTAACCACTGAACCGCGGGTGTGTCAACAGTTGTTTCAGGCAGGCAGGCAGGTGCGGTGAGGAGCGCTCAGCCGCGCAGGTCCCGAGCGCGCAGCGCGACTGCCGAAGCTGCGGCGAAGACCACGGCCAGGCCCCAGGTGAGCGCGAGTCCACCGGCATCCACGCCCTCGGCGAGGGGTGGCTGACGGTACACCCAGGCGTAGGGCGAGAGCGCGTTCAACCATTCGAGGTCATCGGACTGCTTCGCGAGGGCCTGCAGGACGTAGCCGACCACGGCAATTCCCGCGCCGGCGCCGGTCGCCCAGATGCGGCGACCCGTCGCTGCTCCTACGAGCAGAGCGGCGGATGCCGTGAGGAACGAGAGTCCGGTGAGCGCGGCGCTCGCTCCGACGATGCGCCAGCCGTCGAGGCCGAGTTCGGCCGAGTCGTTCAACGCCCAGACGACGAGCCCCGAGAAGACGCCGAGCCACAGCAGTCGCACGAGCACGGCGAAGGCCGACTCCAGCGCATACCGGCCGCGGCCGATGCCGTGCGCGAGGTCGAGTTCGGCCCGTCCGCTCTCCTCCGCGCCGGCGATGGCCGCCGACCCCCACGTCACTGCTGCGATCGTCAGCAGAAGGAAGCCGATCAGGCCGAAGAACGTGCTCTGCGCGTATCCTGCGCCGGTCGCGATCTGGTCGTACCCGAGGGTGTCGACGAGTTCCTTCGGCAGCGACGAGATCATGGCCTCGAGCTGGCCGTCTCCGGCGAGGCTCGGGTACAGCGGCAGATAGAGGAACAGCACCGCGGCGAGGCCGGCGGTCCATCCGAGCAGGCTTCGCCAGGACTCGCGCAGGCTGCGTCGGAACACGGGCAGGATGCCGTTCATCGCTGCTCCTCCCTGTCGCGCCGCGATCGTCGGGTCGCGGGTCGGGCGGACGCCGGAGTGACAGAGGATCCGTAGAGCCGCAGCACGGACTCCTCGAGGTCCGGTTCCTCGACGGTGAGGTCGCGCACCTCGAACGGCGCGAGCGCCTTGATGAACGGGTCGATCGCGCCGTCGACCGTGCCGGACAGCTGCAGGATGCCGTCGGCATCGTGCGCATCGATGCCGGTGAGCCCCGGTACCCGGTCGAAGCCGGCGCGCGCGGCCGCGGCATCCGTCGTCGCGAGCTCGACGCGCACCCGGCGAATCGAGCCCAGTCGCAGCGAGGCGACGTCGCCGTCGGCGACGACCCGTCCGTTCGCGAGGACGGCGACTTCGTCGGCGGTCTGCTGGATCTCGCTGAGCACATGCGAGCTCAGCAGCACGGTCTGCCCGGCATCCTTCGCCTCGCGGACCATCTGCAGGAACTCGCGCTGCACGAGGGGATCGAGGCCGCTGGTGGGCTCATCGAGGATCAGCAGCTCCGGACGATGCATGAACGCCTGGATCAGCCCCACCTTCTGCTTGTTGCCCTTCGACAGGGTGCGCACCGGACGTGACAGATCGACGCCGAGACGTTCGCCGAGGTCGCGTGCCGTGCGCAGGGTCGCGGCGGAGTCCCGTGAACCCGAGACCTGGGCATAGAACGCCAGCATCCGGTGTCCGCTCGTGCGCCCCTCGAGGTGCAGCTCGCCCGGCACGTAGCCGATGCGCCGCCGCAGAGCGGCACCGCCGTGACGCGGGTCCTCGCCGAGGATGCGCACTGTGCCGGAGGACGGACGGATGATGTCGACCAGTGTGCGGAGCGTGGTGGTCTTGCCCGCGCCGTTCGGTCCGATGAGCCCGAACACGGTTCCCGGACGTACTCGGAGGTCGAGCTCGTGCAGCGCGACGCGGCTGCCGAAGCGCTTGTGCAGACGTTCGATCTCGATGGTGTCGGTCATGATGCGTCTCCTTCCGGGGTGGGACCCTCTGTTCCGAGGGCTTCGCGCGCACCGTCGAGCAGCGCGGTCGTCGAATAGATGCCGTGGGTGAGCAGCTCGAGTGTGGGCAGCGTCGTGCGTCGCAGCCCGGCCGGGCTCAGTTGATCAGTGCCCAGGGCCCGGGCGATCTGAGCGCGCATCACGACCGGCGCCAGGCCGATCAGGGTGAGGGTCAGCGTCGTCATCTCGGGGTCGCTCATCGGCTCGAGCATCCCCGCCTCGCGCTGCTCGGCGAGCACATCGCGCGTCCTCGCGAGGAAGCTGTCGAACAGCCGATCCGCTGCCGGAGAGCCGTCGATCAGCATCCGGGCGAGGTAGTCGATATAGGGCCCGTACCGGCCGAGGTCGTTCAGCGCGGTGCGGATGCGGTCGCCGGTCGGGGCCGTGATGAGGTCGTGCTCCTCATCGGTGAAGACGCCGACGACATAGTCGTCGCACTCCGTGCGCAGGGCGTTCTTGTCGCCGAAGTGATGCACGATCAGCGCGGGGCTGACTCCGGCCTCCGTGGCGATCGCGCGAAGGCTGGTGCCATCGAAGCCGTTGCGCGCGAAGGCGGCGATGGCAGTGTCGCGGATGCGGGCACGAGCGGTGAGATCGTCGGAAGCTGAACGCATGTACAGCACACTAAACAGATGTTCAGCCGCGGTCAAGAGGGGTCGCTCGTACTCTGGAGGAGTGGACTTCCCCTACAGCCGCCTGCGCCGCTGGCCCGACGTCGAGGCCGACAATCTGCAGGCGCACGACGCGACCGACCTGCTGCTCGTCGAGCGCGCTCTGGCGCCGGACTTCTCCGGTTTCTCGGGGCGCGAGATCGCGGTGATCGGCGACGAATACGGGGCGATCACGCTCGCGCTCACGGCCGCCGGACTCGACGGCATCCGCGTGCATCAGGACCTCGCGACCGGGCGACGCGCGCTCGCCCGCAACGCCGAGGAGCTCGGGCTGACGGGATTCTCCACTCACGAGCTCGACTCCACTCTGCTCGACGGCGCGCGGCTCGTGCTGCTGCAGCTGCCCAAGGCGCTCGCCGAGCTCGAGGAGATCGCGGATGCCGTAGCGCGTTGGGCCGCCCCGGATGTGGTGCTCGTCGCCGGCGGGCGCGTGAAGCACATGACCATCACGCAGAACGAAGTGCTCGCGCGGAGCTTCGAGACGGTGCAGGCGCAGCGCGCCGAGCGGAAGTCGCGGCTGGTGGTCGCGTCCGAGCCGCGGCCGGCCCCCGCTGAGCCGCCGTTCCCGGTCACGGAGCGGCATGACGGGCTCGTGCTCGTCGCGCACGGCGGCGCGTTCGCGGGGGCGAAACTCGACATCGGCACGCGGGTTCTGCTCCAGGTGCTCGGTCTCGATGAACAGCCGAGCCCGGCTCCGATCGTCGTCGACCTGGGCTGCGGAACCGGCGCGCTCGCCGCCTCCTACGCCCTCGCGCACCCGGAATCCCGCGTGATCGCCACCGACCGATCTGCGGCGGCCGTCGCCTCGGCCCGCGCCACGATGGTCGCGAACGGCGTCGACGATCGAGTCGCCGTCATGCACGACGACGCCGGCTCGGAGATCGCCGACGCGACCGCCGACGTCGTGCTGCTCAATCCGCCCTTCCACCTCGGCAGCAGCGTGCACACCGGGGCAGCGACCCGACTGTTCGAGGCCGCCGCCCGCATCCTCCGCCCGGGCGGAGAGCTCTTCGCGGTCTTCAACTCGTCGCTCGGGTACCGCGCCGAACTGACTCGGCTCGTCGGGGCGACCGAGCAGCTCGCGCGCACCCCGAAGTTCACGGTCACGCGCAGCATCCGGCGCTGATCCGTCGCCGACTGGGCGTCGTTCGGTCACACTCACTTCCCGCGGCCGAATGCTCGGGATCGGGCCGACGCAGGCGCGAACGGCCGACCGAGATCGCCGACCAGAACCGCGCCGCGACCGCGTCCGAAACCCGCGCAATCCCCCGGTCAGCCGACGAAACTGAACGGCACTAGGGATCGTGGATTTGCCCCTGACCGGCCATTTCGTTACGTTGGTTGGTGGGCCTGACGGCCCGAAGACCAGTCCGCGACCACGTCCTTCTTTCGAATGTGCTGTGCTGCGAAGAGGCGTGGACGTACGGTCGATGCTCTATCGCGGTGGATCCGAAATCCGCCGTCCGCGCCGCCACAGCTCCAACTCGAAACGGCCGGGAGGATCACCCGGGCGTAACCGAAGCAGGCTCAGCCACCCGAAGGCGAGCCGCAGGGGAAACGTGTCCGAAATCGCTCTTGAAGCGCGCAATCTGTACAAGGTGTTCGGGAAGAATCCGAGCAGTGCCGTCCGTCGACTCAAGGCCGGTGAGAGCAGATCCGCCGTCGGCGACGCAGGAACCGCCGCCGTCATCGACGCCAGTTTCACCGTGAACCGCGGCGAGATCTTCGTGATCATGGGGCTCTCCGGTTCCGGCAAGTCCACCATCATCCGCATGCTCAACGGCCTGCACGATGTGACCGACGGATCCGTCATCGTGAACGGCGACCCGATCACGGGCATCCCGTCGTCACGACTCCGCGAGATCCGCCGCGACCGCGTCTCGATGGTGTTCCAGCACTTCGCCCTGCTGCCGCACCGCACGGTCGCCGCGAACGTCGCCTATCCGCTCGAGCTCAAGGGCGTCGGCAAGGACGAGCGACTGAAGAAGGCCGAGGAGATCCTCACCCTGGTGGGTCTCGAAGGCCAGGCCGACAAGTTCCCGTCCGAGCTCTCGGGCGGCATGCAGCAGCGCGTCGGCATCGCCCGTGCGCTCGCCGCCGACTCCGACATCCTGCTCATGGACGAGGCGTTCAGCGCCCTCGACCCGCTGATCCGTCGCGAGATGCAGGAGCAGCTCCTCGAACTGCAGGAGAAGCTGCAGAAGACGATCGTCTTCATCACCCACGACCTCAATGAGGCCATGTTCCTCGGCGACCGCATCGCTGTCATGCGCGACGGTCGCATCGTGCAGATCGGCACGCCCGAGGACATCCTCACGGACCCCGCCAACGACTACGTCGAGCAGTTCGTGCAGGACGTCGACCGCGCTCGCGTGCTCACCGCCGCGAACGTCATGGAGCGCCCGCGCCCGGTCGTCGCCGAGACCGCCGGCCCCCGCACGGCGCTTCGCCAGATGCGCGACGCGTTCATGTCGGCCACCTACGTGACCGGTCGCGACCGCAAGCTTCTGGGAATCGTCACCGACCGCGATGCCGTCAAGCTCGTGCGCCAGGGGGTGTCGACCCTCGACTCCATCATCAAGCCGGCGCCGCAGAGCGTCAGCAAGGACGAGGTGCTGATGAACCTGTTCATCCCCTCCGTCGAATCGCCGCTGCCTCTGGCCGTGGTGGATGCCGAGGGGCGCCTCGTCGGCGTGATCCCACGCATCACCCTGCTCGCCGCCCTGGGCCCCGGCCCCGGTGCCACGGGCGAGCTCACCCTGCCGCTTCTTCCGATGCCGCAGGCCGAGATCGATGCCGTGCTCGATGACGGATGGACGGCCGAGCCGCTGCCGGTCGCGACGACGACGGAGGAGGTGCGCTGATGGATGGTTTCCGCATTCCTCTCGGCAGCTGGGTCGCAACGGGAGTCGACTGGATCAAGACGAACCTCGACGGTCTGCTCGACGTTATCTCGTTCGTGGTCAGCTTCCTGGTCGACGGCCTCACCCGCGCCCTGCTGAGCCCGCATTTCGTGGTCATCATCCTGATCGCGGCGTTCATCGCGTGGCTCGTGCGCTCGTGGCAGCTCGCGATCGGGACGATCGTCTCGTTCGGTCTGATCGTGGCCATGGGCCTCTGGGTCCCCGCGATGCAGACCCTCGCCCTCGTGCTCGTCGCCGCGGTGATCGCCGTGCTGATCGCGGTGCCGCTGGGCATCTGGTCGGCCCGCAACGCCACCGTGCGCGCGGTGCTCAAGCCCGTGCTCGACTTCATGCAGACGATGCCGGCGTTCGTCTACCTGATCCCGGCGATCGTGTTCTTCAGCATCGGCGTCGTGCCCGGTCTCGTCGCCACCGTCATCTTCGCGCTGCCTCCGGGTGTGCGACTGACCGAGCTCGGCATCCGCGGAGTCGACTCCGAGACCGTCGAGGCCGGTCAGGCATTCGGCGCCAAGCCGGGTCAGATCCTGCGCGGCATCCAGCTCCCGCTCGCGATGCCGACGATCCTCGCCGGCGTCAACCAGGTCATCATGCTCGCGCTGTCGATGGCGGTCATCGCCGGTATGGCGGGCGCCGACGGCCTCGGGAAGATCGTCGTCGAGGCGATCTCGACCATCAACATCGCCAAGGGCGTCGAGGCCGGTCTGGGCGTCGTGCTCATCGCCGTCTTCCTCGACCGCGTCACCGCGGCCCTCGGCGACCTGGGCAGCAACCGCTCGTCGCTGCTCGGGATGCTGGCGCGTCGCCGCACGCAGAAGCGTCTCGATGCCGCATCCGCCGAGGCGGACACGACGGCGACGGCATCCGCTCCCGCATCGGCCGACGCGGCCGACGCGCTGGATGCCGACGCCGAGGCCGAGCGACTGAAGGCCTCCCCGCGCCGCGCCCCTGTCGGCGGCGGCGTGCACTGACTCATCCCTCCGCACAAGAGAACACGCAGTACACAGCAACACAGCACCTTATATATACGGAACGAGAGACATACACATGAAGAAGAAGATCCTGACCATCGCGGCGATCGGCGCCGCAGCGACACTGACCCTCGCCGGCTGCAGCGGTGACGGCATGGGCGGAACCGGCGGAGACACCGGCGGCAGCGAGTCCGGTTCGGGCGACAAGGGCACGATCACCCTCGGGTTCCTGCCCTCGTGGACCGACGGACTCAGCACCGCATACCTGCTGCAGGACCAGCTCGAGAAGATCGGCTACACGGTCGAGATGAAGACGCTGACCGAGGCGGGTCCGCTGTACACCGGCCTGGCGCAGGGCGATGTCGACATGTACCCGTCGGCCTGGCCCGAGCTGACCCACGCCGAGTACATGGAGACGTACGGCGACGACATCGAGGACCTCGGCGCGTACTACGACAACGCGAAGCTGACCCTCGCGGTTCCGGAGTACTCCGACCTGAACTCGATCGAGGACCTCGCGGGCAAGGGCGCAGAGCTCGACGGCAAGATCTACGGCATCGAGCCGGGTGCCGGCCTCACCGCGCAGACCCAGAAGATGATGCCGGCGTACGGTCTGGACGGCGAGTACGAGCTCGTCACCTCGTCGACCGCGGCGATGCTCACCGAGCTGAAGTCGGCGACCGACAAGCAGGAGGACATCGTCGTGACGCTGTGGCGTCCGTTCTGGGCCAACGACGCCTTCCCCGTGAAGGACCTCGAAGACCCCAAGGGTGCGATGGGCGAGTCCGAGGCCCTGCACTTCCTCGGCACGAAGGGCTTCGCGGAGGAGTTCCCCGAGGCCGCCGAGCTGATCGAGCAGATCAAGCTCGACGACGAGCAGTACGGTTCGCTCGAGGACATGGTCGTGAACGAGTACGGCGAGGGCAAGGAAGCGGATGCCATCGACGCGTGGCTCGAGGAGAACGGCGACCAGTTCGACTGGGTCGTCAGCTGACCTGACTCACGGGAACGAGTCCGTCCGCACGCGGGTGGACTCCCCTCCGATGGGCGGAGGATCTGTCACGGATCCTCCGCCCATCGCTGTGTCTGGGCGGGTGTATTGATGTACCGAAACAGCGGCCATGCACCCCCGTCACGATGTCGCGAGCCCCACGTCTTGTGAGTGCCGTCGAAAGATCGACGACACCCCAGACATGCTTCGCCGGGGCTGATTGCCATGCGCATCGGTCCGTTGCTCGGATCCCGGAACTCCTGCGAGATGTCCCTGTGATTCGAGGACCTCATGACAGCACCCGCACCGGCATCCGCACGCGTACCCCGAGGGCGCCGTCGCCTCCGAACGATCCTCGGAGTCGCGTTGATGGGCGCGATCCTGCTCGCCGGCGGGCTGCCGATGACGCAGCAGCCGGCAGAGGCCATCGAGGAAGCGCTGAGCACGACGCGCACCGCGACGAGCGCGACCATGAACTACCGCGGCGGAGTCACGGCCACACTGACGGTGAACCCGGCGACCACGAAGTCGGGCTCGGCCGGCGTGCAGTTCCTGGCGACCACGCCGCACAACGGATACGGCGCGACCAACGCGATGTTCGCGCCCGGCCTGGACGTCGCGACCACGCCGACGGTAGGACTCGAGGCGGGCGCCGGCATGTGCGACGGCCTGGACTTCTCCGGCTACTGCGCGAACAAGAACGGCACCCTCACGGTGGCATTCAGCCGCGCGGTCACGGATCCGATCATCGACATCTCCGGTCTCGGCGGCTACGCCCAGTGCGTGGAGGAGCGCAATACAGCCGACACGTTCTGCGAGATCATCACCGGCAACGGATTCACGATGAAGACGGATGCCGATGGTGACCGCACAGCCGCGGGCTGGATCGCCATGCAGATGGACATCGTGACACCCGGAGTGACCTTCGCTCCGATCGCCGGCGCGCAGAACCTCAGCGTCACCCCCACCACGCTCACCGCTGCGACGAAGACGAGCAGCTCGCGGTGCAACACCATGCTCCCCACTGCGGCCGAGCTGGCTGGGCGGACGATGACCAGCACCGCGCTCGCCGGCTGCGGCTCCGTCGTGCTGAAGGGCACCTTCCAGACGGTCACCATGAATCTCGGCACGCACATCCAGCGGGCGCCGGCGGCGGGTGGCTGGGCGAACGGGTACAACACCTACGACCCGGGCAAGAGCCTCGGCGACCTGATCCGACTCTCGATCCGGCTGCACGAGGACATGGGCGACGCGCCGAGCAGCTACGACGCCGCTCAGGCCGCGGTGCACGTCCAGGGTCCGCTGCGCCTCGGTGCGGGCATCACGTCGGATGCCGACGCGACGGCCAAGCCGACGCTCTCGCCGAACGCCGGTGCAGGAGCCTCGCTCGACACGGATGACGCGATCGCCGACGGCATCCGGGCTCCGCGCGCGATCCGCGGCACCGCGTACTCGTTGCCGATCCCGCTGTCGGGCACCACGTCGCCCGGCACGGTCGCCGGATGGATCGACTTCAACAAGAACGGCATCTTCGATGCGACCGAGCGGGTGCAGGCCGCCTTCCTCGCCGGTGCGACCTCGGTGAACCTCGCGTGGACGGTGCCGGGCACGGCTGTCGTGGGTGACACGTACCTGCGTCTGCGCACGTCGTTCACCGCTGCGGAAGTGGCTGACCCGCGAGGCATCTCGCAGTCCGGTGAGGTCGAGGACTACATCCTCACCCTCGCCGCGGCGGCACCCGCGATCGAGGTCGTCAAGCTCGTGAACGGCGACGACGCGAACACCGCGCCGGGAGTCGCCGTCGACGCCGGATCGGCGATGACGTTCGAGTTCCGGGTCACGAACACGGGCAATGTCGTGCTGACCGCCGTGCAGCTCGCGGATGACGTCATCGCGGCCGCCTCGATCCTTCCCGTCGGCGCGTGGGACGGCACGCTCGATCCGGGAGAGTCGGTCGTGTTCACCGCGACCTACCCCGCCCCGACCACGGGCGGCGTGCTGCACAAGAACACGGCGACCGCCTCAGGGCAGCCGGCGTCGGGCGGGGCTCGGGTCACGGACACCGATCCGGCCCACGCGACCACGCGTGAGGTGCTGGCCTCGCTCATCGTCGAGAAGCTCGGCGAAGACGTCAACGGCGACTGGGTGCGGATGGACGGGTCGGGCTTCCGGCTGCTCGCCGACGCCGCGGGGGTTCCCGGTGCGCCGGTGACTCCCGGGCTGATCGCCGGGGCCGAGGTCGGGCTGTTCACCGCCGCGGGCCTGCGCCCTGGCACGTACTGGCTCGAAGAGACGACGGCTCCGGAAGGGTTCTCACTCCTCGCCGAGCCGGTGAAGATCATCGTGTCAGCGGCCGGTGTGCTGTCGATCGCCGACGGGCAGTCGAGTCCGCAGGTCACCCTCGCCGGCAGCACGGTGTCGGTGCGGGACGTGCCTGTGTTCGAGCTGCCGGCCGCGGGCGGAACGGGGACGCACGGCTTCACGCTCACCGGAGGTCTGCTGATCGCGCTCGCGATCGCGGGCGTGGTCGCGCTGGAGATCCGTCGCGCACGGCGTGGGCGTCGCGAGGAAGTGCTCGACGCCGTCAGCTGACCCGGGTCGAGTCGTCGGCGATCGGGAGGAGATCTGCGGTCGGGAGGGGGGTCCCCGGTGGATCCTCCTCCCGATCGCCGTTCTCCTCCCGATCGCTGGTCGTCTCCCGACACGGCGACTCCCGACACGGCGCCACCCGGCACGCGCAACCCCCTCTTCGACCTGTCGCACCCGGGGTTAGCCTGTGGCCGTGGACGGGTTCGCGGCAGTCGACTTCGGGTTCGCCCGCGAGGTCCTGCAACGGGGCGTCGCGGCGCTCTATCTCGTCGCGTTCATCTCGACTCTGAACCAGTTCCGACCGCTGCTCGGCGAGCACGGGCTGCTGCCGGCACCGGCGCTGCTCGACTGGATCGGGCAGAAGGAGTCACGGCGGCGGATGCTGCATCCGACCCTCTTCCTCCGCATCCGGTACTCCGACCGCAGGCTCGGACTGCTGTGCGGGGCAGGGATCGTCGTGTCCGCGGCGCTGGTCGTCGGCATCCCGCAGTGGGGTCCGCCGTGGGTGCCGATGCTGTGCTTCCTCGCGCTGTGGCTCGGATACATGTCGGTGGTCAGCATCGGTCAGACCTTCTACTCGTTCGGCTGGGAGATGCTGCTGCTCGAGGCGGGGTTCCTGGCCGCCTTCCTCGGTTCGAACGATCAGCCGCCGCCGACCGTCGTGATCGTGCTGTTCTGGTGGCTGCTGTTCCGCGTCGAGTTCGGTGCCGGCATGATCAAGATCCGCGGCGGGCGGGAGTGGCGTGATCTCACGGCGCTGATGTACCACCACGAGACGCAGCCCATGCCGGGGCCGCTCAGCAGGCAGGCCCACCTGCTGCCACGGTGGTTCCATCGCGCCGAGGTCGTCGGCAACCACGTCGCCCAGCTCGTCGTGCCCTTCTTCGTGTTCGCTCCGCTGCTGTCGGTCTGGATTCCCGGGCCCGTGCCCCAGATCGTCGGGGCGGTGGCCGCGACGATCATGATCGCGACCCAGGTGTGGCTCGTCGCGACAGGCAACTTCGCCTGGCTGAACTGGGTGACGATCGTGATCGCCTTCTCGGCGATCGGACTGCCGGGGGTGGGCGCGGCGCCGCGCGACGATGCGATGGACGACACGCTGTGGCCCGGCATCCCGCTGTACTGGTTCGTGCTCACGGCGGCCGTGGGCGTGCTCGTCGTGGCGCTGAGCGGGCCCGCCCTGCGCAACCTGTTCGCGCGGCGGCAGCTGATGAACGCGAGCTTCAACCGGTGGCAGATCGGCAACGCCTACGGAGCGTTCGGCACGGTCACGAAGCAGCGGGTCGAGATCGTCGTCGAGGGATCGGTCGACGACGACGGTCTGCTGTGGCGCGAGTACGAGTTCAAGGGAAAGCCGGGCGACGTGCGACGCATCCCGGGGCAGTTCGCGCCGTACCATCTGCGCCTCGACTGGCTGATGTGGTTCCTGCCGCTCGGCCGTTCGCTCGACGACTGGTTCACGGTCTTCCTGCTGCGACTGCTCGAGGCCGATGCTCCGACGCTCGCTCTGCTGCGGTCCGACCCGTTCGACGGTGAGCCGCCGCGGTGGGTGCGCGCCGTGTCATACCGCTACCGCTTCGCGACGCGGGCCGAACGGCGCGACGGCGCCGGGGTGTGGGTGCGCACGCGCCAGTCCGTCGTGCTCGGTCCCCTCGGGCTGCGGTAGGCATCCGGCATCCGGCATCCGGCGCCCGGCATCCCCCACCATCGTTCCGGAGGAGATCTGCGATCGGGAGGGCATATTGCCGAGACTCATCCTCCGAATCGCAGATCTCCTCCCGCATGAAGGCATGCCGAGCGCGGCGAAACGCCCCGGCCGGGCGCGGGGCCCGGACGGAGCGTTCCGTCTCACTGCAGACGTTCAACTGACCTTCTTGCGGTACGAGATGATCGCGAACACGTAGGCGACGACCAGGATGCCGACGCACCAGGCGAGAGCGACCCAGATGTCGGTGCCGACCGGCTGCTCGGCGAACAGCGCCTGGATGGTGTCGACGATCGAGGTGACCGGCTGGTTCTCGGCGAACCACTGCACCGGACCCGGCATCGTGTCGGTCGGCACGAAGGCCGAGCTGATGAACGGCAGGAAGATCAGCGGATACGAGAACGCGCTCGCCCCGTCGACCGTCTTGGCGTTGAGCCCCGCGATGATCGCGAGCCACGTGAGCGCCAGGGTGAACAGCATCAGGATGCCGATGACGGCGAGCCAGGCCCAGACGCTCGCCCCGGTGCGGAATCCCATCACGAACCCGACCGCGAAGATGATCGCGAGGGTGATGGCGTTCGCGGTGAGTGATGTGAGCACGTGCGCCCACAGCACGCTCGATCGGGCGATCGGCATGGAGTGGAAGCGCTCGAAGATGCCGCTCTGCATGTCGGTGAAGAGCCGGAACGCCGTGTAGGCGATGCCGGACGCGATCGCGATCAGCAGGATGCCCGGAAGCAGGTAGTTCACGTAGTTGTCGACTCCGGTGCTCGTCTGCAGAGCCCCGCCGAAGACGTAGACGAACAGCAGCATCAGGGCGATCGGGGTGACCGCCGTCGTGATGATCGTGTCGGGGCTGCGGAAGATGTGCCGCATCGAGCGGCCGGTGAGTGTCGCCGTATCGGCGGCGAAGTGCGTGCTCATGCTGCGTTCTCCTTTCCGGTGGTCGAACCCGACTTCGGTCCGATGAGAGTGAGGAAGATCTCCTCGAGGGTGGGCTGCTTCTCGACGTACTCGACCTTCGCCGCGGGCAGCAGCCGCTTGAGGTCGGCGAGGGTGCCGTTGGCGATGATCCGACCCTCGTGCAGGATCGCGATGCGGTCGGCCAGCTGCTCGGCCTCGTCGAGGTACTGCGTGGTGAGCAGCACGGTGGTGCCGGTGTTCGCGAGCTTCTTCACGACGTCCCACACCTCGATGCGGGCCTCGGGGTCGAGACCGGTGGTCGGCTCGTCGAGGTAGATCACCTCGGGATTCCCGACGAGGCTCATCGCGATGTCGAGTCGGCGGCGCATACCGCCGGAGTAGGTGCCGACCTTGCGGCCCCCGGCATCCGTCAGCCGGAACGTCGCGAGCAGTTCGTCGGCCACCGTTCCGGGGTCGGGCAGGTGGCGCAGCTGGGCGACGAGCACGAGGTTCTCGCGTCCGGTGAGGATCTCGTCCACTGCGGCGAATTGCCCGGTGAGGCTGATGCGCTGACGCACGCCGAGCGGGTCGGCGGCCACGTCGATCCCCTGCACGGCGGCTGCACCGGCATCCGACTTCAGCAGGGTCGAGAGGATGCGGACCATCGTCGTCTTGCCGGCGCCGTTCGAGCCGAGGAGGGCGAAGATCGTCCCCTTCTCGACCTCGAAGTCGACGCCTCGCAGCACGTGGAGGTCCTTGTAGGACTTCTCGATGCCGCGAACGGCGATCGCTGGTGCGTTCATGATCGTGACTCCTTCTTCTTCGCGTCGTCGACCGCCGTGACGAGGCGGGCGCGCTCCTTGTCGATCCAGTGGGTTCCGCCGTACGCCTCGGCGTAGGTCTCGGCGAACGAGACGGGGTCGTCGCCGACGATGTCGTCGATCGGGGTGCCGTCTATGGCGGCGCGCTCCCACAGATCGGCGAGGTCGAGGAAGATCTGCACGAGGATGTCGCCGTCGGTGATGCCCCCGTAGTACATCGTGTAGCGGTGCTGGGCGTTGGCGACCGTGCGATACGGCTCGGGGAGGGCGTCGATGCGCTTCTTCGCATCGCGGTACTGCTTCTTCTGCTCGAGCGATCCGGTGAGCGCTTCGATCCACTTGGCGGCCATGTCAGTTCTCCTTGTTGTTCGTGTTCGTGCTGTTCGTGCTGTTCGTGTTCAGCTGTTCGATGTGCTCGGAGAGGAAGCTCCACGTCTTCCAGAACTCCTCGAGCTCCTGCGTGCCTGCGGCGTTCAGGGAGTACACCTTGCGGGGCGGTCCCTTCTCGCTCGGGACCTTCTCGACGTCGACGAGCTTCTTCTGCTCGACGCGCACCAGCAGTGCGTAGATCGTGCCCTCGGCGATGTCGGTGAATCCGTGATCGCGCACGCGGCTGGTGATCTCGTAGCCGTAAGCCGGCTGCTCGGCGAGGAGTGCCAGGACGATGCCCTCGAGTGTGCCCTTGAGCATCTCGGTCATCTGCTTGCCCATGAGAGCCTCCTTTCGTTGGTTCGGTACTCAGTGTTGCTGGGTACCGGTACAAAGTAACACTGAGTACCGGTACTTAGCAACACCGAATACTGAACTTTCTCGGAAGCCTCCTGGTGGCCGCGTTGACGGTCGCGCTTCGTGCTGCGCGGGCTGCTGCCGCCCGGGTGGCTGAGCGATCCGCGGCCGGGCTCAGTCGCGAGCGCGGCTCAGTCGCGAGCGCGCCGCCAGGGCAGCAGCCGGTCGAGCAACCGCCGCGGCGCCTCGGACACCACCGTGGGCGGAGCGACGGCGAACTGCACGATCTCCTCGGCCCCGTGGTGCACCACCCGATACAGCGCGGTGCCGATGAGCACTCCGAGCGCGATCGACATGATCGACAGCAGCGCCGCCATGAAGTCGGCGAGGCCGCTGTCGGTGGCGACTGCCTCGGTGAGTCCGACGAGTCCCGCAGCGCCGGGTACGAGCAGCCAGAACGCGGGAAGGAACGTGATCTGCGCCGGGACGCCGCGGCGCAGCGAGGCGATCCAGAACACCACGAGTGCCATCGCCACGGCCCCGACGAATCCGCCGAGGGTCGCGCCGAGCAGCGCGGTGCCGACCCACTGTCCGATGTACGCGACGACGAGCGCCAGCAGCACCCACCCGAACGTCGAGGTGGGGGCCGAGAAGTGCAGATAGTTGCCGAGCGCGAACACCAGGATGCCGATCAGCGCGACCCACCACGGCAGGAAGGATGCCGCTTCGAGCGGCTCGTAGGAGCGCGATTCGACACCCACGACGGTGCCTGCCGCCAGGATGCCGAATGCCAGCAGGGCGAGCTGCACGAAGCCGTAGATCAGACGCGAGGCGCCCGAGATCATCTGCCCCGCCGCGAGCTCGACGGTCGCGGTCGTCAGCACGCCTCCGGGCAGGAAGGTGACCAACGGGGCGATGAGCAGCCGGATCGGATCGCCGATCTCGATGACCTCGGCGAGCAGGAACACCGCGGCGGCGCACACGAACGCCGCGGCGATCGGCATCACGAGCTGCAGGGTGGGCGAGCGCACGAGCTTGAGCAGCCCGATGCCCGCACCCAGGACGAAGGCGACGATCGCGCCCTGCCAGGTGGGGGCGAGCAGCAGCGCCAAGCCGGTCGTCAGCACGGCATGCCCGAACGTGCGGGTGACCCAGCCCAGCCGTGGACGCATCGCCCCGATCTCGTTCAGGCGACGGATGCCGTCGAGCGGCGACACCGAGGCGGTGCGCGCCTGCGCGATCAACTCGTACAGGGCCGCGATCTGGTCGAAGCGGAACGAGGCGTTGGTCGCCGACCGGATCGCGACTCGCGATTCCTCGTCGTCGCCGTCGTCGATCGATCGGTGGAAGAGGGGCAGATGATGCGGTGCGCAGCGGTCCGAGTCGTACGTCGCGTAGAAGCTCACGATGTATGCCGCGTCATCGCCCGTCGCCGTGCCGACGAACAGCACTCGAGGTCTCTCCTTGCGGGTGAGCCCGAGGATGTAGTCGTGCGTCGGATCGTTCCGACGCTCCATCATGGCCTTGCCTGCGCCCGTCGCCACCACATGAGACACGTCGCCACCCCCGCTGTCGTCTGCGAATGCGCTCAGCGTATTGGGGTTCGGGGCGCCGCGGGGGGTGATCTCACCCGGGCGGGGCGACCGCCGCGATCAGCCGTTCAGGCGCGCCATCGCGACCTGCGCCTCGAGCAGCGGCAGGGTGCGATCGGCCTCGGGCTGCGGGCAGATGTCGAGGGCGTTCGCGAGTTCGAGAGCCAGCGCGGCGTGACCGGCGGCGTTCGGATGGAACGGGTCGCCCATCAGCCCCCACGGAACTCCGCCGTTGCCCAGCTCGGTGAAGCGCGCGTGCTGGTCGACGAGGATCACGTCCTCGGATGCCGCGACGGTGCGCACGGCATCCGCGAACTCGGCGATCCGGGCGCGTTCGGGCGCGTTCGCCGTGTCGATGGTCGGCGGGGTCTGCAGCACGGGGATGGCCCCCAGCGCCCTGACCCGCGCGACGAACTCGCGCAGTGAGCTGGCGTAGTCGTCGGCTCCGATGACGACACGGGGCCCGCCGTCGGAGGCATCGTTCGTGCCGATCATCAGCGTCACGAGATCGGGTCGCCATGACGCGACGCGGCGGTCCCAGTCGTCGAGGATGTCGATGATCCGGTTGCCGCTGATCGCGGTGTTGATCACGATGTCGCGCACACGCCCGAGCTCGCCGCGGATCAGCTCGTGCAGATGTTCGGAGTAGCTGCGCCCGCCCTGCGTGTGCAGCAGGCCGTGCGTGATGGAGTCTCCGGTGATGACCCAGTTCAGCGGCTCGGCTCCCGCGAGGGAAGCCGCGATGCGGCGGAGGTCGGATGCGGCGGAGGCAGCGGAGTCAGCATTCGGCACGCCCTAGAGCCTAGCGGCGGCGAGAGTGGAAGACTGGTGCCATGTCCTCCCCACTGCTCGACACTCTCCTCGCCCGCATCGTCGACAGCGGACTGCTCGATGATCCGGTCGCCGAGAACGGTCTCGTCTACGGGCGGGCCACCATCGATGCCGCCGGCGCGGTCGTCACCGTCAACGTCGACCCCGAGCTGGAGGACGACGAGGAGACCCTCGACGACGACGCGCTGATCGCGGCGATCACCCGCATCCTGTCGGTGTCCGAGACCCGGTGGCGGGCGGTGATCGACGAGGTCGCCGACGACATCGACGAGGCCGTCGACGACGAGCCGGTGATCGAGCAGGTCGACCTGCGCGACGACCTCGAAGCCACCTCGGTGGTGGTGTTCGCCGATGCCGTGCTGATCGCCTTCGATGCGCCGAAGCAGTTCCCGGACTCGCGGATCCTGGTGCAGCTCGACGACGACCTCGAAGTCGCGAACATCGAGGTGCGCGACCGGGATGCCGCTGACGTCGAGGTCCTGGAGTTCGACGATCTCGACGAGCTGCTCGACAGGCTCAGCGGCGACGACCGCTGAGCCCGCCGCGGGTCACAGCCACTTCTTGTACTTGAACACCCCGTAGAGGGCGACCGCGAAGGCGGCCATCGCGCCGATCGCCATCGGATAACCGTGCGCCCAGTGCAGCTCGGGCATGACGTCGAAGTTCATGCCGTAGACCGTGCCGACGAGGGTGGGCGCGAAGATGATCGCCGCCCACGACGAGATCTTCTTGATCTCGTCGTTCTGGGCGAGGCTCGCATCCGACTGCCGGCGTGCGACGAGAGCCGACTGCACCGTGAGGGCGTTCTCGAGGATCGCGCGGAACGAGTCGACCCGCTCATTCACGCGGATGACGTGGTCGAGCACGTCGCGGAGTGAGCGCTGCAGCTCTTCATCGATGCGGTACTTCTCGGATCCGCGGCGCAACCATTCCAGCATCCCGGCGAGGGGGTGCACCGCGCGCTGGAAGTTGATGACCTCGCGCGAGAGCTCGTAGATGCGCCGCGAGAGGGCGTCGTCGTCGCTGTCGCCGAAGAGCTGGTCCTCGATCTCGTCGATGTCGTTCAGCAGGCCCGTGACGATGGGCTCATAGCCGTCGACGACCTCGTCGAGGATCGCGTAGAACACGGCCTCGGGGCCCATCGCGAGCAGGTCGGGGTGCGCCTCCATGCGACGACGCACGCCCACGAGGTCGGGCGACTCGGCGTGTCGGATGGTCACCACGAAGTCGGGGCCGACGAACAGGTGCAGCTCGCCGAACTCGATCGACTCCTGCTCGTCGCGATAACGGGCGGGGCGCAGCACGGCGAAGAGCGTGTCACCGTAGCGCTCGACCTTCGACCGCTGGTGACCCGAGAGGGCATCCTCGACGGCGAGCGGATGCAGGTCGAACTCGCGCGCGACCGAGGCGACCTCCTGAGGGCTCGGGCGGTAGAGGCCGATCCAGGCGATGCCGCCGTGGGCATCGAGCGACCGGTAGGTCTCGTCGAGGTTCTTCGGGGTCTCCACGCGACGTCCGTGGACGTACACGCCGTTGTCGATGAGGGCCATGGCTGGCTCCGTTCTCGCAGGCGCACGCCGGGTCAGAGGGGGCGTGCGCAGTATTCGTCAGGGGGCGGAAGACGCCGCCGACGGCTGCGGAGCAGGACGTGCAGGTGCGGAGCCGGAGCTCAACGCACGGATGCCGTCAGACGCGACGCAACGAAGGCGGCGTCGCAACTATCACCGGACATCGCCATCACCGCCTCTCGCGCTCTGAAGGGGTCATGTGACCCGGTGTGCCAGCATACTCCTGCCTGCTGGGGGTCGATCCACCCGTCCGGCTGCGTCCGCTCGTGGTTCCGGTCGCAACACAGCGGGGCGAACGGCCGGCGATCAGGATGCGGTCAGGCGGCGTCGATCCCGACGAGTTCGGCGCTCTTCTGCCACAGGGCCTCGGCCAGTGCGGCATCCTCGATCATCGGGTTCACCCGCCGGGTCAGAACGCGCTCGTCGTAATACTCGCCCGAGATCCAGGTGTCATCCGGGGTGCCTTCGACGAACCAGCTGAGCGTGCTGCCGCCCTTCTCGCTGCTGATGAGCAGCAGTCGCTTGAGCGGGGTGCGGTAGACGAACCGCATGAGCGTGTTCGAGTCCGAGGCGAAGTTGGTCTGCACGGTGCCGGGGTGGAAGGCGACCGAGCTGAGTCCCTCGCCGTGGAACTTCGTGTGCAGGCTCTTCGTGAACAGCACGTTCGCGAGCTTCGCATCGCCGTAGGCGCGGTTCGCGCTGAAGTCCTTGCGGTTGTCGAGGTCGTCGATGTCGAGCTTGGCGAACAGCCGGTGCGCGACGCTCGAGGTGTTGATGATCGCCGCGCGACCGGTGCGCAGCTGCGGCAGCAGCAGGTTCGTCAGCAGGAACGGCGCCAGGTGATTGACCTGCAGCGTCTTCTCGAAGCCGTCGACCGTCGGGGTCTGATCGCCGAAGATGCCGCCGGCGTTGTTCGCGAGCACGTCGATGCCGCCGTCGCCCACGGCATCCGCGATCTTCGTCGCGAGTTCGCGCACGTCGTCGAGTCGCGCGAAGTCGGCGGTGAACCACTCGGCCCCGGTGTCCGCGGCGACAGCGCGTGTCTTCTCGACCGATCGTCCGACGAGGATGAGTCGGTGGCCGGATGCCGCGAGCTGGCGTGCCGATGCCGCACCGATCCCGTCGGATGCGCCGGTGAGGACCACCGTCTTCGGGGTCACGACGTCGGCTCCGCCGCGCCGCGGCTGCGCCCGACGTACACGGTGTTGGACGACGTCCCACCGGTGACCGCGTTCGCGAAGTCGACCACGTGGGCGACGGCGTCGTCGAACACGGCACGCATCTCGTCCATGAAGGCATCGTCGGGCGGATCATCCGACCACAGTGCGAAGACGCCACCGGAGGCGAGGTGCCGGTCGAGGGCGTGCAGGCCGGCCGCGGTATAGAGGTCGGCGTGCGTGGGGTCGAGCTGGTGGCGCGGCGAGTGGTCGACATCGAGCAGGATCGCAGAGTAGCCGCGGTGACCCTCCGGGGGCGCTGCGCGGACCACGGCGAAGAAGTCGTCCTCGACCAGGCTCGTGCGCGGGTCGTCGACGAGTTCCGCCGACACGGGCAGCAGCTTCCGTCGGTGCCATCCGATCACCGCGCCGAGCCGGTCGACCACGGTGAGCGACGCCACACGGTCGTCACGCAGCGCCGCGACCGCCGTGTATCCGAGCCCCAGGCCGCCGACCAGCACGGAGAGGTCGTCGCCGGCGACAGCGGCCAGGCCGAGATTCGAGAGCTCCTCCTCCGCCACCGTGAACAGGCTCGACATCAGGTATTCGTCGCCGAGCTTGACCTCGTAGATCTCCTGGCCGACAGCGGGTTCGGTGCGGCGACGCAGCGTCAGCTCGCCGATGGGGGTCTCCTGCCAGTCGAGCTCTTCGAATCTCGTGATCATCGGGGATTCTCGCCATCGTCGTTCGTGTTCGCGCGCGGGGCTGACGGATGTGCGGGGAGCTCGCGCGCGACCTGCTTCTCGAGCACCTGCACGGCCTCGTCGCTGAGCAGGATCAGGCCCTCGAGCTCGTCGCGCACTCGTCGGTAGGCGACGTTGCGCTCGGCCTGGGTGGCCGACTCGTCGACGGCGACCTTGAGCAGCTGCTGCGCGCGGTCGAGGCGCTTGCGCTCGGGTTCGGTGAAGGTCGAGTCGCGCAGCCGCCGGGCATCCTTCTCGGCGATCTCGAATGCGACGGCGTACGCGCCGACGGCGTCGAGGTACTCCGACACCTGCTGCTCCGTCACGGCTGCGTCAGCGGAGAGCGGGCGCAGCGCATCCGCCGTCCTCTTGGCCCGCAGGAACGCCGCGACCAGAGGCTGGCGTCCGTCGCTCATGGCGGGGAAGGCGATGAGCTTCGCGACGTCGAGCTCGTAGTCGAGCCACCGCGCGGTGATCTCGTCGTGCTCGGAGAAGAGCCGCTCGAGCAGGGTGTTCGGTGCGACGGAAGCACGAGTGTCGACGAACGCCGGTCCCGCCTGCCTCGCCCTTCCGGTGCGGGCTTCGAGCTGAGCCGTCTTGATCTCGGCCTTCAGTCGCAGGGTCTCGATGCGACGTTCGTGGCGACGCTTCGAGTTGCGCTCCCACGCCTTCGCGGCGCCGCCGGCCATGCCCATGATGGGGAAGACGAGCCACCAGTAGTGCCCCGCGAAGTTCCAGAAGCCCTGGATGAACTCGTCCATGATGCCCTCAGCCTACTTCTCGGGCTGTGCGGCGTGGGCGGCCGGGGTTGCGTGCGCGTGTGCTCCACAACTCCGGAGATCCGGACTGGCAGGCGACCACGTTCGTTCGCAAGCGCCGAGAAGACGGGCGGCCCTCGCGGGGGTGCACAGGATCTCCGGAGTTATGGAGCCCCCGGGGCGCCGATCAGAGGCCGAGCTTCTCCGCGCAGGCGACGCAGTGCGTGGCGAACGGGCGCACCTCGAGTCGCGCCTCGGGAATCGGCCTGCCGCAGTGCGCGCAGACGCCGTAGGTGCCGGCATCCAGTCGTGCGATCGCGTCGTCGACCTGCTGGAGTTCGGATGCCGCCGCATCGGCGAGCCCGGTCAGCCGTGACCACTCGGACGAGAGCGTGACGCCCTCGGGGTCGTGCTCGTCGTCGTCGTTCGAGCCTTCGCGATCGTGCATCAGCTCGGCGAGGGTCGCCGCCGTCGATGCGACGCGCGCCGTCGCCTCGGCGTGCAGCATCTCGAGGCGTGAGCGGGCATCCGACGTCATCCGCACACTCTAGGCGGCACCTCCGACACCAGCCGTTCATTCAGCGTTCCGTTTCGAGTACGGCGGTCTCGTAATTGCCTGTCACCTTCGCGAGTTGGAATACCCATGTTCTCGGAATTCGGCCGCAGAGCGCACCGCTGCTCACGTCCTGCACGCTGCTGCTGTTCGAGGGCAACGTGCGCGGCGCGACCATCCTCGGCCTCGTCGGCGCCGGTGGCATCGGCCTCGAGCTGACCACCGCCATGCGCATGTACGACTACGGCCACCTCAGCGCCATCATCATCTGCATCATCGTGCTCGTCACGGCGATCGACCAGGGCAGCGCCCTCATCCGAAGGAGAATCACATGACCATCGCCGACATCGACCTGGTGCTCAGCGCCCCCGTGAACCTGCGCGACCTCGGCGGCATCCCGATCGAGGGGGGAGTACTGCGGGAGGGTCTCGCGATCCGCACGGATGACCTCGCCTACGTCACGACCGAGATCGCGTCGCAGCTCGTAGCCGCAGGGCTCACGGCGATCATCGACCTGCGCTCGCCGCTCGAGGTCTCGGTCACGGGGCGGGGTCCGCTCGCCGACTACCCGGTCGCGTACCACCACCTGCCGCTGATCGCGGATGTCGGGGAGTCGATGAACCGCGACGCTCCCGAGCTCAGCCACGACGCCATGGGCCGGATGTACCTGCGCATGGTCGAGGTCGCCGCTCCCCAGCTCGTCACCGCGCTGAACGTGATCGCCCACACACCGGGAACCGCGGCGTTCCACTGCGCGGCCGGGCGCGACCGCACCGGAGTCGTGGCGGCGATGCTGCTGCTCGCCCTCGGCGCGGCTGATGATGACATCGTCGCCGACTACGCCCTCACCGGCGGCAACATGGTCGCGATCATGCAGCGCACCGCACCCGTGATGGGCGCGATGTGGAAGGCGCTCGGCTTCGACGCGGATGCCGCCGGTGCGACGTCGTCGCTGCTGGAGGGTTCGATGGAGGTGTCGATGCGCACCCTGCTCGACACCCTCCGCACGCAACACGGCGATGCACTCGCTCCGCTGCGAGCGGCGGGACTGTCGGATGCGACTGTCGCGCGGCTCCGTGAGCGGGCGCTCGCCGCGTGACGACCGTGGAGCTGGAGGCTCGCGTCGCGAGCGCGGGTGACGCTGTCGGTGCCGCTCCGGTCGCCGTCGGAACTGCGGGCTCGACGTCTGCGGGCGCGAAGTCTGTGGGCTCGAAGTCTGCGGGCGCGTCGGATGCCGGGGCTGCGGTCCGCCGCCGCCCCGGCCGTCCGCGCGATGAGGACATGGACGGGCAGATCGTCGCCGCGACGCTCGAGATCATCGATGCGGGCGAGGACGTCACCGTCAGCCGCGTCGTCGCGCGGAGCGGAGTCAGTCGCGCTGCCCTGTATCGGCGGTGGCCGTCGCTCACGACGCTGATCGCGGCGGCGCTCGACGTCGGACGCACCATTCCGCCCGAATACCCGGACCATGTCGACCTGCGCGAGGCGCTGTTCGACGGGTTCGGTCTCGGTGACACCGGTGTGGCGCTGTCTGTCGCGGCATCCGGCTATGCGGAGGAACGATTCCGGCAGCGCATCCGACTCGTCATGTCGGATCGCGCACTGCAGAAGGCGTACTGGCAGTCGCACGTGTCGCGGCGACGAGTGCCGCTCCTGAACGCGTTGCGCGCGGGAATCTCCCGTGGCGAGCTGCGGGCCGACCTCGACGTCGAGGCGTGCTTCGATGCGATAGCCGGCACCGCGTGCTACCAGATCGTCGTGCGCGGCGACCGGATGGACGACCCTGCGGTGGCCGCTCGCCTGCGGGCTGCGGTCGAGGCGATCTGGCGCGGGATGGTCGCCTGACCCACGCGTCCCGGGGACCCACCCGGGCATCCGGGTGAGGTGATGCAGACGGCGGGCTGGGTCACGAATGGCGGCTGAATCGCCCTCAGGGGATCTCACGTACCGAAGGAGATCTCACGCATCGAAGGAGCATTCCTCGGATGGGCTCCTTCGTTGTGCGAGATCTCCTTCGCAGGGACGCCGAGCGGCAGTCACTGCCGCGACGTCAGCGGAAGGAGATCTCACGCGCCGAAGGGATCTCACGCACCGAAGGAGATCTCACATACCGAAGGGATCTCACATACCGAAGGGATCTCACATACCGAAGGAGATCTCACGCACAGAAGGAGCATTCCTCGGATGGACTCCTTCGTTGTGCGAGATCTCCTTCGCAGGGACGCCGAGCGGCAGTACGAGCGACAGTCACCGCCGCGACGTCAGCGCGCCTCAGGCGTCTCCGAGCTCGCCACGACCTGCACCGTGTCGGTCCTGACTCCCGGGTGCTCGCGCTCGAGCGCTGCACCCTCCATGTCGACGTTCGGAAGGATGCGATCGAGCCACCGCGGCAGCCACCAGGCCGACCGGCCGAGCAGGTGCATGAGCGCCGGCATGAGCAGCATCCGGACGACGAAGGCGTCGAGCAGCACACCGAACGCCAGGCCGAAGCCGATCGAGCGGATGATGGTCGACTCCGAGAAGATGAACCCGCCGAAGACCGACACCATGATGAGCGCCGCGGCGACGACGACCGAACGTCCGGCCCGGAAGCCCTGGGCGACGGCATCCCGTGCCGAGGCTCCGTGCACGTACGCCTCGCGCATCCCCGAGGCGAGGAAGAGCTGGTAGTCCATCGCCAACCCGAACAGGATGCCGACGAGGATCACGGGCAGGAAGCTGAGGATGGGCCCCGGGCTGTCCAGGCCGATGAGGTCGGCGCCCCAGCCCCACTGGAACACGGCGACGATCAGGCCGTAGGTCGCGAACAGCGAGAGCACGAAGCCACCGGTGGCGATGATCGGCACGAGCAGCGAGCGGAACACGACGATCATGATGAGCAGCGAGAGCCCGACCACGACCACGAGGTAGAGCGGCAGGACGGCGGCCAGCGCCTCGGAGATGTCGATGTTGGTCGCGGCCTGCCCGGCGACGCCGAGGGTGATGCCGCCGTCGAGCTGCGGCAGGGCGCGGATGTCCTGCACGAGCTTCTCGGTCGATGCGCTGTTCGGGCCTTCGGCGGGGAGCACCTGGAACGCGAGCAGGGTGTTGTCGTCGGAGTTCGCGATCGGGGCGACACCCACGACGTCGTCCTGGTCGGCGATCTTCTGGGCGATCTCGACCTGCGTGGCGAGCAGGTCGTCGTCGCTCACCGCGTCGTCGAGGGTGGCTGTGACGAGCAGCGGACCGTTCGCCCCTTCGCCGAACTGCTCGTCGACGATGTGGAAGGCGCGGTAGCTGGTCGAATCCGATGGTTCGCTCGCGCCGTCGGGCAGTCCGAGGCGCATCGACATCGACGGGATCGCGACGATCAGCAGTGCGATCACGCTGACGAGCACGGTGACGATCGCGCGGAGCGTGGACATCCGCTTCACGGGCTTGCCCGCGGCGTGCGGCTGGCCGATCGTGGAGCGAGCCTTGCCGCTGAGCAGTCGTGTTCCGACGAGACCGAGGATCGCGGGGGCGAGGGTGATGGCGACGAGCACGGCGACGCCGACGCAGACCGCGCCGACCGTGCCCATGAGTCCGAGGAACGGAACGCCGGTGACGTTGAGGGCCAGCAGCGCGACGATCACCGTGGTGCCGGCGAACACCACGGCCGTTCCCGAGGTGCCGGTGGCGAGGCCGATGGATTCGCGAACCGGAACACCATTGAGCAGCTGCTTGCGGTGCCGGTTCACGATGAAGAGCGAGTAGTCGATGCCGACGGCGAGACCGAGCATGACGCCGAGCACGGGGGTGACGGATGCCATGTCGACGACGCCCGAGAAGGCGAGAGATGCGGTCACGCCGACGCCCACGCCGACGACGGCCGTCACGATCGGCAGTGCTGCACCGATGAGTGTGCCGAGCATGACGATCAGCACGACGGCGGCGAATGCGAGTCCGATCGCTTCGCCGACGCCGAAGATCTCGGGCACGCCCTGCGCGATGTCGGTGCCGAAGTCGACCTCGACGCCCTTGATCGGCGAGGACTCGAAGTGCTCGATCGTGCCCTGCTTGACCTCTTCGGAGAGTTCGAGACGGGGGTCTTCGAACGAGACGTTGACGATGGCCGTCGAGCCATCCTCCGAGACGACGCCGATGCCGTTCGTGAGGTCGAGGAGCGTGGAACCGAGGTCGACCTTCTCGGCGTTCGCATCGAGTTCGGCGCGCGAGTCGTCGATGGTCTTCTGCTGCGCATCGAGCTGGGCTGCCTGCGCGTTCAGAGCCTCGATCTGCGCATCCAGTGCTGCGAGCTGCTGGGCCGGAGCGCCGCCCGCTTCTGCCTGCGACCGAGCCGTGGTCAGCTGGTCGAGACCGGCCTCGAGCTGCGTGCGACCCTCGTCGAGCTGCGTCTGACCGGCGTCGAGCTGCGCCCGGCCACCCTCGATCTGGTCCTTGCCGTCGGCGAGACCCTGCGCCTGCACGGCCTGCTGCTGCTGCGCGTCGAACGGGTCGATCACGGATGCCACGCCGTCGAGGTCTTCGGCGCTCTTCGCGAGCGCGGAGATCTCCTGCTTCTGCTGCTCCGTGAAAGCCGAGCCGTCGGTCGTCTGATAGACCACCGTGCCCGTGCCCCCGGCGGTGTCGGGCAGCTTCTCGGCGAGCTGGTCGGTCACAGCGCCGGAGGCGGTGCCCGGGATGTCGAAGCTGTTGCTCAGCGTGCCGCCGAGCGTGAGGAACGCGCCGACACCCAGGCCGAGGATGATGACCCACGAGACAATCACCGTCCACGCCTTGCGTGCAGCGAACGAACCCAGGCGGAACAGCAGTGAAGCCAAAACGATCTCCTTCAGACGGATAGATCATACGGGGCGTCTCGTCTAGTGTTCTGTGGTTATCCTGAACGTGTGGTGAACGAGCATCGGAGCGGACCCGTGCGCAGCACGGCTGCCCGCGAAGCGATCCTCGACGCCACCGCACGCCTCTTCCATAACCAGGGGTACGACCGTCTCACGATCGAGGGGATCGCGAAAGAGGCCGGCGTCGGCAAGCAGACCATCTATCGGTGGTGGCCGTCGCGCGGAGCCCTCATCGGCGAATGCCTCGTCGAGGGCCGCCTGATCCCCGTCGACTTCGTGGTTCCCGACACGGGAGACCTCGCCGACGATGTCGAGACCTGGCTGCGCAGCGTGCTGTCCATCCTCGAAGCGCCGGAGGGAGGGGCACTTCTCCGCTCGCTCGTGGCGGCTGCCACCGAGGACGCCGGAGTCGGCGCGCACCTCGGTGAGAGCCTCGGCGTCGAGAAGTACCTCGCCGAGCGCATCCGCGGCGGCATCCGCGACGGGCAGCTCGCCCCGGACGCACCGGTCGAGCAGCTGGGACGGGCGATCCTCGGGGCGATCATCGTCGAGTCCCTCGTTCGAGACGAGCACGACACCGACGCGATCGTTCGGCTGACGCGCTTCCTCTTCTCGCGATAGCGGCAGCGGGCGCGTGCGTGGTCATCGCGCCGAGACCGCTCTGCCGCCGCCGGTCTGAGCCTCCAGGCCCGAACGGTGGCCGTGCGCGAAGGAGCCGGGATCCGCGCCGCGGCGTCGCCGGGCGTGCGTCGTCGCCATCTCGTCGACCGCCTCGTCCACTCGGCTCCGGCGCGAGGTGAGAACGAGCTCGGTCCCCGAGCCGCTCTCTTCGACCGCAGCGCGGCGACTCTGCTCGATCCGGTTCATGGCACCCGCGGCGAACCCCCGGAGGAAGCCGCTGCGCGCTCGACGTCTCACCCCTTCGCGATGGCCGGCATACAGATCGCGATGCGCGATCCACCACGCGCGCATCGCGACCGTGGCCTGCACCTGCAGACTGGCGGTCAGCGTCTGCACCTGCGTCACATCCGACGAGTGCCCGACCAGCAGCAGGCCGGCGATCGGCGGGTACTCCGCCAGGATCGGGCGCACCGCACCCAGCCCGTAGGCCACGCCGATGCCTATCTCACGAAGGTCCTTCGCGTAGACGCCGCGGAACAGCATCCTCTCGGTGACGATCTGCTCGCGCGTCTGCCCCAGGAGCCCCCGTCTTTCGTCGATCTGCGCCTGCTCGATCCCGTACTTCACGATCAGGCGCTCGGCGTGCTCGGTCAGAGCCTCGGCCTCTTCGGGCGTCGTGCTCTCGGCCTTGGCGAGCAGTTTGGCGATCAGGTCGAGCTTGGCTTCGGTCATGGCATCCCCCAATGGATCTGTGATGCCTCGGATCCTTCGCGGGGGTACCTACATTGCGAGGCCGAGTTCCGGGGACTGTGAAGAAACCCGGATGACGGATGCCGGTGCAGAAGTGGATGCCGCGAGGCCGGCCGGGCGCAGGTTCGGACCCGGTCGCCGACACGCAGCCACAGCGCCGGGGTCGCCGGAGTGCCGCCGGGCACCCTGAACCAGCGTCGGAAAGAGACCCGAGAAGAACCCGATTCAGCCCAGGATCAGCGTGATGACTGTCGCGCCGCCGCCACCCAGGATGAGGGCGATGATGACGGTCCAGGCGACGATGCGCATGCGGCGATTGCGCTTCTCGCCGAGATCGCCGTAGTCCTCGCTCAGACCGTCGCCGCTCATGCGCTGACCGGCTCGGTGACCGTGGGGCCGAAGGCGGCGGGCAGGGTGGCCTGCGAACGCTCGCGGATCTCGGCGATCGGCACGGTGAAGACGTCCTGCACCTCGAGCTTGTCGCCCTCGGAGTCGGTCACGCCGATGCGCATCACCGGGTAGTCGCGGCCTTCGCAGAGTCCGCGGAACTTGACGTCGTCTTCACGCGGAACTGTCACGATGACGCGGCCCGTCGACTCCGAGAAGAGGGCGGATGCCGCATCCACACCGTCGCGCTCGATGATCTCGTTCAGCCAGACGCGTGCGCCGACGCCGAAGCGCGAGACGCCCTCGGCGAGGGCCTGCGCGAGGCCACCCTCCGACACGTCGTGCGCCGACGAGATCAGCCACTCGTCACGGGCGGCTCCGAGCAGACCCGCGAGGCGCTTCTCGCCCGCGAGGTCGACCTTCGGGGGCAGTCCGCCGAGGTGCTGGTGCACGGTCTCGGCCCACGCCGAACCCGAGAGCTCGGTCGAGGTCGTGCCGAGCAGGTAGATGTTCTGACCCTCGTCCTGCCATCCCGAGGGGATGCGGCGCGAGACGTCGTCGATGATGCCGAGCACGCCGACGAGCGGGGTCGGGTGGATCGGCACGTCGCCGGTCTGGTTGTAGAACGAGACGTTGCCGCCGGTGACCGGGGTGCCGAGTTCGTAGCATCCGTCGGCGAGACCGTCGACGGTCTGCCCGAACTGCCACATGACCTCGGGGTTCTCGGGAGAGCCGAAGTTCAGGCAGTCGGTGATCGCGGTGGGAACGGCACCCGTGACGGCGACGTTGCGGTACGCCTCGGCGAGTGCGAGCTGCGCACCGGCGTACGGGTCGAGCTGGCAGTAGCGTCCGTTGGCGTCGGTCGAGATCGCGAAGCCGAGTCCCGACTCCTCGTCGACGCGGATCATGCCGGCGTCATCGGGGAACGACAGGGCCGTGTTGCCGAGCACGTAGTAGTCGTACTGGTTGGTGATCCAGCGGGTGTCGGCGAGGTTCGGCGAGGCGACCAGGTCGAGGAACTGCTCGCGAAGCACCTCGGGGTCGTTCGACCGCGGAAGGTTCTCAGCGGCATCCGCCTGCAGTGCGTCGATCCACGTGGGGTACGCGACCGGGCGGTCGTAGACCGGGCCGTCGACCGCGACGGTCGAGGGGTCGACGTCGACGATGCGCTCGCCCTGCCAGTCGATGATGAGGCGGCCGTCGCCGGTGACCTCACCGAGGACCGACGTCTCGACGTCCCACTTCTCAACGACGGCGAGGAACGCGTCGAGCTTCTCGGGAGCGACGATCGCCATCATGCGCTCCTGCGACTCCGACATGAGGATCTCCTCGGCCGTGAGCGACGGGTCGCGCAGCAGCACGTTGTCGAGCGAGACCTTCATGCCGCTGTTGCCGTTGGCCGCGAGCTCGCTGGTCGCGCACGAGATGCCGGCTGCGCCGAGGTCCTGGATGGCCTCGACCAGCTCGTCACGGTAGAGCTCGAGGCAGCACTCGATGAGCACCTTCTCGGCGAACGGGTCGCCCACCTGCACCGCGGGGCGCTTGGTGGGTCCGGTGCTGTCGAACGAGTCGGATGCCAGGATGCTGGCACCGCCGATGCCGTCGCCACCCGTGCGGGCGCCGAACAGCACGACCTTGTTGCCGACGCCGGTCGCGTTGGCGAGCTTGAGGTCCTCGTGGCGGAGCACGCCGACCGCGAGCGCGTTGACGAGCGGGTTGGCCTGGTAGACGGAGTCGAAGACCGTCTCGCCCCCGATGTTCGGCAGACCCAGGCAGTTGCCGTAGAAGCTGATGCCGCTGGTGACGCCGTGCACGACGCGAGCGGTGTCGGGGTGGTCGATCGCGCCGAAGCGCAGGGCGTCCATGACCGCGACCGGACGTGCGCCCATCGAGATGATGTCGCGGACGATGCCGCCGACGCCGGTCGCGGCGCCCTGGAACGGCTCGATGAAGCTGGGGTGGTTGTGGCTCTCGGCCTTGAAGGTGACGGCCCAGCCCTCGCCGACGTCGATGACGCCCGCGTTCTGGCCCATGCCCACCATGAGGCGTTCCTTCATCTCGTCGGAGACCTTCTGACCGAAGCGGCGCAGGTAGTTCTTCGACGACTTGTACGAGCAGTGCTCCGACCACATGACCGAGTACATCGCCAGCTCGCCGGAGGTCGGGCGGCGGCCCAGGATCTCCTTGATGCGGGCGTACTCGTCGTCCTTGAGGCCCAGCGCTGCGTACGGCTGCTCCTTCTCCGGAGTCGCGGTGGCGTTCTCGACGGAGTCGGGGACGTGCTTGTGGGCAGGTGCAGGGGCGGTGGTCACGCGCACTCCTAGATGAGGGGCCGGCGGGGCATGGCCAGTCTACCGGGGGATGCCGTGGCCATCGCCCCGGGCGGACAGCGGGGTCTACGTCAGGAGCGGCCCGAGCTCCCGTGCGGCCGCGATGAGGGAGAGCGCGATCGAGTCGGAGCTGTCGATCTGCCGGCGCGGGCCCGAGTAGGAGAGCGCTCCGGCGAGCGTGCCGGAGGCATCGGTGATCGGCGCGACGAGGCAGCCACGCTGACCGTCGCGGGCGCGGATCACCCCCTGCGAGCGGAGTTCGGAGACCAGGTCGCCGGCGGCGGTCTCCCCGCGCACGACCAGGGGCAGCAGGCCGAGGGCGTAGCGGGTGGGCTCCTGCTGCAGGCCCTGCCGATTCGAGAGGGGGAAGTCGGGGTCCTCATCGGCGACGACGACCCGGTCGTCACGATAGAGCACGAGGTGGATGCCGCCCCTCGCGCTCGCCCTGGTGCGCTCGAGCACGTCCCGTGCGGCGCGCGGGATGCGCTCAACGCCGATGCTGCCGGCCAGCAGCGCCACCTTCGTGCCCAGGGCGAATCCGGTGAGATCCGGCGTCCGGACGAGGTACTCGTCCTGCACCAGCAGGTTGAGCAGGCGATAGGTGGTCGCACGCGGCATCCCGAGCCGGTCGGCCAGCTGCCGCGCTGTGACGCCGGCACCCATCGCAGCGACGGCCTCCAGCATCGACAGCGCGCTGTGGATGGCGGCGGGCTGTCGGGCCGTGATCGATACCGCGTCGCCAGCCGTCATCCGTCGGCGTCCCCCGGTTCGCCCCGGTGTGCGCTGCCGCCGCCGGTGCGGGCCACGCCGCCGAGAACGTGGGCGGCGACCGGCTCGTCGTAGCGCCCGACCTCGCCGAGAGGCGAGCGCCGTCGCCACCGGATCAGTACCGCGGCGATCAGGGCGAAGCCGAGGGCGAACCAGACCCCGGGGTTTCCCGCGGCCGCCTCCGCGACGAGATAGACCGTCAGGCATGCCGCAAGCGCCGCCGCCGCGCTGACGGCGGCGATGATGGAACCGACGGTGACCTCCCCGATACGGCGCAGGAACAGGGGAGCGGCGATGCAGACCAGCACGTAGGCGACGATGTAGCCCGCTGCCGAGATCAGCAGGACGGCCTTCATCGCGTCCCACGGTGACACGCCGGCCGCGACGATCACGAGCGGTGCGAGGACGATCGGCGGGACCGCGACGACGACCGCGCCGATCGGGGTGCGGTGGCGCCCGTGCGTGCGGCCGAGTCGGGCGGGGAGGACACCGTCGCGGGCGAGCGCGAACACGATACGGGTGAGGGCGGTCGTCGAGGCGATCGCGCAGGCCAGACCCGAGGTGGCGATGCCGACGTCCGCCACGGCGGCCCATGCGGAGAGGCCGAAACGCGACGCGAGATCGTCGAGGAGCGCGACCGATGCCGTCCCCCCGATCGCGGCGGCTCCTGCGATCTGCGTGTAGGCGGCGATGAGGTAGAACACTCCGGCGACGCCGACGCTCCACACGATGGCGCGAGGGATGTTCTTCAGCGGCGAGCGGGCCTCGACGCCGAGCGTCGCGGAGCTCTCGAACCCCACGAACGCGGTGATCGCGAGAACGGCACCGCCGGCGACGCCGGCCACGGAGATGCCGTCGGCCGAGAAGATCGCCGCCGGTTGGAGCGGCCCGATGTGCACGAGGAGCACGATCATCAGCGAGAGGATCAGCGCGACGGAGATGAGTTCGACGACGAGCGCGACCCGGGATGAGAGGCGGATGCCGCGCACGAGGACGATCGCGAGCACCGCCGCTTCGACGACGAGAGCGCCCAGGGCGATCGGCGTCGCGGCGAGCTGAGGCCACAGTCGGGTCACGAGCATGGTCGCATAATGGGCGCCGCCCAGAAGAGCGAAGATCGAGATGAAGGCATACCCGACGAGGATCGCTGCACCGGTCGCGAGTCCGCCCGCCGCGCCGAGTCCGCGCGCCGCGTAGGTGTACAGGGAGCCGCTGGCGGCGAACCGACGAGTGAACTGGTTGATCGTCCGAGCGACCAGGAACGTGATGATCATGGCGAGGGCCATCACGAGCACGGTGGCGCCGCCCGCCAGGTCCGCCACCAGCAGCACCGCCATCGCCGAGGCGGCGGCTGGGGCGACGGCCGCGACCGATTGCGCGAGGATGTCGGCGAAACCCACGGTGTGTCTGTCCAGTCCGTGCAACGGCGAGCGGGCGGCGAACGAGCGCACGGTCTGCGGGCGCTCGATCGCCTCTTCCAGTGCAGACATGGGGCCTCCGCCTGTCTCGTGATGGGAGGAGGCTACGAGCGGCCTGTTGCCGGAGCGCGTCTGCGATGTTTCACGCAGATGTCACCCGAATGAGACGGCCGGAGTTCCGGCGTCCCGTTCGCGGCGAACGCAGACGTCACTCCGGCGAGACGGGTGGGAAATCCTGCCGCGGCAGGGTGGGGGAACCGCTCCACTCCGCTTCTCTCAGAAGGGTTTGCACATGGTCCAGATTCAACCCAGCGCCACCGAGACCTCCCCGAAGAAGGTCCTGTCGGGATCGCTCGGTGCTACCGCGATCGTCTTCATGGTGGTCGCCGCCGCCTCGCCCCTGACTGTCATCGGCGGGTCCGCCCCACTCGGCATCCTGCTCGGCAACGGGGCGGGCTTCCCGGCGCTGTATGCGATCAGCGCCGTCGTTCTCGTGCTCTTCGCCGTCGGCGTCTCCGCGATGGCCAAGCACGTCCCCAACCCCGGGGCGTTCTTCACCTACGTCGGATATGGCCTCGGACGCTCGACCGGTCTCGCGTCCGCCTGGATCGCGATGCTCACGTATACGACGATCCAGGTGTCCGTGTACGGGTACATGGGCTACGTGCTGAGCTTCACTTTCGAGGGGTTCGGCATCACGCTCCCGTGGTGGCTGTACTCGATCGCCGTCGTCGCGCTCGTCGGGTTCCTCGGCTATCGCCACATCGATCTGTCCAGCAAAGTGCTCGGCGTCCTGCTCTGCGCCGAGGTCGGAATCGTCCTCCTTCTCGTAGCGGCGGTCGTGATCTCCGGCGGCCCTGAAGGTCTGAGCCTGGCTCCGTTCGAGCCGAAGAACGTCGCGAGCGGTTCCCCCGGCGTCGGCCTCATGATGGCGATCGCCGCCTTCATCGGGTTCGAGGCGACCGCCGTCTTCCGCAGCGAGGCGCGCGATCCCGACCGCACGATCCCCCGCGCCACCTATATGGCCGTGATCGGCGTCGGCGTGTTCTACACGCTCGCCTCATGGGGCCTCGTCATGGCGTGGGGTCCCTCGAACATCCTGGAGGAGGCCGCGGCCGACCCGGGAACGCTCATCCTCCGCACGATGTCGGCGTACCTCGGCGCCACCGGCGAGATCATCACGAACATCCTCCTCATCACCGCGATGTTCGCCTGCGTGCTGTCGTTCCACAACGTCGTCGCCCGTTACCAGTACTCCATGTCAGGCGCCGGCGTGCTGCCCGACCGGGTGGGCGCCGTGCACCCCCGGCACATGTCTCCGCACGTGTCCTCGCTCGTGCAGAGCATCACCGCGATCGTCCTCGTCGCGCTGTTCGCCGTTCTGCAGCTCGACCCGGTGCTGCAGGTGTTCACCTGGTTCGCCGGGGTCGCGACCGTGGCGATCGCCCTCCTGATGGCGGTCACCTCGATCGCAGTCATCGTCTACTTCGCGAGGACACGCAAGGACCGGAGGATCTGGAACACCGTGATCGCCCCCGTACTCGGTTTCATCGGCCTGGTGCTCTCCGTGGTCATGATCGTCGTCTACTTCCCGATCATGGTCGGCGATGCGGATGCCACAGGCGCGCCCGTGTTCGGCGCGGTCAGCTGGAGTCTGCTCGGGCTGGTGATCGTCTTCCCCCTCATCGGGTACGTCCAGGCCGCGTGGATCAGAGCCCGCCGGCCCGCGGCATACGTCAAGCTCACCGACGCCATCGCCGGCTGAGGCGCACCATGAGCGCGACCGACACACTCTCCCCCACCCCCTCGACGAGAAGGACCGACATGCCCCTGCCCCACGTGGATTTCCTCTACCTCTCCGAAGCCGACATGATCGCGGCCGGAGTGACCGATATGCACCAGTGCGTCGACACCATGGAGGAGATGTTCGCACTGTTCGCCGCCGGCGACTACCGCATGACCGGTGAGAGCAACGACTCGCACGGCGCGATGATGACGTTCCCTGAGGCGTCGCCGTTCCCGAACATGCCGGTGCCCACTGAGGACCGACGGTTCATGGCGATGCCGGCGTACCTCGGCGGAGACTTCCAGACGACTGGCGTCAAGTGGTACGGATCCAACATCGCCAACCGCGAGAAGGGTCTGCCGCGGTCGATCCTCATGTTCACGCTCAACGACACCGACACCGGGGCGCCACTCGCGTTCATGTCGGCGAACCTGCTGTCGGCATACCGGACCGGCGCCGTGCCGGGGGTCGGTGCGCGGCACTTCGCCCGCAAGGACTCGCGCGTCGCGGGGATCGCCGGGCCCGGCGTCATGGCACGTACGGTGCTCCTGGCCTTCATGGATGCGTGCCCGCTGATCGACACGCTGAAGATCAAGGGGCGAGGGGCGGAGAGCCTCGCGCGCTTCCAGGAGTGGGTGCGCGAGGAGTTCCCGACGATCACCACGATCGAAGTCGTCGACTCGATCGAAGACGTCGTCCGGGGCAGCGACCTGGTGAGCTTCTGCACCACGGGCACCGGTGCCGGCGGCTCGGAGAGCTACCCCACGATCCAGCGGGAGTGGATCACGCCGGGGGCGTTCTTCGCGATGCCGTCCCTGTGCAACACCGACGACTCGCTGCTGGACAGCGACATCACGAAGGTCGTCGATGCGTACGGGTTGTACGAGACCTGGTACGAGGAGTTCCCGAAGCCGTCGTTCGAGTACATTCCGATGGTCGGGCAGAAGTGGATGGATCTCGTGAAGGCCGGGGAGCTCTCACGTGACGAGCTCGTCGACATCGGCGATGTCGTCTCCGGAAAGCGGCCCGGTCGGCAGAGCGACGACGAGATCGTCATCATGTCGGTCGGCGGGATGCCGGTGGAGGACGTCGCGTGGGGGACGAAGGTGTATCGCAACGCCCTTGAGCGCGGCATCGGCCAGAAGCTGAACCTGTGGACCGAGCCGGCTCTCGCATGAGTGCGGCAGAGGTGATCCGGACCGTCGACGTCGCGGTGGTGGGTGCAGGCTCCATGGGATCGATGGCGCTGTGGCACCTCGCGAGATCGACGGGGATGTCCGTGCTGGGCATCGAGCAGTACGGACCGGCGCACGGCCACGCGGCATTCGCCGGCGAGTCGCGTCTGTTCCGTGCGGCGAACAAGGAGGGCGCGCTCTACACGGCCGCTGCTCTCGAGGCCAGGGCGCTGTGGACCGAGCTGGAGCGTGAGACCGGCCGCCAGCTGCTGCTGAAGACCGGCGTCCTCGCGATCGCGCCGGAGGGACATCCATTCCTCGAGTCCACGCAGCGGTCGATCGTGGAGGGCGATCTGCCGCACCGGTTCCTCGACGCCGCAGAGCTCCGCCGGGAGTATCCGCAGTTCACCGTCGAGGACGGCGACATCGGGATCATGGACCTGCTGGGCGGCGGCTTGCGCTCGGAGCTGGCGGTGGCGACCGCGCAGCGGGCCGCGATCAGGCGCGGGGCGGAGATCCTGTACAACACTCCGGTGCTCGGCATCGATGAGCACGAGAGCGGTGTCGTGATCTCGACATCCGAGGGGATCGTCCACGCGCAGAAGGTGATCGTGACGACCGGTGCGTGGACGACGAGGATCGTGCCGGAGGTGCGCGATCTGGTGAGCGCCATCGCCATACCGCTCACGTGGTTCATGCCGGAGGACATCAGCCAGTTCACCCCGGATCGCTTCCCATGCTGGATGCGGGACCTGGACGGCGACCATGCCTTCGGGGTCCCCACACTCGACGGCTACTCGGTCAAGATCGCCCCCACGACCCGCATCGACACGATCGAGGACCCCGACACAGATCCCCGCGATCTGTCGCGTGAGCAACTGCGGAGATGCACGGCGATCGCCACCCGGATGTTCCCCGGCATCCTGCCCGAGGTGGTCCGGTCGTCCATCCACCCGGAGTCGGCGACGGCCGATCATGTCCCGATCCTCGACGTCTCCGAGTCGGGCCGGACCATCATCGGAGCCGGATTCTCCGGCAACGGCTTCAAGTTCTCGCCCGCCTACGGGCGAGTGTTGGCGCAACTCGCCGAGAGCGGGTCGAGCGCGCTGCAGCACCCCCTGTTCACGCTCGGTCACCACCGGCGCCGTGCTCAGGCGCGCGCCGACGATCTTGTCCTCGCAGACGACTATCCGGTCCTCCAGGGCCACTGACACGAAAGACGGAACCGTTGATAATCACCAGCGTGAAGAGCGGCAGCAAGTTCGAGACCCTCGCAAGCTATTCGCGGGCCGTCGCGATCGGCGACTGGATCTTCGTCTCGAACACCGCCGGCATCGATTACGAGACCAGGACCCTGCCGGACACGGCGGCAGAGCAGCTGCGTCTCGCGATCGCCACCGTCGCGCGGGCGCTCGCCGCCGTGGATTCATCGCTCTCCGATGTCGTCCGGATCCAGGTCTTCGTTCCGGATGCGTCCGATCAGGACGAGACGATCGAAGTGCTCGGCGAGGCGTTCCGCGGCATCGACCCGGCACTCACCATGACGCGCAGCCCGCTCGCGGGCGAGTACAAGGCCGAGATCGAGGTGACCGCGCACCGCGGGGCGGGGGCGGCGAGGCGCACGCAGATCGATCTGTGAGCACTCGGCGACTCGGGGCGCGGGGTCTCGGATACGGTCAGGCCTGACCGGGTCAGCGGGCCTCGCCCGCGCCGGACAGGCGTCGCGAGAGGGCGGTCGCGGCGTCCGCCAGCGCGGGCGGTGCGACGACGCGGAACGGCGCGTCGAAGCGGGCGATCGACGCGAGGATGCCGACCCACGACCACGATCCGACGGTCACGCGGCACGAGCTGTCGTCGATCGGCTCGACGGTGCCGTCGCGGCCGACCCAGTGCGCGACCTCGCGGGCGGGCAGATCGAGCACGAGCTCTCCGATGCACGGCCAGCGGTCTGCGGCATCCGATCCCTTCGCCCGAGCTGCGAGGTAGGTCTGGGCGTCGGCGGCGGGCAGCTCGCGTGGCGTGAAAGCGGGGCCGGTCGGGATGCGCGGTGTCATCCGGTCGAGTCGGAAGGTGCGCCAGTCATCGGCCTCGAGGTCCCACGCGAGCAGGTACCAGCGGCCCTCCCGGGCGACAACTGCGTGTGGCTCGGTGCGCCGCGCCGGGCGGTCATGGTTCTCTCCGTAATCGAAGCGCAGCACGTGGTGGTCTCGCACCGCACCGCTGACGGCTTCGAGCACCGCCGGATCCACGCGCGTCTCGTTCTCGACCCCGGCGAAGCGGATGCCGTCGACCCGGTGCCGTAGGCGCGACGGCATCACCTGGCGCACGGTGGCCAGCGCACGAGCCGCGCCCTCGTCGATGTCGATCCCTGTGGCCGGCACGCTCTGCAGCGCGACGGCGATCGCGACGGCCTGCTCGTCGTCGAAGAGCAGCGGCGGCAGCTCGGAACCGGCGGCGAGGCGGTATCCGCCATCCGGTCCTTTGATCGCGCTGATGCGGTAGCCGAGCTCGCGCAGTCGGTCGACGTCTCGTCGCACCGTGCGGGGTGTGACGTCGAGGCGGTCGGCGAGCACCTGCCCCGGCCAATCGCGAGCCGTCTGCAGCAGGGACAGCAGGGCGAGCATGCGAGAGGAGCTGCCGGACATGACTCCATTGTGCTCCGAGTAGAGGACCGAAACTGACCTCTTCTGCTGTGAGTGTTGGTCTCGTCGGCATCCGCCGCCACACAGATCCGAGGAGATCCCATGACCATCGCGACCACCACCCACCTGAACTTCCGCGGCACCGCGCGCCAGGCGCTCGACTTCTACCAGTCCGTCTTCGGCGGCGAGGTCACGCGGGCGACCTACGCGGACTTCGGCATGCCGGCGGGAGTTCCCGGCGCCGACAAGATCGTGTTCGGCCAGGTCGAGAACGCCGACGGCTTCCGGCTGATGGCATACGACATCCCCGGCGCCGACGACGCTGACGCCACCGCGGGAACCACCTCGAGGCAGAACGGGACGACCGTCACCGACCGCACGTTCTTCCAGTCGCTGCGCGCCGATTCGCTCGACGAGCTCACCGGATACTGGGACGCCCTCGCCGACGGCGCCTCGATCGTCGAACCGCTGGCCGCATCGGCGTGGTCACCCGGATTCGGCATGCTGACCGACCGATTCGGCGTCACCTGGGTGCTCGACGTGCGCGCCGCCTACGCGGGCTGAGGCGGTCGCCGTTCATGACTCAGGAAGATTCGCGCTCGATCGGGCCGGAACCAGCGGTCTCGGCTCGATCGGCCGCGTTCTTCCGGAGTTGCGGACCGCGACGCGCCTAGCCCTTGTCCGGCTTGCCCTTGTCGCCCTTGCCGGAGTTCCCGTTGTTCCCGGAGTTCCCGGAGTTCCCGGAGTTCCCGGAGTTCCCAGAGTTGCCGGAGTTGCCGGAGTTGTCGGAGTTGCCGGAGTTCTCCGAGTTCCCCGGGTCCACGGGCTCCGTGACCACCTCGACGGGCGCTGCGGGGGTGTCGATGGGGGAGGTCTCCGCCGGGGTCGACGCGGTGCGGGCGACGACGCCTGACGCGGTGCGTCCCAACTCGGATGCCGGTGGCGCGCTGAACGCCGCGATGCCGGTGACGATCGCACCGGCGGCAAGAAGCCCCGCGGCGCCGGCGATCACGCGGGTGCGGGTGCGTGTGCCGGGGCGGGTGCGGTCGCGGGTCCGCAAGCGGGGTGCGGGATCCGTGACCTCGGTCGCAGGGATCACAGCGGTCGCTCCGGTCGGCGCGGAACCAGCGTCGAGGGCCGACGACTCCGCGTCGACGCTCGCGGATGAGGCGGCGGATGCGGGACGCGCCGGCTGAATTCCCGTGCCCGCGTCTGGCGCGGCGGCGACGGCATCCGATTCCGCGCCCGTCACCCCCGGAGTCGCGTCGACCGCCGGCTCCGTGCCGGCCGATGCGACGATGGCCGCAGCCGCCGCGGCGACGGCGGTGCCGTTGCTGTTCGCGGCGTAGTCGCGCAGCAGAGCCCGGGCGGCGCGCGCCACCTCGACGGCGGTCGGGCGTTCCTCCGGCTCGAGGCGTGTCATGCGGCTGAGGAGGTCGCGCCACTCGTCCGGAACCGTGTCGGAGATGGTCGGCGGGTTGAGCAGGCGAGCGACCGCCGCCGCGCGCCCGGAAGCGAGGGAGGGGTAGCCGGGGTATCCGCTGAGCGCCTCGAGAGCGACGAGTCCGAGCGAGAAGATGTCGACCGGGGTTCCGGGGTCGGCGTCGCGCAGCTGCTCCGGCGCCATATAGGTGAGTGTGCCGAGCACGATCCCCGGCGTCGTGAGGCGGGTGTCCTCGATGGAGCAGGCGATGCCGAAATCCGCAAGTTTCGCCGCGACCGGGCGGCCGGACCGGGCGTGCGCGAGCAGCACGTTCGACGGTTTGATGTCGCGATGCACGATGCCAGCCGCGTGCACGGCGGTGAGTCCCTCGGCGAGATCGCGGACGATGCGGGCCACGTCGCGCGGCGTCATCGGGCTTTCGGCCATGCGCGCGCCGAGGGTGGGCCCGTCGACGAACTCCATCACCAGGTACTGCGGACGACCGGGCACGAGCTGCGCGTCGTACAGCGTCACGAGCGACGGGTGGCTCAGCGAGGCGAGCAGCGCCTTCTCGGTATGCGCGCGCTCGATCGAGGCGACCGGACCATCGCTCTCGTGGATCATCTTGATCGCGACGATGCGTCCGAGGTGGGTGTCCTCGGCGCGGTACACCGTCGCCATGCCGCCTCGTCCGACGCGGTCGTGCAGTACGTACCGTCCGTCGAGCAGTGCCGCCGTCGGCGACATCACTTCCAGCGTCATCACTTGCTCCTTGCAGATGCACCCGGGTCATGCATCGTTCGACATAACCACGGCTGACGGGAGTGTGTCATCGGGGTTGACGTATGGACGAAGAAGTGGATGCGGTCGATGATTCGCGTGCTCTCGCGCCGGGCGAGCGCGAGCGCGGAGGCTGTCAAGGCCCTCCTCGAGCGTCGGCGGCCTCGGGTAGAAATGAGTCAGATCGAAAGGATGTGGCATGGCCGCAGGTGACATCGAGACGTTCCAGCGAGACGGGATCTGGTTCAACCGCATCGAGGGCGAATCCCGCACTCTGGGGTCCAGCTTCGAGACCGAGGCCGAGGCGGTTCGAGTCGGTCGGGGTGCCGCGACGGCACGTCAGGTCAAGCACACCGTGCGTGTCGAAGAGGGGCCTTCGGGCACGGGCAACCTCTACGACTGGCACCCGCGCGATCTCATGAACTGAGGGCCGGTGACCGGCAACGACAGACACGGGCGGATGCTGTTGCAGGCGTGCCTCAACGGTGCGCGACCCGCGGCGCAGCATCCTGCCCTCACCGCCGATACGACCCTCGCCGGCGCCGACGCCGCGCGTGCCGTCGCGGCGGGTGCCCGCGAGATCCACGTGCACCCGAAGGATGCCGCGGGCGACGACAGCTTGCGTGCCGCGGATGTCGACCGGTGGGTGAGAGCACTGCGCTCGGCGTGCCCTGGTGTGCAGATCGGGGTGACGACCGGTGCATGGATCGAGCCCGATGTCGGGGAGCGCCTCGCGGCGATCCGCGAATGGAGCGTCCTGCCCGACTTCGCTTCGGTGAACTGGCACGAAGCCGGTGCTGACGAGGTCGCGGCGCTGCTCGTGAGCCGCGGCATCAGCGTGGAGGTGGGCATCTGGGATGCCACCGGACTCGACGCCTGGCAACGCTCGCCCGTTCACGACGACACGCTGCGGGTGCTGGTCGAGCTGCCTGACGAGGCGGCGGATGTCGTGCGGCGGCACGCCGAGGGGCTCATCGCGCACGTGCGCCTCGACGACCCGGACATTCCGATCCTGCTGCACGGCGAGCAGCGGTCCGCCTGGCCGGCGTTCACCCTGGCGGTCGAGCTGGGCCTCGATTCGCGCATCGGCCTCGAAGACACCCTGCAGCTGCCCGATGGACGGACGGCACCCGACAACGCGGCCCTGGTGCGAGCGGCTGTGGCCTTCATCAACGCCTGAGTCGGGGTCCGGAGCCGGCTCGCCCTGCAGCCTCATCGTCACCCGCCGTCATGCGACTCGCGACCGATCCGCCGCTTCCTTAGGGTGGAAGCTCCCGCTGAGAAGGAGTACGCGTGTCCGAGATCCAGACCCGCCGCGCCGGTGCCGTTCGATGTCGGCTCGCGGGCTGAGGAACGCCTGCCATGACCGACCACCGCGCGCCCACTGACCCGCATCCGTTCGACTCCCGCACGAGGTTCGACCTCGACCGGCCCGAAAGCCGCAAGTGGAGCCTGCACCCCGGCCACATCGGGGCATGGGTGGCGGAGATGGACTTCGGCGTCGCGCCGGTGATCGCCGACGCCATGCATCGAGCGATCGACGAGGAGAACCTCGGATACCTGTCGCCGCCGCTCGCCGCCCGACTCGGCGACGCGACGTCCGAGTGGATGCGCAGCGAATACGGCTGGGCCGTCGATCCGGAACGCGTGCATCCGGTCTCCGACGTGATGGCGGCCCTGAGGGTTGCGGTCGAGGAGTATGCCCCCGCCGGATCGCCCGTGATCGTGCCGACTCCCGCATATATGCCGTTCCTGACATATCTGCCGACCGTCGGGCATCCGGTGATCGAGATCCCCGGCGTCGACATCGACGGACGCTGGCACCACGACCTGCAGCGCATCGACGAGGCGTTCGCCGCCGGTGCCCGTACGCTCGTGCTCTGCAACCCGCACAACCCCACCGGCACGGTCGTGGACCGCTCCGAGCTCGAGGCGCTCGCCGAGATCGTCGAACGCCACGGCGGACGGGTGTTCGCGGATGAGATCCACGCGCCGCTGCGCTTCGACGGGAGACCGTTCATCCCCTATGCGTCGGTGTCCGAGGCGACCGCCGCCCACACGGTCACCGGCACCAGCGCGTCGAAGGCGTGGAACATCCCCGGCCTCAAGACCGCGCAACTGATCACCTCGAACGACGCCGACCAGCAGCTGTACCGCCGCTTCGGGTTCTCGGTGCAGCACGGTGCAGCGACGCTCGGTGTCGTGGCGTCGACGGCGGCATATCGGGAGGGCAAGCCGTGGCTCGACGGCGTGCTCGGGTATCTCTCGGAGTCGCGCCGCCTTGTCGGCGACCTCATCACGGAGCACCTGCCCGGCGCGGTGTATCGCGAGCCCGAGGCGACCTACATCGGATGGATCGACACGACGGCGCTCGAGATCCCCGGCCCGCCGGCCGCGTACTTCCGCGAGGAGGCCGGCGTCGTGCTGACCGAGGGCGCGCTGCTCGGACGGGGATACGAGAACTTCGTGCGGATCGTGTTCGCGACACCTCGGCCGATCCTGCGCGAGGCCTTCGCGGCGATGGGGGATGCCGTTCGCGCTCGGTGACGCGTCGTTCGTCGCCTCGTGACGGCGGGTGCGGGGTCAGTTCCGCATCTCCTGGCGGGTGCGTGGTCAAAAACGCACCGGAAACGCTGAGTTCCGATGCGTTATTGACCCCGCACGCGCCGGGGGCCGGCGGGCCGAAGGCGGCTCAACCTCGGTCGCGCAGCGCCGAGGCGATCCGTTCGACCGCCTCGACCAGCACCGGACGGGGCATCGCGAAGACGAATCGCGTGTACCCGATCGCGGCCACACCGCATGCGGCGCCATCCGTCATCGCGACTCCGGCGTGCTCGCGGAACCACTCGCCGAGATCGCCCGTCAGCCCGGTCTCGCGGAAGTCGAGCAGGGCGATGTAGCTGCCCTCCGGCACGACCATCCGCACGCCGGGGAGCTTCTCGTCGACGAGCTGCGCCAGCGTCCGCCGGTTGCCGTCGAGGTAGTCGACCACGTCGTCGAGCCATTCGCGCCCGCCGGTGTAGGCGGCGATGTTCGCGATGACGCCGAGCGTCGATGTGCCGTGACCGGCCCAGAATCCCAGGCTCTCCCAGAGCTCGGCGTCGGCGTCGTTCGAGAGGATGATCTGCGCGCACTTGAGGCCCGCGAGGTTCCACGCCTTCGAGGCGGAGGTCGCGGTGAGGGTGTGGGCTGCGGCGGCATCCGACACCGAGGCGTAGGGGATGTGACGGGCCGGAGCGTAGACGACGGGTGCGTGGATCTCGTCGGCGAACACGCGTCCGCCGGCATCCGTCACGACCGACGCGATGGCGAGCAGCTCGTCGCGGGTCGCGACGGTGCCGAGCGGGTTGTGCGGGTTGCAGAGCACCAGCATCTCGCCGCCGTCGCGGAAGGCCTGGGCGACGGCATCCAGGTCCATGACCCAGCGTCCGTCGACCTCGATGCTCGGCACCTCGATGACCCGACGGTCGTGCATCGGCGGCACCAGCAGGAACGGCATGTATGCAGGAGTCGGCACGATCACGGCCGAACCCGGACTGGTGAAGTGCTCGATCGCCAGCTCGAACGCGGCGATCACATCGGGCACGTGGTGCACGCGCTCGGCGGGGATCTCCCACCCGTACGAGTCGGAGTACCAGCGCGCCGTGGCCGCCGAGAGGTCCTTCGCGAGCTTGTCGGGCAGGTACCCGGTCACGCCGAGGTCGAGGGCATCCTTCACCGCGCCGGTGATCGCGGGGGCGAGGCCGAAGTCCATCTCGGCGACGAACGCGCCGATCGTGTCGGGGAAGGCCGTCCATTTGACGCTGCCCGCAGCGCGCAGGTCGTCTTGCGTGATCTGGTCGAACGCGGGGGAAGCCATGTCTCAATCCTTCCACCCGTCGGCGACACCGGGCTCGCGCGGAGCTCCGGATGCCGGGAGCGGGCACTGTTTCGGGTGCACAACTGACCCCGCATGGAGTCGAGCCGCGTGCGGGGTCACTTCGGCATCCGAAACCGCCGTTTCGGGTGCACAACTGGCCCCGCATGGAGTCGAGCCGCGTGCGGGGTCACTTCGGCATCCGAAATCGCCGTTTCGGGTGCACAACTGACCCCGCACGACCCCGCACGACCCCGCGC
>NZ_CAKKLK010000010.1:0-114022 GCF_918698045.1 Microbacterium sp. Bi98 | reverse complement strand
CGCCCACCCCGTCTCCCCCCGACCCTGAAGGACCCAGCGATGACCATCACCGAGAACACCGCGACCACCGCGACCACGACCGGCGGCTACATGGGCTTCGTCGGCGTGAGCACCGGCTCGTCGTCGATCATGAAGGTGTTCCCGAAGTGGGCCGAGGTGCTGGGCCTCCCCACCGAGAACCTCATCGGACACGACCTTCCGATGGATGCGACTCCCGAGCAGTACGTCGCCATGGTCGAGCAGATCCGCGACGACCCGCAGCACCGGGGCGCACTGGTCACGACCCACAAGATGAACGTGTTCGCCGCGGCATCCGACCTGTTCGACGAGCTCGACCCGTTCGCCGTCTCGTGCTCCGAGATCTCGAGCATCTCGAAGCGGGGCGACCGCCTGATCGGCCGCGCCAAAGACCCCCTCACCGTCGATCTCGCACTCGACGACTTCCTGCCGGCCGACCACTTCGCCCGCACCGGGGCGGAGGTCGTGATCCTCGGCGCCGGCGGCTCGGGCACCGCGCTCAGCTGGGCGCTGGCGGAGAGGGCGGATGCTCCGGCGAAGATCACCGTGACCGCTCGCGACGACGACAAGCTCGACCACCTGCGCGAGGTGCACCGCCAGCACGGCACCCCCGACGGGCTGATCACGTACGTGCGCACCGACACGGTGCAGGATGCCGCGGCCATCGTCGCAGGCGCTCCCGCGGGCTCGCTGATCGTGAACGCCACCGGCCTCGGCAAGGACCGCCCGGGCTCGCCGCTGCCCGACGACGTCGCGTTCCCCGAGGACGCGTGGGTGTGGGAGTTCAACTACCGCGGCTCGCTCGAGTTCCTGCATCAGGCGCGTGCACAGGAGGGCGCGCGCGGTCTGCACGTGGTCGACGGCTGGCGCTACTTCATCCACGGGTGGTCGCAGGTCGTCGCCGACGTGTTCGAGATCGACCTCACGCCCGAGATCGTCGAGCGGCTCGCCCAGGCCGCCGAATCGGTGCGCTGATGCCCGTCGTGCGGACCGTGCTCGGCGACATCGACCCGACGCGGCTCGGGGCGACGGACTATCACGAGCACCTGTTCCAGATCTCGCCGCTGCTGGTCGGCGATGAGCTCGACGATGAGGAGCTCTCCGGCCAGGAGGCCGCCCTGCTGCGGGCCAGCGGCTTCGCGGCGATGGTCGATGCGACGCCGTTCGGGCTCGGGCGCGATCCCGAGGGGGTCGCACGCATCAGCGCCGGCACCGGACTGCACATCGTCGCCACGACAGGGCGCCACCGCGAGGCGCACTACGGCGAGGACCATCCGATGCAGGTGTGGGATGTCGAGCGCCTGGCCGAGCTTTTCATCGCCGAGGTGATGCGCGGGATGCTCGTCGACGATGCGCTGGTGTTCGAGACCCCCGACGTGCCCCGGGCGGCTGCGCCCGAGGGATCGCCGGTACGCGCCGGGATGCTGAAAGCCGGCGTCGGCTACTGGAGCATCACCGCCTTCGAGCACACGACCCTGCTCGCGGTCGCAGCGGCGCACCGAGCGACCGGCGCGCCGGTCATGGTGCACCTGGAGTTCTGCACCGCCGCGCACGAGGTCCTCGATCTGCTCGAGGGCGAAGGCGTGGCATCCGATCGCGTCGTGCTCGCGCATGCCGACCGCGATCCGGATGCCGGGCTGCACGCGTCGCTCGCCGAGCGCGGTGCCTACCTGGGCTACGACGGATTCGCGCGTCCGCGCACGAGGTCGGATGCCGAGCTGCTCGCCCTGACCGAGAAGGCCGTCGCCCTCGGATGCAGAGACCGCATCCTGCTCGGCGGCGATGTCGCCCGCCGCACCCGCTACCTCGCGTACGGCGGCATGCCGGGTCTCGCCTATCTCGGCGAGCGCTACCTGCCGCGGCTGCGCTCCGCGGTGGGCGACGACGTGGTCGAGCGGATGCTGGTCGCCAACCCCGCGCGCCTGCTCACCCTGTCGACCTGACCCTGTCAGCCTGACCACACCGCTGCCTGACCGCACCGTCCCACCCCGCCAGCCCACACCCGAGGAGTCCGCATGACCGAGCCGACCATCCTGCATGCCGTGTTCACCGCACGCCCCGACAAGGGCGACGAGGTCGCGGCGCTGCTGCGCGACTTCGCCGCGGTGGTGCGCGCCGAAGAGGGCAACGTCGTGTTCGATGCGACGCGGCTCGTCGACGACCCCGACCGCTTCTTCGTCTACGAGGTCTACCGCGACGAGGCGGCCTTCCAGGCGCACATCTCGGCCCCGGCCGGCGTCCCGTTCAATGAGGCGCTGCAGCAGCTGATCGTCGAGCCGGCATCCGTGCTGACCTTCCTCCGACGCATCTGACGCACCCCGCCACGCGCCCCCCGCACCCCCGGCACGCAAGAAGCCCCCCACCCGAAGGTGAGGGGCTTCTTTCTCAGCGGGTCACTCGTAGAGGACCGCTGCGATGTCCTCGTCCTCGAGGTTCGTGCTGTCGTACCAGTACGAACCCGTGTCGTAGAACTCCTCGACATCCTCGCCGTTGGCCGCGTCGTACGCCGCCTGGACGACCTGCGCGCCGATGCCGATCGGGTCCTGCGTGATGGCGCCGGCCATCGTGCCGTCCTTGATCGCGTTGATCTGGGCAGCTCCCGAGTCGAAGCCGACGATCGTGATCTTGCCCTTCTCGAGGCCGAGCTCGTTCACGGCGTTCACGACGCCGATGGCCGAGCCCTCGTTGGTGCCGTAGATGCCCTTGAGGTCGGGGTGAGCGGCGATCAGCGTCTTCGCGATGTCAGCCGACTTCAGGTGGTCGCCGTCACCGTACTGGATGTCGACGATCTTGATGTCGGGGAAGTCCGCCTCGATCTTCTCGACGAATCCGTCACGACGCTCGACACCGGTCGAGTTGATGTTCGAGTGGCCGACGATGGCGACTTCGCCCTCGCCGCCGATCAGCTCGGCCATGTGCTCTGCGGCGAGCGCACCGGCGACCTTGCTGTCGGTCGCCGACAGGCTGAGTCCGACGTCGCCGTCGCACGGAGCGTCGAAGTACACGACGGGGATGTCCTTGGCCTTCGCCTGCTCGAGCGGGGCGACGCACGCCTCGGGGTCGAGGGCGGCGTAGGCGATGGCATCCGGGTTCTTGTCGATCGCGGTGGTGAGCATCTCGAGCTGCTGGGCGATCTCGGTCTCGGCGGCCGGGCCCTCGAACGTGATCTTCACGCCGAGCTCGTCCGCCTTCTCCTGAGCACCGGTCTTGACGGCCTGCCAGAACTGGTGCTGGAAGCCCTTCGAGACGAGCGCGATGTACATCTCGCCGTCGCCGCTGCCTCCGTCGCCGCTGCCTTCTTCGATGACGTCACCGCCGCCTGCGCAACCCGCGAAGACGAGGGCGGATGCGGCCACGAGTGCCGCGAATGCGGTCTTCTTGCCGAATTTCATGGAAACTCCATTGTTCTCTGTGTGGTGGTGGGGGGTGTAGATCTGTGGGTCAGGTGCGCTGGCGGTTGCGCAGCGAGTCGAGGAAGACGGCCAGCAGCACGACGATGCCGACGACGATGTTCTGCCACTCCGACTGGATCGACATGATGCGCAGGCCGTTGACGAGCACGCTCATGATGAGCGCACCGATCACGGTGCCGAGGATCGAGCCTCGTCCGCCGAGCAGCGACGTTCCGCCGATGATGACGGCGGCGATCGCCTGCAGCTCGTAGCCGGTGCCGATCTGCGGCTGCGCCGAGTCGAGACGGGCCGCGATCACGATGCCCGCGATGCCGGTGAAGGCGCCCGCGAACATGTAGATGAGGATCGTCCAGCGGCGGGTGTTCACACCCGACAGCCGGGTGGCCTCCTCGTTCGAGCCGATCGCGAAGGTGTAGCGGCCGAGGAGCGTCTTCGACAGTACGAGCCACGCGATGATCGCGGCCACGGCGGTGATCAGCACGGCGTTCGGGATGCCGGGGATGATCACGCCGAGCGCGATCTTCTTGAAGTCGGGGGCCGAGGTCGAGAAGTAGATCGGCGAGACGTTCGAGATGACGAGGGCGAGTCCGCCGGCGATCATCATCATCGCGAGGGTCGCGATGAAGGGCGGCAGCCGGAGGAACGTGATGTTGATGCCGTTCACGAGTCCCATGAGGACACCCGTGAGCACACCGCCGATCACGCCGACCCAGACGGGGAGTCCCATGTTGGTGACGAAGACACCCGTCATCACGGCGCACAGCGCCATACCGGTGCCGATCGAGAGATCGATGCCGCCGGTGATGATGACGAAGGTCGTGCCGAGGGCGAGGATGCCGATGACCGCCGTCGACAGCAGCACCGTGGCGATGTTGCTGAAGGTGAAGAAGTTCGGGCTGGCGATCGAGAAGAAGATCACCAGGACGATCAGCGTGCCGAAGGCGAGCGACTGCTGCAGCTGGCGACGGAGGAACCCGCCGAAGTCGCGCTTGTCGGTGTTCTCATCGACCGCCGTCTGGATGATCGTCGTCGTCGACGATCCGGACTGCTGTGGGGTGCTCATCAGTCTTCCTCCCCGTGGGCTGCGAGTTGCATGATCTTCTCCTGGCTGGCTTCCTCGTTGCGGAGCGTCCCGGTGATCCGACCGTTCGCGAAGACCGCGATGCGGTTCGCGACGCGGAGGATCTCGGGGAGCTCCGATGAGATGACGATGATGGATTTGCCCTGGTCAGCGAGCTGCTGCATGAGGCGGTAGATCTCCTCCTTCGCGCCGACGTCGATCCCTCGGGTCGGCTCGTCGAAGATGAGGATGTCGCAGTCGCGCATCAGCCACCGGGCGATGACGACCTTCTGCTGGTTCCCTCCCGAGAGCAGCTTCACGACCTGGTTCACCGAGGGCGTCTTGACCCGCAGCTGCTGCACGTACTCCTTGGTGCGGTTCTTCGCCTTCGCGTCGCCCATCCAGCCGATGCCGTTGGCGTACGACCCGAGCGAGGCGAGCACGGTGTTGAAGGTCACGTCCTGCTCGAGCATCAGGCCCAGCAGCTTGCGGTCCTCCGAGAGGTAGCCGAGGCCGTGCTTGACCGCATCCGCCGGCTGTCCGATTCGCACCGGGTCGCCGCCGATCGCGATCGTGCCGCCGTCGCGGTGGTCGGCACCGATGATGGCCCGCGCAGTCTCGGTGCGCCCGGCGCCCATGAGTCCGGCGAAGCCCAGGATCTCGCCCTTGTGCAGCTGGAACGAGACGTCCTTGAGGAGGTTCTTGGTCGAGAGTCCCTGCACGTCGAGCACGATCGGGTCGTTGATGTGATCGCGGGCCTGCGGACGGGTTCCCTCGTCGATCACGCGGCCGACCATCATCTCGATGATCTTCGGGACGCTGACCTCTGACTTCTCCAGTGATCCGATGTATGTGCCGTCACGGAGCACCGTGACCCGGTCGGCGAGACGCCGCAGCTCGTCCATGCGGTGCGAGATGTAGACGATGCCGGTCCCCGAGGCGCGCAGCTGCTCGATCAGCAGGAACAGGGTCTCGGTCTCGGAGTCGGTGAGCGCCGAGGTGGGCTCGTCCATGATGAGCACCTTGGCGTTGAACGAGAGCGCCTTGGCGATCTCGACCATCTGCTGCTCGGCCACGGTCAGCTCGCCGACGAGCTGTCGCGGGTTGACCCTGATGCCGAGGCGCTGCAGCAGTTCGGCCGTCTGCGCGTTGAGCTTGCGCTCCGACAGGAAGGGGCCGGTGGTGGGCTCGCGACCCACGAAGATGTTCTGCGCCACGGTGAGATCGGGCATCAGGTTGAGTTCCTGGTGGATGATCGTGATGCCGAGCTGCTGCGCCTGCAGCGGGCTGGTGAGTTCGACCTCCTGGCCCTCGAACGTGATGGTGCCCTCGTCCTTGGTGTAGATCCCCGAGAGGATCTTCATCAGGGTCGACTTGCCGGCGCCGTTCTCGCCCACGAGCACCAGCACCTCGCCGGCTCGCACCTCGAGGTGCACATCCTTGAGAGCCTGCACACCGGGGAATCCCTTGCTGATCCCGTCGACTCTGAGAATGGGGTCACTCATGTGCTCACCTGCTTCCTTGAAGGTCGTGATGCGATATTCCGGTCGGGTCCGGAAACATCGGATCAATTCTGCGTCTTACGCCCCACCCTGCGCAAGTTGTATCTAAATGTAACTAAGACTTCTTCGGATGGGAAGACCTGTAATAACAAGTTGGCAACAGGTCGGCGGATCGAGGCGACGGCCCGGCTCAGTGCAGCCGGATCGAGTCGACCGCGACGAGCTTGTCGCGGATGTAGGCGTTGGCGTGCGCTCCGAGCTCGACGTTGTCGGTCCACAGATTGCGCCAGATGCCGAGCATGCGGCTGAGATCGGGGGCGACGACGGCTGACGAGAACGACTCGAACACGATCGGACCGTCATAGCCGATGCGGCCCAGCGCCTTGAAGAAGTTGTCGAAGTCGACGGTGCCGGTGCCGAGATAGCCGCGGTGGCTCTCCCCGATGTGCACGTAGCGCAGGGCCGGAGCCGCGTCGAGGACCGGCGCGAACATATCCGACTCCTCGATGTTCATGTGGTACGTGTCGAGGTGGATGCCGAGGTTCGGCCGATCGACCTCGGCGAGGTAGGCGAGCGCCTGCCGTGCGGTGTTCAGCACGTTCGTCTCGTAGCGGTTCACGACCTCGAGCGAGACCGAGATGCCGCGCTCTGCGGCATGGTCGGCGACGCGGGCGATCGTTTGCCGACTGCTCTCCAGCCCCTCGGCCGTCACCGGGTCCATGTACTTCTGCATCGCACTGTAGATCACGCCGCAGAAGTGCTGGCCGCCGAGGTCGGCGAGCACGTCGACCGCCCTGAGCAGCAGCGCCTCTCCCGCGGCCACGACGGCCGGGTCGGAGCTCGTCACGTCGGTCGCGCCCGAGAGTCCGAGCGAGGCGCTGACGGCGAGATCGTGCTCTTCGAGCGCGTCCTTCGTCGCGGTGACGTCGAACGAGAACGGGTCCATCAGCGGGAACTCGATCAGGTCGAATCCGGCCGCCTTCGTCTTCTCGACGGAGAGACGGATGCCGTCGGCATCGAAGTGTCCGGTCCAGACGAGCCCGTGGCATCCGATGTTCATGAGACCTCTCGGAGACGGGTGTGCGGCACCTTCGCCTCGGCAGGATTGGCACGTTGCAACTCTGCGTTCAGGTCACCGTACGCGGGTCGGGGATGCGGTGTCAAGAACTTTCTTGGCACGTTGCAATCGCTGGGCTACTCTGGACTCGCCGCCGACCGTCCTGCGTCGACGCGCAGTCGACAGGAGCTCCATGCCCGCCAGCGTCAAAGACGTCGCCGCTCTCGCCGGGGTGTCCTCCTCGACCGTCTCGAACTACCTCAACCACCCGCATGTGCTCGGCGAATCGAGCGCGGCGAAGGTGAGGGAGGCGATCGCGCAGCTCGGCTACGTGCCCAACGAATCCGCCCGTCAACTGCGAGCCGGCTCCAGCAAGGCGCTGGCGCTGATTCTTCTCGACGCCTGGCTGCCGTACTTCCACGAGCTCTCGCGCGGGGTCGAAGACGTGGCCCGCGAGGGCGGCTGGTCGCTGTTCTTCAGCAACAGCAACCGCGACGCCGACACCGAACGCGGCAACATCGACATGTTCGAGGCGCACCGGGTGCAGGGCATCGTCATCTACCCGCTCGAAGACGTGGTGCCCCGGCTCGAACAGCTCGCCGACCGCGGCATCCGCTCGGTCGTCGTCGGCCCCATCCCCGATTCGCCGACCGTCGGTTCGGTGCTGTTCGACGACCGCGGCGGCGGACGGCTGGCGGGCGAGCACCTGCTGTCGCTCGGCCGCCGCCGCATCCTCTTCCTGGGGGCGCCGAGCGTCAGCCAGTCGAACGACCGCCTCCTCGGGCTGCGCGATGCCGTCACCGCGGCCGGGGCGACGGCCGATGTGATCGACGTGCCGCACCTGACGACCGAGGACGGCCTCGACGTCGGCGCGCGGATCGCCGAGATGCCTGCCACCGAACGCCCCGACGCGATCTTCGCCGCCAACGACATGGTGGCGATCGGCGTGCTCACCCAGCTGCTGCGCCGGGGCATCCGCGTGCCCGAGGAGATCGCGCTGGTCGGCTTCGACGACGTCGCCCAGGCGCACCAGACCGTCGTGCCGCTCACGAGCGTGCGGCAGCCCGGGTACGAGATCGGCCGGGCGGCGGGCGCGGCACTCATCCGCCAGCTCACCGACCCCACCGCCGACCTCCCGGCGCCGACGCCGTTCGCCGCCGAGCTCGTGGTCCGCGAGTCCACCGTCGGCCGCTGAGCCTCGTCTCCGCCGTCGCGGAGTTATGGCGCAGGCCCGGTTCACAATTCAGCACGAACCCGCACTGATGCCGCCGCCGAAGCCCCAGACCGCCCACCAGCGCAGACCTATGCTGAATTGTGAACGCGCGCCGTCCGGCTCAGCCTGGTATCAGCCCCTCTGCAGCGAGCTCATTCCACAGCGCGCCAGGAATCTCGAGCGCCGCATACTCGGCATTCTGCGTCAGCTGCCCTGGCCGGCTTCCTCCGACCACCACCGAGCGCACCACGTCTGACTGCAGCGGGAACTGGATCGCGGCGGCGGGCAGCGGCACGTCGTGCTCGGCGCACACCCGTGCGATGCGCAGCAGCCGTTCCCACAGCTCGTCGGGAAGCTGCCCGTACTCGTATCGCCCGTCGCGGCGAGGTTCGTTCGATGCCAGCAGCCCGGAGTTGAAGACGGATGCCGCGACGATCCCTGTCCCGGTCTCTCGGCACGCCGGCAGCACCTCGGCCGCCGCCGGCTGTTCGAGCAGCGTGTATCTGCCCGCGACCATGACCAGGTCGAGGTCGGCCGAGCGCACGGAGGCGGCGAGCGCATCCGACACCATCGAGCCGATGCCGACGGCAGTCACCTCGCCGTCGCGACGCAGCTGCTCGAGCGCCGGCAGCGCCTCGGCGAGCGCGAGATCCAGGTCATGCCGCTCGGGGTCGTGCAGGTAGAGCAGGTCGATGCGCTCGATCCCGAGACGTTCGCGGGACTCATCGAGACTGGTGCGTATCCCCTCAGCCGAGAAGTCCCACACGCGCTGCAGATCGTCGGGAACATGGAAGTCGTTCGCGGTGTCGAGGCCGCCGTCGTGGTCGGGGTTCGGTCGCAGCAGGCGCCCGACCTTGGTCGACAGCACGTACTCGTCGCGCGGTTTGGTCTGCAGGAACGCCCCGAGACGACGCTCCGAGAGCCCGAGCCCGTAATGCGGAGCGGTGTCGAAGTAGCGGATGCCGCTGTCCCACGCCGCATCGAGCACCGCCCACGCCTCGTCATCGCTCAGCGCGCGGAAGAGGTTGCCGACATTCGCGGCCCCGTATCCGAGGGGCGGAACCGCCAGAGCATCAGACTCCGACATGCTGCCCCGTCCACGTATACGCGGCGATGCTCTCGGCCTTCATCTCCATGCCGGATCCGGGCGCCGTGGGCGCCATGTACGACCCGCCCTGGATGTCGGTGGGGATCACGAAGTGCTCGTGCAGGTGGTCGACGAATTCGATCATCCGTCCTTCGCGGGTGCCGGTGACGGCGACGAAGTCGAACATCGAGAGGTGCTGCACGGCCTCGCACAGCCCGACGCCGCCGGCATGCGGGCAGACCGGCACACCGAACTTCGCGGCCAGCAGCAGGTTGGCGATGTTCTCGTTGACGCCCGCGACGCGCACGGCGTCGATCTGCATGACCGAGATCGCCTCGGCCTGCAGCAGCTGCTTGAAGATGACGCGGTTCTGCGCGTGCTCGCCGGTGGCGACGCGGATGGGTGCTACCCCCCTGGCGATCTCGGCGTGACCGAGCACGTCGTCGGGGCTCGTGGGCTCTTCGATCCAGGCGGGGTGGAACTCGGCGAGCGCGCCTATCCATTCGATCGCCTCCGACACCTCCCACCGCTGGTTGGCGTCGATCGCGATGGGGAAGTCCGGTCCGCACACCTCGCGGGCCTTGCGGAAACGGCGGATGTCGTCGTCGAGGTCGGCGCCGACCTTGAGCTTGATCTGGGTGAAGCCGTCGGCCATCGCCTCGCGGGCGAGCCGCTCGAGCTTCTCGTCGGAGTATCCGAGCCATCCGGGGCTGGTCGTGTAGCCGGGGTATCCGGTGGCGAGCAGTTCTCGTTCGCGCTCGAGGCGTCCCGGCTCGGCGGCGCGCAGGATCTCGAGGGCGTCCTCGGGCGTCAGCGCATTGGTGAGGTAGCGGAAGTCGACGAGGCCCACGAGCTCCTCGGGCGTCATCCGCGCGAGCAGCTGCCACAGCGGCAGCCCGGCCCGCTTGGCCTTGATGTCCCACAGCGCGTTGATGACCGCGCCGATGGCCATGTGCATGACGCCCTTCTCGGGGCCGAGCCAGCGCAGCTGCGAGTCGCCGATGATGTCGCGGAACGTCGTGCCCATGTCGTCGAGCAGCGGCTCGATCTCGCGACCGACGAGGTGCCCGGCGAGCGCGTCGATCGCGGCGACCTGCACATCGTTGCCGCGCCCGATCGTGAAGACGAACGCGTGGCCGTCGATGCCGTCCTCGGCATCCGTGCGCACGATCACGTATGCCGCCGAGTAGTCGGGGTCGGGATTCATGGCATCCGATCCGTCCAGACTCAGCGATGTCGGGAAGCGGATGTCGGTCGTGTCGAGGGCGACGATGCGGCTCACGGGTTCCTCTCGTGCACGGGACGGATATCCGTGCAGATCTCTTGGAGTGTAAACATCGGATGTCTATACTGTCAACGAGACGGGCCGCACTGACGCGCCTCGTCACCCACGGACACCTCACTGAGCAGGAGAGACATGAAGTTCGCACGGCTAGGCACCCCCGGCGCCGAGATCCCCGTCCTCGTCGAAGGCGACCGCTACCTCGATCTGCGCTCTGTGACATCCGATGTGAACGGTGATTTCCTCGCCGGTGATTTCCGGGCTCGCGTCGCCGCGGCCCGTGCCGCCGACGAACTGCCGGTTCTCGGGGATGCCGCGGCGATGCGCATCGGCGCGCCGATCGCGCGCCCGAGCGCCGTCATCTGCATCGGCCAGAACTACGCGGCGCACGCCCGCGAGTCCGGCTCCGAGCCGCCGACCGTCCCGATCATGTTCCTGAAGACGCCGAACACGGTGGTCGGCCCGAACGATGCGGTCACGATCCCCCGCGGCAGCGAGAAGACCGACTGGGAGGTCGAGCTCGGCATCGTGATCGGCGCCCGCGCCGCCTACCTCGATTCGCCTGACGACGCCGACGCCCACATCGCCGGCTACGTGGTGGCGAACGACGTCTCGGAGCGCGCCTTCCAGATGGAGGTCTCGGGCGGGCAGTGGTCGAAGGGCAAGATCGCCCCCGGTTTCAACCCGACCGGCCCCTGGCTGGTGACACCCGACGAGGTCGACGTCGACGACCTGCGGCTGCGCAGCTGGGTGAACGGCGAAGCGCGTCAGGATTCGAACACCGACGACATGATCTTCGACGTGCGCGTGATCGTGCACCACCTGTCGCAGTACGTCACGCTCGAGCCGGGCGATCTGATCCTCACGGGCACTCCCCAGGGCGTGGCCTTCGGGGGCAAGTTCCCGTATCTGACGGCGGGCGACGTGGTCGAGATCGAGATCGAAGGACTCGGGCATCAGCGCCAGGAGTTCGTGGCATGGGAGGCACAGAAATGAGCAGCGCACTCGACGGACTCGTCGCGATCGTGACCGGCGGAGCATCCGGGATCGGCGCGGCCATCGCCGCCCGGCTGCACGCCGACGGCGCGCAGATCGCGGTGCTCGACCGCGATACCTCAGGAGCGGATGCCGCCTTCGCCGCTTTCACGGCCGACGTGTCGGACCGTGCATCGGTCGATGCCGCCGTGGCCGCCGTCGCCGAGAGGTTCGGGCGCATCGACATCGTCGTGAACAACGCCGGGGTCGGCGCCCAGGGAGACATCAGCGCCAACGACGACGACGAGTGGGCGCGTGTGCTCTCGATCAACGTCACGGGCATCGCCCGCGTCACGTCGGCGGCGTTGCCGTGGCTCAAGGAGTCGCCGAGCGCGGCGGTCTGCAACACGGCATCCATCGCCTCGACCACCGGCCTTCCCCAGCGCGCGCTCTACAGCGCGTCGAAGGGCGCCGTCTCGGCCCTGACCCGTGCCATGGCCGCCGATCACCTGCGCGAGGGCATCCGCGTCAACGCCGTCAACCCCGGCACCGCCGACACCCCGTGGGTCGGCCGGCTGCTCGACTCGGCCGACGACCCGGCCGCCGAGCGCGCCGCCCTCGAGGCCCGCCAGCCGCATGGCCGCCTGGTCTCACCCGACGAGGTCGCCGCGGCGGTCGCCTACCTGGTGAGCCCCGCCGCGGGCTCGACCACGGGCACGTTCATCGAGGTCGACGGCGGCATGGCTCAGCTGCGGCTCCGTCCCGTCGGGGGCTGACCGCCGCGTCGCCCCCGGTCCCGGTCCCGGTCCCTGCCCCGGACAGCGGGCGCTACGAGCGACCGCCGCGCAGCCAACCCAGGATGCCGCGGCGCGGCCGCTCCTCCCGAGAGTCCTCATGCGTCGGCCGCTCGCCGATCCGGTAGAACTCCTCGGCGTTCGTCCACATGATCGCGTCGACGTCGTGCCCGCGTCGCTCGGCCCAGGCGATCACCGCATCCGCCCATCTGATCCGAGCCGTCGGCTGATACATGGGCGATCCGTCGACGTTCGCGTACGGGTCGCCCTCCTCCGGGGGTCCGATGACCGAGACCGGCCAGTCACTGCCCCACATCAGCCGCTCGACGCCGAACGCGTCGGCCGCGGCGTCGAGGAACGGGTGCAGCTGCTCGGCCGACCAGTCGCCTCCGGCCTCCCCCGGCAGCCCCGAGAGCTTGCACCACACATTCGGATGCCGTGCCAGGTCGTCGAGATCGCGCACCCATTCCATGGTCGGCGCCACCGGGGCCTTCGCCGTGCCGACCTCGGGCTTGCCGAGGTGATCGAGCACGATCCGCAGCTCGGGCACCGCCCCCGCGAGTCGGGCCACCTCGGGCAGCTGCGCGGCGCGCACGCACGCGTCGAAGGCCCAGCCGCGCGCCGCGACCTCGCGCGCCCCGGTGACGAAGTCGGCCGAGACCGCCAGTCCGTCGGGTTCGCCCTGCAGGTTGTGCCGCACGCCGACCACGAGCGGCTCAGCGGCGAGTCCTTCGAGGTGCGCGGTGGTGTCGGTGCCGCGATCCAGACGCGCCCCCGCGACGATGCCGACCACCCCGACGCGGGGCGCGAGCCCGGCCACCCACCGCACTTCTTCGAGGAAGTCGTCTTCGACGGTCTCGGCCTGCACGAACACCGCGCGCTCGGTCGTCGCGCGGGCGATGCGGGCGTGCTCGATCTCGGTCGCACCGAACAGCCAGGCGAGCGGACCCTCGAGCCACGTGTAGTGCAGAAGCTCGGGGTCCCAGAGGTGCAGGTGCGAATCGAGTACGCGCATGCCCCCATCCTGCCGCAGACATCCGATGAATGGCTAGGATGACGCCATGGCAGTGACTGACGACGCGATCGAGAAGATCAAGGCGATGATCGTGTCGGGCGAACTCGCCCCCGGCGATCGCCTCCCTCCCGAGAAGGAGCTGTCCGAGCGTCTCGGCCTGTCACGCAACTCGATGCGCGAGGCCGTGAAGGCGCTCGAGGTGATCCGGGTGCTCGACGTGCGCCGCGGTGACGGCACCTATGTCACGAGCCTGGAGCCCCACCTGCTGCTCGAGGCGATCTCGTTCGTGGTCGACATGCACGACGACGACTCGATGCTCGAGATCTTCGCGGTGCGACGGATGCTGGAGTCGCAGGCGACCGGCCTCGCGGCCACCCTCGGCAGCGACGACGCGATCGCCGGCCTCGAGAGCGAGGTCGCCTCCATCGATCCGACGGTCAGCATCGAAGAGCTCGTCGAGCACGACATCCGCTTCCACCGTGAGATCGTCGGCATGGCCGGCAACGCCTATCTCGCCAGCCTCATCGAGCACCTGAGCAGTCAGACCGTGCGCGCCCGCGTGTGGCGTGGTCTCACCGAGGGCGGAGCGGTCGAGCGCACCCTCTCGGAGCACCGGGCGATCGCCGACGCCATCGCCCGGCGCGATTCGGGTCTCGCCACCTCGCTCGCCACGGCGCACATCGCCGGCGTCGAGCGGTGGCTGCGCCAGGCGGCATCCGCCTGACGCCGCGACGCCTTTCTCGGCCACTCGTCCCAGCGGCCTTCCGTGCACGCCGTCGTCGCCCGGGCCCTGACAGGCACGTTCGGCCAGATGCGCTTCGCTCGGCCGTATCCGTGACGTCGGGCCGAATCTGGCGCGTCTGGCCGACGCTGGCCCACCCGCCGAAGTGCGACTCAGGCCCCGAGCCGCCCCATCGCCGCGTCGAACTCGGCGGCGGAGCTGTCGCTGACCTCGTGGAACAGCACCTGGTCGATCACGTCGGGTGCCGCCGTGAAGTACGGCACCCCCGCGAGACGCAGACCGGTGATGTCGTCAGGTGATCGCAGGCTGGCCGCGAGCACGTTCGAGTCGCTGCCCGCGCACACCTCCTGCATGCGGGCGATCACCGCATCCCCGTCGATGCCGGCATCCCGCATCCGTCCGAGGTAGGGGGCGATGTACTGCGCGCCGATCGAGGCGCATGCCAGCGCCTGTGCGACCGAGTAGACGGCGGTGACGAGCACGGTCGCGCCGTCGCGCACCAGAGCGGATGCCGCGGCGAAGCCGTCGCGGGTCGCCGGCACCTTCACGGCCACGCGATCGCCCAGCGCACGGATGCCCTCGGCGTTGCGGAGGAAGGATGCGGTGTCGCCGCCCCACGTCTGGAAGAAGATCTCGCGGGCGCCCTCGTCCGACCAGCGGGCGTAGAGGTCGGGGATCTCCGCGGCGGTGCGGCCGCCGCGCTCGAGGATCGTGGGGTTGGTCGTCACGCCATGCACGACGCCCGCGGTGAGGAGCGAGGCGACGCGGTCGACGTCCGCGCTGTCGACATAGAGACGGGGGGCCAGCGCGGTCATCGGGTCTCCTTGTGCACAACCTGTCGTTACAGGTTCGGATTCGGCTAATGTAATGACAGCCGCGGAGGATGTCAAAGCACCCCGCATCGACGACGATCAGGAGTGCCATGACAGCCGCCACCTCGCCCGATCGCACCGGCGTCGTCATCGTCGGCAGCGTGACCGCAGACGTGACGACCTTCTCGACCAGGCTCCCCGCCCGCGGAGAGACCATCCTCGGCGACGAGTTCACCCTGATGCTCGGCGGCAAGGGCGCGAATCAGGCGGTCGCCGCCGGACGATCGGGGGCCCGCACGAGCTTCGTCGGATGCGTGGGAGACGACCTCTTCCACGACCTCGTCGTCGACGGGCTGAGCGAGGCCGGAGTCGACCTCACGCACCTCCGCACGGTGCCGGGGCCGACGGGCATCGCGCACATCCGCGTCGACGCCTCGGCGCAGAACGACATCGTCATGGTGCCTCTGGCCAACGCCGCGCTCAGCACCGAGCAGATCGACGCGGCGCTCGAAGCCCTCGCGCCGACCACGTCGGTGCTGCTCACCCAGCTCGAGACGCCCTCGGCGCTCACCGCGCACATCACGTCACGAGGACGCGAGCACGGCATGACCGTCATCCTCGACCCCGCCCCCGCCGCTCCGCTGGATGACGCCGTGTGGGCGAGCATCGACATCGTCACCCCGAACGAGACCGAGGCCTCGGTGCTCAGCGGCGTCGAGGTGACGGATGCCGCGTCGGCGGAGATCGCCGGACGCTGGTTCCTCGACCGGGGCGTCGGCGCCGCCGTGATCACGCTCGCGGGTCAGGGCTCGTGCGTTGTGACCGCAGCGGGCGCATTCGTCATCCCGCCCTTCCCTGTCGAGGCCGTCGACACCACCGCGGCCGGCGACGCCTACGCCGGGTATCTCGGCGCCGCCCTCGCCAACGGCTGGGGGCTGACGGATGCCGTTCGCCTGGCGACCGCCGCCGGAGCCCTCGCCGTCACGAAGCAGGGCGCCTCGCCCAGCCTGCCGCTGCGGGCCGAGGTCGACGCCTTCCTGGCCGCCCGAGAAGCCCACTGACATCCCCGAGGAGACATCATGCGCAAGACAGCGACGACCATCAACCCCGCACTCTCGCGCGTGATCAGCGAGACCGGCCACACCGATCTGCTGGTGGTCACCGACGCCGGCCTGCCCATCCCGCCCGGATCCGAGCGCATCGACCTCGCCTATCGTCCCGGCGCTCCGGCCTTCTTCGACGTGCTCGACACCGTGCTCGCCGAGCTCGTCGTGGAGGGAGCGACGGTGTCGGCCGAGGTCGCCGAGAAGAGCCCCGAGGTGCTGGCCGCGCTGCGCGAGCGCTTCGCCGACCAGGACTTCGAGATCGAGCTCATCCCGCACGTCGACTTCAAGAAGCTGACCCACTCGGCGCGCGCGTTCGTGCGCTCGGGAGAGTTCACCCCCTACGCGAACGTGATCCTGCACGCGGGAGTGGCGTACTGATATGAACGACACGATCGACCGCCACTCCGCCGCGCCCATGTACGACCAGCTGCGTCAGCTGATCGTCGACGGCATCGCGAGAGACGGCCTGCAGCCCGGCGACCCGCTGCCCGGCGAGCACCGCCTCTGCGAGCGGTACGGCATCTCGCGCACCGTGGTGCGCCAGGCGTTGGCCCAGCTCGAGCACGAGGGGCTCGTCGAACGCGTCAAGGGCAAGGGCACGTTCGTGTCGCGCCCCCGCACGAGCGAGAGCCTGGTGCACACGCTGATCGGCCTCTACGACGACGTCGAGCGCCGCGGCGGGCACGTGCACAGCGACGTCCTGCGCCACGAGCAGACTCTCGCCGACGACGAGATCGCGGCGGCACTCGAGGTCGACCCTGGCGCACCGGTCGTGGTGCTCGACCGTCTGCGTCACGTCGACGGCGAACCCTGGTCGCTCTCGACCACCTGGATGCCGGATGCCGTCGGCGGAGTCACGCTCGGCGTCGACCTCTCGGAGCGGTCCCTGTACCGCCTGCTCGCCGATCACGACATCGTGGCGACCAGCGGCGTCCGCTCGGCCGAGGCCACCGTCGCGACCCACGAGCAGGCGCAGCATCTGGGGGTGAGCGCCGGCTCCGCCCTGCTGCGACTGCGCAGCGTGAGCCGTTCCTCCGACGGCACGCCGATCGAGTACTTCGTGGCGCACCACCGCGGCGACCGCTCGCGCTTCGAGTTCCAGCTGCAGCAGGAGCAGTCGCAGGCGTCGCTGCTGCACGTCGACGGCGACGGCAGCACCTCGCGCGCTGGCACCGTCCGCTAGCCGCATCCGCACGCGGCATCCACTCACAGGTGGGTCGGCCGAGCACGGGTCGCGGACTAGCCTGGAACGAGAGCACGCATCGCACGGGGCGATGCGATCGGGGGGAAGACACGATGGTCGACGACGCGCATCCACCGGCATCCGACTCCGACCCGGTCATCCCTCCGCCGCCTGCCGCGGCGCCGGGACAGCTCGGATCCTCCGTCCCGCTGGCCCCGCCGCTGGGCGGGATCCCCGGGCCGCCTGCGCCGCTGCCGCCGTACGCCTCTGCCTCCCAGCCGGGGCAGCATCCGCAGATGGCCGCGTACCCGCCGCCGCACCCCGGGCAGCCGTCGCCTCCCTACGGCGCCGCATATGCTTCCCCGTCCGCGCCTCCTCCTGCACGTTCAGGACGGACCGTCGGCATCGTCATCGCAGCGGTCGCGGCGTTCGTGCTGATCGTCGTCGTGGGCATCGCGGTGGCCGTGAGCCTGCTGCTGAGCTCGCGCACCGAACCGGCGACCGCGCCTCCGGCCACGAGCGTCACGGAAGAGCCCGCATCGCCTTCCGAGGCACCGCAGGGCGACCCGGACTCCGACGGCTCGGGCGACGCCGATGCCTCCGCCATCGCCGACGCGCTCCAGGCGAAGATCGACGAGTACAAGCGCCTGCGCGACAGCGGCGCGCTCTGGCAGAGCATCCCCGACACCGAGTTCAACCGCACGGCCGTCTCCGCCTTCCTCTACTTCCTCACCGACATGAAGGTCGCCACCATCTGGGGTGTCGACGATGCGCAGGCGCAGGAGTACGAGGAGCGCATGACGATGCTCGAGGAGCGTCTGCTCGCCGAGCAGCCCCTCGGCGACGACATCCAGATCACCCTCGAGGACGAGGTCTTCACGTACGACGGCGAGACGGGCGAGGGCGGCTACACGCCCCGCTAGAGGAGCGTTACGCTCGAAGCATGAGCGACTGGACCAGCACCGCGATCGCCCTGCTGGAAGCCGACGCCAACCGCAGCGCCGACACCCATCTGCACCTCTTCCCACTGCCACCCGAGTGGGGCATCGACCTGTACCTGAAAGACGAGTCGGTGCATCCGACCGGGTCGCTCAAGCACCGTCTCGCGCGCTCGCTGATCCTGTACGGACTCGTCAACGGACGCATCACCGAGGACTCCACTCTCGTCGAGTCGTCCAGCGGATCGACGGCCGTCTCCGAGGCGTACTTCGCGCGGATGCTGGGGCTGCCCTTCGTCACCGTCGTACCGCGCTCGACCAGCCAGGAGAAGATCGACCTCATCGAGTTCTACGGCGGACGCTGTCACTTCGTCGACCGTGCCGAGGACATGTCTCCTGAGGCTCAGCGACTGGCCTCCGAATGCCACGGCCACTACCTCGACCAGTTCACGTTCGCCGAGCGGGCGACCGACTGGCGCGGCAACAACAACATCGCCGAGAGCGTGTTCAGCCAGCTGTCGCAGGAACGCCACCCGATCCCCCGCTGGATCGTCGTGGGCGCAGGCACCGGCGGCACGAGCGCCACCTTCGGCCGGTACGTGAAGTACCGCCGCCACGAGACGCAGATCGCGGTCGTCGACCCCGAGGGTTCGGCGTTCTACGACGGATGGGCGGGCACCGTCGACGCGCCGGCCGGACGCCCCAGTCGCATCGAGGGCATCGGCCGTCCGCGCGTCGAGGCCTCGTTCGTGCCCAGCGTGATCGACGAGATGATCCGCGTTCCCGACGCGGGGTCGATCGCCGCGATCCGGATGCTGCGCGAGCGCACCCTGCACTGGGCCGGAGGTTCGACCGGCACCAACCTGTACGGCGCATTCCAGCTGATCGCGCGCATGCGCGCGGCGGGCGAGACCGGCAGCATCGTCACGCTCATCTGCGACAGCGGCATCCGCTACGCCGGCACGTACTTCAACGATGAGTGGGTCGCCGAGCAGGGCTGGGACCTCGACCCGCATCGCACCCGCCTCGATCACTTCCTCGAGACCGGGGTCTGGGTCGACTGACCCTCGTTCCGCTTCCATGACTCCGGAGATCCGGGCAGGTCACCCGGGAGAACACGCTTCCTCGGGTTCGAGCCGCCACATTCTCCGGAGTCACGGCACGTCGCGGGCCGAGGCGCTCCGGCTACGCTGGCCGCATGACTACTCTCATCCTCACTGTCGCGGGTGCCGATCGCCCCGGACTCGTCGCAGCCGTCGCCGATGTCGTCGATGCCCACGGCGGAAACTGGGAGAACAGCTCGCTGGCCGAGCTCGCGGGCACCTTCGCCGGAGTGATCGAGGTCTCGGTCGCCGCCGACCGTTCCGACGAGCTGCAGACGGCGCTCCGCGGACTTCAGGGACAGGGGCTCCTGACGCTCGCCGTCCTCACCGGAACGCCTGATGACGACGCGGAGGACGAGCAGCGACTCGAGATCCGGGTGCTGGGCAACGACCGATCCGGCATCGTCCGCGAGGTCTCGAACGTGCTGAACGCGCACGAACTCAGCATCGAGGAGCTCGCGACCGAGACCCGGGATGCCGCGATGGCCGGCGGCCGTCTGTTCGAGGCCTCCGTGATCGCACGGGTTCCGTCGTCGGTCGACATCGATGCCCTGCGTCGCGACCTCGAGCGCATCGCCACGGAGATCCAGGTCGACATCACCCTCGCCTGACCGCGGCGTCCCCTCCGCCCGATACGCACACAGCGCCCCGCACGGCCCCCGAGGCGACCGCACGCCCGTGCAGACCGAGGCGAACTGTGCAGACCGGGCGAGATGAGAGGGCGATCGTCGTCACTCAGGGCGATCGACGGACGACCCTTCGGCGCGCAGATCCGTATCGGTGTACCGGCGCACCCAGTACTCGGTCTGAGCCACGTGGGCGGATGCCGCAGCCGACGCCGCGACCGGGTCCGCCGCCGCGAGTCCGCGGAGGATCGCCCGGTGCCCGGCATCCGAGTGGAGCTTGAGTTCGGCGGCGTCGCCGGCATCCGGGATCCGATAGGCCCGCGAGCGTGAGCGCAGCACGTCGATCAGGCTCGTGAGCGCGTCGTTGCCGGCGACCTCCGAGATCGTCATGTGGAAGGCGTGGTCGAGGCGGGAGTGGTCCTCGAAGTCGTCGCTCGCCTCGATCTCATCGAGCACGCCGCTGAGCGTCTCGATCGTGGCGGCGTCGATGCGGGCCGCGGCGAGCGCAGCCGCATGGGGCTCGAGCACCCGGCGAAGCTCCGTCAGTTCGAGCACCCCGGCCATGGGCAGGAGTCCGACCGTGAGAGAGAGGCTGCCGATCAGGTCGGCGGCGCGCAGCTCGCTGACGTAGCTGCCCGAGCCGTGCCGGGTCTCGAGCACACCGAGGGCGGCCAGCATGCGGATGGCTTCGCGCAGCGATCCGCGTGAGACGCCGAGCGTCTCGCACAGCTCACCCTCGCTCGGCAGACGGTCGCCGGGGCGCAGCTCGCCGTCCGCGATCAGCGCACGCAGCCCGTGCAGCGCTGTGTCCAGTGCGCTCATCGTCATCCTCCTGACACCGCCCGATTCCCTTGCTGAGTCTGTCGGACGCAGACCCTTCGTCAAATTCGTATGACAACTATGTTTCATCCTCGCCTTTTCGTAGCCATTTCGAAAGCCGTGTGGCAAAGTTGTGCAACAACTCCCCCACTGCACCGACGAGGACCGATGCCCGCACCACTCTTCCCCGCACCGCTCACGCTGAACTCCGGCATCCGAGCCCGTGATGCGTGGCCGCTCGATCCCGACGTGATCCACCTGAACCACGGCTCGTTCGGCGCGGTTCCCACGGCCGTCGTCGAGCAGCAGGATGCCCTTCGACGTCGCGCCGACCTCAGCCCGGTCGAGTGGTTCCCCCGCATCGCCGAGCGGGTGCGCAACGCTCGCGAGCGCACGGCTCCGTTCCTCGGCGCCCATGCCGAAGACAGCGTCTTCGTCCCGAACGCCTCCGCCGCCGCGACCGTCGTCTACAACGCCCTGCACCTCGAGCGCGGCGACGAGATCCTCGTCACCGACCAGGGCTACGGAGCGATCACCATGGGCGCGGAGCGCCTGGCCCGCCGCTTCGGAGCATCCGTCCGCGCCGTCGAGCTGCCGCTGCTCGCCTCCGACGACGAGGTCGTGCAGCGCTTCGCCGACGCACTCACTCCGGCCACCCGCCTGATCGTGGTCGACCAGATCACCTCGCCGACCGCGCGGATGCTGCCGACCCGGCGCATCGCCGAGCTCGCGGCGGAACGGGGCCTCCGCACCCTCGTCGACGGCGCCCATGCTCCCGGTCTCGTCGCCGATGCCGCCGCGGTCGCCGGCGGCGACTGGTGGTTCGGCAACCTGCACAAGTGGCCCTGCGCCCCGCGCGGTTCCGCCCTGCTCGTCACGAACGCCCCCGACCGCGACGACCTGTGGCCGCTCATCGACTCGTGGGCGGCGAACGAGCCCTACCCCGAGCGCTTCGACACCCAGGGCACGATCGACGCGACGACCTATCTCGCCACCCCGGCGTCGATCGAGTTCATCGAGTCCGAGTTCGGGTGGCACAACGCCCGCCAGGCGATGGCGCAGATGGCGGATGCCGGGGCCGAGATCATCGCCGAGGGTCTGCGCCCCTACGGCGACGAAGACCCCCTCACCCCGTTGCCCTCGCCCGTGCCGTCGATGCGACTCGTGCGACTGCCGCTCGGACTCGGCTCGACCCGCGAAGAGGCCGATGCCCTGCGCATGGACCTGCTCGACGAGACCGGCGTCGAGACCGCGTTCACCAGCTTCCGCGGCGTCGGCTACTTCCGCCTGTCGGCGCACCTCTACACAGAGGCGTCCGACTTCGAGGCCTTCGTCGAGCGCTGCATCCCGCAGATCCTCCGCCGCGCCGGCATCCGCACCGCCGACTCCATCATCGTCTCCTGACCCGACCCACCCCTCCACCCACCACCCGACCCACCACCATCACCAACTGAGAGGCACCTCGTGAAGAAGAACAGAATCTTGACGACCGCCGCGGGAATCGGCACCGTCGCCGCACTCGCGCTCACCGGCTGTTCCGCAGGCGGCGGCGAGTCCGCCGACGGCACCGTCACCCTGCAGATGGTCGAGAGCCTGACCAATCCTGCCCGCACCGACCTGCTGCGCGGACTCCTCGACGACTTCGAGAAGGAGAACCCCGACATCAAGGTCAAGCTCGTCTCGCCGCCCACCGAGCAGGCCGACGCGAAGATCCAGCAGATGCTGCAGTCGGGCAAGGGCGTCGACGTCCTCGAGGTCCGCGACATCACCGTCGGACCGTTCGCGAACAACGGCTGGCTGCACGACATCTCGGCCGACCTCGAGAAGTGGGACGGCTGGGATGCCCTCACCGACAACGCGCAGTCGGCGTCCGTGGCCGCAGACGGCAAGAGCTACTTCGTGCCGTACGGCTTCTACGGCCTGTCGCTCTTCTATCGCACCGACCTCGTCGAGGAGGCGGGCTTCGACGGCCCGCCGCACAGCTGGAAGGATCTGCTCGAGCAGGCCAGCGCCATCCAGGACCCCGCGAACAACATCTACGGCTACGCGTTCCGCGGTGGCCAGAACGCGAACAGCAATGTGGTCGCGGCTATCGAGGCCTACACGATCGACGGCCTCGACGTCGATGACGCCTTCCTGATGGAGGACGGGTCGACGATCTTCGCCGCTCCCGAGGCACAGGAAGCCGTCGACGACTACTTCGACCTCTTCAAGGAGGCGTCGCCGCCGTCCGCCGTGTCGTGGGGCTACCCCGAGATGGTCGCCGGTTTCACCAACGGCACCACGGCGTTCCTGCTGCAGGACCCCGAGGTCATCGCGACCGTGCAGGACTCCTCTCTGACCGAGGATCAGTGGGACACCGCCCCGCTGCTCGTCGGGCCGTCGGGCAAGGCCGCGCAGCCGCTGGCCGTCGCCGGCTGGGGCGTCGCGGAGAACAGCGAGCACCAGGATGCCGCGGTCAAGCTCGTCGAGTTCCTCTCGTCGGCCGAGCCGGCCACCGAGTTCGCGCAGGCCAACAGCCTCGTGCCGATCATCTCCGAGGCAGCCGATGACGAGTTCTACTCCTCGGGCCCGTGGACGAGCTACGTCACGATGACCGAGGATCCCGAGACCTACGTCAACGTCAAGCAGCCTCGCGGCGTCAGCTGGTGGACCGAGTGGATCCAGAAGTCCGACCAGGACGTGCAGAACGTGCTGCTCGGCAACATGTCGACCACCGAGCTGCTCGAGTCGTGGGACACCTTCTGGACCGAGAAGTACGCTGCGGAAAAGGGCTGATCCGTGACCCGGACCACTCTCGAAGGGGGCTCCGTCGGCACCGCCGGCGGGGCCTCCCCGGCATCCCGCCGGCGCCGCCCCTTCCGTGGCCGCCACGCGCTGACGCTGCTGGCCTTCATGGCCCCGGCGATCGTGTTCGTGTGCTGGTTCACCTACTGGCCGATGCTGCAGGGCGCACGCATGGCCTTCCACGACTGGAACCTGTGGGATCTCACCTCCACCCCGTGGGTGGGTTTCGACAACTTCGTCACCGTCTTCCAGGACCCCGCCTTCCCGATCGTCGCCTGGAACTCCGTCCTGTGGGTCGTCGGCTCGCTCGTGCCTCAGCTCGTGATCGGCTTCCTGATCGCGCTCGCCCTGCGCAAGCGCTTCCGCTTCCGCGGCCTCTACCAGGCGCTCGTGTTCTTCCCGTGGGCCGTCTCGGGCTTCCTGATCGGGATGCTGTTCCGCTGGATGTTCAACGCCGAGTTCGGCGTCGTGAACGACCTGCTCATGAAGGCCGGCCTGATCGACGCCCCGCTGCCCTGGCTGGCGGATCCGAAGCTCGCGATGTTCGCGGTCATCGTCGCCAACATCTGGTACGGCGTGACCTTCTTCGCGATCATGATCCTCGCGGCTCTGCAGTCCGTGCCCGATGAGATGCTCGAGGCCGCGAGCCTCGACGGCGCAGGCAAGGTGCGTCAGCTGTTCTCGATCATCATCCCGTACATCTCGATGACGCTGCTGCTGACGATCCTGCTGCGCATCATCTGGATCTTCAACTTCCCCGACATCATCTACGCGATGACCAACGGCGGGCCGGCGAACCAGACCCACATCATCACGACGTGGATGATCAACTACACGCAGCAGGGCAACTACGGCATCGCGAGCGCCATCGGACTCATCGTCGTCGCGTTCCTGTTCGTGTTCTGCGCGTTCTACCTCATGGCGATGCGGAGGGTCCAGCGATGACCATCACCGGAACCACGGTCACCGAGACCCGGCGTCTCACCGTCCCCGACATCGCGAAGGCACCGCGTCCGAAGCGCAAGGTCTCGGTCGGCGGCGTCGTGCGCGTCGTCGGTCTCGCCCTCTGGCTCGTCATCACGCTCTTCCCGCTGTACTGGATCGCGCTGACGTCGTTCAAGTCGCCGGGAACGATCAACTCCTTCCCGATCGAGTACTGGCCCAGCGAGCCGTCGCTCGACAACTACGTGAGCCTGTTCGAGCAGAGCTCGTTCGGGGTCTTCCTCGGCAACTCGGCTCTGGTGGCGACGATCGCGGGTGCGGTCGCGACGCTCATCGCTCTGCTCAGCGCCTATGTGATCGCGCGCTTCGAGTTCCGCGGCAAGGGGACGGTGCTGGTGGCGTTCCTGCTCACGCAGATGATCCCCGCGTTCATCGCGCTGGGCCCGCTGTACTCGATGATGACCGACCTGGGCCTCGTCGACACCAAGCCCGGTCTGATCCTCGTGTACATCGCGGTCTGCATCCCGTTCTCCACGGTCATGCTGCGCGGTTTCTTCGAGAACGTGCCGGACGCGCTCGAAGAGGCGGCGATGATCGACGGATGCTCGCGCTTCGGCGCGCTGTTCCGGGTGCTCGTGCCGGTGATGACCCCGGGCATCATCGCGGCCTTCATCTTCAACTTCGTCAACTGCTGGAACGAGCTGTTCCTGTCGGTCGTGCTGATGAACACCGACGAGAACCGCACCGTGCCGTCGGCGCTGAACGGGTTCATCTCGACCTTCAACATCGACTGGGGCTCGATGAGCGCCGCAGCCGTGCTGACGATCCTGCCGACCATGGTGATGTTCGCACTCGCGAGCCGCTGGATCGTGCAGGGCCTGACCGCCGGCGCCGTCAAGGAGTAGGCGCATCCGGACATGACGAAGGCCGCCGCCCCTCAGGGACGGCGGCCTTCGTCATGCATCCGTCAGACCAGGCGGGCCTTCGGCGACACCGAGTAGGTGGCCTCTGCATCGCGGTTGACCGTGTCGCCCAGTGCGGTGTCGATCGCCGCGAGCGTGTCGGCGTCGAGCGTCACGCCCGAGGCCTTGACCGTCTCGGCGAGCTGCTCGGGGCGCGAGGCTCCGACGAGAGCTGCGGCGACGTTCGGGTTCTGCAGCACCCAGGCGATCGCGAGCTGCGGCATCGACAGACCGGCCTGCTCGGCGATCGGCTTGAGCTTCTGCACGGCGGTGAGGATGTCGTCCTGCAGGAACCCCTTGATGAAGTCGGAGCCGCTGTGCGGATCCGTCGCGCGGGAGCCCTCGGGAACCGGCTGACCCGGCAGGTACTTGCCCGACAGCACGCCCTGCGCCATCGGCGACCAGACGATCTGCGAGATGCCGAGCTCCTCCGATGCGGGCACGACCTTGCCCTCGATCACACGGTGCAGCATCGAGTACTGCGGCTGGTTCGAGATCAGCTGCACGCCGAGTTGCTTCGCGAGCGCATGCCCCTCGCGCAGCTGCTCGGCCGTCCACTCCGACACGCCGATGTAGAGGGCCTTGCCCTGGCGCACGACGTCGGCGAACGCCTGGAACGTCTCCTCGAGCGGGGTCTCGTAGTCGAAACGGTGCGCCTGGTAGAGGTCGACGTAGTCGGTGCCGAGTCGCGTCAGCGAGCCGTTGATCGATTCGAGGATGTGCTTGCGGCTCAACCCGGTGTCGTTCGGACCCTTGGGGCCGGTCGGGAAGTAGACCTTCGTGAAGATCTCGAGACCCTCGCGGCGCTGACCCTCGAGCGCCTTGCCGAGCACGACCTCCGCCGCGGTGTTCGCGTAGGTGTCTGCGGTGTCGAATGTGGTGATGCCGGCGTCGAGCGCCGCGTGCACCGTCTTGACGGCGGCGTCGTCGCCGACCTGCGAAGCGTGCGTGACCCAGTTGCCGTAGGTGATCTCAGAGACCTTGAGACCGCTGTTGCCGAGATAGCGATAGTTGACCATGCCATAACGCTACCGGCCGTGGCAGACGCCGGGCCCGGATCAGACGCGCGGTTCGACCAGCTGCTCCTGCTCGGCGAGCGTCTGCGCCTGGGCGCGCTTCTCGGCGAGCTCGCGCTCCTGCGCCGCGTCACGCGCTTCGGCGGCCTGGGCGGCCTCCCTGCGCTCGGCGCGGGTCTGCGGCTCGCCTGATCCGGCATCCGCCTGGATCCCCTGCGACTGCACGGTGACGATCGCCGCGCGGTCGCGGAACCCCTCGGCGGTCACCTTGTCGAGCGCGACCTGCTTGCGGATCGCGACGGCCTTCTCGTAGAGCGACGGGTCGCCGTAGGAGGTGAGCACCTTCACGAGCACGGGCAGCAGCTCGATCATGAAGAACAGTGCGGCGATGAGGATGTGCGCCCACAGGATCGTCGGCTCCTTCTCGCTGAGCCTGTTCAGACCGCTGATCTGGCTGAGCAGACCGATCGCGCCGGCGTTGCCGGATGCCACCGATTCGGCGCGCGCGTTGTACGCGGCGAGCGCGGTGTCATAGCTGTCGCGCGCGGCGGGCAGCTGAGACTGCGCCTCTTCACGGTTCTGCGACTCCGACGTGCTGGTGTTCTCCTTCGCGGCGGTGCCCGCGGCTGCCAGCTCTTCGTTGGCGGTGCGCAGCTGCGCGGCGAGCGCGTCGTAGGTCTGCTGCGCCTCGGCGAGCTGGGCCTGGGCGGCATCCGAGCTCGCACCCTCGCCGTTCACGCCGGTGCAGCCGGGAACCGTGCCTGCACCTTCGCCGGTGAGCTCGCACTGGTAGAGGACGCGGGCCTGGTCGATCACGGCCTGCTGCTCGGTCATCTTGGCCGTGAGGTCGTCGACCGTGGCCTGCGCGGCCGATTCGGTCGCCGACGACGAGTCGGTGCCGGCGACGATTCCGGTCGCCGCCTGGTTCTCGAGCTCGGCGACGCGGTCCGATGCGGCGTCGAGCGCCTTCTTCTCGGGGCCGGTCTCGAGTGCATCCTGGTCGGCCTGCGCCTGGGTGATGTTCGTCGAGGCGACCTCGCGCGCGATGTCGTTGTGGAAGATCTGCAGCACGAGCGGCTCGGCGACGACGAAGCCGATGATCGCGGCCATGATCACACGTGGAATCGCGAGGCCGATGAGCTTCCAGACGTTGCGGGTCGACGTCATGGTCGAGGTGAGGAAGCGATCGAGGTTGAAGATGATGAGCGCCCAGACGACCGCCAGCGGCACGGCCAGCCAGATCGCGGCCTGCACGCCCGTGGTCAGTGCGAACAGCATGGAGATCGCCGAGACCAGTGCGGTTCCGGCCAGCACGAAGAACATCTGCACGAAGCGCGGGGTCTCACCGGGGACGCGGTCGAGGATCTCGCCCTCGGCTCCGCCGAGGATGGCGAGCTTGCGCAGACGCGAACCCGGCACGCGCGGTGCGCGCTCGCGCGGCTGACGCCGGGGCTTGGGCTCACGCACGGGACGGGCGGATGCCGCGGCATCCTGCTCCTGCTCCGGCGCATCGGGCACCTCGGGTGCCTGCTGCGGTTGCGGCAGATCGGCGCCCGTGGGCTCGTACGCGCGCAGGAAGTCGAGGTCGTCCGTGTCAGCGTTCGGGTCGCTGTCGAGGATGATCCGACCCTGCGAATCGAACCGTCCTGGGCGGTGAGCGGAATAGGGCATTCCGACAATCTACGAAATGTCGCCTGTGGAAAACGTGCACGAACCCTGTGTTTCCGCCTCCGCGGGCCTCGTCAGGGTCAGCGCGGCAGCATGCGGACGAGCGCATCGGCGCTCGCGGCGAGCGCGTCCTTGAGCGAGAAATGTCCGGCGGCGCACAGCGTTCCGAGTCCGTGCACGAGGCCCCACACTCCGGTGACGCTCTGCGCGTCGAGGCCCGCCGCCACGGACGCCTCCGACAGCAGCTGCTCGAGCTCATCGATCAGGGGGGCCATGGTCTCGCTCGGCTCACCGGGGATGCACACCGTCGGGTCGTAGATCACGTCGAAGCCGTGCGGATGCTCGACCGCGTAGCGGATATACGCGGCACCGCCTTCGATCACGGCGGATGCGGAGTCCGGCGCCTCCTCGATCCCGCCGCGCACCGCGGCCACCAGGTCGGCCATGCTGCGCTCGGCGAGGACCTTGAGCAGACCGCGCCGGTCGGAGAAGTGGTGGTACGGGGCGTTATGGCTCACGTCGGCGGCGCGGGCGACCTCGCGCAGGCTGATCTCCCCCGCGGGCTTCTCGGCGAGCAGCTGCATCGCCGCCGCCTCGAGGGCGTGGGCGAGGTCACCGTGGTGATAGCCGGATCGGGAACTTGACACAAGCAACATTGTTGCTTATCTTGACACTGTCCACCACTGCTTGACACTGTCAACATAGGAGAGCACATGCCATCCGCACTGATCATCGACGGCCACCCCGATGCCGGATCCCTCACCGCAGAACTGGCCCGACGCTATGCCGCAGCGCATGGCGACGCCCGTGTCCTCGCTCTGCGCGATCTCGACTTCGATCCGTCGCTGCGCTTCGGCTACCGCCGGCGCATGCAGCTCGAGCCCGACCTGATCGACGCGAAGCGCGCACTGGCCGAAGCGCGGACGGTCGTGGTGTTCACCCCGCTCTGGTGGGGGTCGGTGCCCGCGCTGCTGAAGGGGTTCTTCGATCGGGCCCTGCTGCCGCAGCAGGAGTACCGGTACTCGAAGCTCGGGATGCCCGAAGGCCTGTTGACGGCTGCGAACGGACGCCTGTTCCTGCTGGCGGACACCCCGTGGTTCCTCACGCCCTTCACCGGGCTCCCCGCACAGACGCACGTCGCCCGCGGGACGATGAGGTTCTGCGGCATCCGCTCGGTGCGCACCACGCGGATGCTGGGAATCAAGGACGCGAGCCCCGCGCGCATCGAGTCGTGGCTGTCGCGCGCCGAGACTCTCGGTCGCCGCGACGGCCTTCGCGATCGCGGCACCGGCCCTCAGGCCATGGCGGCGGAGGCAGCCTCGTCTTCGGTCGTCGCGACGAGCTGACCGCACGCACCGTCGATCTCCTTGCCGCGAGTGTCGCGGAGGGTCGTCGGGATGCCTGCGTCGTTGAGGCGGCGCACGAACTCGTTCTGCACCGAGGGCTCGGACGACGTCCAGATCGAGCCGGGCGTCGGGTTCAGCGGGATCGGGTTGACGTGCACCCAGCCGCGGCCGCGCTCGTTGAGCTTGTCGGCGAGCAGGTCGGCGCGCCAGGCGTGGTCGTTCATGTCCTTGATCAGCGCGTACTCGATCGAGACACGGCGGCCGGTCTTGGCGTAGTAGTCGTAGGCGGCGTCGAGCGCCTCGTCGACCTTCCAGCGGGAGTTCACCGGGATGAGCTCGTCACGCAGGTGGTCATCCGGTGCGTGCAGCGACAGCGCGAAGGTGACGGGGATGCCCTCGTCGGCGAGCTTCTTGATGGCCGGCACGAGTCCGACAGTAGACACCGTGATGCCGCGCGCGCTCATGCCCAGGCCGTCGGGCTGGGGCGCGACCATCGAGCGCACCGCGTCCATCACGCGCTTGTAGTTGGCGAGCGGCTCACCCATGCCCATGAAGACGATGTTCGACACGCGCTCCATCGAGTGGTCGTCGGCCTTCTTGCCGCCGAGACCGCCCTCGGCGATCAGGCGGTTGGCGCGGACGATCTGCTCGATGATCTCGGCGGTCGACATGTTGCGGGTGAGACCCGCCTGGCCGGTGGCGCAGAACGGGCAGTTCATGCCGCACCCGGCCTGCGACGAGACGCACAGGGTGATGCGGCCCGGGTAGCGCATGAGCACCGACTCGACCAGCGCGCCGTCGTGCAGACGCCAGAGGAACTTGATCGTGTCGCCGCGGTCGGTCTCCAGGCGGCGCACCTCGGTGAGCAGCGGCGGCAGCATGCCGGCGACGAGCTGCTCCCGGGTGTCGGCCGGAAGATCCGTCATCTCCGCAGCGTCCGACGTGTAGTGCCGGAAATAGTGGGTCGAGAGCTGCTTCGCGCGGAAGCCGGGCAGGCCGAGCTCCTTGACCTTCTCGACGCGCTCGGCGGGCGTGAGGTCGGCGAGATGCACCGGCGGCTTGCCGCGCTTCGGGCTCGCGAACTGCAGCAGCGGCCGCCCCTCGGCATCCTTCTGCTGCGTCCACCCCTCGGTCGCAGGACGCACCTGCGGGGTGCCGGTCGAGCGGACTGCCCCCGAACGGGACGACGCGGGTGCCGTGGCGGGGCGCGTCTCGCGCGTGCGGGGAGTCTCGGTCATACCTCCAGGGTACGCGGTGCCGGGTGGGAAGCGCCTGGGGCGCCGGCCCCGGCGTCCCTAGACTGACCCCATGGACATCATCATCGCTGTCGGCGCGGTCATCGCAGCTGTCGTCGTGGGCGTGGTGATCATCGGCGCCGCCCTGCGATCGATGCGCCCGAAGGCACCGGAGCCGCACGTGTTCACCCCGTCGCCGACGATGGCCCGATCCGTGGCATCCGCTTCGACGTCGACCGCCTCGGCATCGCAGCTGACGCCTGCGGCGATCGCCGAGATCGATCGTCTCGTCGCCGCCGGGCAGAAGATCCACGCGATCAAGCTCTACCGGCAGCACACGGGCGTGCGCCTGCAGGAGGCCAAGGACCGGATCGACCACTGGTCCGTCAGCACCACGGCACCGCACCTCGCGGCCGTCTCGAACGCCTCGGCCGCCCACTCGTCGATCACGGCGACGCCGTCGTCGGTGCGGGGCGCGCTGCCGGCATCCGTCGCCTCCGAGGTCGACCGGCTCATCGCCGCCGAGCAGAAGATCCAGGCGATCAAGCTGGTCAGGGAGCACACCGGGCTCGGCCTCAAGCAGGCGAAGGACGTCGTCGAGGCCTGGCCACACCCGCGCCACTTGTAGTTACAGGCTGCGGTCGGGGAGAATGGAGCCGATCCCCCATCGAAGGAGTCTTCGCCATGCCCGACCGCCTCTCCCGCGCCCGTTCCGCCGGCGTCCTCGCCGTCTTGCGCGCACCCTCGCCCGAGCTCGCACTCGAGGCGTCCGAGGCGATCATCCGCGGTGGCGTGACCGGCATCGAGGTCACCTTCTCGACCCCCGACGCCCCCTCGGTGATCCGCGAACTCATCGCGCGCCACGGCGACGCGGCCTACATCGGCGCGGGCACAGTGACGACTGCCGAGCAGGCCGCCCTCGCCGCCGATGCCGGTGCGGAGTTCCTCGTCAGCCCCGGAACCCTGCCCGCTCTGACCCGAGCGATGCTCGAGACCGGCCGCGTCGTCATGACAGGTGCCATGACCCCGACCGAGGTCATGGGCGCGCTCGAGCTCGGCGTCGACGTGGTCAAGATCTTCCCCGCGTCCCTCGGCGGGCCCTCGTACCTCGGCGCGCTGCGCGGACCGTTCCCGGATGCTCCGCTGATGCCGACGGGAGGCGTCAGCCCCGACAACCTCGCCGACTGGTTCCGCGCCGGAGCCGTGGCGGTCGGAGCGGGCGGCGACCTCGCGAACGGCGCCTCGCTCGCTGCATCCGACTGGGCCGACATCGAACAGCGCTCGGCCCGCTTCGCCGCGGCGCTCGCTGCGACCCGCAGCTGAGTCGGCCGATGACCCGGTGATCGAACTCGCACCCCTCGCCTGGGCGGCGCTCGGCCTCGCCGCCGTCACGATCGGCATCTCGAAGACCGCGCTCCCCGGCGGCAGCATCCTGGCCATCGCACTGTTCGCGACCGTGCTCCCCGCGCGCACGTCGACCGCCGCGATGCTCCTGCTGCTCATCGTCGGCGACGTGTTCGCGTTGATCACCTATCGCCGCCACGCGCACTGGCCGACGCTGCTGCGCCTCGCGCCCGCCGTACTCGCAGGGCTGCTGGCCGGCTTCGCGTTCCTCGCGCTCGCGGGCGACGGCATCGTACGTCGGGCGATCGGCGTGATCCTGCTGGCGATGATCGCAGTCACCCTTTGGCGGCGATGGCGGCAGGACCGGGCGGATGCCGCGTCGCCCGCACCGGGAGGCATCGTGCTCTCGGGCGTCTACGGCACTCTCGGGGGCTTCACGACCATGGTCGCCAATGCGGGCGGACCCGTGATGTCGATGTACTTCCTCGCCACCCGCACGCCCGTGCAGGTGTTCCTCGGCACCTCGGCCTGGTTCTTCGCGATCATCAACCTCGTGAAGATCCCGTTCCTCGCGGGCCTCGGCCTCTTCGAGGGCCACGTGCTGCTCATGGATGCCGTGCTCGCGCCGCTCGTGGTGCTCGGCGCTCTGGGCGGCATCCGCCTCGCGAAGCGCATGAACCAGGTGCTGTTCGACCGCATCGTGATCGTGCTGACGATCGCCGGCGCCGTCTACCTGCTGTTCTGACCGTCTGCTCCCCGCGGCAGGACCGCCTCAGTCGAGGAAGATGTCGGGGAACAGCCGGTCGTCGGGAGTGCCGGGGACGGCGGCGTAATGCGAGAAGTCGGTCACGCCGTCGGCCTCGAGCACGTCCTCGACGATCAGGGTCTGACCGCTGTACTCGGCCGCGGGCTTGAGCAGCACCGCGTAGGCGGCGTCGGCGTAGATGTCGGGCGTGCGGCTCGCCGCCATGACCTTGTCGCCGCCGAGCAGGTTCTGCACCGCGGCGGTGGCGATGGTGGTGCGCGGCCACAGGGTGTTGGCGGCGATGCCGTCGCGGGCGAACTCCGCGGCAAGGCCGAGCGTGACCATCGTCATGCCGAACTTCGCGAGCGTGTATCCGGTGTGCGCACCGAGCCACTTCGGCGTGGGGTTCAGGGGCGGCGACAGCGACAGGATGTGGGGGTTCTCGGCGTCCTTGAGGATCGGCACCGCCGCGCGCGAGAGCATGAACGTGCCGCGGACGTTCACGTCCTGCATCAGGTCGTACTTCTTCGCGCCGAGGTCGAGCGAGCGCGAGAGGTCGATGACGCTGGCGTTGTTGATGACGATGTCGATGCCGCCGAACTCGCCCTGCGTCTTGAGCACGGCCTCGGTGATGTCGTCGTCGTCGCGCACGTCCCCGACGATCGGCAGCGCCTGACCGCCCGCCGCCCTGATCTGGTCGGCGGCCGTGTGCACCGTTCCCTCGAGCTTCGGATGCGGGGTGTCGGTCTTCGCCAGCATCGCGATGTTCGCGCCGTCAGCCGCGGCACGCAGCGCGATCGCGAGTCCGATGCCGCGGCTGCCGCCGGACATCAGGATGGTCTTGCCTGCCAGTGACATGGATTCTCCTTGGAGCGTCGGGGCTTCGGGACTTCGGGGTTCGGGCTTACTTCGGTGCCATGCGGATCGCGCCGTCGAGGCGGATCGTCTCGCCGTTGAGGTAGCCGTTCTCGACGATCTGCTGCACGAGAGAGGCGTACTCGTCGGGGCGTCCGAGACGCGAGGGGAACGGCACCTGCTGGCCCAGCGAGTCCTGCGCCGCCTGCGGCAGGCCCATCAGCATCGGGGTCTCCATGATGCCGGGAGCGATCGTGCAGACGCGGATGCCGTAACGAGCGAGCTCGCGAGCGACGGGAAGCGTCATGGCGTGCACGCCGCCCTTCGAGGCCGAGTATGCCGGCTGGCCGATCTGCCCGTCGAAAGCGGCCACGCTCGCGGTGTTCACGATGACACCACGGTCGCCGGTGTCGGTCGCGTCGTTCTTCGCGATCACGGCGGAGGCCTGCGACAGGACATTGAAGGTGCCGACGAGGTTGATGCGGACGATGCGCTCGAAGTCGGCGAGCACGGCCGGGTTGCCCTCGCGGTCGAGCACCTTCGCCGGCGGGGCGATGCCCGCGCAGTTGACGACGATCCGCAGCGGAGCGGCGGCCTGCGCTGCGGCCACGGCGGCAGCGGCATCCTCAGCGCTCGTGACGTCTCCGCCTGAGAACACCCCGCCGAGGTCGGACGCGATCTCGGCACCGGCCGACGAGGGCAGGTCGAGGATGGTGACGACGGCGCCGGCGGCGGCGAGCGTCCGCGCGGTGGCGAGGCCCAGACCGGACGCACCGCCGGTGATGAGAGCACTCGAGCCCTGGATCTGCATGCGGTTCTCCTTCGAAACGTGTGCGACTCAGTGTCAGTTTAGCTGATTCCGAGTTTCAGGTGACACATCGCCAGAGGCCTCGCGACGGTGTCGACCCCGAGCCTACGCCGCGCACGTCGAAGGGGCGGGGCCATGACGGCCCCGCCCCTTCGGAGTGACTCACGAGATCAGACCTGGATCTGCGCGGCGATGCCCTTCAGCTTGTGGCGTGCGAGCGCGAGGTTCGCCGACGCACTGTTGAGCACGAGGTAGATGAAGAGCCCGCTCGCACCGGTCGTGTTGAGCACGTTGATCAGGTGATACTGCGAGCTCAGGGTGATGAGGATGTCGTCGATCTCATCCGTGATGCCGAGGTCGCGCATCGTCGCCAGCTTGGCGCGCACGACGTTCGAGTTGCCCGCGGCGGCGATCCCCAGGTCGAATGAGGGGTTGCCTCCCTGGGCGAGTGCCATTCCGCTGCCGTAGTCGACGATCGCGGCGCCGGTGGCGCCCTCGATGGCCAGCAGCTGCTGCAGGGCGTCGTCAAGTGAACTCATGTTGTACTGCTCCTCTATGGTGATGCGTGTGCTCTCGACGTCGGCGTCAGGTGCCTGTGCGGATGCCGGAACGTCGCCGCTCCAGATCCACTCGACGAACTGGTCGAGATCCCGTTCGCCGGATTCCTGCGACGAGATCGCCGGAGCCTTCGGCAGCCCGACCGCGGTAGCGTGAGCGGCATCGGAATCGGCACCGGGTGCGACCTCGGGAGCCGCGGATGCGGACGAGGAGGCATCGGCATCGCTGCCCTGCCGCCGCCACCACTGTGACCGGGACGAAACGCGCACGAAGACCTCTGATGTGTCGAGTGGGATGGATGATGCGGCCGCCGACGGCGACCGCGACTGAGACTAACCGCGTCCCGCCGCCCGGAGCCGGAAAAATACACGCATACCGATATACGTTCGAACATGAGATGAGCGCCCCATGAGCATCCCCTCCACGACGACGGAGATCCCGCCGATCGTGCGGTCACTGGCCGCGGGCGCCACGCTCACGCCGGTATGGCTGAACGGCATCGGCGGGCTCACCTTTCGCACCGACGACGGGCGCTACATCAAGTGGGGCCCGCATGACGCCGAGGCGAACATGCGGGACGAAGCGGAGCGGATGCGGTGGGCACGGCGTTGGATCGCTGTTCCCGAGGTGATCGATCAGGGTGAGGACGCCACGCACGAGTGGCTCGTCACGGCTGCATTCCCGGGCCGCAGCGCTGTGGACCCCCGATGGATCGACGACCCCGAGACCGCCGTACGCGCGGTCGGAACCGCGCTGCGCGCGATGCACGACTCGCTGCCCGTCGAGCAGTGCCCCTGGACCTGGAGCTCCGCATGGAGGATCGCGAACGCGGTCGAGCGCGGCGTCACGGTGCCGGCCGACCTGCACGAGCCGCCTCGGCTCGAGTACTACCGCCGACTCTGGAACGAGACCTGAGACCCGACTCAGTCGGTCGGCGAGGCGTCCTCGTGCACGGCCACTCGGATCTCCGAGATCCGGCGACGATCGACGGCCGTCACGCGGATCGTCGCACCGGGCACCTCGACCGAATCACCGACCACCGCGAGGCGGCCGAGCATCTCGGTGACGAAGCCCGCGACCGTGTCCGATGCGCCACGGGGCAGCGCGATCCCGGTGATCTCGGCGAAGTCCTGCAGATTGAGGCGGCCGTCGAGTGCGCCGCCGGCGTCCGGCATCCGGTCCTCCGTGTCGTACTCGTCGAAGATCTCGCCCACGACCTCTTCGACGAGGTCCTCGAGCGTCACGATGCCGTCAGTGCCGCCGTACTCGTCGACCACGACGGCGATCTGGTGACCGGCCGCCCGCATGCGGGTCAGGGTGGGTAGCACGCCCGCGGTCGAGGGCACGTACTCGACGGGACGCATGAGTCCGAGCACCGCGCGCGTCGCGTCGTCGGCGGCGGCCTCGAAGAGGTCGCGCACATGCACGAAGCCCACGATGTCGTCGAGCGAGGCGTCGATCACCGGGTACCGCGAGAACGGCAGCTCGCGCACGTCCGCGATGGCCTCGGCGAGCGTCGCGGCGCCGTCGAGCGCGACGACCTCGGGACGGGGCCGCATGACCTCGCTCACCTGACGTCCGCGCAGCGACAGCACGTCGTCGAGGATGCGTCGCTCGTCGTCGGGGAGGCTCTGATGCGTCGCGACGATGTCGCGCAGCTCCTCCTCGCTGAGCTCGTCCGCCGCCTTGTGCGGGTCGCCGCCCAGCAGACGCACGACCGCATTCGTCGACACCGACAGCAGCCAGATGACCGGCCTCATGACCACGGCGAAGCCGTCGAGCACCGGCGCGACGGCATACGCGAACTGGGCGTTGCGCTGGATGGCGAGCCGCTTGGGCACGAGCTCGCCGAGCACGAGCGACAGGTAGGCGATCACGAGCGTCAGCAGCACGGTCGAGAGGGTGAGAGCCAGCGGAGCGGCGACCCCGAGGTTCTCGAGCAGAGGCGCGACCGACGGGGCGATCGAGGTCGCACCGTAAGCGGCCGAGGCGAAGCCGGCGACCGTCACGCCGATCTGCACCGCCGAGAGGAAGGTGTTCGGGTTGCGAGCCAGGCTCGCGACCTTCTCGCCTCGTCTGCCACGAGCAGCGATCGCATTGATCTGACTCTCACGCAACGTGACGAGGGCCATCTCCGTCGCGGCGAACACGCCGCCGACGAGGACGAACACGAACACCAGAGCGATGTTCACCGCGAGGTCGCCCATCAGCGGGTCACCTCACGAGGTGCGGGGGTGCCCGAGGTCATTCGGGCGCCGGGTCTGTCGGGGTCTGCGGACGCGTCGGAGCGGCGCGACTGGTTCACGAGTGTTCCTTCTGGGTGTCGGTGGTGAGCGGTGCAGAGCGGGACGGATCAGGAGCGTCGAGCGCGTCGCGCTTGTCGTCGCGTCGCGTCTTCATGAGGCTCGCGACGGTGGCGACGGCGATCGTCGCGCCGATGAAGACGAGCGAGAACCAGATCGGGATCTCAGGCGCCCACAGCATCGGCTCGCCGCCGTTGATGAACGGGAGCTCGTTGACGTGCATCGCGTGCAGCACGAGCTTGACGCCGATGAACGCGAGGATGACCGCGAGGCCCTGCGCGAGGTACACGAGGCGCTGCAGCAGGCCGCCGATGAGGAAGTACAGCTGGCGCAGGCCCATGAGGGCGAAGGCGTTGGCCGTGAAGACGATGTAGGCCTCTTCGGTCAGGCCGTAGATGGCGGGGATCGAGTCGACCGCGAAGATCAGGTCGACGAAGCCGATCGCGATGATCACGAGGAACATCGGCGTGAAGAATCGCTTGCCGTCGCGCTGCACGGTCAGGCGGTCGCCGTTGTACTCGTCGCTCACCGGCAGGATACGGCGCACGAAGCGCATGAACCGGCCGTTGGCCGGGTTGTGGTCGCCCTGTGCGAACGCCTGGCGGTAGGCCAGGAACAGCAGCAGCGCACCGAAGAGGTAGAAGATCCAGGAGAAGTTCTCGATCAGCGTGGCGCCGAGCGCGATGAATCCACCGCGCATGATGAGCGCGATGACGATGCCGATCATCAGCACCTTCTGCTGATAGATGCGCGGCACGGCGAAGCCGGTCATCACGATGAGGAACACGAAGAGGTTGTCGATCGACAGCGCCTTCTCGGTCAGGTACCCGGCGAAGTACTCACCGCCGTACGTCCAGCCCGACACGGTGCCGATGCCGACGCCGAACAGCAGGGCCAGACCGATGTAGAACGCCGACCAGCGGGCGGACTCGCCGATGGTGGGCTCATGGGGCTTTCGCACGTGCGCGAAGAACTCGTACACGAAGAAGGCGATCGTGACGGCGATCGTGATGATCCACACGAGGGGGGTGATGTTCAAGGAGGTCTCCAGAAGACGAGGCGTGACGAGGTCGACGCCAAGGTCTTCTCCATCCTCGAGAACGAGGACCGGGGACCCGGGATGCAGGTACATCCGTAATGACGAGCCGCCCGTGGTGGAGTACTCCCCTTGGGTTCACTCGATGCTAGCGAATACATCGGCATTCCAGCTATGAGAAAGCTGAGTGGATGCTTCCGGTTCCGGTGGTTCGGGCGGCGATGTCAGGTCGTGGGCTCGTCAGGCGGTCGGGCCGAGGATGAAGTTCCACGCACCCGTGAGCACCGCCGCCGCGATCGCCACCGCCGGGATCACCGCCGCGACGATGACCAGCGCCGTGTCGCGTCGGTCCCACCTCGACTCCCGCGCCCACGAACGCGGTGCCGCACCGCCGAAGCCGCGAGCCTCCATGGCCGTCGCCAGCGACGATCCACGACGGATCGCCAGCACGAACAGCGCGAACGCCATGCCGAGCGCACGACGGACCCGCCCCTCGTCGGCCACCCCGCGCGCACGCCGCGCGAGAGAGAGCGCCCGCCAGTCGTCGACGAGCAGGCCCAGCATCCGCATCCCCGCGAGCGCGCCGACGACGAATCGCGCAGGCAGCCTCACCCGCTGCGCCAGGTCGTCGGCGAGGTCGGTGGGGTCGACCGTGATGAAGAGCACCACCGCGGGGAGTCCGATCGCGAGCACGCGCACGGCGGTCGCCGCAGCGAGCGCGAGCGACCCGTCGCTGATGCGCACGACGAGCCACTCGACATGCACGGTGCCGCTGGTCGCGCCGTAGAGAGCGATCGTGACCGCACTGAGCGGCGCCGCGATCCACAGCACCGCGGTGCGGGTCCAGAACTCCTTCGCGCGCAGGCCTGCGAGCACGAGCAGAGGGATCTCGAGCAGCAGGGCGACGGATGCCGACACCACGTCGATCGTCAGCACGAGGGGCAGGGCGATGAGAAGCGCCGCGATGAGTTTCGCGAGGGCCGAGCGCGGGGCGATCGGACCGGATCGTTCGACGCGGGCGGTCAGCGGATCGATCATCGTCCCACCTCGATGCGCCGAGCGTGCAGAGCCTCGAGCACGGCCTCGTCATGACTGATCGCCACGATCGCCGTGCCCTCGTCGCGCAGACGTGCGATCAGGCCGACGAGTTCGGCCCAGGTCGTCGCATCCTGCCCGAAGGTGGGCTCGTCGAGCACCAGCATCCGGGGCCGCGTGGCGAGGGCGGCGGCGACCGTGAGCCGCCGCTTCTCTCCGCCCGACAGGGTGTAGGGATTGGCTGCGGCGAGCGAGGTGAGCCGCAGTCTTTCGAGCAGGTCGTCGACTCGGGAGGCGATCTCGGCGTCCGGCAGCTTCAGCGCCCGCGGCCCGACCGACAGCTCGTCGCGCACGGTCTTGGCGAGCAGCTGGTGCTCGGGCGTCTGCATGACCGACGCGATGCGCGTGAGCAGGGCGCGCGACGACCAGTGGATGGGATCCGGCTTCTCTCCGGCGGCGAGGGGCGGCAGAGCGGCGACCCGACCTTCTTCGGCCGGGATCAATCCCGCGAGCGTGAGCCCGAGCGTCGATTTGCCTGCGCCGTTCGCGCCGGTGACCCCGAGCACCTCTCCGGCGCGCACATCGACGTCGAACGGACCGGCGACGGCGAGCCCGCGCCTGCGAGACACAGTGAGACCACGGGCCTCCAGCAGCGTCGCTCCCGGCCGCTGCGCCGGTGCGGGCGGGACGGCGGGCGGGTGCCCGGGAACCCAGACACCGGATGCCGCGAGCTCCGCGCCCCGAGCGCCGAGGACCGCGTCCGGGCTGCCGTCGGCGAGCACGACCGTTCCATCCGGCTCGGCGCCGAGCACGATCACCCGGGTCACGAGCGGCAGCCAGATGTCGATGCGATGCTCGATGACCACGAGGGTCGCACTCGTCGCATCGAGGGCGGCGGCCACGGCATCCCGTACGTCCCGCACCCCCTCGGGGTCGAGGTTCGCCGTCGGTTCGTCGAGCAGGATGGCACCCGGTCGCATCGCGAGCACGCCGGCGAGGGCGAGGCGCTGCTTCTGGCCGCCCGACAGCGCGGCCGTGGATCGATCGAGGGCGACGTCGAGCTCTACGGCGTCCAGCGCCGCGCGCACCCGCTGCCAGATCTCGTCTCGGGGTACGCCGAGGTTCTCGCAGCCGAAGGCGACGTCGTCGCCGACCCTCGCGAGGATCGTCTGCGTATCGGGATCCTGCAGGACCATCCCGACCCGTCCCCGGGCATCGGTGGGCGGCACGCCGTCGACGAGCAGCGCACCGTGCGTCTCGCCCTCATCCGCACCGCCGAGCACCCCACCGAACCCCTGGAGCAGCGTCGACTTGCCCGAGCCGGAGGCGCCGAGCAGCAGCACCCGCTCCCCCGGCTCGATGCGCAGGTCGACGTCGCGCACCGCCCAGCGCCGTCGCGTCGCGTACCGCCACCCCCAGCCACGGGCTTCGAGGGTGGCGGGCGTCGTGAGCGAGCTCACACCCGTGCGGTGACCTCGCGGCCGGCGGCGAACCGGCTGAGGGCGCCCGTGGCGGCGAGGCCTCGTGCGATCAACCACGCCCCGAGTCCGGCGATGACCGCGCCCGAAATGGTCGTCGAGACGATGTAGACGCTCGTGAAGAGCGTGTCGGCGCCGGCGTACCAGAGGATGCGGTCGTTGATGCCGCAGGCGAGACCCGCACCGGCACCAGCCAGCATCGCGACAGGCAGCCGCCAGACGCCGTACAGGAAGATCAGGAACACCAGCTCTGCGCCGAGACCCTGCACAAGGCCCGAGACGATCGTGAGCGGGCCCCACGCGTTGCCGACGAGTGCTGAGATGATCGCGGCGACCAGCTCGGTGTACAGAGCGGCGCCGGGCTTGCGGATGATCAGACCGCCGAGCACGCCGGCGATCAGCCAGGGGCCGGCGAGCAGGCCCTGCACACCGGGGAGCAGCGGCGTCAGGATGCTGCTCGGCACCTCGTAGCCGACGTTCCAGAGCAGGAAGATCATCGCGCATGCGACGGCGATGACACTCGCCACGACGATGTCGACGACCCGCCAGCGCCAGAGCTGCGGGCGACCGAGGCCCGTCGATGACTGCGTGGCCGATGCCGATCCCGTGGTGGATCCGGACGTGGATGTACTCATCTGTGACTCCTCCCTGCGCTGGCATGACCCAGATCAGGTTCGACGGTCGAAGCGCGATTCGCTCCCTCTCAGCCCGGCTCGCCGGACTCCCGTGGTTGTACCCACGATCTTACCCAGAGGCGACACCCCGCGTCCTCTCCCGCTGCAGCGACACGGATCCCCGCACGAGTTCGGTACCGTGAGGAGGTGACCGCTCCCGATTCCGCCGAGGCCACCGCCTCCGCCGTTCCTGCGGATGACGACGTCTCTGCGATCTTCACTCCTGAGGCGACTCCCCCCGCGCAGTGGGCGGAGGAAGACAGCGGCGGCACTCCCCTGACGTGGGTCGACCCGGTCGACGTGGCCCAGCACCCGGCGACCGACGCGCTCGATGACGCGCCGGCCGTGGAGAGCGGCGGTGCGCTGCTGACCGGAGCGCACCTGCGCCCGGCGATCGCCCGGCCCGGCGTGCTGGTGCCGCTCGGCGTCCTCGTCGGCTTGCTCGGCACCTACGCCGGATCGGCCATGCTGTGGCCGTTGCACGAGGTCGCGCCGACGGTTCAGGCCGTCGAGCTCGCCCCCGTCGCAGCGCCCGCTGCCGCGATCACCTTCCCTGCCCAGGGAAGCGCTGCCGTGGGGATCGGCGGCATCGGCACGACGTCGTCGTCGCTCGACGCTGCCGCGATCGCAAGCGTCACCAAGGTCGTCTCGAGCTTGATGGTGCTCGAGCGGATGCCCCTCGCCGTGGGCGAGCAGGGCCCCGAGTTCTCGTTCACGCGAGCCGACAACCTGGCCTACTGGGACTACCGCCGCTCCGACCAGTCCGCGCTCGACGTGCCCGTGGGCGGCACTCTCACCGAGTTCCAGCTCCTCCAGGGAACGCTGCTCGGATCGGCCAACAACTACATCGACCGGCTCTCCGCGGAGATCTGGGGTTCCCCGTCGTCGTTCACCGCCGCAGCAGCTGTGTGGCTGCGCGACCGTGGTCTCGACGACATCACGATCATCACTCCGTCGGGCTTCGACGACCGCAACCGGGCCACACCCGAGTCGCTCGTCGCGTTGGCCGAGATCGCGATGCAGAACCCCGTCTTCGCCGGCATCGTCGGAACTCCGTCGGTCGATCTTCCGGGTGCGGGCACGGTGGTGAACACGAACGGGATGCTGGCGGACCCCGGCGTCGTCGGCGTCAAGACCGGCACGCTCGGCGACAGCTGGAACCTGTTGACCGCGAAGGTCGTCACTGTCGACGACACGACTGTGCATCTGTACGCGTCGGTTCTCGGTCAGGCCGACGACGCGCAGCGCCTCACGGAGACCCGTTCGCTGTTCACGCAGGTCGAGACGGCGCTGGAGCAGCAGACTCCCGCCGTCGCCGAGGGCACGGTCGTCGGCACCGTCACCACGGCGTGGGGCGCGAGCACCGATGTCGTCACGGATGCGGATGCCGATGTGGTCCTGTGGAACGGCGCCGTCGCCGAGGCCTCGACGGACTTCTCACTCGGCGACAACCGCGAAGCGGGCGACGAGGTCGGCACGATGACGAGCGTCGGGCCGTTGAACACGGTGACGACGTCGCTGTCGCTCGCCGACGATGTCGATGCCCCGAGCCCGTGGTGGCGGCTGACCCACCCCCTCGAACTCCTCGGCATCACGGCCGACCAGCGCTGACGCGTCGTCCCTCCAGCGAAAGCTCGACGGACGCAGAACGCCTCGCCGCCCGGGATTCGGGAGGCGAGGCGTTCTGTCACTTCAGGGGCTCTGGCGCTTCAGGCGCTCTGGCGCTTCAGGCGCGTGAGGAGCCTCCGGCATCCGGCCGTTCGACCACTGCCTGCGCGGCCGCTGCCTCGGCAGCGGGAGTCTGCGCCCCCACCGAGACGCCGACCTGTGCCGACGCAGCCGCGTCTTCGGCGTCGCCGCTCATGACGACCGGAGTCGAGCCGGTGAGCGCGTCCTCTGCGTCGATGTCGGTCGCCGCCTGTTCGAACTGCGACTGGTAGAGGCGCCAGTAGGCGCCCTGCGCGGCGATGAGCTCGTCGTGCGTGCCCTTCTCGACGATGTCTCCGTGCTCCATCACGAGGATGAGGTCGGCATCGCGGATGGTCGACAGGCGGTGCGCGATCACGAACGAGGTGCGTCCCTGTCGAAGCGCCGCCATCGCGTGCTGCAGCAGCAGCTCGGTGCGGGTGTCGACCGCCGACGTGGCCTCATCGAGGATCAGGATCGACGGCTGGGCCACGAACGCTCGCGCGATCGTGATCAGCTGACGCTCGCCCGCCGAGACGTTCGACGCGTCTTCGTCGAGCACGGTGTCGTAGCCCTCGGGGAGGGCATGCACGAAGCGATCCACATAGGTCGCCTTCGCCGCTTCGAGAACCTCGTCGTCGGTCGCGGTCGAGCGTCCGTACCGGATGTTCTCGCGGATGCTCCCGGCGAACAGCCACGGGTCCTGCAGGACCATGCCGGTGCGAGAGCGCAGCTGGTCACGCGTGACCTCGGAGATGTCCTGACCGTCGAGCAGGATGCGCCCGCCGTTCAGTTCGTAGAACCGCATGATGAGGTTGACGAGAGTGGTCTTGCCCGCTCCCGTCGGACCGACGATCGCGACCGTCTGACCGGGCTCGACCCGGAACGAGAGGTCGGTGATCAGCGGACGGTCGGGAGTGTACGAGAACGCGACGTTCTCGAACTCCACGACGCCCTTGCCGTCGGCGAGCTTCGGAGCATCCGCGTCGTCCGCTTCCTGCTCTTCGGTGTCGAGGAGCTCGAACACCCGCTCGGCCGATGCCGTGCCGGACTGCACGACGGCCGCCATCCCACCGAGCTCGGACAGCGGCTGCGTGAACTGCTGCGAGTACTGGATGAACGCCTGCACGTCTCCGAGACGCAGCTGCCCGTTGGCGACCATGAGACCGCCGAGCACCGCGATGCCCACGTAGGTGAGGCTGCCGACGAAGGTCATCGCCGGCATGATGATGCCGGAGAGGAACTGCGCCTTGAAGCTGGCCTGGAACAGCTCCTCGTTCTCGCCCTGGAACTTCTCCAGCGCGTCCTGCTCGCGACCGAAGACCTTGACCAGCGCGTGACCGGAGAAGGCCTCTTCGACGCGAGCGTTCAGACGGCCGACCTTGCGCCACTGCGTGCCGAAGGCCTTCTGCGAGCGAGGGCCGATGACGCCGAAGATCACACCCATGAGCGGGAGGGCCACGAGCGCGACGAGAGCGAGCTGCCAGGAGATCGAGAACATCAGGACCAGCACGCCCACGACCGTGAGTACGGCCGTGATCGCGCCGGACAGCGACTGCTGCATGGTCTGGGTGATGTTGTCGATGTCGTTGGTCACGCGCGAGATCAGATCACCGCGCTGCACCTTGTCGAAGTACGACAGGGGCAGACGGTTGATCTTCGCCTCGACCTGCTCGCGCAGACGCCACATGGTGCGGACCATGATGACGTTGATGACGTAACCCTGGATCCAGCTGAGGAAGGCGGCGGTGACATAGATCGCCAGCACGGCGATGATGATCCACCGCAGCGCGTCGAAGTCGACACCGTCACCGACACGGAAGGCGCCGAGGGCCTCGACCTGGTTGGCGAAGTCGTCCTGCCCTCCCTGGCGGAGTGCCGCGACGACATCGTCCTGCGGAGTGCCGGCGGGGAACCCGGGGAGGTCCCCGTTCGCCTGCGCGAGCTGCACGGAGATGAAGCCCTTGTAGATGAGGTTCGTGGCCTCACCGAGCACCTTCGGCGCCGCGACCGTGAGCACGACGCCGACGGCGCCGGCGATCGACACCAGGATGAACCAGACGGCCGACGGCTTGAGCAGCCCGATCATCCGGCTGAAGCTCTTGCCGAAGTTGTCGGCCTTTCCGGGAGCGACGCTGTCCCAGCCGCCGCCGTCCTGGCGCGCCTTCTCGGCGAGCTCGGCCTCGTACTTCTCTTCGTCTGTCAGCTCCGGCTCGACCGCAGTGGTCGTGTCCGCCGCCTTGGCCGCGCGACCGCGGCGGGTCCGGGGAGCGTCCTGCTCGCTCATGCGTCCACCCCCAGCTGCGACTCGACGATCTCTCGGTAGGTCGTGCTGGTCTCGAGAAGCTCCTCGTGCGTGCCGACGCCGACCATGGTGCCCCCTTCGAGGACGACGATGCGGTCCGCATCGGTGATGGATGAGACGCGCTGCGCGACCACGATCTTGGTCACGTGCGGCAGTTCACGCCACAGCGCCTGCCTCAGTCGGGCGTCGGTGGTGAGGTCGAGCGCGGAGAACGAGTCGTCGAAGACCAGGATCTGCGGCTGACGGACGATCGCGCGGGCGATCGCCAGGCGCTGACGCTGACCGCCCGAGACGTTGGTGCCGCCCTGGGTGATCCTCGAGTCGAGCCCCTGGGGCATCTCCTCGACGAAGTCGCGTCCCTGAGCGATCTCCAGCGCATGCCAGAGCTCTTCGTCGGTCGCGTCCTCGCGGCCGTACCGGAGGTTCGAGGCCACGGTTCCGGTGAAGAGGAACGGACGCTGCGGAACGAGGCCGATGGTCGCCCACAGCGACTCGACGTCGGCATCGCGCACATCGGCGCCGCCGACGAAGACGGCTCCGCCGGAGACGTCGAAGAGTCGTGGGATCAACGACACGAGGGTCGTCTTGCCGGCACCGGTCGATCCGACGATCGCCACCGTCTCGCCGGGCTCGGCCGCGAAGCTGATGCCCTTGAGAACGGGAGAGTCGGCGCCCGGGTAGGTGAACTCGACGCCGTCGAAGGCGACCGAACCGGGTGTCGGGAAGTCGGTCACGCCGTCGGCCGGCCGCACCATGCTCGACTGCGTCTCGAGCACCTCGCCGATGCGCTCGGCCGACACTGCCGCGCGCGGGATCATGATCGCCATGAAGCTGGCCATGATGACGCCGCCCATGATCTGGCCGATGTACTGCATGAAGGCGAAGATCGTGCCGACCTGCACCGTGCCGCTGTTGACCTCGATGCCGCCGAACCACACGACCGCCACGATCGTGACGTTGAGGATGAGCATGAACAGCGGGAACAGCAGGACGAACAGCGAGCCGACCTTGCGGCCGACCACCATGATGTCGGTGTTGGCACCGCGGAAGCGCTCTTCTTCGATGCCCTCTCGGACGAAGGCACGGACCACGCGCACGCCGGTGAGCTGCTCGCGCAGCACGCGGTTCACGGTGTCGAGCTTGCCCTGATAGCTGCGGAACAGCGGAACCATGCGGCTGACGACGAGACCGGCGACGATCAGCAGCAGCGGGACGGACACGGCGATGAGCCAGCTCAGGCCGATGTTCGTCTGCACGGCGAAGATGATGCCGCCGATCGCGAGCAGCGGCGCGGTGACGAGCATCGTCGCGCCCATCATCGCGAGCATCTGCACCTGCTGCACGTCGTTCGTGTTGCGCGTGATGAGCGAGCCGGCGCCGAACTGCGACACCTCTCGCTCGGAGAATCCGCTGACCTTGGCGAAGACGTCGGCACGGATGTCGCGCCCCGCACCCATCGACGCGCGAGCCGCGAAGTAGGTCGCGATGACCGACGCGATGATCTGGCCGAGCGAGACGGCGAGCATGAAGAGCCCGGTGCGCCAGATGTAGGCGGTGTCGGACTGGGCCACGCCCTTATTGATGATGTCTTCGTTCAGGCGCGGGAGGTAGAGGGTGGCCAGAGCGCTGGCGAATTGGAACACCAGCACGGCGACGAGCAGCCACTTATAGCGGGCGAGATAACGGAGGAGGATTTTTCCCAGCACAGGCGGACTTTCTAGGAAGGATGAATCGGCGGATCTCCCGACGGGCGGACGCAGGCCGACGATCGCGCACATGCAAGGGTGGCACGAACTCCGGACATTCGTATCCCCCTGTGGGCGGACCTTCGCTCACAGCGAACCATTTCGGGCGCGGCCAGCGGTTTATGCACCGCGGCGAACAACCGCGGATATATCGAAATGCTCTAGAAGAGGGGGTCTTCGGGCGTGAAGTGTCGAGCGTCGGCGCCGGGGTCTGCAGGCAGTTCGGAGATCGTCGCCGGGTTCCACTTCGGATTGCGGTCCTTGTCGATCAGCTGCGCCCGGATCCCCTCCACGAGGTCGGGATGCCGCAGGACGAACCACATGACGCGGCGGTACTCACCCTCCAGGGCGGCACGCAGGTTCGGCAGCGCACGTGCTTCCCGCACGGCGTCGAGCGTGACGGCCAGCCCGGTGGGCGCCAGGCTCTCGAGCAGATCCGCGGTCGCCGCGGCATCCGGGGCCTCGTCCGCGCGCAGCCGCGACACGATCTCCGCGACCGTGTCGGCGGAGAACGCGTGGTCGATCCATCCCCGAGAGGCCGGAAGCGTCGAGGGATCGGGAGTCTCGTCGAACAGCAGCACGATCTCGGCCGGACCTGTCGGATCGGCACGATACGCGAGCGCCTCGCGCAGCGCGTCGAGGCGATCGGAGGGCACGAAATGGTCGGCGAAGCCGAGCAGCACGGCATCCGCTCCGTTCATCGACGCCCCCGTGAGCCCGAAGTACTCGCCGAACCGCCCAGGAGCGCGTGACAGCAGCCACGTGCCGCCCACGTCGGGAGTGAAGCCGATCCGCGTCTCCGGCATCGCGAGCTTCGACCGCTCGGTCACGATGCGGATGGCCGCGTGGCCCGACAGTCCGACGCCTCCGCCCATCGTGATGCCGTCGGCGACGGTGACCACGGGCTTCGAGTACTCGGCGATCATCGCGTTCAGCGCGTACTCCGCGCGGAAGAACTCCGCCGTCTCATCGGATCGGCCCTCCACGATCTGCGCGTGCAGTCCCCGCACATCGCCGCCGGCGCACATGCCTCGGTCGCCTTCGCCGTCGATCAGCACGATCTGCACATCGGTGTCGTACCGCCACCGCTCCAGCGTGCGCGTGATCTCCTGCACCATGCCGAAGTCGAGCGCGTTGATCGCTTCCGGTCGGTTCAGGGTCAGCCTGCCGAGGGCTCCCTCGGTACGGACGAGGACCCGGGAAGCGGCGCTGGATTCGGTCACGATTGCCAGGCTACCCGGTGGATTGAGCCTTGCATCCGGCCGTGTCTGTACGGTAAATGCACGATCCGGCGGCTTTTCCGGCAGGATAGACAGAACTGCCCACTGCAACGAGAGGTCGCAGATGCCCGACGGACAGGTGCTCGAGTTCACGCACGTCACGAAGCGGTTCAACGACGTGACGGCGGTGTCCGACTTCTCCGCGCGGGTCGAGCCCGGCGTCGTGACCGCTTTCCTCGGCCCGAACGGTGCCGGAAAGACCACCACGCTGCGCATCCTCCTCGGTCAGGTGCGCGCCACGAGCGGCACCGCCACGATCGGCGGAGTCGCACATCCCGAACTGCGTCACCCGCTGCGCACCATCGGCTCCGTCCTCGAGGAGACCGCCTACCGCCCGCGGCGTTCGGCAGCCCGCCAGCTGACCATCGCGGCCAAGGCCAACGGCATCCCGCTCTCGCGTGTCGACGAGGTCCTCTCTCTGGTCGGGCTCGAGCACGAAGCGGAAGGACGCATCGGCAGCTTCTCGCTCGGGATGCGGCAGCGGCTGAGCGTCGCGCACGCGCTGCTGGGCGACCCTGGCGCGCTCGTCTTCGACGAGCCGGCGAACGGGCTCGACCCCGAGGGCATCCGGTGGATTCGCCTCCTCCTGCGCCGGCTCGCCGATGAGGGCCGCACGGTTCTCGTCTCCTCACACGTGCTGAGCGAGATCGAGCAGGTCGCAGACCACGTGCTCGTGCTCTCGAAGGGCCAGCTGGTCCTCTCGAGCGGCATCGAGAAGTTGGCCGACCCGTCCGCCGGATCCGTGGTCGTCGACGCCGAAGATCGCGCGGCCTTGAAGGCGGCGCTCTCGGCCGCCGGCCTCGAGGTCGAGGTGCTCCGCTCGGGTCTCACGGTCCGCGGCAGCAATGCCGGCGCCGTCGGCGCCATCGCCGCATCGGCCGGCATCGCTCTGGCGACCCTGGTGCAGCGCGGCCCGACGCTCGAAGACGTCTTCATCGAGCTCGTGCGCGGCGGGAGACTCGCCCCGCAGGCCATCACGGCTGCACCGGTCATCGAGTCTGAGACGCCGGTCGCGGATGCGACAGCGCCGCTCGCGGCGGTCCCTGCGACGCCCGACGCTCAGGACGTGTCCGGTCCGAGTGCCCCCGATTCTGCTGCGTCCGACGCCGCTGCCTCCGATGCCGACGCGTCCGAAGCCGACTCGTCCGATTCCGACTCGTCCGATTCCGACGCCGAACGCGCGGAGGCCGATGCGGCCGACGTCGAGGCTGACGCCGCCGCGGATGCAGCGGATGCGGCTCGCGACATCGAGTACGCCGCGGCGGAGCTCGGCTACGCAGCGGACGCCTCGGATGCGAACGACGCCGAGGATGCGGCTGATGTCGCCTCCGATGCCGCGCATGCGGGCGGTGACGAGGTCTCCGGCGACGACGACTCGACGGGGGAATCGACCCAGCACGAGACCCCGGCCGAGGATCACCCTCAGCCCTCCTTCGACGACATCCTCTTCGGCACGACCCCTGTCGATGCTCCCACCGATCCCGATGTCCCCTCGGCGGCCGAGAGCGGCGCGGAGGAGCACTCCGGCGTCGAGTTCTTCGGCGAGGCGCACGACTCCGAAGACGCGTCGGAGTCGTCTGATGACGTCGCCGCACCGTCTGACGACGACCCCCGATCCGCAGCCGTCACCTCGATGCTCGCTGCAGCAGCGCGCGCGTACTACGAGGACGAGCCGAAGGACTATCCGCTCGGAGACGCCGACGCATCAGCCGACGCGCAGGCGACGACGGATGCTGAAGGCGAGCACCACGAGGGCGAGCACCACGAGGGCGAGCACCACGAAGGTGAGCACCACGAAGGTGAGCGCCACGAAGGTGAGCACCACGAAGGTGAGCACGACCGCTCCTGAGGTCGCTCCCCCATTGCGAACGCCCTCCGCGCCATAAGGCTGCGGAGGGCGTTTCCCGTTCCGTGACGGTCAGGCGGGACGCGGGCGGATCACTGGGCGGCGGCTGCCCTTCGAGACCGGCGTGGGCGAGGTCGCCACGATCTCCTCGACGTCCGCCGGCTCATCCGACACATCGAGTCGGAGCGCTTGGGTCAGGGCGAGGCCGTGCCTCGTCGTGAGGATCAGACGCCGGTACTGCGCATCCCCGGAGAGATCGATGACCACGCTGGGACGACGTTTGCGGATGAGGACGAAGTCGACGCTGCCTGCGGCCTTCCACGTGCCTGCGGCGAGCACTCCGGGGATGTGCGTCCCCGGGTTCGGCACGCCACGCAACCAGGTCCACGCATCATCGATGAGCTGGACCTTGGTGATGGTGTCGCGCACGAGCCGCACGTTGTCCCGGTGGAAGCTCGCCGCACGCTCGATCGGCGAGAGCACGATCTCAAGTTGCGTCTGGTCCAGCAGCAACGTCACCATGCGTCCAGTCTGCCAGCGGCACCCTTCCAGATGTCTGTGTCTTGTTCACAGGAAGGCAACGATCCGTTGTCGGTTCCCACGATTCCACCCCTTTTCCATTCCGGTGTTCCGCTCGACTTTCGAACAAATCTACTAGATTCGGAACATGACATTCGCCACCGACCCCGGCCTCGAGCAGCGTGCAGAGCTTCTCGACTCCTGGGTCGAGAAGCGGCGGCAGATTATCCGGCTGAAGGACGAACAGCCGGTCGCATCGCTCAGGGCAGCATCGAGTATGCCTTCACGGGTGCGGCATTCCTCGAGCGGGGCCACCCGCGCGTCCTGGAGGCCTTCCGCGAGGGAGCCGTCACGGCGGCTCGGGGTGGGTCAGTTCCGCTCAGGCAGTCGCGGCGGCATCAGCTGCGGCGCGCGCAGCCACGGGCAGAACTGCCTCGATGCGCTGCAGCTCTTCCTCACCGTGAGCGGCGGTGAGGAACCACGCCTCGAACACGCTCGGAGGGAGCGCCACGCCCTGCTCGCGCATCGCATGGAAGAACGGGGCGTACCGGAACGACTGCTGCGCCTGAGCCTCGGTGTAATCGCGAGGTGCAGATCCGCGGAAGGAGGCGCTGAAGAGGTTGCCGGCATGGGCGACGGCGTGGGTCGCACCGGCCTCCGTGAGCGCCTCATCCAGGGCGCGGGAGACTCGCGCTGCGGCCGCGTCGACGGTCGCGTACACCTCCGGCGTGGCGAGGCGCAGCGTCGCGAGACCCGCAGCGACCGACAGCGGGTTACCCGACAGCGTGCCCGCCTGGTAGACGGGTCCCAGAGGAGCGAGAAGGTCCATGATCTCCGCACGGCCTCCGAGCGCAGCCAGCGGCATCCCTCCGCCGACGACCTTGCCGAAGGTGATGATGTCGGGCAGATAGTCCTCGCCGGCGGCCGCCTGGAGCCCCCAGAAGCCCGCCGGGTGCACGCGGAAGCCCGTCAGCACCTCGTCGAGGATCAGCAGGGCGCCATGCGCGTGAGCGGTCTCGGCGAGCAGGCGGTTGAACCCCTGCAGCGGCGGAACGACACCCATGTTCGCCGCTGCGGCCTCGACGATCACCGCTGCGATGCGCGGGCCGTGCTCGGCGAACACAGCTGCGAGAGCGTCGGGATCGTTGTAGTCGATCACCAGCGTCTGAGCCGCGATAGGCGCAGGCACACCTGCGGAACCCGGAAGCGCGAGCGTCGCGACACCGGAGCCCGCCGCAGCGAGCAGACCGTCGGAGTGCCCGTGATAGTGCCCGGCGAACTTCACCAGCAGGTCGCGTCCGGTGGCGCCGCGGGCGAGCCGGATCGCCGTCATCGTCGCTTCGGTTCCGGTCGACACGAGCCGCACCCGCTCCACCGGCCGAACCTCCCCGAACCGCACGCGGTCGGCGATCAACTGAGCGAGCTCGACTTCGCCCTCCGTGGGAGCGCCGAACGAAAGGCCTCGGGTGGCCGCTTCCTGCACGGCGGCGACGACCTCCGGGTGCGCGTGGCCGAGCAACGCCGGCCCCCAGGATGCCACGAGGTCGACGTAGCGGTTGCCTGCGGCATCCGTCACCGTCGCGCCGCTCGCCGAGGCGAGGAAGCGCGGCGTGCCGCCGACCGAGCCGTACGCGCGCACCGGCGAGTTCACCCCTCCGGGGATCACCGTGCGGGCAGCGGAGAACAGGTCGTCATTGCGGTCGGTCACAGCACACTCCTCAACGATGCGCGGACCTCTCCCGGCATCCCATCCAGGCTAATGCGCCGACCTGAGGGCGGGACTCAGATCGACGGGGCTCTCAGCGAAGGCGTGCGCGACTCAGCCGCGCAGCCAGCGGGCGGCCTCGGTCGCCCAGTAGGTCAGGACGACGTCAGCACCCGCACGGCGGATCGAGAGCAGCGACTCGAGGACCGATGCACGACGATCGATCCAGCCGTTCGCAGCGGCCGCCTCGATCATCGCGTACTCGCCGGAGACCTGATATGCCCACACAGGAATGTGGACGGTGTCGCGCACCTCCCGCAGCACATCGAGGAACGCCATCGCCGGCTTCACCATGACGATGTCGGCGCCTTCCTCCTCGTCGACGACGGCCTCGCGCACACCCTCGCGACGATTGCCCGGGTCGAGCTGATAGGTACGACGGTCGCCCGTGAGCTGCGAGTCGACGGCTTCACGGAACGGGCCGTAGAACGCGCTCGCGTACTTGGCGGCATACGCGAGCAGCAGCACGTCGGTGTAGCCGTCCGAGTCGAGCGCCTCGCGGATGACCGCGACCTGGCCGTCCATCATCCCCGACAGACCGAGCAGCTGCGAGCCGGCGCGCGCCTGCGAGAGCGCCATGGAGGCGTACCGCTCGAGGGTCGCATCGTTGTCGACCGACCCGTCAGCTGCGAGAACGCCGCAGTGACCGTGATCGGTGAACTCGTCGAGGCAGAGATCCGTCTGCACCACGAGTGCATCGCCCACCTCGGCGGCCAGCGCCTCGGTCGCGACATTGAGGATCCCCTGGGGGTCGTCGGCGCCCGAGCCCTGAGCGTCGCGCACGGCGGGCACGCCGAACAGCATCACACCGCCGACACCCGCCTCGGCAGCCTCGGTCGCGGCGGCCCGCAGAGAGTCGAGCGAATGCTGCGCGACCCCCGGCATCGATCCGATGGGCGCGGCCTCGGTGAGTCCCTCGCGAACGAACAGTGGAAGCACCAGCTGACGGGGCTCGATCGAGGTCTCGCGCACCAGTCCACGGACTGCAGCAGACTGGCGGAGGCGGCGCAGTCGTACGTCGGGAAAGCTCACGGTGCCAACTCGTCCGCCGCATGCGGGAGGGTGTAGCTCGACACCGCGTCGATCAGCGCGTCCACAGTCTGACGGTCGGCGACGACGGTGATCGGCAGACCTGCCCGATCGGCATCCTTCGCGGTGCGCGGACCGATGGCCGCCAGCAGCGTGTCGTCCGGGATCAGCGGGAACTGCTCGCGCACCTGCTCGGCGACCGAACCGCTCGTGATCAGGATCGCGTTGATCCGTCCGTTCTCGACATCACGCTTGATGCGCTCCGTGACCGGGACGCCGACCGTGCGATATGCCACAACGCTGTCGACATCGTGACCGGCCTCCTGCAGGAGGACGCTGAGCACGGGCTTCGCGATCTCGCTGCGCAGCGCCAGGATGCGACGAGGCTCGGTCTCGAGGGCGATGAGCTGCTCGGCCATGCCCGCTGCCGAATTGTCTTCGTCCGGCACCATCGCGACTTCGTAGCCGACCGCCTGCAGGGCGGCGGCGGTCGTCTCGCCGACGGCCGCGATCTTCGTGCGGCGCGGGACGATCGCGCGGTGCGCGAACATCACGTCGACGGTCGTCGCACTCGTCACCGTCAGCCAGTCGTACTCTCCATCCGCGAGCCGGGTGAGAGCGACGTCGAGGGCTGCCTGGTCGGTGGTGGCGGCGAAATTGATCAGCGGTGCCACGACGGGCACCGCGCCACGGGAGCGCAGACTGGCGGCGACACCGTCGCCCCACGGCCCTCCGCGGGGTACGAGGATGCGCCAGCCGTCCAGCGGTCGGTCCTGCTTCGAATTGGTCATGATGAGGAATGCTCTCGGGAGACGAGGTCGGCCGCCCCTTGCTCGAGCAGCCGATGGGCGACAGACAACCCGATCTCGCGTGCTGCGTGCATCGGGTCTGCACCACCGGCAGCATCCGCTCCATTGCCGCTGCCGTTCCGACGAATATACTCCCCGTTCACGGCTTCGGTGACGTCGAGGCCGATACGGCGCCCACCGTCGGTGGCGTAGACGACTGTCCTGATGCGGATCTCGTCGCCCTCGACGACCGCATGTGCGGCCATCGGCGCCTGGCATCCGGCATCCAGCCCCTCGAGAACGGCACGCTCGACGGTCACCGCCAGACGCGTGTCGAAGTCGTCGAGCTCGGCGAGCGCGGCGAGCAGCTCTGCGGGGGCATCCGTGCGCGTCTCCACGGCGAGCGATCCCTGCCCCGGCGCTGTCGGCCATTCGGAGAGGCCCAGCTCTTCGCGGCGCAGCGGGGAGTCCGTGCCGAGGCGCGACAGACCGGCCGCAGCCAGGATCACCGCATCCAACTCGCCGGACGCTACCCGCTGCAGACGAGAATCGACGTTGCCCCGGATGTCCACGACCTCCGCGTGCGGAGCCCTCCGGTGCACCTGCGCGATGCGCCGGGGGGATCCCGTGCCGACCTTGCTGCCGGAACGGAGCTGGTGCAGCGGTGTGCCGCCGCGAGTGATCGCGACGTCGCGCGCGTCCTCACGCACCGGGGTCGCTGCGATGACGAGACCGTCGGGGATCGCGGTGGGAAGGTCCTTGAGCGAATGCACGAGGAAGTCGCACTCGCCGGCGAGCAGTGCCTCTCGCAGACGCGTGGCGAAGATGCCCTGACCGCCGATCTCCGACAGCGACGCACGATTCGTGTCGCCCTCGCTGGTGATCGGTACGAGCTCGACGGGGCGCCCCGAGATCTTCTCGAGCGCGGCGGCGACGTGCCCCGACTGCGCCTGGGCGAGCGCGCTGCGGCGGGTGCCCAATCGGATCGGGGAGGGGGTCTGACTCTGAGTGTTCATCGTCGACCTACTGCAGCACGTCCGCGATCTCGTCGAACCGGAGGCGTCGACCCGTGTAGAACGGGACCTCCTCCTTCACGTACAGGCGCGCGTCGGTGTAGCGCAGGTCGCGCATGAGATCGACCAGCTCGGTGACCTCGTCGGCTTCGAGCGGCAGGATCCACTCGTAGTCGCCCAGGGCGAATGCCGCGACCGTGTTCGCGATGACCCCGGTGAACGCCGCTCCCTTGCGTCCGTGATCGGCGAGCATCTTCCGGCGCTCCTCTTCGGGCGCGAGATACCACTCCGGCGTGCGGACGAACGGGTACAGGCACAGCCAGTCCTTCGGCTCCACGCCGCGAAGGAATCCCGGGACGTGAGCCCGGTTGAACTCGGCATCGCGGTGCACGCCCATGACGTTCCAGACCGGCAGCAGGGTGCGCAGCAACTCGGTGCGGCGGAGGCGGCGAAGAGCCTTCTGCAGGTCCTCGGCAGTGTCGCCGTGCAGCCACACGAGCAGATCGGCGTCCGCCTTCAGGCCCGAGACGTCGTAGAAGCCGCGGACCGTGACGCCGGAGTCCTCGATGTACGAGAGGATCGTCTCGAGCTCCGTGGAGTCGGACTCGGTGACAGCCACATCGGGGTTTCGTCGCCAGACTGCCCAGAGGGTGAAGCCGGACGGGTTCTCTTCGCGCGCATCGGACATGGATCCAGTCTGCCCCCTTTGTGAAGCACTCGCGAACGCGAGTCAGGATGCGAGGATTTCGGCCTGCGGTCAGCGTGAGAGCGCGCGGGCGATCGCCCAGACGGCACCGCCGATGATCACCGCGACGCCCACGGCTCCCGCGATCGCGGCAGCCGGGTTGCGGTCGGCGAAGACCCTCGCCTTCGCCGCGGCGCGCTTGGAGGCCGTGTCGATGCGCCGGGGGAAGTTGCCCTTGACCTCGATCGCCGCGAGAGCGGCCTTCAGCTCCGCCCGAGCCGACTGGACCGGGTCGACGATGCCCGCCGGAACCGCCGTCTTGGGCAGAGGCCTCGTGATCTCAGAGTTCGTCATTGCCGGCTTCCTTCACGAGTCTGATGTCTTCGCCCACCGCTTGCGCGGGGTTCTTACGAGCGAGCACCTTGCGGAACTTCAGGATGCCGAGCAGCGCGAACAGCAGCACGGCGAGGATCAGGATGCCGAGCACCGCCAGGGCGGACAGCCAGACCGGCCACCACGACGACAGCCCGGCGATCGCGAACACCAGGATCACCGGCACGGCCCAGAACAGGAAGAAGAGAGCGACGAGGAACCAGACGGAGCCGATTCCTGCGTCCTTCGCCGTCTTCGAGATCCAGGTCTTGGCCGCGTTGATCTCGGCTTTGACGAGGCTGCTGATGAGCTCGGGAAGATCGCCGATCAGGGACAGCAGGCTGTCCTCGGCGCGATCGCGGTATCCGCGGGGCATGTCAGCTGCCAGACTTCGCGGCGGTGGAGCCGGGCGTTGCCGGCTTCTTGGCCGCGGGCTTCTTCGCGTCGTCCTTCTTCGCGGCGTCCTTGACCTCGTCGACGGCGTCCTCGGTGGCGTCGACGATGTCGTCAGCGGCCTTGCGCCCCGCAGCCACGGCGGAGTCGAGTCGCTGCCCAGCGGTCTTGTCGCCACCGCCGGCCGACTTGACGACCTTCTGCACGCCGGTCCAGATCGCACCGGGCACTGCCGCCGCCTTGTCGCCGACGTAGCCCTTGACCTTGTCGACCTGCTCCTGCACCGGGTCGAGGTTCCAGACCTTCAGCCACTGCGTCTTGATCTGCTCGTACCTCTCGCGGCCCGCGCGGGTTCCGAGCACGTATCCCACGCCGATTCCTACGACGAGTCCGATCTTCCCCTTCATGGGGTCTCCTCACGTTGTTCCGGTGTGAACGCCTGGGGCGAACCGACGACTCGGAGCCGCCTGCAGGTGTCCAGCGTAGCCCCGTATGCCGATTTCGGCATCTGTCACGCAGAGGGTTGACAGCGGAGCGACTTTCGGGTTCGTGCGACGGCGTCAGTCCCAGAGCAGCGCCCGACGAAGCCGGTCCGCCTCTTCGCGCGCGTCGGGGATCACCTGGGCGAGACCCGTGCCGGCCAGCCACGCGCCGACGGCGGCGAGCCCGTGCACGCCCTGCACAGCCGACCTCGCGGCCTCTCGGCGCGCACCGGAGCCGATGATCGATGCAGGCTGCGACTGCACGTACCTCGCGCGGTGAGACGCCACGAGGTCGCCCGCCGCGAGCGGCACGCCGAGGAGAGCCGATGCTTCGCTCAGCGCCAGTCGAGCCGCGGCGTCGTCGTCGAGCGCGGTGGTGGCGGCGGGTTCGCCCTGGGCTCCGAACGAGACCCGCACGACGTGCCGGGGGCCGGCCGCGGCGCGCACCCAGTCCCACTTCGCACTGGAGTGGGTGAGCGCCTTCGCTGTGTGACTGCCGGGGACGGTCAGCACGCCGGTGCCCCGTGGAGCACCCGCCAGTGCCGACGGCTCCAGCAGCAGTGTGACGATCTCGATCTCCGGAGCATCCGCCGGCGCGGTCTCCGCCAGTGCGGGCACGCTCTTCTCGAGAAGTCGCCTCGCGGCGGCCTCGGAGGTCGCGACCACCACGCCATCTGCGGCGAACTCGATTTCCTCCGCGTGAGCGTCGCCGAGAACGGCGTCTGCCACGGGAGCGACGTCGGCGTGAGCCTTCACCATCCACGCCTCGGCGGTGCGCGTCAGCTGCGTCACCTGCGCGCCGGTGTGCACGACGCCACCGAGCTTCTCGATATCCGCGACCAGCGCCTCGATCAGCACCGTCATACCGCCGTCGAGCCCTTCCACGGCCGCGCCGGGCGCGAGCGCGGCACCCTCGCGACTCGCGGCTCCGCGCGCCTTCGCAGCTCTGTCCGCGCTCTCCTGCCGCATCGTCTGCACCGCCCCCGAGAGCGATCCGACGCGGGTGAGGGCTGCGTTGAGTCCGGGGGCCGCGATGTCGACGTCGACGTCGTCAGGCGAGGCTGAGTACACACCGGTCGTGACCGGGGCGACGAGACGATCGCGCACCCTGGCTCCCATGCGCGACGACACCAGTCTGCCGAGGCTCTGACTGTGGCCGATCGTCAGCGGCGGGCGAACGCGATCCAGGTACGCACGCCATGCGCCCGACCACCCGATGATGCGGCGGACGTCCTCCTGGAACGGATTGCCGGGGATTCCGAGGATCCCGCCGACGGGCAGCGGTGCCGCGCCGATGCCGGGGATGCCAGCGAGCCAGGCGCTCCCTGCCGCGGGCGCGACGATACGGTCGGCGAGGCCGAGCTCCTCGATCAGAGCGCGCACACGGCCGCCCCTCGTCGCGTAGCTCTCCGCGCCGGCATCCACCACCACTCCGTCGAGCTCAGCGCGACGGATGGCGCCGCCGACGGCATCCGTCGCCTCGAGCAGGGTGACGCGCATGCCGACCTTGACGCACTCCCGGGCAGCGATCAGGCCGCCGATGCCCCCGCCGATGACGACGATGTGCCTCTCCGCCGCCCTCGCGGCGAGGTCGGCCGGTTCGGCGCGGGGCGTCTCACTGTTCGCTGGCTTCGACGTCATGCGTCAATCCTTCCATCCGCCGGGGAAACGGCTTCCAGCATTCGGCCGGACAAACCCGTCACGCCTCGGTCTGCACCGCGGATTCCCGCCCGGTGCCGCGCTTGCGCACCTCACGGAGCACGATCTGCTCGGGGCACACGGTCGACAGGAAGTCGCCTACGGAGAGGGCCAGCCGCTCGCCGACGAGGGAGTACAGGATGCGATTGGCATCACGACGCTCGCTCACGAGACCCGCCTGACGGAGAACGCCGAGGTGCCGCGAGATCGTCGGCCCGCTCGACGAGAACCGCGAGGCTATCTCACCCGCTGCGAGCTCGCCCTCTTTCAGATCCTGCAGGATCTGGCGCCTCGTCGGGTGCGCCAGAGCCGCGAAGACGTCCGACGCACTATCTGTCATGGGTGCAATCTAGCACTGACGCTATATTGCATCCTCATGAAGCTCGGCCGCGAAGCGCTCTGAGACTTTCAGATCGAGTGGACCAGCTCGACGATACGGGTGAGCTGATCGGGGTCCGCCTCGGGCGGCACGCCGTGCCCGAGGTTGACGATGTGTCCCCTGGCGGCACGCCCGCGCTCGACGACGTCGCGCACATGCGCCTCGAGCACCGGCCACGGAGCGGACAGCAGTGCCGGATCGATGTTGCCCTGCACCGAGACGTCGGGGCCGAGGATCGCGGCGGCCTCGTCGAGCGGCATCCGCCAGTCGACACCGACGCCGTCGGCGATGCCGTCCAGGCGCATGTCGGCGAGGAAGGGCCCGGTGCCCACGCCGAAGTGGATGCTCGGCACGCCGATGGCATCGAGGGCGACACGCGAATGCGGTGCCACGTACGCGCGATAGTCGGCGGTGCTCAGCGACCCGGCCCAGGAGTCGAACAACTGCACGACGGATGCTCCGGCATCCCGCTGGATCTCGAGGAACCGGCGTGAGACCTGCGCGAGCCAGCCCGCGAGGCGGTTCCACGACTCCGGATCGGCGTGCATCATGGCCCGCGCCCGCAGGTGCTCCTTCGACGGGCCGCCTTCGACGAGGTACGCGGCGAGAGTGAAGGGAGCACCCGCGAATCCGATCAGGGGGGTGTCGCCGAGCTCGGCCGTGACGATGCCGACGGCCTCGGCGATCGCGGTGCCGTCGAGCGACAGCGGGTCGATCGCTGTGATGCGATCGACATCGGCGGCAGACCGCACGGGGTCGGCGAACACGGGGCCGCGTCCGGGCTCGATCTCGACGTCCACCCCGGCGAGACGCAGCGGGATGACGATGTCACTGAAGAACACGGCGGCGTCCACGCCGTGACGACGCACGGGCTGCAGCGTGATCTCGGCCGCGAGATCGGGAGTCAGGCAGGCGTCCAGCATGCGCGTGCCGACGCGCAGCTCGCGGTACTCGGGCAGCGACCTGCCGGCCTGGCGCATGAACCACACGGGAGCATGTTCGGGGCGGGGGCCGGTGAGGGCGCGCAGCAGCGGAGCGTCGGAGAGGACCATGCGACCATCCTCCCATCCGCCGCCGGGCCGACCTGCATGAAGCCTCAGGTAGAATCGTCATGTGCTGCTGGTTGTCACGGCGAGTCACAAGACCGCCTCCTTCGAATTGCTCGAACGCCTGAGCCGCACCCCCGATGACGTCGCCTCCACGGTTGTGGACATGGCGTCCTGCGTGCAGGGTGCGGTCGTTCTTGCTACCTGCAACCGCTTCGAGGCCTACGTCGAGATGGACGAGCCCGTCACGGCAGCGGGTGCGATCGGTGTCGAGGCGGTGCTCGAGGCTGTCGAAGCATCGACCGGCATCCGCGCGTCCGAACTCGACGGCGCCTACGAGGTGCACTCCGGTCGTCGAGTGGCGGAGCACCTCTTCTCCGTCGCATCGGGACTCGAATCCGTCGTCTCCGGCGAAGGCGAGATCGCCGGTCAGGTGCGTCGCGCCCTCAAGTCCGCGCGCAAGGAGGGCACCACCTCGCCCGAGCTCGAGCGGCTTTTCCAGCGCGCGAGCCAGGCGCAGCGCAAGGTCAAGAACGTCACAGCCCTCGGCCGGGCCGGCCGCTCGCTCGTGCGCCTCGCCCTCGAACTCGCTGACAGCCGCATCGCCGACTGGTCGACGGAGCGCGTGCTGCTCGTCGGCACCGGTGCCTACGCAGCCGTCACCCTCGCGACACTGCGCGAACGGGGAGCCGTCAACATCTCGGTGTACTCACCCTCGGGCCGAGCCGAGAAGTTCGCCGCGAAGCACGGCATCCGCCCGGTCGCCGCAGAGGACTACGCGCGCGTCGCCTCGCGCTCGAGCCTGCTGATCACCTGCACGACGGCGACCGCTCCTGTGCTGACACCTGAGCACCTGCAGGCGCCGACCGGCATCGCACCCGAGGGATGCCCCGTCGCGTCGCACAGCCAGATGGTCGTCGACCTGGGCATGCCGCGCAACGTCGACCCCGCTGTCGCAGCGCTCGAAGGCGTCGCGCTGCTCGACCTCGAGACCATCAGCCTGCACGCACCGCTCGAAGAGCTGCAGGCGACGGATGCCGCACGCACCGTGGTGCGCGAAGCAGCTGACACGTTCCACGTCGTCGGCAGCCGACAGAGCGTCACGCCGTCGGTCGTCGCCCTGCGGTCGCATATGTTCGCGCTGCTCGAGGCCGAGATCGGCCGCGCTCGCGCACGCGGCGATGACGACGGCAGGGTCGAGCAGGCGCTTCGCCACCTGACCGGCGTGCTGCTGCACGTGCCGACCACCCGCGCCCACGAACTGGCCGCCGCCGGCCGCGCGGACGATTTCGCGACTGCGCTCTCGACGCTGTACGGCATCGAGCCGGTCGAGTCCGCGCTGTCATCCGATACCGACGGCGCCGCGACCGCCTGAGTCGCGCTCCTTCTGCACAGGAGCCCTCCGTGGTGGTCTTTCCACAGCACTCGGGAGAAGCACGGCGGTCGCCCTGGCGGCCACTTCGATGCTTCATATCGTCGAACCCCTGACAGCGTCGATCACGCGGCGCAGACTGGGGGAATGCTCGTGGATCCGAACCTGATCGGCATCATCATCGCCCTCTTCGGCGTCACCGCCACCGTGCTCGGCGGCGTCTCTCGGATGCTTGCAAAGCAGGCCAAAGGGCTCAAAGTACGGTTCGACAGGATCGACGATCGATTCGACAGGGTCGATGAACGGTTCGCGAGGGTCGAAGGCGACATCGCGGAGCTCCGCACCGAACTCAAGACCGACATCGCCGAACTCCGCACCGAACTCAAGGGCGACATCGCCGAGCTCCGGTCGGAACTGAAGCAGGACATCTACGACGTCAAGACAGAGCTCAAGGCCGATCTCGCCGATGTCCGAATCTCGGTCGCGCGTCTCGAGGGCCCCCTTCCCAAGCTCCAGCGCATCTGACTCCGGCATCGGAGCGAGTCGGTGCCAGACTGGATGCATGGCCCTTCACATCACCGGAGACACCGCCGCAGACGCGCTGCTCACCGACAATCCGCTGGCCCTGCTGGTCGGGATGCTGCTCGATCAGCAGGTTCCGATGGAGACGGCCTTCGCTGGTCCTCTGAAGATCGAGCAGCGCACAGGCGCGTCCGACGCCACCACGATCGCGGCCATGGACCCGGACGAGTTCCTCGAGGCGTTCAAGACGACGCCCGCCGTGCACCGGTTCCCGGGTTCGATGGCGGCACGCGTGCAGACCCTGTGCCAGGAGATCGTCGATCAGTGGGACGGAGACGCCTCGGCGATCTGGACCGACGGTGATCCGTCGGGCGCCGAAGTCCTGAAGCGACTCAAGGCCCTTCCCGGCTTCGGCGAACAGAAGGCGAAGATCTTCCTGGCTCTGCTCGGCAAGCAGTACGGCTTCACCGGCGCGGGATGGCGGGAGGCCGCCGGCGACTACGGCACCGAGGGTTCGTACCGCAGCGTCGCCGACATCGTCTCGCCCGAATCGCTCACCAGAGTACGAGAGCACAAGAAGGCCATGAAAGCTGCGGCGAAGGCGAACGCATGAAGCCCACGGGCGATGACGTCGCAGGTCTCATCGCCCGCTCCACTCCGGCGGTCCGCCGCCGGGATGCCGAGACGCTGACCGCGCTCATGCAGGAGATCACGGGCCGCGACCCTCAGACCTGGGGCACGATCATCGGATTCGGAAGCTGCCACTACCGGTACCCGACCGGCACCGAGGGCGACAGCGGCCTGCTCGGCTTCGCCCCGCGCAAAGCGGCGACCACCATCTATCTGTTCGACGGCGTCGATGCGCACTCGGGCGCGCTCGAGAAACTCGGCCCGCACAGCACCGGCGTCGGATGCCTCTACATCAAGGACCTGGAACAGATCGACCTCGACGTGCTCCGCGGCATCCTCGAGCGCTCGCTCGCCTGGGTAGAGGCGGGCGGCACCGATCAGGTGCAGCTGACCGTCACCGGCTGACGCGAGAGGCCCGCCGTCCTCTCGGACAGCGAGCCTCTCGTTCCGGTGGTCCGCGCGTCAGGCGCCCTTGAGACGCTCAGCCAGGTACTCGTGCAGATCGTCGATCGAGACGCGCTCCTGCGCCATCGTGTCGCGCTCGCGCACGGTGACCGCACGGTCGTCGAGCGAGTCGAAGTCGATCGTGACGCAGAACGGTGTGCCGATCTCGTCCTGACGGCGGTAGCGACGGCCGATCGCGCCCGCGTCGTCGAAGTCGACGGCCCACGCACTGCGCAGCGTGTCAGCGACCTCGCGCGCCAGCGGCGACAGGCGCTCGTTGCGGCTCAGCGGCAATACGGCGGCTTTGACAGGGGCGAGACGCGGGTCGAGCTTGAGCACGGTGCGCACATCGGTGCCGCCCTTGGCGTTCGGCACCTCTTCTTCGCGATACGCGTCCACGAGGAACGCCATCATGGCGCGAGTGAGGCCGAACGAGGGCTCGATCACGTAGGGCGTGTAACGGTCGCCGGTGGCCTGGTCGAAGTAGGTCAGGCTCTGGCCCGAGGCTTCGCTGTGGCTCGACAGGTCGTAATCGGTGCGGTTCGCGACGCCCATGAGCTCACCCCACTCCTTGCCCGTGAACCCGAAGCGGTACTCGACGTCGATGGTGCCGGCCGAATAGTGCGCGCGGTCATCTTCGGGAACGTCGAACTGGCGCATGTTCTCGGGGTCGATGCCCAGATCGATGAACCAGTTCCAGCACGCCTCGACCCAGTGGTCGAACCACTCCTGAGCCTCTGCGGGCGGCGTGAAGAACTCGATCTCCATCTGCTCGAACTCACGGGTGCGGAAGATGAAGTTTCCGGGCGTGATCTCGTTGCGGAACGCCTTGCCGACCTGGCCGATGCCGAACGGCGGCTTCTTGCGGCTGGCGGTGAGCACGTTCGAGAAGTTCACGAAGATGCCCTGAGCCGTCTCGGGGCGCAGGAAGTGCAGCCCGGACTCGTCGTCGACGACTCCCAGGTAGGTCTTGACGAGACCCGAGAACGACTTGGGCTCGGTGTACTGTCCCTTCGTGCCGCAGTTCGGGCACGGCACATCGGCGAGGCCGTTCTCCGCCTTGCGGCCCTTGCGCGCCTCGAAGTCCTCGATCAGGTTGTCGGCACGGAAGCGCTTGTGGCAGCTGAGGCACTCGACCAGCGGATCGGTGAAGGTCGCGACGTGACCGGACGCCTCCCACACGCGCTTGGGCAGGATGATGCTCGAGTCAAGGCCGACCATATCGCCGCGGCCGCGCACGAACGTCTGCCACCACTGGCGGCGGATGTTCTCCTTGAGCTCGGTGCCGAGGGGACCGTAATCCCACGCGGACCGCGAACCGCCGTAGATCTCACCCGCCTGGAAGACGAACCCGCGGTGGCGGGCAAGGGCGATGACCTTGTCTAGACGGGACTGTTCGGCCACGGTGGCTCCAATGGTCGGCGGTGGGAAAGCCCGTGATCACGGGCACCTCAATCTTATCCGCGACCGCTTCGCGTCAGGACCCCGGCGAGGCCAGGTGTGCGGCGCTCAGGCCGTGAAGAGGTAGCCCTTCTCGACATCGAACCCCGAGAGAGCGAGGCCGCTGCCCAGCAGCCCCTCCATCTGCGCGCGCAGCCGCGTGCGCCACTCGTGCGCCGCCTCCGGATCCTCGATGCGCATGGTCTCGATGTCCGAGGGGATCTCCAGCGTCTCGACGATCGCGTCGGATGCCGGTGGCTTGGCGATGTCGGCGAGAGCCCACTCGACGTCGAGTCGGTCGCTCTCGTCCCCGGCATCCCCGCCGCCGAAGATGCCGTAGCGGTTGACGGAGTATCCGGTGACACGTGCGCCGAGAACGGTGAGGAAGAAGTGCGCGTTGCGGGCGACGAGCGGATCGAACGTCCAGGTGATGCGGCCGACATCGCGCGAGAACGCCCACTGGCGCTGGTGCTCCTTGAGCTCGCGCCCCCACCCGCGTCCGCGGTAGTCGGGCAGCAGTGCCGTGATGTGCGAGTGCATCGCCCGGCGTCCAGGTGCGCCGAAGAACGCGATCGACGCGCCCACCATCCGCTCTTCGCCGCTCTCGGCGTCGAAGAGGCCGACGACGTAGTTGCCGGATTGCTGCAGGGCGCGCAGCGTGCCGGCGTCGATCACGCGCTCGGGGCCCCGGATGGAGTCGAGCAGGCCCTGCGCGTCGATGATGAGTTCAACGGTGTCCAGATCACGGATGGTTCGCACGCCCCCAGTCTGCCCCTCCGGTCGCCGTTTTCGGAATCGAGCGACGCGAACGGTCTGGGAACCATGCCGCGAGCGGGCGTACCGTGGAGGGATGTCAACCAGCGATACGACCGCCGAGAAGTCCGACACCAGGTTCTTCGGGCAGCCCTGGGCGCTCGTCCACATCTTCGGAGTCGAGATGTGGGAGCGCTTCAGCTTCTACGGCATGCAGGGAATCCTGCTGATCTACCTGTACTTCTCGGTCACCGAGGGTGGCCTCGGACTCTCGCAGGCCGTCGCCGGCGGCATCGTCGGCGCCTATGGAGGGTCGGTCTACCTCTCGACCATCCTCGGCGCGTGGATCGCCGACCGGATGCTGGGGTCGGAGCGAGTGCTGTTCATCAGTGCGATCGTGATCGTCGGCGGGCACGTCGCCCTGGCCCTGCTTCCCGGGTTCATCGGAGTCGGCGTCGGGCTCGTGCTCGTCGCCCTCGGATCCGGTGGCCTCAAGGCGAACGCCACGTCGGTCGTCGGAACCCTCTACAGCGCCGACGACACCCGCCGGGATGCCGGATTCTCGCTGTTCTACCTCGGCATCAACCTCGGGGCCTTCCTGGGCCCGATCCTCACCGGCATCCTGCAGTCGTCGCTCGGATTCCACTATGGCTTCGGCCTCGCCGCGATCGGGATGACGCTGGGGCTGGTGCAGTACTCCTTCGGCCGCAAGGCGCTGCCGGACGAGGCGCGCCGCGTGCCGAACCCGCTCCCCCGGTCGCGCTATCCGCTGGTCGCGATCGTCGCGGTCGCAGCCGTCGCGCTCATCGCGGTGCTGGTGCTCATCGGCGTGATCCAGGCCGACAACCTGGCGGACATCGTCATCATCGGAACCATCATCGCGACGGTCGCGTACTTCGCCGTCATCCTCAGCAGTCGGCGGATCGACGGCACCGAGCGCTCCCGCGTGTGGGGGTTCCTGCCGCTCTTCATCACGAGCGTCGCGTTCTGGTCGCTGTACCAGCAGCAGTTCACCGTGCTCACGGTCTATTCCGACGAGCGCCTCGACCGCAACATCTTCGGATTCGAGATGCCCGTCTCGTGGGTCCAGTCGATCAACCCCGTGTTCATCATCATCCTCTCCGGCGTCTTCGCGGCGATCTGGACGCGCCTCGGCCCGCGCCAGCCCTCCACCCCGGTGAAGTTCGCACTGGGAGCGATCATCATGGGTGCGGCGTTCCTGCTGTTCCTGCCGTTCGCAGGCGGCGGCGCCAACTCCACGCCCCTGCTCGCGATCGTCGGCATCCTCTTCGTGTTCACCGTGGCCGAGCTGCTCATCTCTCCCGTGGGGCTGTCGGTCACGACGAAGCTCGCGCCGAAGGTGTTCCACACCCAGATGGTGGCGCTGTTCTTCCTGTCGATCGCACTCGGCACCGCGATCTCGGGCTGGCTCGTGCAGTTCTACGACCCGAAGAACGAGGTGCCGTACTTCTCGATCCTCGGCGCGATAGCGATCGTGGTCGGCCTCGGTCTGCTGTTCGCCGTCAAGCCGGTGCTGCGACTGATGAAAGGCGTGAGCTGACGATCGCATCGTCCTCGCGCCTCCGGTGTCGCGGACGCCGATAGCCTGAAGCGATGGGAGAGAACGAAGATCGCGCGCGCAGAAGACTCTCCCGAACACCACCCAAGTGGGCCATCGTCGCCGTCCTGGCCTTCGCGGGCCTCTGCTCGTCGTTCATGTTCACGCTCGTCGTGCCCCTGCAGGCCGAGCTGCCGCGCCTGCTGAACGCGTCTCGCGAGGACACCACCTGGGTCGTCACGATCACGCTGCTCGTCGCCGCCGTCGCCACTCCGATCTCGGGCCGGCTCGGCGACATGTACGGCAAGCGCCGAGTGGTGATCGTGCTGCTCGGGCTGCTCATCCTCGGCTCCCTGATCGCCGCACTGTCGGGCTCGATCGTCGGAGTCATCATCGGTCGAGCACTCCAAGGCGCGGTGACGGGTGTGGTGCCGCTCGGCATCGCGATCATGCGCGACGTGCTGCCTCCCGAACGCCTGGGCACGGCCGTCGCCCTGATGAGCGCGACCATGGGCGTCGGAGGCGCGATCGGGATGCCGGTCGCCGCGCTGCTGGCCGTGAACGCGGACTGGCACTGGCTGTTCTGGCTCGCCGCGGCTCTCGGCGTCGTGGGTCTCGCGCTGGTACTCCTCGTGATCCCCGAGGATGTGCTGCGGTTCCCCGGACGCCTCGATGTGCTCGGCGCCATCGGACTCGCGATCGGACTCACCGGCATCCTGCTGTTCGTGTCTCGCGGTGCCGAGTGGGGCTGGACGGCACCGCTGACCCTCACCTGCATCATCGGCGGCGTGGGCGTACTGCTCGTCTGGGGCTGGTACCAGCTGCGGACGAACGATCCGCTCCTCGACCTGCGGGTCGCCGCGCGCCCCGCCGTGCTCTTCACCAACATCGCCGCGATCGGGATGGGCTTCGCGCTGTTCGCGTCGAACGTGACGTTCCCGCAGCTGCTCGAGGGCCCCGCGGCCTCGGGTGCGGGCTTCGGGCTCGACATGGTCTCGGCGTCGCTGATCATCATGCCCGCCGGCCTCGTGATGATGGTGATCTCACCCTTGTCGGGATGGCTCGAGCGCACCGTCGGACCTCGTCCGCTGTTCACCGTCGGCGCGGGAGCCATCGTGCTCGCCTACGTCTTCGTGCTCCTGTGGTCGAGCGAGGTGTGGCACATCCTGGTGGGCAACCTGCTGATCGGCGTCGGCATCGGCTTCACATTCGCCGCCATGCCGATGATCATCATGCGGTCGGTGCCCGCGAACGAGACCGGCGCCTCGAACGGACTCAACGCCCTCTTCCGCTCGGTCGGCACGTCGAGCGCGTCTGCCGTGATGGGCGGCGTGCTGGCCGCGATGAGCATCGACGTCGGCGGGGTATCCGTGCCGACGAGGGCGGCGTTCGACGTGTGCTTCTGGCTCGCGATCGCCGCCGGAATCGTCGCTCTCGTCCTGTCGCTGTTCATCCCCCGCCAGCGCTCGTCCGAGCAGCACCCCTCGCTGCCGGGCTGACCGCGCACGCACACCGCGCACGCCGGCGCCCGCAGTCCACGAACGATCTCCCCTCGCCATCGGGCGTGACCTCGACGATGCGCACGCGCAGGGGGCGCTCGGCCTCGCCCTCGAGCATCCACGGGTCGGCGAGCCACGCGATCCCGTGGTCCTCCAGGGCCGCCTCGGCGTCGAGCCACTCCGTCGGCCCGGACACCGCGCGCCCGAGCACATCGATCGCGACCCAGGCCTCGCCTTCCGGATGGATCCAACCGAGCAGTTCTCCGTCATCACGACGATGCGGGGTCCAGTCTGTACGGGGCATTGCTCGATGCTAACCGCGGCCGACGTCGCGTCGGGCGTGGAATGCGATCAGTGGGTGTACTCCATGAGCTCGACCCCGAGGACGCGGAAGGCGTCGTGCGCGCGGAGTCGGTGCGTGATCGACAGATCGTCGAAGCAGACGATCAGGGAGTAGGCCACACCCGCGCGCGGCCCGGCGAGCACTCCCGCTTCGGCACGCACGCCGCGGTCGCGGCCGGTCTTGTTGATGAACAGCAGGCCGTGCGCGTCGTGGTCGTGTGCGAACGGGTCGAGGCCGGTGGCGGATGCCACCAGGCTCAGATCCTGATTGAGGCTCAGCCACTCGGACACCTGAGCGCTCACCGACGCCCCCACCACCTGGGAATTCACGAGCGCCGAGAAGAGACCCGCGAACTCGCGTGCAGAGCCCACGGCGACGTGCGGAGCATCATCGGGGCCGCGCTCGTCACGGAATCGATCGAGAACGGCGGTGCGGCGCAGTCCGAGAGCCTCGATGCGCTCGCGCACCCGGTCGTGGCCGACGCGCTGCAGCAGAGCGTTGACCGCGATGGGGTCGCCGGCCGTGGCCGCGAGCACGGCGAGGTCTTCGAGCGGCAGGGCGGGCGCGTGCAGGTGGCGCCAGAGCCCCGACGTCGACACCGGATCGACGGCGGTGCGCTCGACGATCTCGAGCGGATCGAGCGTGCCCGCCTCGAACGCGGCCGCCACCTCGATCAGCAGGGGCACGACACCGAGTCCGGCGACCGGCATGGTCACATGGTCGTCGCCCGCGAGGACGTGCGTGTGGTTGTCGAGATCGACGACATGCACCGATACCTGGGCCCCGGCATCCGCCAGCTGTTCGAGCGCCCGCAAGGTCGAGGTGAACGACCTGCGCCCCGCGGCAGCACGGCGCGGCAAGCGTCGGCTGGTCCGCTGAGAGCGGCGCAGCGAGGCCAGCGGCGGGCCGTCGGCAGGCTCGGAAGCACCCACGCGTGATCCTTAACAGGGGGGTTGGATTGGCGGGATGCTGCGGTGTCCATCCGCCGCAGCACGGATATCGTAACCCCGCCAGGTGAGGATGCCCTACATACTCCGGTATACGGTCATCAGAACGTCATCCGGCAGACAGCAGGGCACCCCGACCCGGCGCGATCGCCGAGGCCGGAGCGCTCACCAGATGGTCACGCGCGAGTCCTGCGGCAGCCACAGCGCGTCGGTCTCGGTCACGTCGAACGCCTCGTAGAACGCATCGATGTTGCGGACGATCTGGTTGCACCGGAACTCGTTCGGAGAGTGCGGATCGATCGTGAGCAGGCGCAGCGTCTCGGCGTCGCGGCTCTTCTGCTGCCAGACCTGCGCCCACGACAGCAGGAGGCGCTGCACGCCGGTGTAGCCGTCGATGACCGGCGCCTCGGCGCCGTCGAGTGCGATCTCATACGCCTTGAGCGCGATGCCGAGACCGCCCAGGTCGCCGATGTTCTCACCGATCGTCAGCGCGCCGTTGACGTGGTGCTCGGCGGCGAGTCCCTCAGGCACGAGTTCGTCGTACTGCGCGATGAGGGCCTTGGTGCGCTGCTCGAACGCGGAGCGATCGGCATCCGTCCACCAGTCCTCGAGCTTGCCGTCACCGTCGTAACGGCTGCCCTGGTCGTCGAATCCGTGACCGATCTCGTGACCGATGACCGCGCCGATGCCGCCGTAGTTGGCGGCCGCGTCGCGCGACGCGTCGAAGAACGGGTACTGCAGGATCGCCGCCGGGAACACGATCTCGTTCATCGAGGGGTTGTAGTAGGCGTTGACCATCTGCGGCGGCATGTGCCATTCGTCACGGTCGATCGGCTTGCCGACCTTCGCGACGTTGCGGTCGTGCTCGAAGATCGCCGCACGGCGCACGTTGCCGAACAGGTCGGCGCGGTCGATCTCGAGGCTCGAGTAGTCGCGCCACACGGCAGGGTGCCCGATCTTCGGCGTGAAGGAGTCGAGCTTGGCGAGTGCGCGTTCGCGGGTCTCGGCCGTCATCCATTCGAGGTCGGTGATGCTCTGCCGGTAGGCCTCGATGAGGTTGCCGACGAGCTCATCCATCGCGGCCTTCGCCGTCGGCGGGTAGTGCCGCTCGACGTAGACCTTGCCGATCGCCTCGCTCAGCGCGCTCTCGGTCACCGAGACACCGCGCTTCCAGCGCTCGCGGATCGAGGGGACGCCGGTGAGCTCGGTGCCGTAGAACGAGAAGTTCTCCTGCACGAAGTCGTCGGTCAGATACGGAGCCGCGGCATGCACGACCTGGGCGCGCAGCCAGGCCTTCCACTCGTCGAGACGCTCGGCGGTCAGCAGCGACCCGAGGCCTTCGAGGAAGCTCGGCTGCGAGACCACGACCTCGGCGAACGCCTCGGGGCGACCGGGAGCGACGGCATCGCGCCACGGCTCGAGGTCGACACCGGCGAGCTCCTGGATCTCGGCCCAGGTCTTCAGGTTGTACGTGGCGACGGCATCGCGGCTGCGCACGTTGTCCCAGTGGTGCCCGGCGAGCTCGGTCTCGAGGGCGATCGAGCGGTCGGCGGTGCCCGCGGCATCCGCGACTCCGGCGAGCGCGAGCAGTCGCTCGAGGTGCGCGCGGTATGCCGCCCGGGTCTCGGCGAAGGTGTCGAGCCGGAAGTAGCTCTCGTCCGGCAGCGACAGGCCCGACTGCACGACCACCGGGAGGTAGCGCTCCGGATTGCCCGGGTCGCCGTCGACGTAGAACCCGATCAGGTGCGCCCGGCCGTCGCGATCGTAGGCGCCGACCGTGCGCAGGAACGCGGGGATGCCGTCGATCGCGTCGATCTCGGCGAGCGTCTCGGCGAGGGGCGTCGCCCCGGCCGCGGCGATGCGCTCGGTGTCCATGAAGCTGGCGAACAGGTCGCCGATCTTGCGGGCGAGAGTGCCGGGCTCGGCATCCTGCGACTCCTCGATGATCGCCCTGACGTCCTTCTCCGCCTGCTCGGCCAGCAGATGGAAGGACCCCCACCGCGCCTTGTCGCCGGGGATCTCGGTGCGGGAGAGCCAGGCGCCGTTGACATGGCGGTAGAGGTCGTCCTGCGGGCGGATGTCGGAGCTGAACTCGGAGGTCTCAAGGCCAGAGGGGAGCACGTCGGTCATGCCGACCAGCCTATGCGTCGCTCCGACATTCGGGGGGATGGGTCACGCCCTGCGCCGGAGGCCGAACCGTCGTCGCCGGGGCCGCTCCGGCGTCTCCGCAGCACGCGCCGCGAAGCGCGCCGCGCGTCGCTCGGCCCACGCCGCCACCTCGGCGTCGATGTCGCGTGGACTCGTCACGACAGGCGGACCGCCCTGCAGCTGGCGTCGGGCCTCGAGCACCCGACCGTTGAAGTCCTCGAGCACCGACCGCACGTCGGCCTCGCGACCGAGCAGGTCGAGCTGGTCGTCGAGCTCGCGATCCTCGGTGCGCAACAGGATCGCCGGCGGACCGAGACCCGTCAGGTTCTCCTGCTCGATCTTGCGTCGGATCCACCAGTCGGGGTCGTGGTGCGTTCCGAGTCCCTCGAGGGGCTTGCCCGCACCGGGGAGATCGTCGAAATCGCCCCGGCGGATCGCGACCTGGATCGCCGTCTCGATGAAGGCGGCTCGATCCGTCGCTGCGGCGATGCCCGGCTCTGCACCGGACTCGCTGTCGTCCTCGCCGTCCCCCCGGCTTCGCTGCCGCGCACGGTACCGCGCCGCGGCCTCCCGTAGATCCGTCATGATGCACCTCCGTCGCATCCTGGTCCTTCCAGGGTACGACCGCACCGGATCCGGAGGGCGGAGCGGGCGTGCTGCACCGCCTGCTGTCCGCGCCAGCCCATAGGCTCGGAGGATGACCGAGCGCACTCTCAACCGCGAGATCCTGCGCCTCGCCGTCCCCGCGCTCGGCGCCCTGATCGCAGAACCGGCGTTCCTCATCGTCGACGCGGCGCTGGTCGGACATCTCGGCACGACGCCGCTCGCGGGCCTGGGCATCGCGGGTGCGGTGCTGCAGACGATCGTCGGACTCATGGTCTTCCTCGCCTACTCGACGACCCCGGCGGTGGCCCGACTGTTCGGCGCCGGCAGACCGGGCGAGGCCGTCTCGGTCGGGATCAACGGCATGTGGCTCGCCCTCGCGATCGGGGCCGTGCTCGCCGCCGCAGGCGCGGCATCCTCCCCCTGGCTGGTCTCGCTGTTCGGCGCGAGCGACGCCGTGGCCGCCGATGCCAACGCCTATCTCGTCGTCTCGATGTGGGGGCTCCCGGCCATGCTCATCGTGTTCGCCGCGACCGGGCTGCTGCGCGGGATGCAGGACACCATGACTCCCCTGTGGATCGCCGGCCTCGGGTTCGGGGCCAACGCGCTGCTCAACGTGGTGTTCATCTACGGGCTGGGCTGGGGCATCGCGGGCTCGGCGGCCGGCACGGTCGTCGCCCAGTGGGGCATGGTCGGCGCATACGTCCTCGTGATCCGGCGGCTCGCGGCGAGGCATGACGCATCGTTGAAAGCCCGACGGGACGGCATGGGCAGCACAGCGCGCTCGGGCGGCTGGCTGTTCCTGCGCACCGTGAGCCTGCGCGTCGCTCTGCTCGCGACGGTCGCCGTCGCCACCGGCATCGGCACCGAGGAGCTCGCCGGATGGCAGATCGTCTTCACGATCTTCTCGGCGGCGGCATTCGCGCTCGACGCGCTGGCGATCGCCGCACAGGCGCTGATCGGCAAAGAGCTCGGTGCCGGCGACGAGCGACAGGTGCATCGGGTGCTGAAACGCACCGTGGCCTGGGGCGCGTGGTTCGGCGTCGTGGTCGGGGCTGTCATCGCTGCACTCTCCGGAGTCCTCGGGGTCGTGTTCACCGGCGACGCCGAGATCGCGGCGCTCGTGCAGCCGGCGCTGCTGATCCTCGCGCTCGCGCAGCCGATCGCCGGGGTGGTGTTCGTGCTCGACGGAGTGCTGATGGGGGCGAACGACGCGCGCTACCTCGCGATCGCCGGCGGGATCAATCTCGTGCCGTTCCTGCCGGCACTCTGGATCATCGCCGCGAGCGGAGTCGATGCGTCAGCGGGCCTCATCTGGCTCGCCATCGCCTTCTTCGGCATCTACCTGCTCGCTCGGCTGGGCACTCTCGGCTGGCGCGTGCGCTCGGGTCGCTGGGTCACCGCCGGCGTCTAGCACTGCACGATCGCCGCGAGTCCGGCACGGCCGAGAGGGCTTGCCAGTAGTGGTCGATCTCGGCCTGATCCTCGCACCCGATCACGAAGGAGATCGACTCGTTGAACGCGAACTCGGGGCCTCCGTCGAGGCAGCCGAACGGCGAGCCGTTCAGGGTGAAGTCGCCGTTGAGGACCTTGCCGCTCATGCCCTCGAAATGTCGATCGAGCGATTCGTCGGGGTACAGGACCACCTGGTCGATCGACGAGTTCGGGAACACCGAGACGTAGTACTCCATCGCCTCCTGCGCCCGCCCGTCGAACCAGAGAAACGGGCGGATGGAACTGATCGCTGCCATGTCGACCTCCTCAGATCGGCACTCACGCTACGCCCGAGCAGGCATCGTGTCGAGAGGGTCCGACGCCGCCGTCAGCCCGCATGCCTCCGGCACCACTCGTACATGATCACCGCGGCGGCCGCGCTCGCGTTGATCGACCGGGTCGAGCCGTACTGCGTGATCTCGATGTGGGCGGATGCCGCGGCGAGCGCGGCATCCGAGAGACCCGGTCCCTCCTGACCGAACAGCAGCACGCAGCTCTGCGGCAGATCCGCGCGGTCGACGGGCACTGCGCCCTCGACGTTGTCGACGGCGACGATCGGCAGGCCTTCGGCGGTCGCCCAGGCGGTGAAGGCCTCGACGTCCTCATGGTGCACGACGTGCTGATAGCGGTCGGTGACCATGGCGCCCCGCTTGTTCCACCGGCGCCGGCCGATGATGTGCACGGTGTCGGCGAGGAACGCGTTGGCGCTGCGCACGATCGAGCCGATGTTCATGTCGTGCTGCCAGTTCTCGATGGCCACGTGGAACGGATGCCGCTTGGTGTCGAGGTCGGCGACGATCGCGTCCATCCGCCAGTAGCGGTAGCGATCGATCACGTTGCGCGTGTCTCCGACGGCCAGCAGCTCGGGGTCGTACTGCTCCCCCGCAGGCCACTCGACCTCGCCGCCGGGCCAGGGTCCGACCCCGTATCCGGGCTGGGCCGACGATCCGCCTGTCTCCGCTGCATCCGCGGGCGCCTGCTCATCCATCCAGCCAGGCTATCCGGCGCATCCGCAACAGAGATTTAGGTACGCCGAAATATCCGCTACGATTTCGGCATGCCGAAAAATGCTGTCGTCGAGAAGGGGCCGACGCCCACCCGCGCCACCGCGCCGCGCAGCCTCTGGCTCCTCGGACCCGCACTGGTCGCCGGTGTCGCGTATCTCGATCCGGGCAACGTGGCGAGCAACATGACCGCCGGCGCTCAGTACGGGTACCTGCTGGTCTGGGTCGTGGTGGCGGGCAACGTGATGGCCTGGCTGATCCAGTACCTGTCGGCGAAGCTCGGCGTCGTCACGGGGCAGAGCCTCCCCGAGGTTCTGGGTGCGCGCCTCACGAAGCCGTGGGCCCGTCGGGCCTACTGGCTGCAGGCCGAGCTCGTCGCGATGGCGACAGATCTGGCCGAGGTCATCGGCGGCGCGGTCGCCCTCTACCTGCTGTTCGACATCCCGCTGCTGCTCGGAGGGATCATCACCGGCGCCGTGTCGATGGTCCTGCTGACGGTGCAGAGCCGCCGCGGCGCTCGGCCCTTCGAGTTCGTGATCATCGGGCTCATGGTGATCATCGCGGTCGGCTTCGTCGCCGGGCTCTTCATCGCACCGCCGGATGCCGCGAGCATCGTCGGTGGCCTGGTGCCCCGTTTCGAGGGCACCGGATCGGTGCTCCTCGCCGCCTCCATCCTCGGCGCGACGATCATGCCGCACGCGATCTACGCGCACTCCTCGCTCACTCGCGATCGGTTCGGTGCCGCCGCGGCGCACGGGCCGACGGAGACTGCGCGAACCGAGACCTCGCGCATCCGTCGCCTGCTCACGGCGACCCGCTGGGACGTCTCGATCGCGATGGTGATCGCGGGCACCGTCAACCTCGGCATCCTGCTGCTCGCGGCCGCCAACCTGGCCGGTGTCGAGGGGACGGATTCGCTCGAAGGCGCCCATGCCGCGCTCGCCGCGGGACTCGGGCCTGTCGTCGCGACCTTCTTCGCGGTCGGGCTGCTGGCCTCCGGTCTCGCCTCGACATCCGTCGGTGCATACGCGGGAGCGGAGATCATGCACGGCCTGTTGCACGTGCGCATCCCGCTTCTCGCGCGTCGACTCGTGACCCTGATCCCCGCGCTGGTGATCCTCGGCATCGGCTTCGATCCCACGCTGGCGCTGGTGCTCAGCCAGGTCGTCCTCTCATTCGGCATCCCGTTCGCGCTGATCCCCCTCGTCGCGCTCACCGCGCAGCGTCGCACGCTCGGCGTCTGGGCGAATCGCACCTGGACGACGGCGGCGGGCATCGTGGCATCCGTTCTGCTCATCGCGCTCAATGGCGCCCTGCTCTGGTTGGTGCTGACGGGCGCCTGAGCGACCGGCCTCGCGCGCGCAGCACGACCCTTGCGCGCAGAACCGCCCCGAGCCGGCACGGGAAGAGTCGACTCGGGGCGGCGTCCTGTCACCGCGCCGTCAGCGAGAGCGGAGAGTCTCGGTCCACTGCGAGGTCGCGCCGTCGGCGATGCGCCATCCGGGCTCGGGGACGGCGACGACGGTCACTTCTCCCGTCACCTTCACCTTGCCGCCCCGCGCCTCGACCCTCTCGCCGTTCACGTAGTAGCTGATGCCTGTCACGTTCTTCGGCACCTTCACCTCGTCGCGGGAGGTGCCCGGCTTGTCGGTGAAGGTCGGAGCCTTCGGAGTCGTCGGCGCGGTCACCACCGGCACCTGCGACCAGTCGATGTCGCTCGCCAGGTAGTACGAGGTGTACGCGGGCTGGTTGTAGGTGGTCTGCTGACGCGCGGTCTCGGCCCGGTACTGCACGTCGTGCATCAGGGTCGTGAGCTTGTGCGCCGTCGGCTCGGTCGTCGTGAAGAACCGCAGCGCGCTCGAGTCCACGGTGCGCACGAGCAGCTCCTCACGCCAGTCCCCCAGCACATCGGCGACGAGCGACGGGTTGCCTTTCGTGCCGTTGTTCGTGAGCGTTCCGGTCGCGGTGACGAGCGTCCCGCGGGTCCAGTCGTCGATGGTCGGCGTCTGGGCGCCGCTGCCGTTCACGAGCTGCGTCGTCAGGTCGCCCGCCCAGCGGATCGACATGTTGGTGCCTGGCGTCTCCGGCTGCAGCACCTCGCCGGTCGCGCTCAGGAGTCCGCTGCCCTCGGTGCCGCCTGGCATGCTCGACCACACCTCGATACCCGGCACGTCGGGACGCACGTCGCCGATCATGGCGCGACCGGTGTCGCGACCCGAGTACGCCCCGAACAGGGACTCTCCCGTCGCGGCATCACGCATCACCGACCCGTACGGTGCGCTCGTCGCACCCTCGTGGGCCGTCCAGATCTCGAGGCCGGGGCGGCTGGGGTCGATATCGGTCACGTGCATGGCGTCGCCATGGCCCAGGCGCACGGTCGCCCCGGGATCGGCGCTGCCCTCGGGGAGCACGTCGAACGAGCTGTACAGCAGGCTGCCGTCGTCGTCGATCGTCGCCGATCCGTAGACGAGCTCCTGCTTACCGTCGGCATCCACGTCGGCGAAGCTCAGCGAGTGATCGCCCTGCGTCGTGATCGTGCCGAACTCGGGGTCGGTGCCGTCACGGCCGTGCGGGGAGTCGTTGAACGGGTTCGTCATCGGCACGTGGCCGCTGTCGACGCCCCACCGCTCCGTGAGGCGCTTGCCGTCCCAGTCGAAGGCCGTGACGGTCGTGCGCGTGTAGTACCCGCGAGCGAAGACGGCCGACGGATGCTGCCCGTCGAGGTACCCGACGCCGGCGAGGAAGCGGTCGACGCGGTTCGCCGGCTCGATGCGCGACATCGCGTAGTCACCCCACAGCAGTCCGTCGTCTCCTCGCTCGGTCGGATACGGGATGGTCTGCAGCTCCTTGCCGGTCGCGCTGTCGAAGACCGTGAGGTACTCGGGTCCGTCGACGATGAAGCCCTCGAACTCCCGCAGCAGGTTGCGCGCGCTGCGGCTGGGCGCGTACACGTCGATGAAGGTGGTCGCCAGTTCCTGCGCGGCCTCCGGCGAGAGCGGGTAGTCGTGCGTCACGGGCATGCCCCACGCCTCTTCGAGAGTGGCCGGCCACTGGCCCGACACGACCTCCTCGCGGTCACTCCACCCGAGGAACATCTCGACCAGACGCTGCTCGTAGTCCGCGGCACTCAGGCGGTAGTCGTCGTCGTTCGAGTACCCGGCCTTGCGGTCGTCCTTGGGGAGAGTGATGTACGACTCGCTCGCGACCGAGCCGTCGTCGGCATACTGCACCGACTTCGTGCCGGGCGCCGTCTTCAGCATGGTCTCGGACCGGCCGTCGCCGTCGAAGTCGTAGACGAGGAACTGCGTGTAGTGCGCTCCGGCGCGGATGTTCACGCCGAGGTCCAGGCGATTCAGCAGCGTTCCGTCGAGCTCGTAGGTGTCGAGATAGACCGGCCCGGTGTAGCCGCGCTGCGAGACGTCCTTCGAGTTCGAGGGGTCCCACTTCACGACGTACTCGTACTGCCCGTCGCCGTCGACGTCGCCGACCGAGACATCGTTCGCCGAGTAGGTGTAGGCCTCGCCCTTCGGCGTCACCCCGTCGGCCGGCTTCTGCAGGGGCAGGTCGTGGTGACCGTCGGCCCAGGCGGTGACGGATGCCGACGCGGATGCCGTCAGCTCGATGCCGCTCACGATCGGGACGACGGAGTACTCCGAGGTGGCGGAGCCGCCGGCATCCGCGTAGTTCGTGCTGTCGGTGACCGTGGCGACCTTGGCCCCGTCGCGATAGACGGCGAAGTCGGGGCCGGCGAGGCCGGTCTCGGTCGCGCCCGTCGTCTCGGTCGCAAGGAGTCGCCAGCTGAGGAAGACGCCCTCGGCGGTCGAGACGGCGACGAGTCCGCGGTCGAGCGACTCGAGTTGCGGTGCCGGGGTGCCGTGATCGTGGCGACCCGCGGCCGGGGCTGCGGGTGACGCCGCTGCCGCGCTCTGCGCACCACCCGCGACGAGGCAGCCGGCGGCGGCCAGCGCCACGACGGCGCGGAATGATCGGTGTCGGATGTTCATCATCGAAATCCATCTCTGGGCCTGCAGCCCGCTCGGATAGCGTTTTCCCGTGCCCGGTCGAAGCTACCCGCCGCGCTCCTCTCGCGTCAAGGAATCGGGCCCGATTGACACGATTCACAGCGTCCACGGCGCCCTCGCCAGGCGATTAGGCTCGAAGGATGTCTGCCGAACCCGCGCGCCGCACCGTCCGCATCCTCACGTGGACCGGCATCGCGACCGGCGTGATCGGAGGCCTCCTCGTCGCCTTCCCGACCGCGCTTCCGTTCGGCGGCCCGTGGGTGCAGCTCGTGCTGGGCATCGCGACGCTGGTGCTGGCCTTCCGCGCCCGCAAGATCGGCATCGCCGAGATCGAGGGGTTCGACGGCCGCCTCTCGCTCTTCGCCGCTCTGCTCGGCTTCCTCATCGTGTTCTTCGCCGGCCAGGTCGCCTTCGGCATCCTCGTCGACGTCGCGAACCCCTGATCTAGGCTGGACGAGTGGCATCCCCCGCAGCAGACGACTACCTGAAGACCGTCTACGCGCACACCGAGTGGCAGGACGCGCCGATCACCCCGTCGGTGCTCGCGGCGAAGCTCGGCATCGCTCCGTCTTCGGTGACCGAGATGGTCAAGAAGCTCGCCGCCGCGGGCCTCGTCTCGCACGTGCCCTACGGTGCGGTTCGGCTGACCGATGCCGGCACGCAGCGCGCCCTGGCCATGGTGCGACGCCACCGCCTGATCGAGACCTGGCTGGTGCAGGAGTTCGGCTACGGCTGGGACGAGGTGCACGACGAGGCCGAAGTGCTCGAGCACACGATCAGCGACCGCCTTCTCGAGGGGATCGACGCACGCCTCGGCCGGCCACGATTCGACCCGCACGGCGACGCGATCCCGGATGCCGCGGGCGTCGTCGAACGCGAGCCCTTCATCCTTCTCGCCGACGCGCCGGTGGGCCACGTCGGCCGCGTGCTGCGTGTCGACGACCGCGACCCCGAGCTGCTGCGCGCCCTCGAGGCGGCTGGCGTCGCCGTCGCGGCGAGCATCACGACCACGGACCGGGGCATCGAGCTCGACGGCGTCGAGACGACGCTTCCTGACGGCGCCGCAGAGGTGGTCTGGCTCAGCGCCTGACAGCCTCACCACAACCTGACACCTGCCCGTAATCGCCGCCCCATAAGCTGTGCTCATGGCACACCGCGACAACATCGAATGCTGGCTGACCGACATGGACGGCGTGCTCGTGCATGAGAACGACGCCATTCCCGGCGCGTCCGAGCTGCTCGCCGGGTGGGAGCAGAACGACATCCCGTACCTCGTGCTGACGAACAACTCGATCTTCACGGCGCGAGACCTGTCGGCCCGCCTCCGCGCCAGCGGACTCGTCGTGCCCGAGGAGCGGATCTGGACCTCGGCGCTGGCCACCGCGGACTTCCTCGCGCAGCAGCTGCCGGGCGGTTCAGCCTTCGTGATCGGCGAGGCGGGCATCCTCACGGCCCTGCACGAGGCCGGGTTCATCATGACCGAGACGAATCCCGACTTCGTGGTCGTCGGCGAGACTCGCAACTACTCGTTCGAGGCGATCACCAAGGCGATCCGACTCATCATCAAGGGCGCGCGCTTCATCGTGACGAACCCCGATGCGACGGGCCCCTCGGCCGACGGAGTCATGCCGGCGACCGGCGCGATCGCGGCGCTCATCACCAAGGCGACGGGCAAGGAGCCGTATGTCGTCGGCAAGCCGAATCCGATGATGTTCCGCTCGGCGCTCAACAAGATCGGCGCGCACTCGAAGAAGACCGGCATGATCGGCGACCGGATGGACACCGACATCATCGCCGGCATCGAGGCGGGGCTGCACACCGTGCTCGTGATGACCGGCATCAGCGACGAGGCCGAGGTCGAGAAGTATCCGTTCCGGCCAGACGAGATCGTCGACTCGGTCGCCGACCTGCTGCCCACCGTCACCGAGTCGATTCCGACGCTCGACGAGGACTGACGTGGGCGCGCTCGACGAAGGAGAGCGGGTCGTCGCAGCGGATGCGTCCGCGTGGCGCGCCTGGCTCGAGGAGCATCATGAGCGCATCGCGGGAGTCTGGCTGCTGAGCGTTCGCGGCAACCGGGCCGGAGGTGTCGGATACGACGATGCCGTGCGTCAGGCTCTGTGCTTCGGATGGATCGACGGTCCGGTGCGCACCTTCGACGACCAGACGGTGGGCCAGTGGTTCTCACCCCGACGACGCGGCAGCGGATGGGCAGCGACGAACAAGGCGAGACTGATCGACCTCGAGGCCGCCGGACAGCTCGCACCGGCCGGCATCCGCGTACTCGAGTCCGCGAAGGCGGACGGGTCGTGGACCTTGCTCGACGGCCCGGAAGCCGGGATCGAGCCGCCCGAACTGACGGAGGCGCTGGATGCCCTGCCCGCCGCGCGGGCCCACTGGGACGCCTTTCCGAAGTCGGTCAAGAAGTTCGGCCTGACGCACATCGCGATGGCGAAGCGTGCCGAGACGCGGTCCGCTCGGATCGCCAAGATCGTGGCGGATGCCGCGGAGGGGAAACGCCCATGAACCAGTCCGACCTGCTGTTCCTGGTGATCTTCCTGATCCTCCTCAGCACGCTGACCGTGTGGGTGGTGCAGTTCTTCCGCTCACGACGTCGTGGAGGCGGCGGGGGCGATGGGCGCGCCGGCTGGTGGGAAGGCCCCTGGGACGACGACGACCGCAAGCACTGAGCGCCCCGATCCCTCGATCAGCGCAGCGTCAGGCTGCGCACTCTATCCACGGGCTCCGGCATCCGCAGCGGACCCGCACCGGGTGTGATGGTGCCGAGGATTCGGGCTTCCCGCGCTCCGGTGCCGCCGGGCGTCACGGCCGCGACGCCATGCAACGTGCACCATCCGATCAGCGCGAACAGGATCGCCTCCTTGCTGTCGACCGGGGCGCCGAGCTCGTCGGCGAGCACCACCTCGATGTCGGGGAGCGCCTCACGCAGCCCCTGCATGATGAGCGGGTTGTGGCACCCGCCACCCGAGACAGCCAGGAAGCGGATGCCGGCGGTGCGGATGTCGTGTGCGACGGTGCGGACCGTGAGCTCGGTGAGCGTGCGGATCAGGTCGGCCGGCGCGATGCCGGGTCGCATGCGGTCGACGTGCGCACGCACATAGTCGAGGTGAAAATGCTCCTTGCCCGTGCTCTTGGGCGCGGGCAGGGCGTAGTACGGGTCGGCGAGCAGCTCGGCGAGCAGCACGTCGTCGACGGTGCCGGTGCGAGCGATCGCGGCATCCGCGTCGTAGCCTCGGTCGTTCAGCCCCTCGGCGACGACCACCGCGTCGACCAGTGCATTCGCCGGGCCGATGTCGTAGGCCGACAGACCGTCGGGACCGACCACGGTCACGTTCGCGATGCCGCCGAGGTTCACCGCCGCCGAGACTCCCGCCCGACCGCGCAGCAGCAGCTCATCGAGGAACGACACGAGCGGTGCACCGTGGCCGCCCGCAGTGATGTCACGGATGCGCACGTCCGACACCACGGGTGCGCCGACCCGCTCGGCGATCCACGCCGGCTGCCCGATCTGCAGGGTGCCGAGCGCGTGGCCGTCGGCGACCCAGTGGAAGACGGTCTGGCCGTGCGTGCACACGGCATCCACGCCCCCGACGACGTCGGATGCCGTGGCGGCGACCTCGGCGAAGGCCTGGCCGATCAGGGTGTCGAGCTCGCAGACCTCGGCGAACGTCGTGGGCGCCGGAGGCAGCGCCGCGACGAGTCGGGCCCGCAGGTCGGGGGCGTACGGCACGCTGTCTTCGTGCAGCACCGTGCCGCGCAGCGCTCCGTCGCTCTCTGCGAAGTCCACGACCGTGACGTCGATGCCGTCGTGTGAGGTGCCCGAGAGCAGTCCGAGTACGCGCATGCGTGTTCCTTCCGTCGCCTGCTACGAGCGTAGGCCGGTTTTGTTAGGGGGGCGAATGGAAAGCATCGATCTTTTCTGCACGATCATCGTCTGGACCTCGTTCTCCCCCGTGCCCGAAGGATGACCCGCACCGCCGACGGCCCCGGTCGTCGCCCGCGTAGCATTCTGCGAGACCCCACCCGCCACCCCCAGAATGGGAGCATGTTCGTGTCCGCCGAGATCATCACGATCGTCATCAGCGCCGTCGGCCTCCTGCTGGCTCTGGGCGGCACCATGTTCGCGGGCTTCGCCTGGTGCATCCGCCGATCCGACTCCCTCCGCACCGATCTCGTCGGCGTCGAGACGTCGCTCGGTACGCGTATCGACGGAGTGGAACAGAGGCTCACGGCACGCATCGACGGCGTCGAAGAGAAACTCACCGCACGCATCGACGGAGTCGAACAGAGGCTCACGGCACGCATCGACGGCGTCGAAGAGAAACTCACAGCACGCATCGACGGAATCGCCGCCGACGTCACCGAACTCAAGGTCGCGGTGGCCCGACTCGAAGGGCCGCAGCGTCACCTGATCGTCGCGGGGCGCTGATTCCCCGGTGACCGACAGGTCAGCGTAGGACGAGCGCCGCGGCGCCGATGAGCGGCCCCTCGTCGCCGAGTCCCGAGCGCACGACCCGGGTACGCCGCGAGTACTCGTGCGCGGCACTGGCCGTGAGCGCCTGCTGCACGAGGTCGATGTAGTCGGCGGACACGCGAGAGAACCCGCCGCCGATCGCGACCATGTCGAGGTCGACGAGGGTCGCGGCATCCGCGAGCGCTTCTCCGACCGCCTTCGCCGACCGCTCGATGGCCGCGCGGGCGACGGCGTCACCCGCGGCGGCATCCCGAGCCAGATCCTCGCCGGTGGCTCCGGTCCAGCCCTGTTGCTGAGCCCAGGCGGCGCTCGCGGGCCCCGAGGCGATCTCCTCGAGGGTGAGCCCGCCTTCGCGACGCACCTGTCCGAGATGCCCGGCGTTGCCGGTGGCTCCGGGAATGTACGCGCCGTTGACGACGAACCCTCCGCCGACGCCGGTCGAGACGACGATCGACAGCGAGGCACCGGCATCCTGCGTGGCACCGAGCCAGGATTCCGCCAGGGCGAGCGCGCCACCGTCATGGCCGAGGACGGTCGGAACCTCGCGGCCGAGCGCAGCGGATGCCGCCGAGCGCACCGACTCCGCAAGACCGAAGCCCCGCGCGAGCGGCATGTTCACCGGCATGATCGCTCCGGCGGCACGGTCGATGGGTCCGGCGCTTCCGGCACCGGCGCCCACGAGGTCGGCATCCGCCGGCACAGCGGCCAAAGCGTGGGTCACGATCGAGATCACCGCGTCGTTCAGCGACTCGAGCGTCGCCTGGCGCCCGGTCGCCTGTCGCGAGCGGCTGCCGCCGACGAGCACACCGTGCTCGTCCACGAGCGCGGCCTCCATCTTCGTGCCGCCGACGTCGACGGCCAGCGCGTAGCGGGTCACTGGGGGTCGAGTCCGAGGTCGTCGAGGTCGAAGGCGGCACGCCATTCGAGGCCCTCGGCTTCGATCGCGGCCTGGGCGCCCGTCTTGCGGTCGACGATCACGGCGACGGCGACGATCTCGGCCCCTTCCTTGCGCAGCGCCTCGACGGCCTTGAGCGCGGACTGCCCGGTGGTCGAGGTGTCTTCGAGCACGACGACGCGCTTGCCGGCGACGTCTGCACCCTCGATCTGGCGACCGCGGCCGTGGTCCTTCGGCTCCTTGCGCACGACGAACGCGTCGAGCGGCTTGTCGGCGGCGACCGAGGCGTGCAGCACCGAGTTCGCGATGGGGTCGGCGCCGAGGGTCAGGCCGCCGACCGCCACGACGTCGAGGTCGCCGATGAGGTCGAGCATGATGCGACCGATCGCCGGTGCCGCGCGGTGGTCGAGCGTGAGCTTGCGCATGTCGACGTAGTACGTCGCCTTCTTGCCGCTCGAGAGCGTGAAGTCTCCGTGGAACACCGCCTCGTCCTTGATCAGGTCGAGAAGGGTCTGGCGGTCTGCGTCGAGTGCGGTCACGGCATCCAGTGTAGGAGGCAAGGCCTAGGCTTGACGCATGCGCTTGGCTACCTGGAACGTCAACTCCATCCGCACCCGTGTCACCCGCACCGTCGAGTTCGCCGTCCGAGAGGACATCGACGTGCTGGCGATGCAGGAGATCAAGTGCAAACCCGAGCAGTTCCCCTACGGGCCGTTCGAAGAGGCCGGCTACCACGTCGAGGTCCACGGCCTGAATCAATGGAACGGCGTCGCGATCGCCAGCCGCCTGCCGATCACCGACGTCCGCACGTCTTTCGACGGCATGCCGGGCTTCGCCAAGGGACACGAGGGACCGGATGCACCGCTCGAAGCACGTGCGCTCGGCGTGCTCGTCGACGGTGTGCGCGTGTGGAGCCTGTACGTGCCGAACGGCCGCTCGCTCGACGACCCGCACTACGCCTACAAGCTGCACTGGCTCGAGGAGTTGAAGAAGTCCACGGCGGCAGAGCTCTCGGCGAACCCCGAACTGCCGCTCGCTCTGGTGGGCGACTTCAACATCATCCCGTTCGACGCCGACAACGGCGACCCCGACATCGTCGAGGGCGTCTCGACGCACGTCTCGCCGCAGGAGCGTCAGGCCTTCTTCGCGCTCGCCGACGCGGGTCTGACCGATGTCGTCCGCCCACTGCTCCCCGAGGGCTACACCTACTGGGACTACCAGCGTCTGAAGTTCCCTCGCAACGAGGGCATCCGCATCGACTTCATCCTCGGCTCGAAGACACTCGCCGAGGCGGTCACCGGAGCGTCGATCCACCGCGAAGAGCGCAAGGGCGAGCAGCCCAGTGACCACGTTCCCGTGGTCGTCGAGTTCGACCTCGGCGGGGCCGAGGAAGACGACGACCTGCCGATGATCTTCTCCTGAGACTGTGACCGTCCGCCTGATCGCGACCGATCTCGACGGGACACTGCTCGACTCCTCGGCATCGGTCACGCGGCGCACCCGCGCGGCCCTCGACGCGGCGCGCGCCCGTGGCATCCACGTCGTCCCGGTGACCGCTCGCCAGCCGATAGGTCTACGCGCGCTCGCGGACGGCGCGGGCTTCGACGGCTGGGCGCTGTGCAGCAACGGCGCCTACGCGACGCATCTCGTCGATGGACGGATGCTGTTCGCGGAAGAGCTTCCGGCAGAGACGATCCGCACCCTGGCCGAGGCGCTGCGCGCCAGCATCCCCGGACTGCTGTTCGCGAGCGTGCGTGAGGGCGGCGAGACGTTCGTCGCGCAGCACGGCTATGCCGAGATCGCCGATCTCTCTGACCACAAGCGCGATCCACGCACGATGGGCGGCGTCGAACTCGATCATGTGCTGGCCGCACCCAGCCTCAAGCTCGTGATCCGGCACCCAGAACTCGCCCCGACGGCGTTGTTCGACGCGCTGCGCGACCTCGGGCTGACCGGTTTCGAGGCGACGCTCTCAGGCGCCCCGTTCGTCGAGGTCATGGCCGAGGGCGTGACCAAAGCCACCGGGCTCGCGCGCCTCTGCGAGCACCTCGAGATCGACCGCCGCGATGTGATCGCTTTCGGCGACGCCCTCAACGACGTCGAGATGCTGCGCTGGGCCGGCCACGGTGTGGCGATGGCCGGCGCGACGGACGTCGTGCAGGACGCCGCGGATGAGACGACCACCTCGAACGACGACGACGGGGTGGCGAGGGTGATCGAGCGGGTGCTCGGCGCCCGCTGAGCAGGACAGTGAGAACCCGGCCCCTTCCGCAGAAGTCACCGGGTCCTCGTCGCCAACGCCGTCAGCTGCGCACGCGCCGACGACGCACGAGCAACAGGCCGGCGAACAGCAGGCCGGCCGCCATCATCGACGCGAACGCGGGCACATCGGCACCGGTGTTCGCCAGCGTGTCGCCACGAGCCGCGACCGCGCCCGCACCCGCACCCGCTGCCGCCGTGGTCGGAACCGCCGCGATCGGTGCTTCGGGGGCCGGTGCCTGGGTCACCTGCAGAGCGACGCCCGCCACCACCTCCGACTGCGCGTTCAGCGCCACGAGCGTGTGCGCTCCCGGAGGCGTGTTCGCGGGAATACGGAAAGTACCGGTGAGCGCGCCGTTCGCGTCGGCGGTCAGGGTTCCCAGAGCCACCGGAGTCGAGCGCAACTCGAACGCGATCGTCGCGCCAGGGGTGAACCCGGTACCCGAGACGTCGATGTCACCGCCGGCGCGGGTGGACGCGATCGAGACCGTCAGCTCGGGCTCCGGTTCGGGCTCGGGTTCCGGTTCAGTGATCGGCACAAGAGTGAAGTCGATGCCGTCCACTGTCGTGGAGGCGACTGCCGTGACGGGGGTCGCGAGCTCCGCCGTCTCGACGCCGTCGTAGAACTGGGGCCTCGCCGTCGTCGGGCTGTCGTTGTAGAAGATCGCAGATGCCTTGAGGATGTACGTCCCGGCAGGGATGTTGAGTGTGTACGCCCCGGTCTGCCGATCGGCGATCACATACCCGACACGTTCGCTGCCGTCCCACGCTTCGACGAGCATCTCCCGGTCTTCCGAGCTCGCCATCGTGACCGTGCCGGCGATGGTCGCCGCTGCATCGAGCTGTGCGTCGACACCCGTGACGTCGTCGCCGGCCGCGACCACCACAGAGGTGGCGTCCTCGGGGACGGCGGCGTCGTCCCAATACTCGTCGAGCAGGCCGGAATCGAAGGCGTCGAAACTCACCAGGTAGGTCCCCGGCGCGACGGCGACGCGAAAACTGCCGTCACTGCCGACGAATGCGAACCGCATGTCTCGGTCGATGCCGCTGACCGTGACAGAAGCGTTGACGGGAGAACCGTCGGCGGTCTTCGTCACGGTGCCGCTGATGTAACCGACGCGTTCGAGTGCGGCATCCACATTCGTCACCGTCTGCTTCTCGACGATCGTGATGAGCGTCGCGGCGTCCCAGCCGTATGCGTCGTCCCAGAACTCCCACGCCAGGTCGGGGTCAGGCGACCCGAAATACAGGCGGTAGGAGCCGCCAGGAAGACCGCCGAGGTGGTACTCGCCGGACGCGTCGGCCTGGGTCGATGCGACGATCTCGTTGTTGTCCGAGAGTGCCGAGACAGTGGCGCCCGCGACCGCTGAGCCGTCCTGCGCCCGGGTGACGATGCCCTCGATGGCGCCGCCGGTGCTCAGCGACGCGTCGATGTCGGCGACCGACGCACCGCCGGCTATGACGACAGGAGTGGCGGCCGAGAAATCTGTGACTCCATCCCAGTGCTCGCGCATGAGATCCGTCCCGCCTCCGGCCCAGAACGACACGACGTAGGAGTCGTCCGCGAGTCCACGAAGGGTGTAGTCGCCGTTCTCGTCCGTGAGGGCCGTCGGTGTCACCCACGCGTGCCCGCTCACCGACACGCTCACGCCGGAGATCGGAGCCCCGTTGTCTTCGCGTGTCACGGTGCCGCTGATCGTTCCGGTGCCCTGAGGCGCCGGCGGCGGTGGCGGGAACAGTGCCGGAGGCGGCATCAGTGCAGGGGCGAGTGCTGGCGCAGGTGCGAGTGCAGGCGCGTCCTCGACGACCGCCGGCGCGGGTGCGGCGTCACTGAGTGTTGCATCGGCGGCGGCACTCTCGAGCGGGTCGGCGTCGAGATCGAGCGGGGCTGCTGCGATGTCGTCGGTCGTCGCGATCACCTCGCCTGTGGTCGCCCCGGGATCGATCGTCGGATCGCCCTCCACAGCTCCCGCTGCGGTCGCTCCCCCGAGTGCGAGTGCGATCGCCGCCACCCCACCCAGAACTGCATGAATCAGAGCGCGTCGTTGCGCCATAGCTCCACCCTCCGACGGAAGTCGAGCACGCCGTGAACGGACCCTGCGCCGGACCTCGGAACCGCGGCCGTTCCGGCCGCGTTGAGTTGAAGCTATCGGATCGCCACGCAGGAGGGAAGAAGCGGGCGATATACCGTTTCAGTCCTCGAAGGTGCCGACCTCGGGCACCCGATCCGTCCGTCCGTAGCGCAGCAGCATCACTCCGCTGTCGTCGGCGACCGGCGGCTCGAGCAGTCGCAGCACCGCCGGCTCGGCGCCGTCGTCGAAGACCTTCTTGCCCGTGCCCAGAAGGATCGGATAGACCCACAGGTTGAGCTCGTCGAACAAACCCTCGGCCAGCAGCGAGTGCGCGAGGTCCATGCTGCCGATCACGTGCACCTGGTCGTGTCGCTCGCGCATCGCGGCGATCTCCGCGGCGAGATCGTCACCGACGCGCTCGCTGCCCTTCCATGACAGATCGAGGTCGGCATCCCGTGTCGCCACATACTTCGGGACCCGATCGAAGAGCCTGCCGATCTCCCCCGACGGACCGTCGGTGTGATGCGGCCAGTACGCGGCGAAGATGTCGTACGTGCGGCGCCCGAGCAGCAGCGCATCGAGTCCCTGCATCCCCCGCTGCACCTGGGGCCCCATCCCCGACGACGGATACCCTGCCTGCCAACCGCTGAACTCGAAGCCTCCGGACGGATCCTCGTCGATGCCGCCCGGCCCTTGCGCGACGCCGTCGAGGGTCATGAAGAGGTCGATCAGAATGCGTCCGGTCATCAGAGTGCTCCTTCGCACGAGAGGGCGGCGATGTTCACAGTATGCGCTCGTTCTGCTCGGCGGGTGCCGGCACCTCCGCGCCCCAGCGGCCGAGAGCCTCGATCGCCTCCCGCAATGCGACGCCTCGCTCGGTGAGGGCATAGGCGCGCGTGTTGTGCCGCAGGGGCAGTCGCCGCAGCACTCCGGCCGCTTCGAGCTCGCGCAGACGTGTCGCGAGGATGTTCGTCGGAGCTCCGAGCTCACGCTGCAGATCGCCGTATCTCTGCGGCCCGTCGAGCAGCTTCTCGACGATGAGAAGGGCCCAGCGGGCACCGACGACGTCGAGGGCTGCGGCGAGGTCGCTCACGCGCCCGGATCGGCGTCCGGCTTCATCCAGAACGGCGAGTAGTGATAGCCGTCCGGATCGTCGAACTGGCGCTGATACATGAAGGGGTAGTCGTCGGTGTCGCCGATCCGACCGCCGGCGGCAGCCGCGCGGTCGACGAGCTCGTCGACCGCCTCACGACTGTCGAGGTCGAACGAGACAGTGACCTTCGAGGGGGTGTCAGGGCCGCCGATCACGTCTTCCGTGCCGCCGACGCTCGCATACATCTCGCGGCTGCCGAGCATCACGTACTGCTCGGGCGCGATCATGAAGCACGACACATTGTGATCGGACATCTCGGCGTTGAGGGTCCAGCCGAGAGCGGTGTAGAACGCGGTGGCCCGGTCGACGCTCTCGACGGGGCAGGTGATGAAGAGGCTCATGCGGCAACACTTGCAAAATACAAGTGACGCGTCAAGAGCTTCTGCGGTCCCGCCGCAATCCCACCAGCGCGAGCACTCCGGCCCCGGCCGTGAGCGCGGCCACCGCCGCGAGACCGACGCCGGGGACGGATGCCGTCGCCACGGCGCCCGCCACGAGAGGACCACCCGCATCTCCCAGCTCGCGCCCGAGTTCGGCGCTGCCCATCGTGCGGCCCATCCGCTCCGGCGGGGTCGATGCGGCCAGGTGCGAGAACGCGATCGGCGTCGCGACCCCGACGCCGATGCCGACCAGCAGCGCGGTGACGACGAGCGCGGCCGGAGTCTGCGTGACCGCGGCGAGCGCGATGCCGGCCGCGATCAGCGCCAGGCCGCCGACGGCGCCTGTGCGCACCGAGATGCGCCCGCGGTCATGCGCGGCGCCCACGAACGGCTGAGCCACGCTCGACGCGATCGCGAGCACGGTCACGATGGCCATGCTCCAGACGGTGTCGAGCCCGGCCTGCCGCCCGAGCAGCGGGAGGAATCCGACGGCGACCGCCAGGGCGCCGGTCGTCGCCGCCAGCACCAGGGTCGGGACGAGGAATCCGGGCGCGATCAGCTCTCGACCGAGATCGACGAGCGTGACTCGCTTGCGGGGCAGCACGGCGACCCGTGGCACCGCTGCAGCGACCCACAGTGCAGCGCCGAGACCGAGCACGGCGAGTGCCCAGAACAGCGCGGGCAGGCCGCCCCAGACCACGAGCACGGCGCCGATCAGCGGACCGAGCGCGTAGCCGAGACTCTTCCACGAGCCGTAGCGACCGAAGTACTTCCCGCGGGTGGCATCGTCGGTGAGCCGGGCGACGGCAGCCGACGACGACGGCGAGAAGGCTGATGCCGCCGCACCCTGCCCGAATCGACCGATGACGAGTCCGAGCATGCCGGGAACCACGGCGCCGACGACCGAGAACGCCGAGAACGCGAGGAGGCCGCCGATGATGACAGGGCGCACGCCCACCCGGTCGCTCAGCGCGCCGAACAGCGGCTTGAGCAGCACCTCGGCGAGGTCGTAGAGCGCGAGGGTGAGCCCGAACGCGAGCAGCGTCCACCCGATGTCCTCGGTCTCCGCGCCCAGCGCCGCCGCGATGCCGTGGGCCCCGAAAGCGGTGGTGAATCCGGCGAGGTAGAGCGGGGCGAGGCGGGGCTTCGCGGTGTGCGGAGTCGAGGTCACGCTCGATTCTCGCAGGATCGCTTGTCTGCACGTCACCACGGCCCCGCCACGATCCCCCGTGCGGGGGATGCCGCCGCATCCGCCCCGGCTCTACGGTAAGAGGATGTCTGCAGCGCCGTTCACCCGCATCCCCAGCGTCCGCGAGCAGCGCAGCGACCTCGTGCTCGCGGCGGTCATGTTCGTGGGCGCCGTCCTCAGCGCCGCTCTCTCGACCGTGGCCGACATCTACGGCGACACCCGGGCAGAACCGTGGACGGCTCTCGTCTACGCGGTCGCGGTCACCGCACCGCTGGCGGTGCGTCGGCGCTGGCCGGCCCCGGTCGCGATCGCCGTGTCGCTGGCATACTTCCTCGCCATCTCGTTCCAGGTGCCCGAGATCTATGTCGGCAACATCGCCATGTTCGTGTCGCTCTATACGGTCGGCGCCTGGATGAACAACCGCCGGGCCGCGATGATCGTGCGCGTCGGCATCATCCTCGGCATGTTCGTCTGGCTGATCATCACGATGTACCGCGAAGCCATCGAAGAGGCGGCGAAGGCCGAGGTCGCGGCGGGACTCCTGTCTCCGTACCTCGCGTTCATGCTCATCCAGCTGCTGCTGAACGTGCTGTACTTCGGCGGCGCCTACTACTTCGGCGAGCGCTCCTGGCACGCCGCACGCGAACGCGCGGTGCTCGAGCAGCGCACGGCCGAACTCGAGCAGGAGCGCGAGGTGACCGCGGCGCAGGCCGTCGCCCTCGACCGCGTGCGCATCGCCCGAGAGCTGCATGACGTGGTCGCCCATCACGTGTCGGTCATGGGCGTGCAGGCGGGCGCCGCTCGTCTCGTGATCGATCAGGACCCTGCGAAGACCACGAGCATCCTCAGCGGCATCGAGGACTCCGCGCGCGATGCGATCCACGAGCTGCGGCAGTTGCTCGAGACGCTTCGCACACCCGGCGGCGAGACGGCGGATGCCGCGTCGACCGTGACGCTCGACGACATCCGCTCGTTGGTCGACGCGTCGTCGGAGGCGGGACTGCCCACCGACTATGCGGTGATCGGCACCCCGAGGCCCGTGCCCTCGGTCGTGTCCGTGAACCTGTATCGCATCACCCAGGAGTCGCTCACGAATGCCCGGCGTCATGCCGGCGTCGGCGCGACCGCCGATGTGCGCGTGCGCTACGACGATGACGGGGTCGAGGTCGAGATCGTCAACACCGGTCGCGCCGTGGCCGTGCTTCGCCCCGGACTCGGTCAGCTGGGCATGCGCGAGCGCGCCGCGGCATCCGGTGGCACGCTCGACGTCGCTCCTCGCGCGGCGGGAGGTCTGCGGGTGCGGGCTCGAGTTCCGCTGACCGGCGCCGGCGGCGCGCAGGCCGCGTCGCCGATCGAGACGGGTGTCTCCTCATGAGCGGGTCCGACGCACCCATCCGCGTTCTGCTCGTCGACGATCACGCGATGCTGCGAGCCGGATTCCGGACGATCCTCGACACGCAACCCGACATCACGGTGGTCGGCGAGGCGGCGACCGGCGCCGACGCCGTGGCGCAGGCATCCGCTCTGCGCCCCGACGTCATCACGATGGACGTGCAGATGCCCGACATGGACGGCATCGAGGCCACTCGGCGGATCGTCGCCGACCCGGAGGTCGGCGCGGCCATCGCGATCGTCACGACGTTCGATCGCGACGACTACCTCTATCAGGCGCTGGACGCCGGTGCGAGTGGCTTCCTGCTCAAGAACGCCGGCGCCGAGGATCTCATCGCCGCGGTGCGGGCCCTCGCCGCGGGCGACGGGATGCTGGCACCCGAGGTCACACGACGCGTACTGGCTCGGTTCACGACGGCCCCCGGACCGGCATCCGCACCGGCATCCGCCTCCGTGCCGTCGCAGGTCGCAGCGACCGTGCTCGCCGACCCGCTCACCGACCGTGAGGCGGAGGTGCTCGTGCTGCTGGCCGATGCGCGCAGCAACGCCGAGATCGCGAGCGCCCTGTTCATCGGAGAGGCGACGGTGAAGACGCACGTGTCGCGCATCCTGCAGAAGCTCGGCGCGCGCGACCGCGTGCAGGCCGTCGTCCTCGCGCACCGGATGGGATTGGCGTGACCTCGACACGCGATAGCCTCTGACCCATGCCGACCGCCGCGCCCCTCTCCCGACCGATCCTGGCCGGGGTGGTCACCGCGCTGGTCGGGTTCACGAGCTCGTTCGCCGTGGTGCTCACGGGCCTCAGCGCCGTCGGAGCGACCCCCGAGCAGGCCGCCAGCGGGCTGCTCGCGGTCAGTCTCACGATGGGGCTCGCCTGCGTCGTCCTCGCCTGGCGATATCGGATGCCGATCACCGTCGCCTGGTCGACTCCCGGCGCCGCCCTCCTCGCCGCCACCGGAGCAGTGGACGGCGGATGGTCGGCAGCGGTCGGCGCGTTCCTCGTCACGGCCGCGCTCATCCTGCTCACGGCGCTGTGGCCCGCTCTCGGCACCCTGATCGCCCGCATCCCTCCGTCCATCGCGCAGGCCATGCTCGCCGGAGTGCTCCTGCCCCTCTGTCTCGCACCGATCACCGGACTCGTCGCGAATCCGTGGGGCGTGGTTCCCGTGGTGATCACGTGGTTGGCCTTCGCGCGTCTCGCGCCGCGGTGGGCCGTGCCGCTCGCCTTCGTCGCGGCAGCAGTCGTGGTGGCCGTCTCGTTGGTGCAGGAGAGCACGGCAGTGGATGCCGGACTCCTCGTCCCCCGGATCGAGCTGACCGCCCCCACGTTCACGGTCGGCGCTCTGGTCGGGGTGGCGCTGCCGCTGTTCATCGTGACGATGGCCTCGCAGAACGTGCCGGGCATCGCCATCATGCGCAGCTTCGGCTACGAGGTCCCCTGGCGTCCGGCGATGCTCGTCACGGGTGTCGGCACCGCGATCGGCGCGACGGCAGGCGGCCATGCGATCAACCTCGCGGCGATCAGCGCGGCCCTCGCCGCTTCACCCGACGCCGATCCCGACCCACGGCGCCGGTGGGTCGCCGGTGTCTCGACCGGCGTCTCGTACCTCGTGCTCGGCGGCTTCTCGGCAGCGTTCGCCGCGCTGGTGCTGCTCGCTCCCGACGCAGTCATCCCGGCTGTCGCGGGGCTCGCGCTGTTCGCCGCCTTCGGGTCGTCGGTGCAGCAGGCGATCGACGACCACGGCGAGCGCATCCCCGCCGTGGTGACCTTCCTGGTGGCGGCATCCGGCATCGCGGTGCTGGGCGTCAGCGCCGCATTCTGGGCTCTCGTGGCCGGACTCCTCGTGCGCACCGCTCTGCACGCCGGCCGTCGCTGACGCTGCGGAGAAGGCGCTCGGCTACCGTGGACGCGTGACAGTTCCCACGCCCGCTCCTGTGCCGTCGGCCGGTGCTCCCGCCGGGTCCTTCGACGCCCGCGCCCTGCTCGATCCGGTGAATTCCGCCGAGGTCGACGCGTTCGCACGCGCCCAGCGCACCGCTCACCCCACGTCGGCCGCACGGATCATCGCCTGGGTCGGCGTCGGATTCGCGCTGCTCTGCGTAGTCCCCATCTTCGGGATCATGATCCTCGGCCTCGGCTATGCGGTCGGTCAGGAGGCGGGGGTCGCCGTCGCCGCGCTCATCGGGCTCGTGCTTCTCGCCGGCATCGTCGTCGGCGTCGTGATGCTCGTGCGCCGCAGCATCCGCCTGCGCAACATCACTCGCTTCCGCCTCGCGCGATTCGCCCGGGCCAATGCCATGAGCTATCTCGACCGCATCGACGAGCCGCCCCTGCCCGGCATGATCTTCTCGTCGGGCTCGAGTCGGATGTCGACCGACGTGCTGCGCGGCGTGGAGCCGCGTTTCGTCGAGTTCGGCAACTACCAGTACACGACCAGCAACGGCAAGCAGTCGACGACGCATCGCTGGGGATACGTCGCGGTCAAACTCGACGTGCCGCTGCCGAACATCGTGCTCGACGCGCTCGGCAACAACACGCTCGGCAGCACGCTCGCTGGCGCCTTCAGAAGCGACCAGCGCCTCTCACTAGAGGGCGACTTCGACCGCTACTTCTCGCTCTACTGCCCGACGGGCTATGAGGTCGATGCGCTCTACCTGTTCACCCCCGATGTGATGGCGCGCTTCATCGACCACGCCGCGCAGCTCGACGTCGAGATCGTCGACGACTGGCTCTTCCTCTATGCACGACGCGATGTCTCGACCCTCGACCCGGCCACCTGGGCATGGCTGTTCGGAGCCGTCGGGGCGCTTCTCACGAAGCTCGACCAGTGGGCGCGCTGGCGCGATGACCGGCTGCGGCTCACGCAGCATCCGGGATCCCCGGCAGCACTGCAGAGTCCCGGGCAGATTCCAGGGCAGCATCCGGGCCCCTATCCGGGAGCTCCCGCCCTGCCGTTCGCTGCGCCCGCAGGGCTGCTCACTCCCCCGCCGCCGGGCGTCGCCCTGCCCGGTCAGCGCCTCCGGCGACGCAGCCCCTGGCTGATCGTCGGGATCATCGTCGGCGTCATGTTCGTCGTGACCATGGCCCCGTTCGCCCTCGGGATCCTCTCGGTGCTCTTCCTGCGCTGACGCCGGCTCTCCCCCGCACGGCGGACCACCGTCGCCTCCCGCGTTGCGCAACTCCACCCGCAGATCCGTCACGCGGGGGATGCCGCGGTCCCGCACCGCGCCATAGCGTGAGGGCATGACCACAGGAAAGCTCGTACTCACCGGCATCACCAAGAGCTACGGCTCTCGGCGCGTGCTCGACGACGTCTCATTCGAGGTGGCGCCGGGGCGCCTCACCGGGTTCGTCGGCGGCAACGGCGCCGGCAAGACCACGACCATGCGCATCGTCCTCGGGCTGCTCGGCTCCGACGGGGGCACCGTCGCACTCGACGGTCGGCCGCTGTCGAGCACCGACCGGCGCCACTTCGGCTACATGCCCGAAGAGCGCGGCCTCTACCCGAAGATGAAGGTGCTCGAGCAGATCGTCTACCTCGCCCGCCTGCACGGCTTCAGCAAGGCGGATGCCGAGTCGCGCGCGACCGCGCTGCTCACCGAGCTGGGACTCGGCGAGCGCCTGGGAGACACGATCGAGTCGCTGTCGCTCGGCAACCAGCAGCGCGCGCAGATCGCCGCCGCCCTCGTGCACGACCCCGAGGTGCTCATCCTCGACGAGCCGTTCTCGGGCCTCGACCCGCTCGCGGTCGACGTCGTCGCGTCGGTGCTCCAGGCGAGCGCCGCCAAGGGCGCGTCGATCCTGTTCTCCTCGCACCAGCTCGATGTGGTCGAGCGGCTCTGCGACGACCTGGTGATCCTCGCCGGCGGCACGATCCGCGCGGCCGGCTCGCGCGACGGGCTGCGCGCTCAGCACGCCGGCGACCGCTACGAGCTGGTCTCCGCCGGGGATGCCGGCTGGCTGCGCGCCGAGCCCGGCGTGACCGTGATCGATTTCGAGGGCGGCTACGCCCTGTTCGACGCCGAAGACGCCGACACCGCGCAGCGCGTGCTGCGCACCGCCGTCGAACGCGGAGACGTCGCGAGCTTCGCCCCCAAGCATCCGTCCCTCGCCCAGATCTTCAAGGAGGTCATCCAGTGAGCACCTCGAACACCACCGGGTCTGCAGGCTCGCCCTCGCAGGCATCGATGATCTGGCTCGTCGCCGAGCGGGAGATCGGGTCGAAGCTGCGCAGCAAGGCGTTCCTGATCTCCACCGGAATCCTGCTGCTGCTCGCCCTCGCCGGCATCGTGATCGGGGGCTTCGCGAGCAAGAACACCGATGCGATGCCCGTCGCAGTGACCTCCGAGACGGCATCCGAGGTGTCGGCTCTCCCCTCAGTCGAGATCACCGAGGTCGCCGACCAGGCCGCGGCCGAAGAGCTCGTGCGATCGGAGGAGGTCGACGCCGCGGTGCTCCCCGGCGACGGACCGACCGGGGTGACGATCATCGCTCTCAAGGATGCCCCGACCAGCCTCGTGTCGGCGCTGTCGCAGGCACCCGACATCGAGATCCTCGAACCGGCCACGACGAACCCGCTGCTGCGGTACTTCATCGCGATCGCGTTCGGAGTCGTCTTCATGGGTGCGGCGGCGACCTTCGGCGGCACCATCGCGCAGAGCGTCGTGGAGGAGAAGCAGACCCGCGTGGTCGAGATCCTGCTGTCGACCATCTCGGCCCGCACGCTGCTGGCGGGCAAGGTGATCGGCAACACGATCCTCGCGATGGGTCAGATCCTCGCCCTCGCCGCGGTCGCCACCATCGGTCTCATAGCGACGGGTCAACGCGAGGTGCTGTCGACCCTCGGCGCCCCGATCATCTGGTTCGCCGTGTTCTTCCTCTTCGGCTTCATCCTGCTGGCGGCTCTGTTCGCCGCTGCCGCATCGATGGTCTCGCGTCAGGAGGACATCGGCTCGACCACCACCCCGATCACGATGCTGATCATGGCGCCGTACATCCTGGTCATCTTCTTCAACGACAACCCGCTGGTGCTGACGATCATGTCGTACGTGCCGTTCTCGGCTCCGGTCGGCATGCCGATGCGGCTGTTCGTCGGCGAGGCGCAGTGGTGGGAGCCGCTGCTCAGCCTCGTGATCCTGCTCGCCAGCTGCGTCGCGGCGATCATGATCGGCGCGAAGATCTACGAGAACTCGCTGCTGCGCATGGGGTCGCGGGTCAAGCTCGGCGAGGCGCTGCGCGGCTGAGGTCGCTCGGACATCCCTCCATCGACGAGGCCCCACCCCGCAGACGTCTGCAGGGTGGGGCCTCGTCGTTCAGACGGTCACAGTCCGGGATCAGATCAGGCCCTCCGACAGGGTCGTCGGGTTGCCGAACCGGTGGTTCGTGATCGAGACGGCCTGCTCGTGCAGGAACGGCAGCATCTCGACGCGACCCGCACCCGTCACGGCGTGCGACCAGACGGCGACATCAGGCGTGCCACCGAGGGCCTCGAACAGGGCCGACGCATCGCCGCCCACCAGGCGCACGCGCTGCCAGGTGTGCTCGGCCTTCGCCGCGGCCTTCGCGTAGCGCTTGACCCAGGCGGCGTCGTTCTCGATCTTCGGAGTCACGCCCTGCGCGCGCAGCGCCTTCTCGACGCGAGACGGCAGAGCGGATGCCGACACCGTGAACGGGCTGCCGCTGCGCAGCGCAGAGGCGATCACGCGGATGCCGTCGGCGAGCGACGCCGCCTCGGCGATGCGCACGTCGACGGCGACCGGGCGGTACCGGAACACGTTGCGCTCGACACCGAGACCGGACTTGTCGCTCACGGCGCCGAACTCGTCGACCCAGGCACGCTCGTCGGACGCGGCGGCGCGATGCAGCCACTCGATCTCGACGGCGCCGAGGTCTGCACCCGCAGCGGCGAGCACGGCCTCGACGGCCGAGTTCACGGCGGCGCCGGGCGCTGCGGCGGGAAGTTCGGCCGGGGCCCACTCTCCGAGGCCGAACAGGTAGTTCGGGCCACCGGCCTTCGCGCCGGCACCGACCGCGGAGCGCTTCCAGCCGCCGAACGGCTGACGCTGCACGATCGCGCCGGTGATGCCGCGGTTGACGTAGAGGTTGCCGGCCTCGACCTGGTCGAGCCAGGTGGCGACCTCATCGGAGTCGAGCGAGTGGATGCCGGCGGTGAGGCCGTAGTCGACGGCATTCTGCAGACGGATCGCCTCGTCGAGGTCCTTCGCGCGCATGATGCCGAGCACGGGTCCGAAGAACTCCGTCAGGTGTGTGGTCGAGCCCGGAGCGACGCCGATCTTGACGCCGGGAGTCCACTGACGCCCCTCGTCGTCGAGCTTCTTCGGCTCGACGAGCCAGCGCTCGCCCTTTTCGAGAGTCGTCAGCGCGGTGAGCAGCTTGCCGTTCGCCGGCTCGATGATCGGTCCCATCTGGGTCGCCGGGTCGTCGGGCAGGCCGACGCGCATCGAGGTGACGGCGTCGACCAGCTGACGCTCGAAGCGCTGCGAGTCGGCGACCGAGCCCACGAGGATCGCGAGCGATGCCGCCGAGCACTTCTGCCCCGCGTGACCGAACGCGCTGCGGGCGACGTCGGCGGCCGCGAGGTCGAGGTCGGCCGACGGCGTCACGATGATCGCGTTCTTGCCGCTGGTCTCGGCGAGCAGCGGCAGGTCGGAGCGGAACGAGCGGAACAGCTGCGCCGTCTCGTAGGCACCGGTGAGGATGACCCGGTCGACCTCGGGGCTGGCGACGAGGCGCGTGCCGAGATCGCGGTTCGCGAGATCGACGAGGGCGAGCAGGTCACGCGGCACACCGGCCGCCCACAGCGCCTCGACCATGACCGCGCCGCAGCGCTGCGTGAGCTTGGCGGGCTTGATGATCACACCGGAGCCCGAGGCGAGGCCGGCGAGCACTCCACCGGCGGGGATCGCGACCGGGAAGTTCCACGGCGGCGTCACCACGGTGACCTTCGACGGGACGAACTCCGCACCCGAGACGTTCTCGAGGTCGAGGGCACGCTCGGCGTAGTAGTGCGCGAAGTCGATCGCCTCCGAGACCTCCGGGTCGGCCTCGGCGATGGTCTTGCCCGCCTCGTGGGCCATGATCTCGATCAGCTGGCCGCGACGGGCTGCGAGCTCGTCGCCCGCGCGGTGCAGCACGGCCGCACGCTCGGCGGCCGGCAGGGCGGCCCACCGCACGGCGGCGGCGGATGCGGCGGCGAAGATGCCGTCGAGCTCGTCGGTCGTCTCGACCTTGGCGAGAGCGATCGAGTCGAGACCCAGAGTCGACTCCACCGACCGCGCCAGGATCTCGCGACCCCAGGTGCGGTTCGCGGCGATCGCCGGGTCGCTGTCGGGCTGGTTCTCGAAACCGGTGGTGACCTCACCACCGGCACCCGCGGCGGCCTCGGCCGCACGGTCCTGCACGCGGTTCGACGAGGGCACGGAGCGGTCGGCCTCGAGACCGGCCAGGGAGCGCTCGAAGCGCTCACGCTCGCGAGTGAGCAGTGCGGGGTCCGATGCCAGCTCGAACACGGCCGACATGAAGTTCTCCGGGCTCGCGTTCTCCTCGAGGCGGCGCACGAGGTACGCGATGGCCACGTCGAACTCGGCCGGGTTCACCACGGGCGTGTAGAGCAGCAGCTGACCGACGTCCTTGCGGACGGCCTCGGCCTGACCCGTCGCCATGCCGAGGAGCATCTCGTACTCGACGGCATCCGTCACCCCGCGGGCCTGCGCCAGCAGCCAGGTGTATGCGATGTCGAAGAGGTTGTGTCCCGCGACGCCGATGCGCACGGCATCCAGTCGCTCGGGCGTCATCGACCAGTCGAGCACCCGCTTGTAGTTCGTGTCGGAATCCTGCTTGGTTCCGTAGGTGGCGAGCGGCCAGCCGTGCACCGCCGAGTCGACGTGCTCCATGGCGAGGTTCGCGCCCTTGACGACGCGCACCTTGATCGGCGCACCGCCCTTCGCGCGGCGAGCCGAGGCCCACTCCTGGAGATGCTGCATCGCGCCGAGCGCATCGGGCAGGTAGGCCTGCAGCACGATCCCGGCCTCGAGCTTCTCGAGCCCGGGCTGGTCGAGGATGCTGGTGAACGCCGCGATCGTCAGGTCGAGGTCGCGGAACTCCTCCATGTCGAGGTTGATGAACTTGGTCTTGCCGGCGGCCTCCGAGGTCGCGGCGAGCTCGTACAGGGGGGTGAGCTTCTCGACGACGTCGGCCACGGCCTCGTCGAACGACCACATCGACAGCTGGCTGACGACGCTCGACACCTTGATCGACACGTAGTCCACGTCCTTGCGGGCGAGGAAGTCGTAGGTGCCCTGCAGGCGGCGGCCGGCCTCACGCTCGCCGAGCACCGCCTCGCCGAGGAGGTTGAGGTTCAGGCGGTTGCCGCTCTTGCGCAGCTTCGCGATCGCCGGGCCGAGCTTCGACGGCGTCGCGTCGAGCACGAGGTGCCCGACCATCGCGCGCAGCACGCGGCGCGAGATCGGCACGACGACGCCGGGCAGCTTGGGCGCCCAGAAGCCGCCGGTCTTGATCGCGGCGCGGAGGTAGCCGGGCAGCAGCGAGGGCGTGATGTCCGAGAGGTCGGCGAGAGCGCGGCCGGCGACACTGAGGTCTTCCGGGCGCATCACGCCGTCGACGAAGCCGACCGTGAAGGCGAGTCCGTTCGGGTCCTTGAGAACCTCGGAGAGACGCTGCGCTGCGGGCTCGACGGGGTGCGTCTCGCTCTCGGTGAGCCAACGCTGCACGAGGGCGGCGACCTCGTCGGTGCTCGGCGTGGTGTCGGGGGTGGTGGTGTCGGCGACGACAGTCATCGGGGTGAGCCTTCCAGGGGGATCGCACACCCGGGAACGTGTGCGGCTCGATCATTGTCAGCCTCGCCGGTAGGCTACGTCTATCAACCGATTCGGGACCATTCTGTTCAGCCGGAGTGAACGATGGGGACGACTCCGAAAGGCTCAGGATGCTCGACGTCAACCGACTGCGGATGCTGGTCGAACTGTCCCGTCGCGGCACGCTCTCGGCCGTCGCCGATGCGCTCTCGTACAGCAAGGCTTCGGTGTCGCAGCAGCTCAGCGCCCTCGAACGAGACGTCGGCGTCCCGCTGCTCCGCCGGGTGGGGCGCGGCGTGCAGTTCACCCCGCAGGGCACCGTGCTCGTGGCCGAGGCGATCGGCATCCTCGATCAGCTCGAACACGCCGAAGTGGCGGTCGCCGAGTCGCTCACGGAGGTGACCGGCACCGTGCACATCGCGGTCTTCCAATCGACGGCGCACTCCCTGCTCCCCGGGGCGCTCAACGCGCTGCGCGAGCAGCATCCGGCCCTGCGCGTGGAGGTCACCGAGAGCGATCCCGAGACCGGGCTCGTCGGCGTCTCGAGCCGCGACTTCGACCTGATCCTCGCCGAGCAGTACCCCGGTCGCACCCGCCCGATCCACGCCGATCTCGATCGCGTGGTGCTCGTGCACGACTCCATCACGCTGGCCAGGAAGCCGGGGACCCGGGATGCCGAGGACGCCGTCGCCGCGCTCTGGTCGACCAGGGATGCGCCGTGGGTGCTCGAACCCGCAGGCACGGCGTCGCGAGCCTGGGCCGAGCAGCTGTGCCGCACCGCCGGCTTCGAGCCCGACGTGCGCTTCGAGGTCGCCGATCTCACGGCGCACGTGCGTCTGATCCGCGCCGGTCTCGCCGTCGGACTCCTTCCCGAGCTCGTGTGGGCCGGCGAGGCACCGACCGTCGCGCTCACGCCGCTGCCCGATGAGCCACGTCGGGAGATCTTCTCCTCCGCTCGTCGGGTATCGGCCGCAGCGCCGTCGATCCGTGCGGTGCGGCGAGCTCTCGCCTCCGCCGCATCCCGCAACCTGCTGGACTGAGCGCGGATCGTCCCCCGACGTCATCTCGCGTCATCGGGAATATGCGTTCACATACATCTGTTGAGACCCTCGTACCCGGACGAAGGAGTCCGATCGACTCCTTTTCGAAAGGCACTTCCGTGAGCACTCCCGTGATCGACCGCACCGCCCCCACCGAGCACCCCGTCCTCGACGTCCTCGCCGGGCGCTGGAGCCCCCGCGCCTACGACGCCGAGACCACGATCGACGACGCCAAGCTGAACGCCGCCCTCGAGGCCGCACGCTGGTCGCCGTCGGCCTACAACCTGCAGCCGTGGCGGTTCATCGTCGCTCGCCGCGGCACCGCACTGTTCGACCAGGTCGTCGACTCGCTGGTCGAGTTCAACCAGCTCTGGGCCTCGAAGGCCTCGGCGCTCGTCGTCGCGATCGCCGAGACCGAGTCCGAAGAGGGCAAGGCGATCAGCCACGCGGTCTACGACCTCGGCCAGGCCGTCGCGCACTTCTCGGTGCAGGCCCACCACGAGGGTCTTCTCGTGCACCAGATGAGCGGCTTCGACCCCGAGGTCATCCGCGAGTTCGCCGACCTGTCGCCGCGATTCTCCGCCCTCACCGTCATCGCTGTCGGTGAGCTCGGTGACGCCGCCGGTCTTCCTGAAGGACTCCAGCAGGGCGAGGTCGCCCCGCGCGTGCGTCGCCCGATCGACGAGACCGTCATCCTCAGCGCCTGACGCATCGCCCACGGGCGACACACAAGAGGGGCGGATGCCATGGCATCCGCCCCTCTTGTCATGCCCGGGGGTGACCGAGGCACATGGCCGGGTCCTACTCGTCGAGCAGCTCGGCGTCGATCACATCGTCGTCGTCGGATCCGAGATCGGGCTCGGGCTCGGGTGACGTCGACGTGAGCATGAGCCCGCTGCCGTCGACCGCGACGTCGACCCTGACCAGGTCGCCGTCGTGCACGCCGCCCGAGAGCAACGCCGTGGCCAGCTTGTTCTGCACCTCGGTCTGGATGAGACGCCGCAGCGGCCGGGCGCCGAACATCGGGTCGTAGCCGCGCTCGGCGAGCCACGACCGCGCGTCGGGCGTGACCGCCAGAGTGAGTCGCCGATCGCGCAGGCGGTCGTGCAGCTGGTCGATCGACAGCTCGACGATCTGCGCCAGGTCGTCCTGACTGAGCGCGGAGAACATCACGATGTCGTCGAGACGGTTGAGGAACTCGGGCCGGAACGCCTGGTGCACGAGCGCCATCACCTGCTCGCGCTTCTCATCGGGCGACAGCGTCGGATCGATGAGGATCGGCGAACCGAGGTTCGAGGTGAGGATCAGGATGACGTTCGAGAAGTCGACCGTGCGGCCCTGTCCGTCGGTCAGTCGACCGTCGTCGAGAACCTGCAGCAGCACGTCGAAGACCTCGGGGTGCGCCTTCTCGACCTCGTCGAGCAGCACGACGCTGTAGGGACGCCGTCGCACCGCCTCGGTCAGCTGACCGCCCTGCTCATAGCCCACGTACCCGGGAGGGGCTCCGACGAGCCGGGAGACGGAGTGCTTCTCGCCGTACTCCGACATGTCGATGCGCACCATGGCGCGCTCGTCGTCGAACAGGAAGTCGGCCAGGGCCTTCGCCAGCTCGGTCTTTCCGACACCGGTCGGGCCGAGGAACAGGAACGATCCGGTCGGGCGACCGGGGTCGCTGATGCCCGCACGCGAGCGCCGCACGGCATCGGAGACGGCCTTCACGGCATCCTTCTGCCCGATCAGGCGCTTGCCGAGCTCGGATTCGAGGTGCAGCAGTCGCTCGCTCTCACCCTGCAGCAGTCGCCCGACGGGGATGCCGGTCCATGCGGCGATCACGGCGGCGATGTCCTCGTCGGTGACCTGCTCGTTGACCATGCGACCCTCGGTCGACACCGTCGCCTCGGCCTGCTCGGCCTCGGCGATGTCGCGTTCGAGGCGCTTGATCGTCTCGTACTCGAGCTTCGAGGCGCGCGTGTAGTCGGCCTCCCGCATCGCGAGGTCGCGCTGGGTGATCGCATCGTCGAGCTGCTTCTTCAGGTCGCCGACACGGTTGAGGCCCTGGCGCTCGCGCGCCCAGCGGGCTTCGAGCTCGGCGAGCTGCGCCTCCATGCCCACGAGCTGCTCGCGGAGGGCCGCGAGCCGCTCTTTCGACGCGGCGTCCTTCTCGCGCTTGAGCGCCAGCTCTTCGAGCTTCATGCGGTCGACCTGACGCTTCAGCTGGTCGATCTCGACCGGCGACGAATCGATCTCCATCTTGAGCCGCGACATCGACTCGTCGATCAGGTCGATCGCCTTGTCAGGAAGCTGCCTGGCCGGCAGGTACCGGTTCGACAGTGCCGCGGCGGCGACCAGCGCGCTGTCGGCGATCGTCACCCCGTGATGCGCTTCGTAGCGGCCCTTGAGCCCCCGGAGGATCGCGATGGTGTCCTCGACCGTGGGCTCACCGACGTAGACCTGCTGGAAGCGACGCTCGAGAGCGGCGTCCTTCTCGATGAACTCCCGATACTCGTTGAGAGTCGTCGCGCCGATCAGACGCAGCTCGCCCCTGGCCAGCATCGGCTTGAGCATGTTCGACGCCGCGACCGAGCCTTCGCCGCCGCCCGCGCCCATGAGCACGTGCAGCTCGTCGATGAAGGTGATGATCTGCCCGTCGGATTCGGTGATCTCCTTGAGGACGCTCTTCAGCCGCTCCTCGAACTGGCCGCGGTACATCGCCCCGGCGACGAGGGCCGAGATGTCGAGCGACACGAGCTCCTTGTCCTTGAGCGACTCGGCGACGTCACCCGCCACGATGCGCTGGGCGAGCCCCTCGACGACGGCCGTCTTGCCGACGCCGGGCTCGCCGATCAGCACGGGGTTGTTCTTCGTGCGACGGGTGAGCACCTGGCTGACTCGACGGATCTCGCTGTCTCGCCCGATCACCGGGTCGAGCTTGCCCTGTCGGGCACGGTCGGTCAGATTGATACCGAACTGCTGGAGGGCGGACTGCTGGTCATCGTTCTGGGGACTGCTCTGCGGGCTTGGCATGTGTTCCTCCTGGGGAGACTCCTTCGGGTCGGCATCCACAAAGTTGAGTGGATGTGACTCAAGTTTAGCGCATTCTGCGCGCGGCATCCAGGATCACGCGGGCGACCTCGAGCTTCGATCCCGCGGCGGATGCCACGACCTCACCTCCCGCCCCGACGATCTCGACCGCGTTGTCGCGCTTCTCGAAGCCGTGATCGGCGTTCGCGAGGTTCACCGCGAGCAGGTCGACGCCCTTGCGCTCGCGCTTGCGGCGAGCGCGCTCGCGACGTTCGTCCGCGTCCTCCGACGTCTCGGCCGCGAAGGCGACGATGGTCTGCCCCTGCGGCGCACGGCCGTCGGCGCGGGATGCCGCGAGCGCGGCGACCACGTCCTCGTTCTCGACCAGGTCGAGGTGCGTGAGCACGCCCTGCTCCTTGGTGAGCTTGTGCTCCGACACCGTCGCGGGGCGGTAGTCGGCGACGGCGGCGGCCATGATGACGATGTCGGCAGCCCCGGCGGCATCCTTCATCGCGTCGGCGAGCTCGACCGCGGTCCCGACCGGGACGACCCTGACGGACGGATGCCGGGCATCGGCCAGCACATCGGCTGAGATGTTGGCGGCGACCAGCGTGACGTTCGCGCCGCGGGCTGCGGCGTCCACCGCGAGCGCGATGCCCTGTCGGCCGCTCGACCGGTTGCCGAGGAAGCGCACGGGATCGATCGGCTCCCTGGTGCCGCCCGCGGACACGACCACACCCAGCCCGCCGAGGTCACGCGGCGCGAGGAGCGCGACGGCCGCCTCGAAGATCTGCTCCGGCTCCGACATGCGGCCGGGCCCTCTGTCGCCCCCGGCGAGCTCGCCGTCGGACGGGCCGACCAGATGCACTCCGCGCGACCTCAGGGTCGCGATGTTCGCCTGCGTGGCGGCGTTGCGCCACATCTCGGCGTGCATGGCCGGCGCGATGAGCACCGGAGCCTCGGTCGCGAGCAGCGTGGTGCCGAGCAGATCGTCCGCGATGCCCGCGGTGATCTTCGCGATCGAGTTCGCCGTCGCGGGGGCGACGATCACCAGGTCGGCGTTCTGGCCCAGTGCGACATGACGCACCCGCGCGACGTCGTCATGCACGCTCGTCGTGACCGGATGCCGGCTCAGAGCCTCCCACGTCGGGGTGCCGACGAATCGCAGGGCGTCCTCGGTCGGAACGACGGTCACCTCGTGTCCGGCCTTCGTCAGCAGACGCACCAGGTGCACTGTCTTGTATGCGGCGATGCCACCCGTAACCCCGACGACGATGTTCACGGTTCGATTCTGCCCCAGCATCCGACGTCGCGGGCCCGGGACTGCGACGCGCTTCTAGACTGGATCCCGTGTGCACCGTGGTGATCGATGTGGCCGGATCCGAGACCGCGCGACTGCTCGCGGTGCGCGATGAAGACCCGCAACGGGAGTGGGATGCCCTCGGCGAATGGTGGCCGGACGCCTACCCCGGGGTCTCGGGCATCCGCGACCGGCGTGCCGGTGGCGCGTGGCTCGCGGTGAATGCGGCGGACAGACGACTCGCGGTGCTGCTGAACCGCGCCGACGTCGTGGATCTCGCGGCAGACGTCGCCGTCTCTCGCGGTTCGCTCGCCCTCGAATCGGTCATGGGGCGGTCCCCGGTGGCTCCGCTTCCCATGCACGGCTTCAACCTGCTCGAGGTTCGGCCGGAGGGAGCGCGCGTGCTGAGCTGGGACGGCGCGGAGCTGCGCGAGACACCGCTCGGCGACGGCATCCACATGATCGCGCACGACGACCTCGACGACCTCGGCACTCCCCGGATCGCGGCGTGGCTGCCGGAGTTCCGGGCGCTCGGGCCCGCCGCCGACAGCGGCGACTGGACCGGCGAGTGGACGACGCTGCTCGCCTCGTCGGCACGGTTGGACCCGGAGGACGATCGGGCGATCATCCGCGACAACCGTCCGCACGGCTACCCGACCCAGTCGCTGCTGTACTGCACCGCCGAGGTCACCCCCGACAGCGTCGACGTCGACTATCGCGCGCTTCCCAGCCCCGGCCACTGGGACCACTGAGCAGCGAGCTCCGCTGAGCGCCGCGTGCGTCGCGCCGTGCAGCGTGCTCCGCTGAGCGCCGCGTGCGTCGCGCGGTGCCGCGCTCAGGCCGCAGACGACTCGCCGTCGTCGGCGCACGAGAAGCGCGCACGGTAGGCCGTCGGGGTGGTGCCGAGCACCCGCGAGAAGTTCTGCCGCAGCACGGCAGCCGACCCGAAGCCGCACTCGTCGGCGATCTGCTCGAGCGACAGATCGCTGCGCTCGAGCATCCGCTGGGCGTGCAGCACACGCTGCCGCGCCAGCCAGGCCGCCGGAGTCGCGCCGTACTCCGCCTTGAACCGTCGGGCGAACGTGCGGGGAGACATGAGCGCGCGGGCCGCGAGCTGGTCGACGCCGAGATCGTCGCGGAGGTGCGCGACGGCCCAGTCCGCGACGGCGGCGAGCGAATCGTTCTGCGCGACGGGGATCGGACGGTCGATGAACTGCGCCTGGCCTCCGTCGCGCTGCGGCGGCACGACCATGCGACGGGCGATGCGGTTGGTGAGCTCTGCCCCGAGCTCGATCCGCAGCAGGTGCAGGCAGGCGTCGATGCCCGCCGCCGTGCCTGCGCTCGTGATGATGCGGTCGTCCTGCACGAAGAGCACGTCGGGGTCGATGTCGATCTCGGGATACATCTCGGCCATCACGTCGGAGTACATCCAGTGCGTGGTCGCCCGACGCCCGTCGAGCACTCCGGCGGCGCCGAGGATGAAGGATCCGCTGCAGATCGTCAGCACCCAGGCGCCGCGCGCGACCGCGTCGCGGGCGACCTCGAGGAGCAGCGGGTCGATCTGCGTCCAGTACTCCCGGGGAACCGGACACAGGATGACGAGGTCCGCTTCGTAGGCGAACGACAGGTCGTGCTCGACGTTGATCGAGAAGCCGAGCTTCGACTGCACGACACCGGGGTGCGGAGCGACGACCCGGAAGTCGAAGTTCGGGACCCCGTCGTTCGACCGGTCCAGTCCGAACGCCTCGCAGGCGAGGCCGAACTCGAACGGCGCGAATCCGTCTTGGACGACGCAGGCGACGGTCTTCATCATGGCGCTCTCCCGGTTTGGCAGTTTTCCTACGTGCAGAGTCTATTCTGCCACTCGTGGCAGATCAACAGTGATCGTAGCTTTTCTGCCATGTTCCTCATCATCGCACTCATAGCCCTCGCCGTGTGGGCTCTCGTGTCCACGGTCATCGAACTCCGCCGCGACGGATACCGACGCGTTCCCACCGACTGGTCCCGCGTCGCCGATCGAGACGCGCTCGACCGAGCGGAGACCGGGCGCGTCTATCGCTGAACCGGAGCGGAATCTCCCAGCGCGCCGGCATGCGCGGCTACGCTCGTGTGCATGAGCGAGCCCCAGCAGCCTCCCGCGCAGCCACACGGAACTCCCCCGGACTACGCGGGCTCGCACTATCCGGCGCAGCCGGTACCGCAGCCGACACCGCAGCCGACGCAACCGCAGCACGCGCCGCACGACGGCCAGCCGTACGCCGGACAGCCCTACCCCGGACAGCAGCATGCCGGACAGCCCTATGCCGGACAAACATATGCCGGACAGCCGTACCCGGGCGAGCAGCGTCCGGCCCAGCCCGGAGCCGGCCTCGGGCGCACCGCCTTCCTCCTCGCTCTGGTCTCGCTCGCGATCGGGCTTGTCGTCACGCTGTCGTACCCTCTGATGTTCCGGATGACGGGCGACCCCTTCGCGATCGGCGCGTTCTCGGCGATCGGCAACGGACTCGTGCTGGTCGTCGCCGTCGTCGGACTCATCCTCGGCCTGATGTCGGTGCGACGACCGGGGCCGAAGATCCTCGCCGGCATCGCGATCGGCGTCACCGCATCGCAGCTCGTCGGAATCGTCATCTCGTGGGTGTCGAATCTCTTCTACGCACTTCCCTTCTGACCGTCCGGAGAATCGATGAGCGACCAGCAGCAGAACCCAGACGCCCCCCAGGATTCGGGCCAGCCGTATACGCAGCCAGGCCAGCCGTACGCGCAACGCGGCCAGCCCTATGCGCAACCCGGCCAGCCGTACGCGCAACCCGGCCAGCCCTCCGGACAGCCCGCCCAGCCCTACGGAGTCGCGACGCCGCCGTACGCATCAGGGCAGACAGCACCGCGGCCCGGGAGCCTCGGTCGCACCGCGTTGATCGTGGCGGTGAGTGCCGCGGCCGTGGGGCTCTTCTTCCAGATCGTCACCCCGTTCATGTACATGAGCGTCGGCTACCAGTTCGTCGATCTGCTGTCGAACCTCGTGAATCTCATCGTGCTGGCCGGCGCGGGTGCCGGTCTGGTGCTGGGACTCATCGCGCTTCGGCGCCCGGCACCTCACCTGCTCGCGGCGATCGCGATCGGCGTGGGCGGCAGCGCCGTCGTCGGCACCCTCGTCTCGTGGGTGTCGAACCTGTTCTACTACTTCGGGTTCTGAGTGCGAGACTCGGCCGCGAGCACGCGGTCGTAGACCTCGATCATCGCGGCGGTGCGCGACGACTGACGGAACGACTCCGAGACTTCGCGCATGGGCAGAGGTGCGGTGCCGGCAGCGATGTCGGATGCCGCGCGGCGCAGCGTCTCGACGAGACCCGCCCGTCGCTGGTCCTCGGTGCCTGACGCACCCGGGACCGCCCAGAGACCGCCACCCAGTTCTGCGGCGATGTCGGGGTCGCTGATCACAGACGGCGTGCCGAGCGTCGCCGCCTCGAACGGCGTCATCCCCTGCGTCTCGAAGCCGATCGAGGTCTGCACGAGCGCGTCAGCGGCGGCGATTCGCGCCAGCGTGTCGGGATAGCTGAGCTTGCCGGCGAATCGGACAGTCGGCAGGTCCTCGACGATCTTCTCGGCCGCGGCTCGCTGGGCGCCTCCGCCGATGATCTCGAGATCGGCATCGACCCCCGATTCGACGAAGGCCTCGAGGAAGGGGAGCAGTCGCTTCTCGGGGCTCATGCGCCCGAGCCAGACGAAACGGGGGCGCCCCGGTTCACGCTCGCCGGGCGCGGCGGCGAGGGTCGCGTCGCGGATGTCGTCGTCGATGCCGTTCCACACCACATCGACCGGACTGAATACCCCATGCTCTTCGAGGCGTCGGGCGAAGTGGGTCGACGGTGCTGTCACCGCTGACGCGCCGCCGGCGATTCCACGCAGGAACGCCCAGCCGTCACTGCCGCCGATCGTCGGCACCACCCCCGCGAGCGCCCGGCGCCGCCAGATGTTCAACGCAGAGAGCACCGGTCCATGCAGCGGGGTGACCGCGGCGATCCCCACGTCCACGCGGTTGTGCATGGTGTGCACGACGGGAATGCCGTGTCGAGCCGCATATCGGTGCCCGATGAACGCACCCCAGAAGTCCGCCTGGACATGCACGAGATCCACGGGCGGTCGATGCGTCAGCGCCCGATCGAGGAAGCGATCCGTGCGGCGTCCGGGCCAGCTCATCGAATACTCGCGGTCGACGGTGATCGGCACCGACGGCAGGTCGAGGTTCGAGGGATCGGTGCCGCCTGCAGCCCGCGATCCGTGCATCTTCGGTGCCACGACGGTCACGGTGTGGCCCGCGCGCTCGAGGAACTCGCGCTGCAGCCGCATCGACACCTGCGCCCCGCCGAGCGAGTCGAGGTGCTGATCGCCGAAGAAGACGATGTGCATGGCGGGTGCCGTCACTCGGGCAGGGGCTCGTCGCGGTACAGCGCCTCGAAGGTGTCGAGCGTGCGGTTGATGTCGTGGATCGCGACGCCGTCGAGAGATGCCTGCTGCATACGGGCGTACTCCCCGGGTGACGCGCTCAGCACATCGGTGAGCCGCGCCGCCAGGGCATCGGCATTGCCCGGTTCGAACAGGTAGCCGTTCTCGCCGTCGTGCACGAGGTGGGGCAGTGCGACGGCATCCGCCGCGACGATCGGGAGCGCGGAGGCCATGGCTTCCATCGTCGCGATCGACTGCAGCTCGGCGATCGAGGCGATCGTGAAGACCGAGGCACGCGAGAGCAGCGCCCGCAGTTCCTCATCGCTGGTGCGTCCGTGGAACGTCACGCGGTCGGCGAGGCCGAGCTGGTGCGAGAGATTCTCGAGCTGCTTGCGCTGGTCCCCGCCGCCGACGATGTCGAACGTGGCGTGCAGTGCGGGGTCGAGCTTCGTCATCGCCTGCAGGATGACCTCGACCTGCTTCTCGGCGGTCAGTCGGCCGACGAAGATGATGCGATTCGCGTCACGGGGCGCGACGACCGGCGTGTACTGGGTGCGGTCGATGCCGCAGCTGACGGGAATGACGTTCTCGACGGCGACGGTGCGCTCGAGGAAGTCGGCTGCTCGACGCGTCGGCGTCGTGATCGCGCGGGTCAGTGCGAAGGTGCGCTTCGCGTCTCCCCACGCCCACCGCAGCACGAGATCGTCGATGAACTTCGGCATCGTGGTGTGGTCGAGGATGTTCTCGGCCATCACATGGTTCGTCGCGATCACCGGGATGCCCCGCTCGTGGGCGATGCGCGAGAGGCCGCGACCGATCACGATGTGCGACTGGATGTGCACGACGTCGGGCTGCACGTCGTCGATGATCTTGCGGGCGTAGTGCTTCACGCGCCACGGCCAGACGAAGCGGAGCCAGTCGTGCGGAGCCCAGCGCACCGAGGGCAGTCGGTGAAGAGTCATCGGCTCGCCCTCGATGACCTCCGTCCGCGCGGGCGTGCGGCGGTAGACCAGGTTCGGGGCGACGACATGCACGTCGTGGCCGCGCTGCACGAGACCGGCGGCGAGGCGCTCGGCGAAGCGCGCGGCGCCGTTGATGTCGGGCGCGAAGGTGTCGCATCCGATCAGGATGCGCAGCGGACGGGGTCCCGTGTGGGGAGCGACGTCGGAAGCACTCGTCGGATCGGAGGTAGAGGAGGACATTCTGCCTTACGGTACGGCGGCCAGGGGAGCCCGATCGGGCGCTCGCCACTCTACCCGAGGGGCTTGTTCGAGCTGCTGAGGCATACCGGCATCCCTCAGCCTCACCCCCTACCGTGGAGGCATGCGACTGACTGCCGACGCCGACCCGCAACTGTGGATCCCCGTGACGGATTCGCTCGGATGGAGGGGTCGCCGGCACCGCAAGGCGGCGATCCGGATGCTGTTGGGGCAGGTGAACTCGGCGATCGGCGCCACGCAGCGTCCGGGCTCGCGGCTCGGCGCCTGGGCGATGAGCCAGGCGGCGCCGATGCTGATGCGCCGGGCGGACGGGCGCGTGCTCGTCTGGACCTGGAAGGCGGACCCTGAGCTGGTCGTGGCGATGGCGACCGCGCAGGCGCTGACTCCCGAAGTCCGGATCGCCCGCGCCTCGATGCCGATGGACTACGACGACACCCAGTCCTTCTCGAGCCGCTGGCTGGGCACGGGAGAGAAGCTCGTCGTGGCGATGCCGCCGTCCCCTGCATCTCCGCCGTTCGTCACCTACACCTGGGACACCGGCACGCACCTGGTGACGTTGACCGCGATGTGCAGCGACCGCGGACGCTTCGGCACGCTCGACGGTGCGCTCGATGACCTCGCGCGCAGCATCCGGGTCGCCGATGAGGTCACGGGCGGCGAATCTCCCGAGGTGCTCCGCCTCGGACCCGCCTGAGCTCGATTCTCCCGCCCGAGCGGCGGTTGCCAGAGTTCGATCGCGGGACCTTCCCGGGTCGTGGATGCGGGCGAAGGTGCCCTATTCGGCTGTTCTTCTCCGGTCAACGCCGTCAGGTCAGACCCGCATAGGGGCAGCTCGAACGTGCACGTTCCGCAGGACGCTGAGCCTCGGTGTGCGCCATCGTTCGTCGGGATCCCACCATCCCGGTCCCCGCACCTGCGGGACCCCGTCGTCCATGCGGATCTCCCACCCCGAGGTCCCGAGGGATCGGTGGTGCCACCAGC
>NZ_CAKKLK010000009.1:0-118308 GCF_918698045.1 Microbacterium sp. Bi98 | reverse complement strand
CCTCCTCCCTCGTGTCCCCCTCCCCACATCTGCGGCTTTGGTCACCTTCTGCGGCCAGGGCCGAAGCTCACGGCCGCAGAAGCTCACCCGAGCCGCCGAAGTGGAGGGCGTGACTGCCCCTCCACATCCCGCTTCGGCAGTCGGTTCTCCTCAGGATGCGGGTAGCCGGCTTTCGAGGAGGTGGGCGGGGCGGCATCCTGAGGCGATGGACCTGAGGGAATGGCTCACTGCGCGAGGCGGCATCGCCCACCGATCGGACGCTGCCGAACACGGCTTCGCCCCGAGACAGGTTCGTGGGGCGATCCGCTCCGGAGCAGTGCGCCGCCTGCGCGCTCAGTGGGTGGCCCTGGCATCGGCTCCCGACGACCTGGTGGCGGCTGCCGCGGCATCCGCGCGGCTGACCTGCGTGTCGCTCGCACGTCGTCGCGGGTGGTGGGTGCCGGATCGAGCGCCGGGGGGTCTGCACCTGCAGGTCGGGCCCAATGCGCACCGCCACCGAGATGACGCGACCCTGCATTGGGGCGCGCCGCTCGTCGACTGCGGCCCGCGGCGACTCACGGCGTCCGTCGAAGACGCTTTGGCGCACATCGCCGGCTGCTGCCTCCACGAGGACGCACGGGTGATCTGGGAGTCGGCCGTCCGCATCGAGCGGCTCGACGTCGAAGCTCTTCGACTGGTGGAATGGCGTGAGCCGCGGTCGCGCGCACTGGCCAAGGAGGTCATCGGACTGTCGGACTCCGGCCTGGAGACGATGGTGGTCGTACGGCTCAGTGGTTGGGGTGTGCCCCTGCGCCAGCAGGTCCGGCTCGCGGGTCGCCGGGTCGACATCGTGATCGGCTCACACCTGGTCGTGCAGATCGACGGATACGCACATCACTCCTCGTCGGCGCAGCGGGGATCCGATGTCGCCCATGATGCCGAGCTGCGCCTGCGCGGGTACACCGTGTTGCGCCTGTCCTATGCGCAGATCGTGCACGGGTGGGAAGACGTCGAGCGCACTCTGCAGGCCGCGATCGCGCGGGGGCTGCATCTTCCACCCCGTCAGCGCCGATGATGGCCAACGGTTCTGCGGCCACAGTGACCTTCTGCGGCCACGACTTCTCGTCGTGGCCGCAGAAGTGCGCCCTGGCCGCAGAAGACGCGGAGGGCGACAGCAGTCGCGCTTGCTCAGGCGACGGTCACACCAGCGTCTGCTGCCAGGCGGCGTGCAACTGAGCGAACTTGCCCGTGCCGCTGATGAGGGTCTCCGGGGTGTCGTCCTCGATGATCTTGCCGTGCTCCATCACGAGCACCCGGTCGGCGATCGCGACCGTCGACAGCCGGTGCGCGATGATGATCGCCGTGCGGTCCTTGAGAAGCGTCTGCAGCGCATCCTGGATCAGACGTTCCGAGGGGATGTCGAGCGACGCGGTCGCCTCGTCGAGGATCAGCACCGCAGGGTCCGCGAGGAATGCCCGCGCGAACGAGATCAGCTGACGCTGCCCCGCCGACACCCGGCCACCCCGCTTGTTGACATCGGTGCCGTATCCGTCGGGCAGCGACGAGATGAACTCGTCTGCCCCGACCGCGCGGGCAGCCGCACGGATCTCATCCAGCGAGGCATCGGGCTTTCCGAGAGCGATGTTGTCGGCGACCGTGCCGCTGAACAGGTAGGCCTCCTGCGTGACCATCACGATGGCGCGACGCAGGTCCTTCGGATGCAGGCTGCGCAGGTCGACTCCATCGAGCGTGACCGTGCCGATCGACGGGTCGTAGAACCGGGAGATCAGCTTCGCCAGAGTGGACTTGCCCGCGCCCGTGGTACCCACCAGCGCGATCGTCTGCCCGGCAGGGATGTCGAGCGAGAAGTTCGGCAGGATGGTCTTCTCGCCGTTGTATCCGAACGTGACCTCGTCGAACCGCACGTGTCCGCGCGACTCCCACAGGTCGACCGGCTTCTCGGGATCCGGAACCGTCGGCACCTCTTCGAGCACTCCGGACACCTTCTCGAGGGCCGCGGTGGCGGACTGGTAGGAGTTCAGGAACATCGCGATCTCCTGCATCGGCGCGAAGAAGTTGCGCACGTACAGCACGGCCGACAGCAGCACGCCGACGGTGAGGGTCTCGTTCGAGACCCTGATGCCGCCCCACAGCACGACGATTCCGAGCACGAGCGCCGCGACGCCCATCAGGCCGGGCTCGAACGTGCCGAACAGCAGCATCGAGCGTCGGTTGACGTCCCGGTAGTCGCCGGCGATCTTCTGGAAGGTCACGTCGTTGCGAGGCTCCTTGCGGAAGGCCTTGACGGCACGGATGCCGGTCATGGTCTCGACGAACTGCACGATGACCTTCGCGCTGATGACGCGCGACTCACGGTAGACGAGCTGCGAGCGCGAGTAGAACCAGCGCATCAGGAAGAACAGGGGTACGCCGCCGATCGCGAGGATGAGCCCGGACTGCCAGTCCCACACGCACAGCGCGATGAAGGTGAACAGGCCGAACAGCACGCCGGAGACGAGCTCGTTCAGCCCGCCGTCGAGCAGCTCCTTGATCGAGTCGAGGTCGCTCGTCTGACGCGAGATGATGCGACCGGACGTGTAGGACTCATGGAATTCCAGGCTGAGGCGCTGGGTGTGCAGGAAGATCCGCTTGCGGAGGTCGAGCAGCACTGCCTGCGTGAGCTTGGCCGCGATGATCACGTACCAGGCGATCATCGCCGCCGCGACGGCGCCGGCGAGAAGGTAGATCCCGCCGATCATGAAGGTCGGCATCCAATCGGCGCGCTCGAGCACAGCGGGCAGGGCACGGTCGAGACCGATGCTGATGAGGATCGGTCCCGCGACCTGGAGCGCCGTCGAGATGACGAGAACGATGGCCGCCAGAGTGATCTGCGGCTTCAGCGGACGCACGAGCGATCCCAGCAGTCGGAGCGACCGGCGACGGATGGCCCGGCTCTCCTCCTTGGTGTAGCTGGAGCGGTCTTCGTCCTGGGTTCCGGTGATCGCGGAGCTCATCGCTGCACCTCCTTCTCGGTGATGATGTCTTCGTCGGCGGCGTCCTGGCGGATCCCGTCCTGCACGACGGCGTCGATCTCGTCTTCCTCATCGCGGATGATCGGGATCGCGCCGGTGCGCGCCGCCTCCTCAGCCTCAAGGCTGGAGATGACGTGGCGGTAGTGACGACTCGTCTTCAGCAGCTCGCTGTGCGTCCCGACGGCGGTGACTCGGCCCGATTCGAGCAGCGCGACCCGGTCGGCCAGAGCCACGGTCGAGGGCCTGTGCGCCACGATCATGGCGGTCGTATCGGCCAGCACGTGCCGCAGCGCCTCTTCGACGAGAGCCTCGGTGTCGACGTCGAGCGCCGACAACGGGTCATCGAGCACGAGCACCTTCGGCTTGGCGGCGACCGCCCTGGCCAGTGCGAGACGCTGACGCTGTCCGCCGGACAGGCTCAACCCTTCCTCGCCGATGACGGTCTCGACCCCCTCGGGGAGCGAGTCCACGAAAGAGGCCTGTGCCACGTCGAGCGCTTCGCGCAGCACTCGTTCGGCCTCGTCGCTGTGCACGTCGAGATCGGCCCGACCGAGCAGGACGTTCTCGCGCACGGTGGCCGAGAACAGCGTGGCGTCCTCGAACGCCATCGCGATGTGCTGACGCAGCTCGGCGAGCGGCAGGTCGCGCACGTCGACGCCGTCGAGCGTCACGCGCCCGCCGGTGACGTCGTAGAGGCGCGTGGGCAGGGTGGTCAGGGTGGTCTTGCCGCTGCCGGTCAGCCCCACGAGCGCCATGGTCTCGCCCGGGCGCAGCACGAGATCGATGCCGTCGAGCAGATCGCGCTCGTTCGCGCCCGCGTCCTGGTACCGGAAGTGCGCCTTGTCGAATGCGAGCTCGCCACGGGGTTCCGCGATGTGCACGGGGTTCTCGGGGTCGGTGATGCTGTTCGTCTCGGAGTAGATGTCGAACACGCGATCGGTCGCCGTGCGGGCGTCGAGCATGAACGAGAACAGGAACCCGATCGATTCGATCGGCCAGCGCAGCACGACGGCCATGGCGAAGAACGCGAACAGCTGAGCCTCGTCGATCTGTCCCTGCGAGATCAGCCAGATGCCGGACATCAAGCTCAGCCCGAACGCGATCTGCGGCATGAGATCGAGCCAGAACCAGATCGACGCGATCGCGCCGGCCTTGCTCATCTCGGTCTCACGCAGCGTCTCGGCCTGGCGGCTGAAGCGGCTCAGAGCGTGCTTGCCCCGACCGAACGCCTTGAGCACGCGGATGCCGTGCACGCTCTCCTCGACGCTGGTGGCGAGGTCGCCGGCCTGGTCCTGGCTGCGGCGAGTGAGCGCGCCGTAGCGCTTCTCGAAGAGGTAGCCGCGGATCCAGAGCGGAATGGCGGTGACGATGAAGATCACTCCCAGCAGCCAGTGCCAGCGGAACAGGAGCACGGATCCGATGATGATGGTCAGGACGTTGACCACCAGCAGGACGAGGCCGAAGGCCAGCCACCGGCGGATCAGGCCGATGTCCTGCATCATCCGGCTCAGCAGCTGCCCCGACTGCCAGCGGTCATGGAAGGAGACCGGCAGCGTCTGCAGGCGCGAGTAGAGCTCGGTGCGCATCTTGTACTCGACCTGTGTTGCGGGGTTGAGCACGAACTGGCGGCGCAGCCAGACCATGAGCGCCTCACCCAGCGCGAGGCCGAAGACCGCGAGCGCACCCCAGGCGATCGCATCGATCGCGCCCGTCCGCACAGGACCGCGGATGATCTGCTCGAGGACGATGGGAATCATCAGTGCGATGATCGCGGCGACGAGCGCGCTCGCGGCGCCTCCCGCGAGCCGCCAGATGACGGGCTTGACGAAAGGCTTCAGGCGCCACAGTGCGGCCGGTGTGGAAAGGGAGGAGGAAGGGGAGGCGTTCTGCGATGAAGGCGAGGAAGACATGTCTCTCAGACGAGTTTCGTATGGGGAAGCGGTTGCTGAAGGCGGCAGACGCAGCGAAGGACTCTCGGAGTCCGGCATCCGGTGGTCGTGCGTGTCGGAAAGTGGCTCTAGCGGAGCGGGCGCACCGGGGTCGAGCCGAGAGCGGCGATCTGCACAGCGGCGATCGATGTCATGGTGTCCTCCTCAGGGGCTCGGCTATGTCGTCCCGGTCGGTGCGACAGCCCACCAGCCTATTCCTGTGAACAAGCTGAGCACAAGAGAGATTCCCGATTCATGCCCGCGCGGCTTCTCGCTCCAGCAGGCTCGCCTTGACGTCGAGACCCCAGGCGAACCCGCCGAGGGTGCCATCCGATCGCAGCACACGGTGGCACGGCACGAACAGCGCGGGGGCGTTGCGGGCGCAGATCGATGCCGCGGCGCGCACCGCACGGGGGTTGCCGAGCCGCGCTGCGAACGAGGTGTAGGTCAGCGGCTCCCCCGGCTCGATCGACCTCAGCGCCGACCATCCGGTGAGCTGGAGCGCCGTGCCCGTCTGCTTCACGGCGACCGCGTCGATCGCCGAGAGGTCCCCGGCATAGAACGAGAGCGCAGCGGCAGCCGCATCCGTCTCGCCCTCGCGCACCTCCGTCGGCCGCACCGGGACGGCGAGCCGTGCGAGGATCGTCGCCTGGTCGGCCGTCCATCCAGAGGCGAGCACCCGCTGACGGTCGTCGGCGAGGATGGTGAACGGTCCGTCGAGCGTCTCGACGGTCTGGATGATGGCGTTCATGAGGTCTCCTTCACAAGGGCGGTGGTCTGTCTCGCGCTCGGCCGTCGAACCGGACGTGCGGGCGCTGCTCGCCAGAGGTGAGCACTGAGATAACTGCGCCACGGGGCAGCCCGCTCGGCCCACGCGACCAGCGGCAGCGGATCCGCCGGCAGTCCGGACGCGGCGGCCCCCGCACGAAGTGCTACGTCGCCGGGGAGCAGCACGTCGGGGTCGCCCAGCACCCGCATCCGCACGTAGTCGGCCGTCCAGGGGCCGATGCCGGGCATCGCGAGCAGGGCAGCGCGCTGCTCGACTCCGTCGTCGCCGACCGTGAGAGCGAGGCTGCCGTCGGCGAGGGCCGTGGCTGCGCCGACGATCGCCCTGATGCGGGCGGCCGGTCCGCGCAGCACCGAGGCCCCGTGCTCGGCGATCGCCGCCATCGTCGGGAAGAGCAGCCCCTGCTCCGTGCGCTCCCCCAGCGCGTCGGCGAGCGCGGTGAGGGCAGTGCGCGCGGCGACGACGGTGATCTGCTGACCGACCATGGCACGGATCAGCATCTCGTGCGGATCCGCCGAGCCCGGCACGCGGATGCCCGGAGTGCGCGCGACCAGCGGAGCGATCTCGGGGTGGGCGCTCAGCGCCTCGTCGACCGCGAGAGGGTCGGCGTCGAGGTCGAAGATCCGTCGCACGGTCGACACCAGCGGAGCGAGGTCGCCGAGCTGAGCGACGCGCGCCCGAAGGTGCAGTCGCTGCGTCGAGTCCTGATGCACTTCGAACCACGCGGGCCCGCCCGCCATACGCAGGTGCCGAGAGAAAGATGTCGTCGCGGCCTCTTCGACCCCCGATACCGCACGCGCAGCCATCCACTGGAAGATTCCGGACGCATCGAGCGGCCCGCGGTACGGGAGGACGAGGTCGATCGCACCGGGAGCCGCGGACGCCGGGGTCTTCCGTCGAGCCCGGAGCTCGCCCGGAGTCAGAGTGAACACCTCGCGGATCGTGTCGTTGCACTGCCGAATGCTCGCGAAACCGGCCGAGAAAGCCACATCCGAGATCTGCATGTCCGTGCCCACCAACAGCATGCGCGCCGTGTGCGCGCGATGCGCCCGCGCGAGGGCGAGCGGACCTGCCCCCAGCTCGGTCGAGAGCAGTCGGGTCAGGTGCCGTGTCGAATAGCCGAGACGCACGGCGAGGCCCGACACTCCCTCGCGCTCGACGACGCCCGAGGCGATGAGACGCATCGCCCGCGCCGCGACGTCACTGCGCAGGTCCCACGCAGGCGAGCCCGGGGCAGCTTCGGGCAGACAGCGCTTGCACGCCCGGAAGCCCGCCTCGTGCGCCGCTGCGCTGGTGGGATAGAAGGTGACGTTCTGCGGCTTGGGCGTGCGCGCGGGGCAGCTCGGACGGCAGTAGATCCCGGTAGAGCGCACGGCGGTCACGAACTGCCCGTCGAAGCGGGTGTCGCGCGCGCTGATCGCACGGTATCGCTCATCGAAGTCGGTCACGGGGAAGCTCATGCCTCCACTCTGCCACCGCCCTCCGACATCGACTGGCGGAAATCGGACATCACGGTGGACATCGGGATCGGCCGCATCATCCGACGACGAGACCCCTCGCACCTGCATCGGCGCGAGGGGTCTCGGATGTGCCTGGGCCTCAGGGCCGCCGCACTCAGTGGAAGAAGTGACGCTCCCCGGTGAAGAACATCGTGACGCCGGCCTTGCGTGCGGCGTCGACGACCTCTTCATCGCGCACCGAGCCACCGGGCTGCACGATCGCGGTGACGCCCGCGTCGATGAGCACCTGTGCACCGTCGGCGAACGGGAAGAAGGCATCGGAGGCAGCGACAGAACCGGCTGCACGATCACCGGCTCGCTCGACCGCGAGGCGGCACGAGTCGACACGGTTGACCTGACCCATGCCGACGCCGACCGTGGCGTTGTCCTTCGCGAGCACGATCGCGTTCGACTTGACGGCGCGGCACGCCTTCCACGCGAAGATGAGGTTCTCCATCTCCTCGTCGCTGGGGCGCTCGCCCGAGACGAGCTCCCAGTTCTTGGCGACCGAGACGATGTCGTCGGGGAAGCGATCGGCATCCTGCAGCAGAAGTCCGCCCGAGACGAGGCGCACATCCATGCGCTCCTGCTGCCAGTCCTCCGGCAGCTGCAGCAGACGCAGGTTCTTCTTCGCCTTGAACACCTCGAGGGCTGCGGGTTCGAACGACGGCGCGACGATGACCTCGGTGAAGATGTCCTTCAGATTCTCGGCCATCTTGAGGGTGACGGTGCCGTTCGCGGCGATCACTCCCCCGTACGCCGACACCGGATCGCACTCGTGGGCGCGGATGTGCGCGCTCGCGATCGGGTCGAGGGCGTTCGGGGCGGTCGTGGCGATGCCGCACGGGTTCGCGTGCTTGATGATCGCGACGGCCGGCTTCACCATGTCGTAGGCGGCGCGCAGCGCGGCATCCGCGTCGACGTAGTTGTTGTACGACATCTCCTTGCCCTGCAGCTGCGTCGCCTGGGCGATGCCGTGGCCGCCGACACGGGTGTAGATCGCGCCGCGCTGGTGCGAGTTCTCGCCGTAGCGCAGCGTCGCCAGCAGCTCGGCCTGGATCGTGAGGTGCGTCGGCAGGTCCTCGCCCTCGCCGAGCGTGCCCTCCGCGAACCATGAGGCCACCGCGGTGTCGTAGGCGGCGGTGTGGGCGAAGGCGCGGGCCGCGAGCTCGCGGCGCTGGGTCAGCGTGGTGCCGCCGTTCTCGATGGCGCTGATGATGCCCGGGTACGACTGCGGCGAGACGACGATCGCGACGTTCGCGTGGTTCTTGGCCGCGGCGCGCACCATGGCGGGGCCGCCGATGTCGATCTGCTCGACCACGTCGTCGCCCTCAGCACCGGAGGCGACCGTCTCGACGAAGGGATACAGGTTCACGACGACGAGCTCGAACGGCGCGATGTCGAGATCCGCGAGCTGACGTTCGTGATCCTCGAGGCGCAGGTCCGCGAGCAGACCGCCGTGGATCTTCGGGTGCAGCGTCTTCACGCGGCCGTCGAGCATCTCGGCGACTCCCGTGACGGCGGCGACGTCGGTGACCTCGAAGCCCGCCTCGCGGATCGTGGAGGCCGTCGAGCCGGTCGAGACGATCTGCACGCCCGCGCCGGCGAGAGCGGCGGCGAGATCGAGCAGACCGGACTTGTCGCTCACCGAGACGAGTGCGCGGCGAACCGGGACGGTGTCGCGATCGCGGTACAGCGAGTGGTCGTGGCGGGGGCCGGCCATGATGGGCTCCTTCGTGCGAGGGGGGCGTGCGTGGATCGGTTCAGGATGCTGAGGTCAGCGAGAGCTCACCGGTCGCGATGCGGCGCACCACGTCGATGAGAAGTCGGCGCTCGACGGGCTTGATGCGCTCGTGGAGGCTGTGCTCGGTGTCACCGGCGACGACCGGCACGCGCTCCTGCGCGAGGATCGGGCCGGTGTCGACGCCGTCGTCGACGACGATCACGCTCGCGCCGGTCTCCGAGACGCCCGCGGCGAGCGCGTCGCGCACTCCGTGTGCGCCGGGGAACTCGGGCAGGTATGCGGGATGCGTGTTGATCAGTCGTGGCGAGAGGTCGGCGACGAGGGCGGCAGGAAGCAGACGCATCAGGCCGCTGAGCACGACGAGATCTGCGTTCCAGACGGCGAGCTGGCGGCCGAGCTCCTCGCCCCAGGCTTCGCGCGATTCGTGCTCGTGCCACGGAACCGTGAAGCTCGGGATGCCGAACTCCTCGGCGTGGGCCAGGCCATCGGCTTCGCGGTCGGCGCCGACGACCACCACCCGCGCAGGGAAATCGGGGTGGCGAGCAGCCTCGAGGAGGGCGCGAAGGTTCGAGCCGGTGCCCGAGATGAGAACGGCGACCGTGAGCACGCGCCCAGTCTACCGGGGCCGATGGGAGGCCCCGAGCCGCATGTCAGCCGACGGGATCGCGCGGATCGCGCCGCGGGAGCCGGAATCCGCCCGCGTCATCCAGCGGCGCCGTGTCATAGGTCGACGGTCCGTCCGGCCAGCCGACCGTTCCGTCGCTGGGATCCGTGCGTGCGTTCGACACCGCATCGGATGCCGTCATCTCGGCGACCCAGCGGTCGGTGCGCTCTTCCGCGAGCTCATCGCGATTGCGGGGCGACAGGAGCAGGATCGCTGCGCCGAGCAGGACCTCTCCTCCCAGCGCGAGAGCGAACGGCAGCGGGGCAGGGCCGGCTTCGGAGAGCCGCCCCGGCCCCATCGACCCTCCGGCGAACAGGGCGGCGATCGCGGCGACAGCGGCGGTCAGCACGCCGATCCCGATGGCGATCGTCGCACGGGGGGCGAGGCCGAGCGGCGTGCCCTCCCAGACGAGGCGGGACCGGACCGCCCAGCCGGCGAAGGCACCGGCGCCGATCGGGAGGATGATGACGATGAGCATCCAGATCGACGTGCTCTCGGGAAGCAGCCCCAGCACGGGGATTCCGGGGACCACGCCGAGCTGGGTGCCCGCCGGGGACACCGCTGTGCCGACCCCCACGGCGAATCCGGGTCCGGCGAGCCAAGACGCCGCCCAGACGAGGATGGTGGGCAGATAGGCGAGATGCCCGAGAGTGATGACTCCGGCGCCGAGCGCATCGACCCGCGCCGCCTGGAAGAGAGCCACCATCTCGCCGCCTCGTGCCGCCGTGAGCACGGCGACAGCCACTGCGGAGACCGCGGTGGTCCCCACGACGGCGAAGGCCGCTCCGCGCACGGCCGCACTCGGAACCGGCCCCCAATCGCCCCACGAGTCGACGACGTCGTGGATCCGGTCGAGGAAGCCGCCGTCACCGTCCTCCCAGGCGATGCGGACGGCACCGCACACGGCGCCCACGAGATAGACGGCTGTCGGAAGCAGGATCGCCTCGACGACGGGCGTCTCGACGGCTCCGAGATGGGCGGTCAGTGCGACTCCGGTCGCGATCGCCGCGAACGTGAGGGAGCCGGAGAGCGAGCCGAGGAGCCAGGCCCCCGCGCGCGCGGCGCGGGTGCCGGAGCGGGCTGCGAAGAGCAGCGTGAAGATCAGGAACGCGAGCGGTGTCACCGAGAGCGTGAAGGCGGCGGCCGCCGGTGCGATGCCCGTCGTGCGGAGCACCTCGGTCGATACGTCGATGCTCAGCGGCACGCCGTGGCCGAACTGCCACAGGGTGCCGGTGAGCGGCCAGAGCGCTCCCCAGTCGGCCGTGACGCCGAACGAGAGCGTCCAGAGCAGGGTGAGCGGCGCCAGCAGGACCACGAGACCGACCGCCGCAGCGATTGCGGCATCGAAGGCGGCGAGGAGCGCGACGAGGAGGCGTTGCATATCGAATCGAGACTACGACGAGAACCCTGTCGTCGCCTGTGGGCGCGCGCGACTCGGGCGACACGATATCGTCTCCAGCGGAGGTTTCCCGATGACAACTGCCCCGTCCCCCACCCGCTCAGAGGCCCAACCCAAGAACGCCCTCGACCGCTTCTTCGAGATCAGCAAGCGCGGATCCACGATCGGCACCGAGATCCGAGGGGGCCTGGTGACCTTCGTCACGATGGCCTACATCGTGATCCTCAACCCGATCATCCTGTCCGGCTCGGCCGACGTCGCCGGCGACACGCTCGATTTCAGCGCCGTCGGCGCCGCCACCGCGTTGACCGCCGGCATCATGACGATCCTGTTCGGTCTCATCACCCGCCTGCCGTTCGGCTTCGCCGCCGGCCTCGGCATCAACGCCTTCGTGGCGTTCTCGGTCGTCGGTCAGGTCACCTGGCCCGAGGCGATGGCTCTCGTGATGATCAACGGTCTCGTCATCGTGCTTCTCGCGGCGACCGGCCTGCGCAAGATGATCTTCGACGCGGTCCCGTTCCAGCTGAAGATCGCGATCACGGTCGGAATCGGCCTGTTCATCGCCTTCATCGGGTTCGTGAACTCCGGCTTCGTCACCGCGACCGGCAGCGCATCTCCGCCGGTCGGTCTCGGCGTCGGCGGATCGGTCGCGACCGTGCCCACCGTGCTGTTCATCGTCACGCTCATCGTCACCGGCATCCTGGTCGCGCGCAAGGTCAAGGGCGGGCTGCTCATCGGCCTCGTCACCGGCACCGTCCTCGCGGTGATCGTCGAGGCGATCTGGCATCTCGGAGCCGCATCCGACGACAACGCGGGCGGCTGGGGGCTCACGGTTCCGACTCTCACGGGATCGCCGTTCGGTCTGCCCGACCTGAGCCTGGTCGGCGCGGTCGACTTCAGCTTCGACTTCAGCAAGGTGAGCCTCGTCGCGATCGTGATGATCGTCTTCACCCTCGTCTTCTCGAACTTCTTCGACGCCATGGGCACCATGACCGGTCTCGCCAAGGAGGCCGACCTCGCGAACGAGAACGGCGACTTCCCGCGCATCAAGTCGGCGCTGGTCGTCGAAGGTGTCGGCGCGATCGTCGGTGGTGGTACGTCCTCGTCGTCGAGCACCGTGTTCATCGAGTCCGGAGCGGGTATCGGCGAGGGTGCGCGCACCGGATTCGCCAACCTGATCACGGGTGGCATGTTCCTGCTCGCGATGTTCCTCACGCCGCTCACCTCGATCGTCCCGACCGAGATCGCGGCCGCCGCGCTCGTGATCGTCGGCGCGATGATGATGGCGCAGATCAAGTACATCGACCTCACGGAGTTCGACGTGCTGCTGCCCGTGTTCCTGACCGTGACCGTGATGCCGCTGACCTACTCGATCGCCAACGGAATCGGCGCCGGCTTCGTCAGTTGGGTGCTCATCCAGGCGTTCTCCGGCAAGGCCCGCAAGATCAGCCCGCTGCTGTGGATCGTCGCCGTCGGCTTCGTGATCTTCTTCGCCCGAGGTCCCATCGAGGCGCTCTTCGGCGTCGCCTGAGCGACGACGAACAACACGAAGGGCGGATGCTGCGGCATCCGCCCTTCGTCGTCCCTACGCACCTGGCGTGTCGAAAGCGTCCGGGCATAGAAGAAGGCCCCGGAGTGGAGTCCAGGGCCTTCTCCTACAGTCTAGCGCTTAGAGCGACTCGACGATCTCACGCATGAGTGCGGCCGTCTCGGACGGCGTCTTGCCGACCTTGACCCCGGCGGCCTCGAGGGCCTCCTTCTTCGCCTGGGCGGTACCCGCGGAGCCCGACACGATCGCGCCGGCGTGGCCCATGGTCTTGCCCTCGGGAGCCGTGAAGCCCGCGACGTAGCCGACGACCGGCTTGGTGACGTGCGCCTTGATGTAGTCGGCCGCGCGCTCTTCGGCGTCGCCGCCGATCTCGCCGATCATCACGATCGCCTTGGTCTCGGGGTCGGCCTCGAACGCGGCGAGCGCGTCGATGTGCGTCGTGCCGATGACGGGGTCGCCGCCGATGCCGATGGCCGTCGAGAAGCCCAGGTCGCGCAGCTCGAACATCATCTGGTACGTCAGGGTGCCCGACTTCGACACGAGCCCGATCGGTCCCTTTCCGGTGATGTTCGCCGGCGTGATGCCGACGAGCGCCTCACCGGGGGTGATGATCCCGGGGCAGTTCGGTCCGATGATGCGAGTCGTGTTGCCCTTGCTCTGGGCGTACGCCCAGGCCTCTGCCGAGTCGCCGACGGGGACACCCTCGGTGATCACGACGAGCAGCGGGATCTCGGCATCGATGGCCTCGATCATCGCGTCCTTGGTGAAGGCGCCGGGCACGAAGGCGATCGACACATCTGCGCCGGTCTCCTTCATGGCCTCGGCGACCGAGCCGAAGACGGGGAGCTCGACGGCGTTGCCGTCCTTGTCGGTGTGCGCGACCGTGGTGCCGGCCTTGCGTGCGTTCACGCCGCCGACGACCTGGGTGCCGGCCTTCAGCATGAGCGCCGTGTGCTTGGTGCCCTCGCCGCCGGTGATGCCCTGGACGATGACCTTGGAATCCTTGTTGAGGTAGATCGACATTTCTCTAGTCCTTGTGTCTCTCTGCGATCAGGCGTTGGCGAGTTCGGCGGCCTTGTCGGCGCCTTCGTCCATGGTGCTGGCGAGCGTGACGAGCGGGTGCGCGTACTCGGCGAGGATCGCACGACCCTCGTCGACGCGGTTGCCGTCGAGGCGCACGACCAGCGGCTTGGACGCCGTGGAGCCGAGCGTCTCGAGTGCGCCCTTGATGCCGTTGGCGACGGCGTCGCACGCCGTGATGCCGCCGAAGACATTGACGAACACGCTCTTGACCTGCGGGTCGCCCAGGATGACGTCGAGGCCTGCGGCCATGACCTCTGCCGAGGCGCCGCCGCCGATGTCGAGGAAGTTCGCGGGCTTGACGCCGTTGTGGTTCTCGCCGGCGTAGGCGACCACGTCGAGCGTCGACATGACGAGACCTGCGCCGTTGCCGATGATGCCGACCTCGCCGTCGAGCTTGACGTAGTTCAGACCGCTCTTCTTGGCCTTCGCCTCGAGCGGGTCCGCTGCGTCCTTGTCCTCGAGCGCCTCGTGCTCGGGGTGGCGGATCTCGGAGGCGTTGTCGTCGAGCGTGACCTTGCCGTCGAGGGCGATGATGTCGCCCTCTTCGGTGCGGACCAGCGGGTTGACCTCGACGAGAGTCGCGTCCTCGCCCTTGTAGACGTCGAAGAGCTTGACGAACACGTCGGAGACCTTCTCGATGAGGTCCTCCGGGAAGTTGGCGGCGCGAGCGATCTCGACGGCCTTCTCCTTGTCGATGCCGGTCAGCGGGTTGACCTCGACGCGCGCGAGCGCCTCGGGACGCTCGACCGCGAGCTCCTCGATCTCCATGCCGCCCTCGACCGAGCAGAGGCTCAGGTACGAGCGGTTGGCACGGTCGAGCAGCACGGAGAAGTAGAACTCCTCAGCGATGCGGGCACCCTGCGCGACCATGACGCGCTTGACGATGTGGCCCTTGATGTCGAGACCGAGGATGGCCTTGGCCGCCTCGTACGCCTCGTCGGGGGTCTTGGCGACCTTGACGCCGCCGGCCTTGCCACGACCACCGGTCTTGACCTGGGCCTTGACGACGACGACGCCGCCGATCTTCTCAGCGGCTGCCTTCACCTCCTCAGGGGTGTCGGCGACGATGCCGGCGAGGACCGGCACTCCGTACTTCTCGAAAACGTCTCGTGCCTGGTACTCGTACAGATCCACTGTGCTTCCTTCACTGGGCTGCGGCCTGGAATTCTCTCGATGTCGAGACATCGATCAATCCCCCAGCCTACTACCGCCGCCTGAGCGCCCCTACGTCCGCAGAGCGCGGGCGACGAGCCGATGTCGTCCGGTAGCATTCTTGTGCGTTGAATCAGGGGGAGACAATGACGGACACGTTCGACTGGTCGGATCCGATCGCCACACGGGCCCGCATCGAGCAGCAGGTCAGAGACGCAGAGCGCCGCGCGGCACAGGCCGAGCAGGTGCGCGACGACATCGCTGCCGTGCGTGAGCGGGCGACGTCGCCTGGCCGTGATGTCGCGGTCACGGTGGATTCCTCCGGTCGGCTCGCCGAGGTCACGCTCACGGATGCCGCATACGACCGATCCCCCGCAGCCCTGGGCGCTCTGATCGTCTCCCTCGCCGGAGATGCGCAGCGTGCGGCCGGCGCGAAGGCCGTCGAGATCGCCGCCGAGGCGTTCGGCGCGGACGACGCAGCCGTCGAGCACCTGCGTGAAGAGATCGCTCAGCTCCCCGACCCGAGTCAGGACGGCCAGCCACGGATCGAGTACCGCTGATGGCGGAGCTGATCGCGGTAGACACCGAGACGGTGCGCAGGCACGCGCAGCGCGTCGGCCAGATCGCGTCGGATGTCAGGCTCGCCGAGAACGCCGCCGGGTCGATGAACGTCGGCGGCGGGGCGTTCGGGGTGATGTGCGCATTCCTGGTTCCGCCTGCGCAACTCGTCTCGTCGATCGCCATCGGCGCGATCTCCGCCGCGGCGACCATGCTCGAGCAGTCCGAGGAACAGCTCAAAGGTCTCGCCGATGACTTCGATGAGGGCGAGCAGCGACAGCTCGACACGATCAGCGGTCTGATGGCATCGGTCGAGGGCGGCGTCCGATGACGCCGCCGAACCCGCTGGTGGCCGGACCGATCGATCCGACGACGCCGTTCAGCGGCGCAGGGCTGCTCGAGGACGGCTATGAGCTCGTCAACGCCATCGAGAGCGGAGACTGGGTGGCCGGAGGCCTCGCATCGTTCTCCGCCCTGGCGAACACCGTCGCGACGGCGATGGATCCGCTCGGATCGCTGATCGCGGCGGGTCTGGGCTGGCTCATGGACCATCTCGAGCCGCTCAAAGGCTGGCTCAACGACCTGACCGGCGACGCAGGTGAAGTCGCCGGATTCGCCGCGACGTGGGGCAACATCGCCCAGCATCTGCAGCAGGCGGGCGAGACCCTCGATTCCCGACTCGCCGACGTGAGCTCGATGTCGGGCGAGGCGATCGCCGCGTACCTCCGACTCCAGGCGGACGTCGCCGCTCATATCTCCGCCGCGGGCGCGTGGGCGGGCGGCATGAAGACCGGCATGGAAGCGGCATCCATGCTCGTCCAGGTCGTCCATGAGCTCGTGCGCGACACGCTCTCGCAGCTCGTGGGCTCGCTGATCTCCTATGCGAGCACGCTGGTGATCTCACTCGGCACTGCAACCCCGTACGTCATCGCGCAGGCGACGAGCCGGGTCTCGGCGATGACCGCCCGGATCTCCGGCACGGTGCTCAAGCTCGTCGACGCCGTCACGGCTCTCGCCAAGCACCTGGACGAACTCAAGGCGCTCTTCCAGCGCCTCGGAGACCTCTTCTCGCGCGGACCGGGCGGCGGAAACGCTCCCTCCGGCCCCGGAGCACCGCACAGCCCGAACGGCACGCCTCCCCACACCCCGCCCGACGGCACGACGCCGGACGGGCCCACCTCGCCCGGTCCCAGCGTGCGCGACCAGAGCATGCTCACCGACGAGCAGCTCCAGACATATCTCGAGCGCAACTACCCGCAGTACGCCGACGACTTCGCGGACACCGGCACGCTCCCCCCCGACGTGCAGATCCCCAAGGGGCCTGAGGTCCTTCAGCCGGATGGGAGCATCGACTGGAGCCAGGTGCCCGGCGGCGGGTACGTCCTGGATGCCAACGACAATCCGATCCGACAGCCGCACACGCCGCAGCCCGGTGACGTGCTCGACCGCTACGGTCCCCCCGACGGTCGATACACCTCACCGGTGCCGGATGACGGGCCGTACACGTACGACCAGCGTTCCCTGCCCTACGTCGAGAATCCCGCGCATTACCACCGCTACGAGGTCGTCGGCGATCTGTCCGATCTGCGTGGTGCGTTCGACAGCGCCCCTCAGCACGTCAAGGACGAACTCCTGGCGGGCGGTCTCAAGCCCGAATACCTCGGTTCACAGGGGTACCAGGGAGACATCGCGCCCGGATTCGGCTCGCCGGGTGGCGGCTCCCAGGTGCAGCTTCCGCTCACCGCCGAGCAGCTCATCGCGCTGGGCCTGCTTAAGGAGATCCCATGACGAACCTCACCGCCGCCGACGCACAGCGCATCATCCAGGACGAACAGCTCACCGCCACCGCGAACTGGTTCGGGCGAACCGGCCGTCGCGAACGGTCGGCATGGATCGATCGCGACGGCGATGAGTGGATCGTGTGGGACACCGACGAGCGCGGCGACCGGTTCTTCGGCCCGTCGCGCTTCTCCTCCGAAGCCGAGGCGCTCGACCAGTTCCTGCGGATGGCACGGTCGCACAAGGCAGCGGATTCCACCGCTGTGCGCCGGATCGGGGACTCCGCATGACCGAGCTCTGGATCGGCCCCGACGGCCGCGCCCTCACTCGCGAGCCCGTGCCGGCCGGCGCGGAGGTCTGGGACATGTACGGCCCCGTGAACACCCGCTACGTCTACCTCGTCGAGAACGGGCAGCCCGCTGCGTATCCTGAGCGCTCGCTCCCCTGGGTCGAGAATCCGTCGGCGTACCACCAGTTCATCGTCATCGGCGATTGCGTACACGTCCGTGCCGCATACGAGCGATCCGGCGATGCCGCGCTTCGCCGCGACCTGGATGATCTCGTGGACATCGGCTACTACCGCTGGGACGAGCCCATCTACAGCGGCAGGGTGGCTCCCGCATTCGGCGAACCCGGCGGCGCCACCCAGCTCGTGCTGCCCCTGCCGCTCTCGTTCTATCTGCGACTCGGACTCGTGCGCGAACTGAGCGTCCCTGGAGGACTGGCATGAACCGTGACACCGTGCTCGCCGACCTCCGCGCACGCGGCCATGCCGGGTACTCGCTCTTCGAGGACCCGCGCGGCAAGCCGAACGTCATCGTCCTGACCTTCGGCAGGAACGGTTTCCAGACCTGGATCCAAGACGAACGCGCACAACCCATCGCCGGTTCGCTCCGCGCCTTCGACGAGGAATCCGAAGCCCTCGCCGACTTCACCCACCGGGTGGAGATCTGGAACCGCGTCAGCGGCGTCCGTCCGACGGCATAGACGGCCACGCCTCCGTCCGGTCGCCACGGCCTCACGCCCTGTGGCGACCCCCATGATCGTCGACGACATCGACAGGTCTAGGCTCGTTCCATGCACGAATCCGCAGAACTGCGCACCGGCGTCGTGGCCGCTGCACTCGAGCTCTTCGCGTCACAGGGCTTCGACCAGACCTCCGTCGAGCAGATCGCGAAGGCCGCAGGCGTCTCACGCTCGACCTTCTTCCGCCAGTTCGGCGGCAAAGAGGATGTGGTCTTCGCGGACCATGAGGTGCTGCTCGACCAGTTGCGGGCCTTCCTCGCGGAAGGGCATGACGACCCCTGGCGTGCGGTCTGTGCGGCATCCGAGTCGGTCTTCGCCCACTTCGCGCACGATCCCGAACTCGCGCGTCGCCGCTATCAGATCGTCCGCCAGGTGCCGGTGCTCCGTGAGCGCGAGATCATCACGGTGTTCCGCTACGAGCGGCTGTTCGACGACTATCTGCGCAGCTCGCTCCCCGGGATCGATCCTCTCGATGCCGTCGGGTTCTCCGCCCTCGTCACCGCCGTGCACAACCATGTGCTGCGGCAGCTGCTGCGCGGCAAGAAGAAGGTGCCGCTCTCGACGCTGCAGACGGCGCTCGCCGACGTCCGCCGCCGCTACGGGGTGCCTTCCGACGCGGTCTCCGAGGCTCCGGATGACGTGGTCGTCGCCGTGTTCCCTCGCTCGATGCCGATCGCCGAGGTCACCCGGCGCCTGCGCTCTCAACTCGACTGAACCGAGACTCACTCCACCGGAGTCGTGAAACCGAGTTTCAGAGCGTACGATACTTGGTGTCACGAAGGAGTCACCATGAGCACCGCAGCCTCTCCCCTGCCCGGCGAGCGCGTCTCGTCGTACGACATCACCGGGCGACAGGACAGCGATTACTACGCCGTCTTCGCCGACATCCCCGACGCCGACCGGTCGGCCTGGGATCGCGCCAAGGCCTACATCGACGAGGTCGGGCCTCAGATGGCGGACGCCTGGGATCGCGCGGAGTATCCACTCGAGGCCGCGCGCCGAATGGGCGAGATGGATCTCGTCGTCGATGGCATCGAGCATCCTGCCCTCACCCGGCTCTCTCCCCTCGCTGCCGGGCTCGTGAACATGGAGATCTCGCGCGGCGACGGGTCGCTCGGCACCGTGCTCGCCGTCCAAGGCGGGCTCGCGCTGCGCACCCTGGCGCTCTTCGGATCCCCCGCTCAGCAGGAGAAGTGGCTCACGGCTCTGGCCGACGGCTCGGTCTTCGGATCCTTCGCCCTCACCGAGCCCGACCACGGGTCTGATTCGGTATCGCTGGAGACCGTGGCCCGCCGCGACGGCGACGAGTGGGTCATCCGCGGCGCGAAGAAGTGGATCGGCAACGGCGCCTCGGGCGGCATCACTTTCGTCTGGGCCCGCGTCGACGACGAGACGGCGCCCGAACACGGTGCGGTCCGGTGCTTCCTCGTCGAACAGGACACCCCCGGATACTCAGGGACGCCGATCCGCGGCAAGGCCTCGCTTCGGGCGATCCACCAGGCTCACATCGTGCTCGACGACGTCCGGGTGCCGCTCGACTCCGTGCTCCCTGGCACCAAGAGCTTCAAGGACGCGTCGGTCGTCCTCTACGCCACCCGCTCAGGGGTCGCGTGGTCGGCCCTCGGCCACGCGACGGCCTGCTACGAGGCGGCGCTGGCCTACTCGACCCAGCGCATCCAGTTCGGCAAGCCGCTCGCCAAGTTCCAGATGGTGCAGGAGCGCCTCACGCACATGCTCGAGGACCTCACGGCCATGCAGCTGTACTGCCGTCGCCTCGCAGACCTCGAGACCGCGGGTGAGCTTCGCCCCACGCAGGCCTCGCTGGCGAAGTTCCACAACACGCGAGCAGCTCGACGCGTGGCATCCGTCGCCCGTGACCTCCTCGGCGGCAACGGCATCCTGCTCGAGAACGGTGTGATGCAGCACATGGCCGACATCGAGGCGATCCACACCTATGAGGGCACCGAGAGCGTGCAGGCGCTGCTGCTCGGGCGCGACATCACGGGGATGAGCGCCTTCACCTGAGCGCTCACCACCGCGGTGCCGACGAGGACGTCAGTCGCAGCCGCAGCCGCCGGCCGGCGTCTTCACCATGAAGCAGACGTCGCACACGCCGTAGTCGCGCTCGTCCGTCTTGGTCGCGCGCTCGGCCTTCGGCGCAGCCGCGACACGAGGGGTCGTCGATCTCTTCGCCTTGACAGGCGCGATCGGGCGGAACTCGCTCGGGTGCGTCACGTAGAAGTACGGTGCGCGTCCCTCGCTCGGCTGCAGTCGCAGGGGCGTCGAGCCGATGACGATCGTCTCGTCCTCGGTGAAGCCGTTGGTGTAGGTCTTGCCGATGTGCAGCGGGGCGCCGTCGCCGCGGCGGATCGCCTCGATGTAGCGACCGCGGTCGATATAGGAGGAGATGCCGACGGCGTCGGTGATCGCGGAGATGAACTCGTGGTTCTCCTCGGCGATGCGATGCGCGCGGAGCGCCTCCGCGAGGGTTCGGTACGGACGGGAGTTGCCTGTGGGGGTCGGGCCCTGAACTTCATTCATTTCCTCAAGGATCTCACGCCCGGGCATGGAAGACTGGCCGAATGGCACGCGCGACGATCATCGGCTCCGGACCGAACGGCCTGGCGGCGGCTGTGTCCCTCGCGCGCGCCGGCTACGAGGTGCACGTGCTCGAAGCTGCCGACACGATCGGCGGCGGAGTCCGCACGACGGAATCGACCCTCTCGGGATTCCGGCACGACGTCTGCGCCGCCGTGCACCCGGCCGCGCTCTCCTCGTCGTTCTTCCAGGCGTTCGGCCTCGCCGAACGGGTGGACTGGATCCTCCCCGACATCTCGTACGCGCACCCGCTAGACGGCGGCAGAGCCGGAATCGCATGGCGCGACATCGAACGCACCGCGGCAGGGCTCGGCGTCGACGAGCGGGCCTGGCTGTCGCTCCTGCGCCCGCTCAGCACTCACGTCGAGGGTGTCGTCGACTTCACCGGCAATCAGATGCTCAGGGTGCCTCGCGAGCCGATCACGGCTCTCCGGTTCGCGCTGCGGATGCTCGACCAGGGCACGCCGCTCGCCCGGCGCAGCTTCCGCACCGAAGAGGCCGCCGCGCTGATGGCCGGTGTCCTGGCGCACGCGAACACCCCGCTCCCCTCGCTCGCCGGTGCCGCAGCCGGGCTGCTGCTCGCCGCGCAGGCGCACGCCGGCGGATGGATGTACCCGCGAGGCGGCGCGCAGCGCATCGCCGACAGCATGGTCGCCGATATCGAGGCTCATGGCGGATCCGTCGAATCGGGCATCCACGTCACCGACCTGGGATCGCTCGACTGGGGCGAACCCGCCCGTGGTGATCTGCTGATGCTGAACACATCGCCCCGCCTCACCCTCACCCATCCGGACATCCCCGCGGCCTACGCGCGGGCGATCCGCAACTACCGATACGGCCCCGCCGCTGCGAAGGTGGATTTCGCTCTCGACGGGCCGATTCCCTGGGCGAATCCTGACGTCGCCCAGTCGCCCACCGTCCACATCGGTGGATCGGCCGCGGAGACGTGGGCGAGTGAGAACGCTGTCGCCGGGGGACGGATCAGCGACCGACCGTACGTCCTGACGGTGCAGCCCTCGGTCTTCGACCCCAGCAGGGCGCCGGAGGGCAAGGCGGTGCTGTGGGCGTACATCCATGTTCCCCAGGACTCCGATCTCGACGCCACCGAACTCATCACGCGCCAGGTCGAGCGATTCGCACCGGGATTCCGGGACCTCATCCTCGCGCACCACTCGGTGCCGGCGTCGTCGCGCGAGGCGGTCAACCCGTCGGAGATCGGCGGCGACATCCTCGGCGGGGCGTTCACGATCCCGCAGGCGCTGCGGCGCCCGGTCCTCGGCATCGCGCCCTGGCGCACTCCGATGCACGGGGTGTACCTCGCGTCGGCGTCGACACCGCCCGGCCCGGGCGTCAACGGCATGGCGGGATGGCATGCCGCCCGCACGGCGCTCAAGGATGCCGGCATGCGCGTCTCCCTCGACGACCTCTTCTCCTGACGGGCGAAATCACCCTTCTGCCACGACGCGACCGACGCCAGGATGGATCCATGCGCTACGAGATCCCGTCCCCGATGCTGGCGAAGGCGGCAGCATCCGTCCCCGATCCCGCGAAGACCGCCGGAGGGCTGCTGTTCGAGCCCAAGTGGGACGGATTCCGCGGGCTGATCGCCTGGGACGGCGAGACCGTCGAGATCGGCTCCCGCGGCGCGAAACCGCTGACGAGATACTTCCCCGAGCTCGTCGAGGCGATCCCGCGACTGCTTCCGAGGCCGTGCCTGCTCGACGGAGAGATCGTCGTGGCCACGGGACACGAGGGGGCGCAGCGACTCGATTGGGAGGCGCTGAGTCAGCGCATCCATCCCGCGGCCTCACGAGTGGCGAAGCTCGCCGCGGAGACGCCTGCGATGTTCATCGCCTTCGATCTGCTGGCCGTCGACGACGAAGACCTCCTGAGCACTCCGTTCGCCGAACGCCGCGCGCGCCTGGAGACCCTGATGGAAGGGGTCGAGCATCCCCTGCACATCACGCGCACCACCCGCGATCGGGACGCCGCCGTGCGCTGGCTCGCCGAGTTCGAGGGCGCAGGGCTCGACGGGGTCGTCGCCAAGCCACTCGATCAGCCGTACGCGCCCGGAAAGCGCACCCTCATCAAGATCAAGCATGCCCGCACCGCTGACGTGGTCGCGCTCGGCTACCGCGTGCACAAGTCCGGGTCGGGCGTCGGGTCTCTGCTCGTCGGCCTCTACGACTCCGACGGCACCCTGCGGCAGGTCGGCGGCGTGGCCGCATGGAGTGATGTGCGCCGCCGGGAGCTCGTCGAGGAGCTCGCCCCGCTCGTGCAGCGCGACGACTCCGGCGAGGCCCTCACCGGCGAGGGTGAGCGTTCGCGCTTCAGCGGGTCCAAGGATGTCTCGTTCGTCCGGCTGCGCCCCGAGCTCGTGCTCGAGGTGCGCTACGACCAGCTCGAGGGTTCGCGGTTCCGCCATACGGTGCAGTTCGACCGCTGGCGTCCGGACCGGGATGCGCGGTCGTGCACCTACGACCAGCTCGACACCGTGGCCGGGTACGACCTGGCCGAGGTCATCGGCTGAGGCTCACTCCTCGACGGGATCACCGTTCGCATCCCAGTGGGCGTCGACCTTCTTGCTGGGCTGCACGCGTGGGGGCTCTCCGGGCATCTTGGGAAACTCGGGCGGGAACGACAACTCGCCGAGGCCCGCCGCCTTGTCCCGCTCCCACCACTCGAGAAGCGTGTCGATGCGCCCCGGCTCGTCCTGCTTGCCCGCCCAGGGATCACCGACCTCGGCGAGTCTCTTCGGGATGCTGCGGACGGTGAAGACCGCGGGGTCGAGACCGTCCAGCTCGTCCCAGTACACGGGCGTCGAGACCGTGGCCCCGGGAAGCGCGCGGGGGCTGTAGGCACCGGCCATCGTGCGGTCGCGGTTCGCCTGGTTGAAGTCGATGAAGACCCGCTGACCACGCTCCTCCTTCCACCAGCTCATCGTGACCTGCTCCGGCATCCGTCGCTCCAGCTCGCGGCCGGCTGCGATCACGGCGTGCCGCACATCGAGGAACTCATGAGTCGGTTCGATGGGCGCGAACACGTGCAGTCCACGGTTGCCGCTGGTCTTCACGAACGCGGTGAGACCGACCTCCTCGAGCACCTCTCTCAGCGCGTGCGCGGCGGGGATGGCATCCGCGAAACCCGTGCCGGGCTGCGGGTCGAGGTCGATCCGCAACTCGACGGGATTGTCCGGGTCGGTGGCGAGGGACGCCCAGGGGTGGAAGACGATCGTGTTCATCTGCGCCGCCCAGACGATCGCGCTCGGGCGATTCAGGACGATCTGCGGATGCCGACGCGCACTGTTGTAGGTCACGGTGACCGCGTCGACATAGTCGGGCGTTCCCTTGGGCGGGTTCTTCGAGAAGAACCCATCGCTTCCCACGCCGTCGCGGAAGCGCTCGAGCGAGACGGGACGATTCCCGTTCGCCTCGAGGAACGGCACGCTGACGAGCTGGAAGTACTCCGCGAGCTCGACCTTCGTGATGCCGTCCTTCGGCCAGACGACCCTGTTCGGGCTCGAGAGCGCGACCTCGCGCTCTCCATCGGGATCGATGACTTTCAGGGTCACGCGTTCTGAGGCCATGCTCCGACCCTAGAGGGCCGGTGCGACGCGGGGGAAGCCCGTCAGTCGTCGATGTCGATCGCGAGGATCAGCACCGAGGTGAGAGCGTCGCGCTCGACCACGATGCTGGGGCCGGCCGGATCGATGATGACCCCGGCCATATCGATGTGGCTGGAGAGGATCTTGGCCAGCTGCAGCGGCTCGAACGGCAGCGGTCGATCGCCCCGACCGAGCGCGAGCACCTCGAGCGGGTGCGAGAAGAGCTGGAGGAACCGCTTGCCGTCGGGAGTCTGCGCTTCGGCGATCCCGACCTGTCCGCCGGGATTTCCCTCGTTGACGGCGACCCACATGCGCTTCGTCGCGAGCGCCTCACCGACCTTCGATGCGGTGTCCTGCTCTCGCGGCGCGGCGATCAGCGACTTGACCGTCATGTCGACGTCTGCCTGCTCGAGCGCCTTCTGCAGGAGCTCGGACGGGAACACCACGCGGTGCGGTGCAGAGGCGTTGTCGACGATGAGGCCTGCGAAGTCACCCGAGACGACCTGCTGCAGAACGGACGTGACAGGCTGGGCGACGGCAGATGTCGCCGTCGGGTCCTTCTCGAGCTGCACGGAGTCTCGGACAGCGGCGGCCGAACTGAACGCGAGCATGAACTGACGATCGCCATCACGCACGACCGCGACAGCGAGAGGCTTGCCCTCACTGATCTGCGCGCGTGCATCACCGTTGACGCGGATGTACATGTGCCCCTGCAGCGCCTGGCGGAGCACTCCGAGCAGCTGCTCGTTCGTGGCGCCCTGCTCGACCTCTTTCAGGGATTCACGCAGCAGGACGTTGTCCTTCATGCCCGGGACGGTCTCGGTCTGCTCGGGCGGCATCGCGGGCGCCAGCGGCAGTCGACGCTCGGGCTCGGCCACGGGGGCGGGTGCCGGCGCAGCGGGAGCAGGGGCGGGTGCTGCCGCAGGCGCCGATGCTGCCGGCGCGTCAGGACCGGGCAGCTCGACCTCCGGTCCGGCTTGAGCACCGACCCCACGGAACGCCTGGACGGAGATACCGATGGTGGGCGTGGCCTCGGCGGCGTCCGCCGGCGCCTCCGCACCGTCCGGAGTCTCGTCGGCGGACTCCTCGGTCTCGGTGTCGAACTGGTCGGCGACGACGTCGTCGGCGGACTTCTTGCGGCGGGAGAACAGGGCCATATCAGCCAGCCTAACCCGCCAGAGGGCTAGATCTTCTCGATCGGCGCGACCTTGATCAGGAGCTTCTTCTGGCCGGCGGAATCGAAGCGCACGTGCGCGATGCGCTTGGCACCCTCGCCCGTCACCGCGTCGACCCGTCCGTCGCCGAAGTCCGTGTGGCGGATGCGATCCCCGGCGGCGAGTTCGAGGTCGCCGTTGTCACGCATCTTCGCCGTCACGCGGTTGGGGAACTTGTCCATCGCGGTCGAGAGCGGCTTGAGAGAGTCGCGCCCCGGCAGCTGCTTCACCGCGAAACGGTCGCCGGAACCGGAGCCGCCGGAGCCGCCGAATCCGCCTGCCCGGCGCGCATTGAGCGCACGGGACTGCATGCCTCCCCGGGAGTTGACGTCGCCGGGCGACTGGCGCCAGTCGATGAGTCCGGCGGGGATCTCCTGCAGGAAGCGGCTGGGCATCGCGACCGAGACCTCGCCGAACTGGGCCCTGGTCATCGCGAGCGACAGGTGCAGGCGCTTCCGCGCGCGCGTGATGCCGACGTAGAAGAGCCTCCGCTCTTCCTGAGGACCGCCCGGCTCCCCCGCCGAGATGCGGTGCGGGATCAGATCCTCTTCGACGCCGGTCACGAAGACCGCGTCGTACTCGAGCCCCTTCGCGGTGTGCATCGTCATCATCGACACCGACCCTGATTCGTCATCGAGGTCATCGGCATCCGAGACCAGGGCGACCTCTGTGAGGAAGTCCACGATCGTCCCGTCAGGATTGTTGCGCGCGAAGTCCCGCGCGACGGCGACGAACTCGTCGAGGTTCTCGACGCGCGCCTCATCCTGTGGGTCGCGGCTCGCCCGCAGGGCGTCGAGGTAGCCGCTCTTCGACAGCAGCACGCTGAGCCCGTCGGCGACGGTGGTCGGAGCGGGAACCTCGCCGGAGGCGGGGAGCATGATCTCCGTCGCCTCGGCCAGCACGGCATCGAGCTGGGCGATGCCGGCCTGGATCTTCGGACCGAAGCCCAGCTGCTCGGGCACGGACAGGGCCTGCCGGAACGTGATGTCGTGGTCTTCGGCGAACCGGGCGATCGCCGTCTCGGTCACATCGCCGATGCCGCGCCTGGGCTTGTTCAGGATGCGGCGGACAGCCATCTCGTCGGCCGGGTTCGCGACGGCGACCAGGTAGGCGAGGGCGTCCTTGATCTCGGCACGCTCGTAGAACTTCGTGCCGCCCATGATCTTGTAGGGCACGGCGGAGCGGATGAAGATCTCCTCCAGCGCACGCGATTGCGAGTTCGTGCGGTAGAAGACGGCCATCTCGGAGTACGGCATGCCGGCGCGGTGCAGCGCCTCGACCTCGTCGGCGACGAATTGGGCCTCATCGTGCTGGGAGTACCCGGTGAAGCCGACGATCATGTCGCCGTCGCCCTTGTCGCTCCAGAGCTTTTTGTCCTTGCGATCGAAGTTGTTGCCGATCACCGCGTTCGCCGCCGAGAGGATGTTCTGCGTCGAACGGTAGTTCTGCTCGAGCAGCACGACGCGAGCGCCGGGGAAGTCGCGCTCGAACTCGCTGATGTTGCGGATGTCGGCGCCGCGGAAGGCGTAGATCGACTGGTCGGAATCACCCACCACGGTGAGTGACGCGCCTTCGAGCTCCGGTGTGGTCTCCGGCTCGAAGATCATCATGCCGTCGGAGGCATACGGATCGGGCGAATCGCCCGAGACCGGACGCGTCAGCTCGTGGATGAGGGCGTACTGAGCGTGGTTCGTGTCCTGGTACTCGTCGACCAGCACATGACGGAACCTGCGCCGATAGGTGTCGGCGACCTGCGGGAAGGCGCGGAACAGATAGACGGTCTGGCCGATCAGGTCGTCGAAGTCGAACGCGTTCGCCTTCTGCAGCTGCCGCTGGTAGTCGGCGAAAAGCTCGACGAAGATCCGCTCGGCCGGGTCGTTCATGTTCGCCTGTCGCGCATACGCGTCGGCATCCGACAGCTCGTTCTTGAGCTTGGAGATGCGCGACTGCACGGCCCCGGGCGTGAGACCGTAGGCATCGGCCTCGTGCTGCTTGACCAGCCGCTTGATGAGCGCCCGCGAATCACCGGAGTCGTAGATCGTGAACGACTTGGTGAACCCGAACTGCTGAGCCTCACGCCGGAGGATCCGCACGCAGGCGGAGTGGAACGTCGAGATCCACATGCCCCGCGCCGCGTCGCCCACGATCGCCTCGACGCGCTCGCGCATCTCACCGGCGGCCTTGTTGGTGAAGGTGATCGCGAGGATCTGGCTGGGCCATGCCTCGCGTGACCTCAGCAGAGAGGCGATGCGCCGTGTCAGCACGCTGGTCTTGCCGGAGCCTGCACCCGCGACGATCAGCAGCGCGGGTCCGCGGTAGGTCACCGCTTCGAGCTGCTGCGGGTTGAGGCCGGCGAGGAGGTCGTCCTGTCCCTGCGCTCCGGTGGAGCGAGGGCCGACGGATCCGGGGACGATGAGGGGGGCTTCGGTCATGGCTCTACGAGTCTAGGCCGCGCCACCGACACTGCCGGCGGATGGGGCGGATGCACGGGATCCCGTGCATCCGCCCCATCCTCGTCGCGTCGCTCGTGTCAGCTGACGCGTCGGCGCCGACCGGCGACGAGCGCACCGCCGACGACGAGCATCAGGGCCAGAGCGATCAGGGCCACGGGCACCTCCGCGCCGGTCGCAGCGAGGTCGGCGGCACCGTCACGGTCGTCACCGGAAGGCGCGCCGCCGGGCTGGCTCGAGACCGGGCCTTCGCCAGGAGTCTGCCCCGGGTTCTCCCCGGGCCCTTCGCCGGGCGTCTCTCCGGTCACTCCGGGAAGGGTGCCGACTCGCAGCGCCTCGGCGGCGAAACCGTCGGCGAACCACCAGACCGGACGCTCACCGTCGACCGACAGCGAGGCCGGGGCGGTCGCGAATCCCTCGTTGTTGATGTCGGGCATGCCGGCAGGGCGGGCGAAGTGCGCGATGCCGGGCTGTTCGGTGCCGTTCAGTGTGATCTGGGCCGACTGCCCCTGGCAGCCGTCGTCGCAGACCGCCCACAGCACGTCGAGCACGCTGTCGTAGTCGAGCGCCATGACGCCGGGCAGACCGGGTGCGATCTCCGACACCAGCGTGGCCCGGCCGTCGGCGCCGAGCGCGAACGCGTAGACGTGACCGTTGTCCTCGACCGCGACGAAGAACAGGCCGCCGCCGTGTCCGGCGTAGTCTGCCGAGTCGTACGGGGCCGCGGTGTTGACGTCGAAGAGTGCGCCGTCAAGAGCGCTGTCCGGCACCCACTGCACCGCCTCCATGCCGAGGTTCGCTCCCACGGCGGGGAGCGACGAGGTCAGATCCCACTCCTGCTCGGAGACGAGGTCGTCGGCGGAGGCTTCAGGGTCGACCTTCAGGATGGTGTTCTGGTTCACGCCCTTGGCGCTGTTGTCACGCTCGGAGGCGACGTAGACCGATCCCTCGCCGTCGACGGTGATGCCCTCGGTGTCGGGGCCTGCGGCGTTCGGGTCGCCGGCATCCTTCTGGAATCGCACGCGCTTGCCCGACTCCCACCCGGCGATCTGCGAGAACGAGCCGTCGGCGTGGGCCTCGAGCTTCCAGATGCGCCCCTCGCCGTTGTCCACGGCCCAGAGGAACGATCCGTCCGACGTCTCCTGCACGTCGAGACCCGAGCTGTCCTCGAGGAACGTCGGCGCGGTGTCGAGCACCCGGACGTCGGCCGAACCCGGCCATGGCGAGACGGGGATCTCGCCGGCGCAGATGTTCGCCGCACCCTTCGTGCTCTCCGCGGTCGCCGCGAAGGTGCCGGCGATGTCCGGGCAGCGCCCCCACGTGGTGGCCGCGTGCCCTGCGCCCCACGTGGTGGAGTCGATGAGCAGATCTCCGTCGAAGACGCGAACGGAGTCGCCGTCACCCAGACCGAAGCCGAGGTCCGTGCCCTCGATGACGAGGTATCCGCCCGCGGCGATGGTGGTCGCGGCCGGAATGACGTAGGAGTGGGTGTCGTCGTCGTCCTTCACGACGACGCCGGCGACGTCGAGGGCGGATGCGGTCGGGTTGACGAGTTCGATCCAGTCACCGGGCGATCCGCCGTCGGACTCGACCTCGTTGATCCGCACCGGGTTGCCGCACGCGTTGCGCTGGCCCTTGGTCGAGACCGCGATGTCGGCGAACTCTCCAGCTCCGTCCGCGCATCGCGCGAGGACGCCCGCCGCATGCGCCGCGTAGACGTGCTCGTCGACGATGTTGAGGTTCGCGTCGCGCAGCGTGACGGTGTCGCCGTTGCCCAGACCGAACACGAAGTCCTTCGGCTGGTCGAAGACGAGGTACGCGCCGGGTTCGAGCACGGTGCCCGCGGGCAGCGGCGTCGTCTCCGCCGCGTGGCCGACCGGGTCGCCGTCCATGACGGTCCAGCCGGAGAGGTCGACCGGTGTGCTGCCCGAGTTGACGACCTCGGCCCAGTCGGTCGCGTCGCCGTCGGACTCGATCTCGTTGATCACGACGTCCGGCATGACGCACGTGTTCGTCGCCCCCGGGGTCGCATATGCGAGCACGAAGGCGCCCTCTCCGTCGGGGCAGCGAGCGAGGGTCGCGGCGATGGCGTCGCCGTCGATGGCGGCATGGCCGCTCCATGCCTGCGTGTCGTCGACCAGCACGCCAGCCGTGTCGAACAGGCGGATGCGGTCGGCGCTGCCGATTCCGATCGGATCGCGGAAGGCCGTCTCGACGCCACCGACGAGACCGATGGTCCCCTCCTCGACGACGAGGAACTCGCCCGCGGCGATCTCCGTGCCCGGCAGGAACTGCCAGCGGTGGTCGTCGGAGTTGTCGCGGATCTCGTAGCCCGAGATGTCGAGAGGGGCATCGCCCGCGTTGTGGAACTCCACCCAGTCCGCCGGCTGCGAGTCGACCTCATTGATCGCGATGGTGCCGCCCAGAGGTTCGTCGGATGCGAAGACGTTCGCCGCGCCCTTCGTGGACTCGGACGTCTCCGCCCATTCGACGATGCCGTCGACCTCCCGCGCTCCCCAGGACACTGCAGCGTGAGCCGCCCACGATGTCTCGTCCACGAGCACGGCGCTCGGGTCGAACAGTCGCACCTGGTCTTCTTTGCCGAGGCCGAAGGCGAAGTCGCCCGCTCCGGCATCGGCCTGGTCGAGAACGAGATGCGCGCCGGGCTCGATCACCGATCCGTCCGGGAACGTGTACGCCTCATCTTCGCCGTCGTCCTTGACGACGAAACCGCTCAGGTCGACCGCGACGGCCGACGTGTTGACGAACTCGATCCAGTCGCCGGGTGCTCCCCCGCTCGACTCGACTTCGTTGATGCGGACACCGGGTTCGGCTCCGGTGGCGGCGAGCGGCACGGCGAGCAGGGCGGCAGCGCTGAGTGCGCAGACCGTCGTGACCGCAGCCGCAGAGTGCAGGCGGGACATAGGGCTCCTGAGGGAATCAGTCGGGTAGGACTCCACATCAGCGATTCCGCATGGCCGAACGACGGCGTGCAGGTGCACGGATGGTGAACGACCGGTGGCGGTTCGCCATCGGCCCGGGAGGCCGCGAACAGGCGGATGCTCAGACGTCGATGCGAGAATCGGCCCGTGCGCACGATCCTCAACATCATCTGGCTGGTCTTCGCCGGACTCGCTCTCTTCCTCGGCTACATGCTGGCCGGCATCCTGCTGTGCATTCCGATCGTGACGATCCCCTGGGCCATCGCCTCGTTCCGCATCGCCCGCTACGCGATCTGGCCGTTCGGGCGTGAGATCGTCAGCAAGCCGACCTCCGGAGTCGGCTCGTTCCTCGGCAACGTGCTCTGGGTCATCCTCGCCGGCTGGTGGTTGGCGATCGGACACATCGTCTCCGGCCTCGCGCTCTGCATCACGATCATCGGCATCCCGATGGGCATCGCCGACTTCAAGATGGTGCCCGTCTCGCTGATGCCTCTCGGCAAGGAGATCGTGTCGCGCCGCGGCGCCTTCGACCGCACGCTCTGACCGCGGATGCCGGCTCTAGAATTGCCGGGATGGATGCCGATCGCCTGATCGCCTGGGACGCAGAGCTGCGCCGGGCGCACACGAGACTCCGCGCCGCCCTCGAGGCCACGAGGGAGGCGGTGCAGGACGGTTCGGATGCTCCGGATGCCGCGCGCGAGCTCGCGCTGTTCTGCATCGGCTTCTGCTCGGCCCTCGATGGGCATCATCTGAGCGAGGACCGCGCCCTGTTCCCCGCGCTGCGCGACCAGCACCCGGAACTCGGCGACGTGATCGCCAAGCTGATGCAGGATCACTCGATGCTGGCCCACCTGCTCGGAGGACTCCGCACGGCCGTCGAGAGCGGAGAGGGCAGCGAGACGCTGAAGCGCCACCTCGACGGCATCGGCGCGATCATGGAGTCGCACTTCCGCTTCGAGGAGCGCGAGATCCTCGAGCCGCTGCGAGCGCTCCACCTCGATCGCCCCGTTCCGGACGTGCTCGGCCCGTTCTGATCGAGGTCAGCCGCGAAAGAATCCGACCCCGAGGTCGGGGTGATCGACGAAGACCCCGTCGACTCCCGTGCGAGCGATGACGCCCCATTCGGCCTCGTAGTCCCCGTAGGCGCTCTTGCCTCCGTGGCCGCGGAACTCCGCCGAGAGGAAGGCGTTCTCCGGCCGACAGGTCCATGTGAAGACCGTGAGTCCGCGCGCGTGCGCATCGGGGACGATCGAGTTGCCTGCGGCGAGCAGCATGCGCTTGTCGACGCTGATTCCGTCGACCCGGCCGACGAGCGCATCGAGTCCCTGCGAGGTGACGGTGGCCGCATACGTGGGCGCCTGCGTGCCCTGAGCGACGACCAGATCGTACGCGCGTCCCGACGCCTCGATCAGATAGACGTACGACGCCGCGATGCCTCGGGCCCTCAGCTGTCCGAGGATCGTCGACTCGAAGGACTCCACGATCAGCGGCAGCTCGCCCTCGGCCCACCCCGCCGCACGCAGGTCGCGTTCGATCAGCGGCGCGAGGTCGAGGCCGATGCTCGCGAAGTATGTGGCGTGCTTGACCTCGAGCACCACGCCGATCTCGCGTCCGTACTCGACCGAGCCGGCCCGGACGATGTCGAGCACGTCGGTCAACCGCAGGATCGTCTGCGAACCGTCGAAGCTCGCGCTCGACACGCGCACCTTCGGAAGGCGCTCCCGGCTGCGCAACGTCGTGAGCTCATCCCAGGTGAAGTCCTCGGTGAACCAGCCGGTGAGGGCCTCGCCGTCGACGCGCTTGGTCGTCTTCCGGTCGGCGAACTCCCGGTGCTCGGCCACATCCGTGGTGCCGGAGATCTCGTTCTCGTGCCGCACGATGAGCACGCCGTCCTTCGTGGCGACGACGTCGGGTTCGACCGCATCGACTCCCATCGCGAGGGCGAGCTCGTATGACGAGCGACTGTGTTCCGGACGATAGCCGGGCGCACCGCGATGCCCGATCACGAGAGGCGATTTCCTGGGCACGCTCTCAGCGTAGAACACCCTGATGACCTGCCCTTCCGGGTATCGTGGAGGAAAGCGACCTACAACCCACTTTGGAGTGAGGCCCACATGAGCAACTTCGCCTTCAACAACCCGGCGTTCCAGCAGCAGGATCCGCGCAACGTCGCGACCTACCCGGGTGCCCCGCAGGGAGCGCAGGGGGCGCAAGCCGCGTCGTTCCAGCACGGCACCATGGACGCCGCGGCGAACGCACAGCTGGAGGGCATGTACGCGGCTCCCCCGGCCGGCGCGATCGAGACCGACCGCATGTCCGTCGAGGACACCGTCTGGAAGACCGCCGGACTCTTCGCCATCCTGCTCGTCACCGCCGCCGTCGGCTGGTTCCTGACTCTGGGCGGCGTCGCCGCTCCCGAGCTGAACCCTTACAACCGCTTCGAGCCGAACCTCATGCCGTGGATCGTCGGCGCGCTCGGCGGCTTCGTGCTCGCGATGGTCATCACGTTCACCTCGCGCAAGAAGGTCCGCCCCGCGCTGATCTTCGCCTACGCCGCATTCGAGGGCCTCTTCATCGGCGGCATCTCGGCGTTCTTCGAGGTCCTGTGGCCCGGCATCGTCATGCAGGCGACCCTGGCCACGGTCTCGGTCGTCGGCGTGACCCTCGCTCTCTTCGCCAGCGGCAAGGTCCGCGCGTCGAAGAAGGCCACCAAGATCTTCATGATCGCCATGGTCGGCTACCTCGTGTTCTCGCTGCTGAACCTCGTGCTCATGTGGACCGGCGTCCTCCCCCAGGGACAGGCGTTCGGCCTCTACAGCGCTGAGATCTTCGGCATCCCGCTCGGTCTGATCATCGGCGTCCTGGTCGTCATCATGGCGGCCTACTCGCTGGTCCTCGACTTCGACCAGATCCAGCAGGGCGTGCGCAACGGCGCTCCCCGCAAGTACGGCTGGCTCGGCGCCTTCGGCATCATGGTCACGGTCGTCTGGCTCTACGTCGAGATCCTGCGCATCATCGCGATCGTCCGCGGCAACAACTGACCGCGAACCGCCTCACTCAGAGGCCCGTCCCTTCGGGGGCGGGCCTCTTGGCATATCCGAGGCCTCCAGCGCAAGGGGTTGGCTGATAATCAGCTGAGAGGGCACAGTGGATCACACGAGCCCTGGCACCCCAGGGCTCACGAAACAAAGGAGCTGAACATGAGCTTTCTCGGATTCCTTCTTCTCGGCCTCATCGCCGGAGCCATCGCGAAGCTGATCCTTCCCGGCAAGCAGGGTGGCGGATGGTTCATCACCCTCCTGCTCGGCGTCGTCGGCGCCCTCCTCGGCGGCTGGCTCGGAAGCCTGATCCTGAACCGTCCTCTCACGGAGTTCTGGGACCTGGGCACGTGGCTCCTCGCCATCGGCGGCTCGATCATCGTGCTGCTGATCTACGGCCTGATCGTCAACCGCGGCAGCAAGGCCCGCAGCTGACCTCATAGCAACACAGAGAAACCGCCCTCTTCCCCAGCGACGCTGGTGAAGAGGGCGGTTTCTCTGTGTGCCGTCTGCGCTCAGCGCGCGTCGGCCTTGGCCTGCAGCAGCGCCCGCTCCCTGTCATTGCCTGCGAGCGCTGCGGCGACGGCGAACTCGCTGCGCGCCTCCTCCGCGCGACCGAGTCGCAGCAGCAGTTCCCCCCGCGTCGCGGGCAGCAGGTGGTAACCGGCCAGCGCACCCGAGGCGCCGAGCCGGTCGATGATCTGCAGAGCGGATGCCGGGCCCGTCGCCATCGCGACGGCAGCCGCCCGGTTGAGCTCCACGACCGGCGAGGGAGCGATCCGACCGAGCGCCTCGTACAGGAGCACGATCCGCTCCCAGTCGGTGTCGTCGACGGACGCGGCTGTCGCATGGCATTCCGCGATCCCCGCCTGAAGGCCGTAGGGGCCTCGACCCGAGCCGAGTGCGTCAGCGGCCGCAAGCGCAGCACGTCCCCGCGCGATGCGGCTGCGATCCCAGCGACGACGGTCCTGGTCGGACAGGAGCACCGGTTCGCCGTGGGCATCGATCCGGGCGGGGAACCGCGCGGCGGTGAGCTCCATCAGGGCCAGCAGGCTGTGCACGTCGCGCTCGCGCGGCATCAGCGCGGCCAGCACCCGCGTGAGTCTCATCGCCTCGATACTCAGCTCGGGGCGCATCCAGTCGGGACCGCTGCTCGCGGCGTGCCCCTCGTTGAAGATCAGGTAGAGCACGCCCAGGATCGCTCCCAGGCGCTCTGCGTGCTCCTCCCGTGGTGGCATCTCGAACGGGACCTGCGCCGCACCGAGAGTCTTCTTGGCCCGCACGATGCGCTGCTGCACGGTCGCCGTCGGCACGAGGAACGCCCGGGCGATCTCCTCGCTCGACAGGCCGCCCACCACGCGGAGGGTGAGCGCCACCTGCGCCTCGCGCGAGAGCACCGGGTGGCACGAGATGAAGATCAGCCTCAGCACGTCGTCGTCGACCGCATCCGGGTCCCAGGGCGGCGCGTCTGCGGCATCCGCCTGCTCTCGCTCGAGGTCGTGGGCGAGCACGGCCATCCGGTCGTCGAGACGTTCGCGGCGCCGCCAGCCGTCGATCGCCTTGCGCTTCGCGACCGCCGTGAGCCAGGCGGCGCCGTTGCGCGGCACGCCCTCGACCGGCCACTGCCGCAGGGCATCGAGCAGCGCCTCCTGCGCGAGGTCCTCGGCGAGGCCGAAGTCGCCGACCACACGCGTCAGGGTCGCGACGATCTTCGCCGACTCGATGCGCCACACGGCGGCGACGGCCCGCCGCACGCCCTCGTCGGGTGCGTGGCGGACCGTCTCGGGTCCGTGCACGTCCTTCATGCGTGGAAAGGTTCTAGGTGCACTAGACACCCGGCAATAGCTCAGGGCTCACATGAGCCTCCTTCTCGATTGCTGCACCAGACTGGTTGCGCACATCGCGATCTGTAGGCGCGAGACCCGTGCCCTACAGAACGACGGGAACCGGGGAGCGAAAGTTGACTTCCGCCGCGACAACATCGCCAGCTGCCTCAAGTGGCGTCGGCTTGACCGTGGAGGCGGGACCAACTCGCCAAACAGCCGGTCGGTGTTCCCGCTGTGAAGCGGCGACCAGCAGACAGACAAGCGTGAAAATCTTCGGCCCCGACGGAGCCAACACCAGCCGCCGACGTGGAGCCGCGGCAAACACGAGCGAATCGACTGCGAGGTAGGTTTCAGCCACTGAACGGATGTCATACATCAGCGTCCTCGTATGCGGATCGTCTAGTGTCAGCTGATTGACGCGGCGGGCGTCCTGCTGAAACCGCGTATCGTCGCTTGATGCAACGAAAGCCCAGACTTCATCAGGCTCAAGCAACTCCGTCAAACCCATGATCCGATGAGGTTCGAGCCCTAGACCGGCGACTAAACCGACCGGAACCGACGATGGTCGAAGATCTCCACGGAAAGCGTCGGATACCGGCCCCGCACTTAGCGTCAAATGGTCTGCGACGGCGCTTGCACTCGCCTCGTACGCCGCCGGAGAGTATACAAACTGGATGTCGCGCTCTCCCTGCGCGGACTGAAGCGCATCGACGACTGCGGCGATTGTAGACCTTCGCATGCTGCTGATGTCTACGCGTATTCGAGAGCCATCTGTCACGGCCAGCTGAATTAGCTCGAGTGCGTGTTCTTCCTCGTGCAGCTCCGCTTCGGTCGACTCGAGTACCGAACGGTTGTCGTCGTATGCCCCAATCCCAGCGGAACAGTAGTCGATAGCGACGTGTCGCGTTGCCTCGGCGCTTACCCTGGACACGTACTGCGACCGCTCTTCGTAGCCACAAACTGTGACCAAGAGGTCGAACGTTTCGGATCTCGAGAAAACAACGTCACGCACCTTCATAGTCGCTCCATTCCAGGGGAAGAGCTGTTCCCTGTTCATGAGGGCGAGAACGTAGTCGCGATCGCGGTACCTCAAGGACGCTAGTCAAGCGCACGTCCTTTCCGAGCCGCAACGGAAGTTCCTTCCCGTCTCTGACAGATAGCAGGTACGTCAGCCGAAATCGTTCATTCGTGAAGGACGATAGGACCGCCGGGCTGTTGCGACTGCGCAGATGCACGATCGCGCCTGCGTACAAGCACAGCAAGAGTGCTCGCCGTACTTCATCGGGGGTCCCGTGGTCTACGACGAAGCTGTTCGGAGCATCTGCTGTGAACGGCCCAAGGTTTCGATCCCGCAAATAGCGAGCAATGGTGTCTACCAATTGAAGCGGTGCCATAGCCTCGCCGTCGCCCTGCCTCGTGGGTAGGACTCTCAGCAATGCCTCGAAGCGGTCGGCCACGCTGGTCAGAGAGTCAAGTTGAAACCCGGCCGAAATACTTTGCGTCCTTGCGTCATACCTTTCAAGCATTTGCGCGAAGGCGCTCTTGATCCACCGGGGATTTCCTTCGAGGATCGTCGCGATAGCATTCGCACCGGTAAATGGCTCGAACGACTTCTTGCGGCTTCTCTTGACCGGCTGTCCGTCCCGGAAGTTTAGAAGGGCGTCGCGGTAAACAAGCAACGGCGTGATCTTCCGAATCGTTGCGGAGCGCTCGGAGTATGACATCGAACTCGCGTCACTCAGGTTCACCTGACGGCGTCGTAGCCACTGACGTAGTTCGGGGTCGCGGTTCGCCATCGACCGAACAAATCCCACTCCGCTGCGGTCGGCCGCGGGCCGGTCTCGGGGGGTCGGCGCCCGGTCGTCGAGAGCAGCTGAGAGTTCACGATGTTGAAGGCCTCGAGCTTTGAGGGCAGATCGCCACAGCCCGTTAGTGAAGGCCCTCAGCTCACGTACGGGGCGTCCGGACAGATAGATAGTGTCGAAATCGTTGCCCGGCGCTGGCAGCGCCTCCTCTCCATAGATCTGCATGAACCTATCGAAAGGACTCATCGAGATCTTGAGCGTCAGAATCGGAGGGCCGCCGCGGACGAATCTTGTCACCATCGCGTGAACCGCGGGCGGCGCGAGCTCCATCTCATCGAGCAGTAGCGCCCACCGGTGCCCACGCTGTTCCACCTCTCGGTTGAATGCCTCAAGTGCAGGCACCAGAAGTCTCAACGAGTCTGGCGCGGCGAGCGCGTGATCGCCGAGGTCCTGCCGAGGCAGCTCGAGAAGCAACAGCTCAAGACCAGCTTGCAAGCCCTTGAAGCCACCGAGCACCTCTCCAAGCCCCCACAGCCGGGCGAAGTGATTCGTCAGCGCGATCTCCGACGAGAGCGATAACGATGCGGGCAGATGCACACCCAAGTTTCCGGAGACCCGATAGGTCATGGCGTCAATCGCAGCCAGCAGAAGCTGGCCTGCGAATGCGACACGAATGTTACCCGATGAAGCTTGGCTTGCCCATAGTTCATCAGCAGGCACAAAGATCGAGGTGTAGTCGATCCGACGTCGTGCTGCTTCCGCTTCTGATCCCTCCCAGGCCCTGAGGGTCTCACCAGTGAGCATCCGCAACAAGGTCGTCTTGCCACTGCCGCGAGGACCGATCACGTAAACATGATCGTTGCCGCTCAGCCGATCGAACTCAGCTGGCACCACGAAACTGCCTGCGACTTGGTCTGCAGTCATTCGCTTGGCGTTGAATGCGTCAAGCCCGTTAGACATGGGGTTCCGCCTTCCGCCCGACTAGTTCCACTTGGTTGTCCGCTCCTCGCAGTGCTCGCAGCCCTCGCCCCGCAAGATGAAACTCAAGCGCTTCCTCGTCGGCGGGCATCAAATATGGGAGGTCCTCAAGCTCGCCAACGAGGTCGCAGTATGGCAAGAATGCGCCGGGCGAGTCTGGCACCAGAGCATCGACTCGCGCCGCAAGATGTGCAGGGTCCGCGTTGCTACCAAAACCTGCACGAGCAGGGAGGCCCGATCCTTTCCGCTCCGCACGGTACCAACCGACGCCTACTCCCCAGCTGAAGCTCTCGACCGCACCAATCAGAGTGGAACCGTGCTCAGGCGCTCGGTCTTCGAGTTCCAAGACGTGGAACTGGTTGCGCGCGACCGTGTCGACGGGATCCCAGATCTTCGCCCCTAGACTTCCAGCACAGAGGACTATCGGGCCGTTGGATGAGACTGACGTCGCTCGCACAAGTTGCGGAATGTGCTTGTGTCCGTGCAGAACGAGCCACCTCCCAGACGAGTGAGCGTTCGTGAACAGCTCAATCAACTCCCCGCCCCGCCGCATGGGGCCATAGCTGTCCTGCAGGTGTGAAGCCAATTGATGCTCGAGCGGGTGGTGGTGAATCATAGCCACGTTGATTTTCGGTTGAGCGCTGGCAAGAAAGGCTCGCACCTCGTCCTCCACGGTGGGGAGAAGGCCTCCCCTTTCGATGTAGCCGAAGTACTCGACACCTTCCGGGGAGAGCGGATCGGCGGGGTACGGTGGGAAGTCCGCGGTTGAGTTTAGAACCAGGATGCGATGGTCTGCTTGCTCAAGCACGCACCACCCGCGTGCCCAGTACTGCCGATCAAGTGCCGCGTCGCCGGTAGGGAATCCCGGAAGCAGGTCGCGTAGCATCTGCCAGCGATCCGTGGAGGGTGCATGCGTGATGACGTCGTGATTGCCAGCTGTTGCGATCAGCCGAGCACCAAGCAGCGACGCGATGCCGTGTGACTTCCGCCACCCGTACTGAAGGCCGTCAGCGTTAGCCTTGTTCGCCGTATCGCCCGGCAAAAGTAGATAGTCGGCCGTCAAGGACAGTTCTTGAATCAGGTGGTGGAGGTCCGCCATCGGATACTGCCCACGATGCGCATGGGCCGGTTCGAGATAGATCCGAGTATCGCTGTTCTCTTGCTCGTCAGCATGAATATCAGACATGATCGCGAATCGTAGCTTGGGCACAGTCACTCTCAATGATCGGGCCACGGTCACGGCCTCTCTGATGAGAACATAGTGGATAGCGATGGTTCTCGCCCGGAACCGAGGGCCATCGATGCCCAGCCGTAGTTCGACGAGAGGAGGCTCCTTGCCGGTTCGGTACATGGGCACCAAGCGCCACATGGTCGACGCTGTGCGCGAGACGGTCCTTTCCCTGCACCCCGAAGGGGCGGTCGTCGATCTCTTCGCTGGCATGGGTACCGTTGCGGCGAGTCTCGCCGCGGATGTTCCGATCGTTGCCAATGACGCTCTCGGATTCGTAGCGTGCATCGCGCGAGCCCGGTTCCTTGGCGCGGATCGGATGACGCCGTCGGACGCTGCTGCAAAGAGGTTATTGCCGGCGTTCGAGGCGCACGCGAGGTGGCTGTGCGAGTTCGATGCGGAGCGTCTCGACGCAGAACGAATAGCGCTCGACGCATCCGACCCCGAGCTCGCCACGCACATGAGACGGGCAGCACACGTTGCGAGTTCCGCTACAGCGCGACGAGCGGCTCAAGCAGCAAGCAGGTCCAGTAGTCGAGACTTCTACCGCATGTCCAGTCTTTATTTTTCGACCGGGTACTTCACTCACTCACAGGCCATCGCCCTCGACGCGTTGCGCGCCGCCATTGATGCTGACACCGTCGTAGACGAACGCGACTGGCTCTTAAGCGCATGGCTCGGGGCGGCTTCAGCGGTGATGAACGCACCGGGGCACACGGCTCAGTACTTGTTCCCCCGGTCCCATGCCGCGGCGGAGCGGGTTCGGCGCGCGGCGAGGCTCGATGTATGGGAATTGTTCGTCAGAGCGCTTTCTGAGAACGTACAAGTTGGCACCGGCAGCTGGAGAGCTCAAAACAAAGTAACCTCATCCGACGCTCTCACCCTGCTCAACTCGAATGCCGTAGCCGATGCCTCCGTGCTGTACGCGGATCCGCCATACACCCGCGATCAGTACTCCCGCTTTTACCACGTATACGAGACCCTGTACCGGTATGACTACCCGGATTCGCGGGGGCAGGGTCGGAATCGATCGGATGGCTTCATGACCGACTTCTCGAAAAAGTCCGGAGTAGAAGCCGCGTTTCGCGCGTTGCTTCGCGGGGCAAGGCGGATGCAGCTTCCTCTGGTTATCAGCTACCCGGAGAACGGGCTGCTCACCACTGCAGGGGCAACAGTTCTTGGCGTTGCGAACGAGTTCTACGCAAATGTGGAGGTTTTCACGGTCGCCGCTTCGCATTCGACGATGGGCGGATCGAAGGGCAGCCAACGAAAGTCTGCTTCTGAGCAACTGTTCGTCTTGACCAACTAGAGTCGCCGACCACACGCGTCAGGGTCGCGACGATCTTCGCCGACTCGATGCGCCACACGGCGGCGACGGCCCGCCGCACGCCCTCGTCGGGTGCGTGGCGGACCGTCTCGCGGTGTGCGGAGTCGGTCATCTCACTGCTGGGCGCGACGCGCCTCTTCCTCTTCGCGCCAGCCCTTCTCCTTCTCGATCCACTCGTTGTCGGCCGGGAAGTCGGACTCGTCGGTCACGCGCCGCACCTCGAGGAACGACCCCTTGCCGAGGGGAGCCCTGCTCGCCCACTCCGCCGCCTCTTCACGACTGGAGACCTCGAGGATCCAGAAGCCGTTGAACAGCTCCTTCGTCTCTCCGTAGGGGCCGTCGGTGATGAGAGGCTTCTCGGCGCTGAAGTCGACGACGAATCCCTCCGCCGCGTCGCTGAGGCCCTCGCCCGCAGCCAGCACGCCGGCCTTGATCATCGACTCGTTGTACTTGCCCATCGCCTCGATGACCTGCTCGAACGGCATCTCCTTGTACGCCTCGACCGCTTCGTCGTTCGAGCGCATGATCAGCATGTACTTCATGGTGTTCTCCTCGGTGGTGGGGCCGCCTGTCGACCCTCTCATTGAAGACGTCGAACGAAGATGCCGCAGATCGACATCTCCGCGAAAAACTCCGGGAATCTCCGGCCGCCGATCAGCCGAGCTCGTCGACCGCAGCCCGGATCGCGTCGGCCGAGGCCCGCATCAGTGCGAGTTCGTGCTCGCTCATGGGCGTCTCGGCCAACGGCACGGCCCCGGCAGCGCCCACCACCGAGGGCACCGACAGCGCGACACCGCGAAGCCCGTATTCGCCGTCGAGCACCGTCGCGACCGGAAGCACCGCCCGCTCGTCGTGCAGCACTGCCTCGGCGATGCGGGCGCAGCTGACGCCGATCGCGAGATTCGTGGCTCCCTTGCCGCGGATGACGGCATAGGCCGCATCGCGCACCTCGACGGCGATGCGGTCGAGCTCGTCGACGGTGAACGGCTCATCGGCGGGCCAGTCGAGAATCGGCACCGAGCCGATGGTCGCGTTCGACCAGAGCGGGAACTCCGTGTCGCCGTGCTCGCCCACGATGTCGGCGTGCACGCTCGCGGTGCTCACATTCGCGCGATGCGCGAGCCGCCAGCGCAGACGCGACGTGTCGAGCACGGTTCCGGATCCGAAGACGCGATGCGGCGGCAGGCCCGAGACACGCTGGGCGACGACCGTCATCACATCGGCCGGATTCGTGACGATGATGAAGACGGCGTTCGGCGCGCGCTCGACGAGCTGAGGCATGAGCTTCTCGAGCAGACGAGCGTTGATGCCCGAGAGCTCCATGCGGGTCTGTCCCGGCTGCTGCTTCGCTCCGGCGGTGACGACGATCACGTCGCTGCCCTCGACGACGGCGAGGTCGGAGCCGCCGCTCACGGCCGCGGAGGTGAACTGCGTCCCGTGCGCGAGATCGAGCACCTCGGCATCCACCTTGTCGGTGGCGATGTCGTAGAGCGCGACCTCGGCCGCACTCCCCCGGATCAGCGCCGCATACGCGACGCTGACGCCCACACTGCCTGCACCGATCACCGTGATCTTCGTCCGCGCCTTGGTCATACGCTCATCCTGCCCGAAATAACGCGAACGGGCACGGACCGTGATGGTCCGTGCCCGTTCGAGATCAGGTGAGCGAGACGCTCACTCCCATTCGATGGTCCCCGGCGGCTTCGACGTCACGTCGAGCACGACGCGGTTGACGTCGCGCACGCCGTTGGTGATCCGGTTGGAGATCTTGGCCAGCACGTCATAGGGCAGGCGTGTCCAGTCGGCGGTCATGGCGTCTTCACTCGACACCGGACGCAGCACGATCGGGTGGCCGTAGGTGCGTCCGTCGCCCTGCACGCCGACCGAGCGGACGTCGGCGAGGAGAACGACCGGGCACTGCCAGATGTCCTGGTCGAGTCCGGCCTTGGTGAGCTCCTCGCGAGCGATGGCATCGGCCTCGCGGAGGATCTCGAGGCGGTCCTGCGTGACCTCGCCGATGATACGGATTCCGAGGCCGGGGCCGGGGAAGGGCTGGCGCCCGACGATGGCCTCGGGGATGCCGAGCTCGCGGCCGATCGCACGGACCTCGTCCTTGAACAGCGCGCGCAGCGGCTCGATGAGCTCGAAGTCGAGGTCATCGGGCAGCCCGCCGACGTTGTGGTGCGACTTGATGTTCGCGGTGCCTGCACCGCCGCCCGACTCGACGACGTCGGGGTAGAGCGTGCCCTGCACGAGGAACTTGACCGGGGCGCCGCCCGAGGCCTTCGCCTCGGCGACGAGGTCGAGCTGCACCTTCTCGAAAGCGCGGATGAACTCGCGCCCGATGATCTTGCGCTTCTCCTCGGGGTCGGTGACGCCCTTGAGGTGACCGAGGAAGACATCAGCCGCGTCGACCGTGATCAGACGCACGCCGGTCGACTCGACGTAGTCCTTCTCGACCTGCTCGCGCTCGCCCTTGCGGAGAAGGCCGTGGTCGACGAACACCGCAGTCAGCTGGTCGCCGATCGCCTTGTGCACGAGCGCGGTCGAGACCGCCGAGTCGACACCGCCGGAGAGGGCGGAGATGACGCGGGCGTCACCGACCTGCTCGCGGATGCGCTCGACCTGCTCGGCGATCACGTTGTCGCTGTTCCAGTCGGAGGCGAGCCCGGCTCCCTTGTGCAGGAAGTTCTCGAGCACCTGCTGTCCGTGGTCGGAGTGCTTGACCTCGGGATGCCACTGCACACCGTAGAAGCCGCGCTCCTCGTTCGCGAACGCCGCGACCTTCGTCGCGTCGGTCGTGGCGAGCACGTCGAACCCCTCGGGCGCCTTGGCGACCTGGTCGCCGTGGCTCATCCAGACGTTCTGCGCTGCCGGCTGGCCACCGAGCAGCGTGCCGCCGTCGCCGGAGATGACGGCATCCGTCGCGCCGTACTCGCGAAGCCCGGTGTTCGCGACCTCGCCGCCGAGCGTCTGCGCCATGTACTGGAAGCCGTAGCAGATGCCCAGCGTGGGCACTCCGAGGTCGAACACGGCCGGGTCGAGGCGCGGTGCGCCCTCTTCGTAGACCGACGACGGACCACCCGAGAGGATGATGGCGACGGGGTTCTTCTCGGCGATCTCGGCGGCCGTGGCGGTGTGCGGCACGATCTCGCTGTAGACACCCGCCTCACGCACTCGGCGGGCGATCAGCTGCGCGTACTGCGCGCCGAAGTCGACGACGAGCGCGGGGCGCTGCTGGGTCTCGGACTGTTCGGTCACCGGACACCTTCCGTGGCAGGGGCGGGGGCCGCGGCGGCCTCCCGGGAAGCGAGGTAGGCCTTGACGTCGCGGGCGACGATGGCCTCCATGAAGAACGACAGCAGCGGGATGACGCCGCCGAGCGCGAGCAGGATGAAGCGCAGGAACGGCCAGCGCATCAGGCTCCACATCCGGAAGCACGCGAAGAGGTAGACGACGTAGAACCAGCCGTGCGCGACGAGGATCGACAGCGAGATGTTGAGTCCGTCGCCGGTCGATTCGAGGCCCTCGGGTCCCTCGACCACGGGTGCGAACCACAGCAGACCGCCGGATCCCCCTGCGAAGAGCTCGAGTCGGATCGGCGTGTACTTCAGCACCATCTCGGCGACCAGCAGGAGCAGCATGACTCCGGTGATGATCGACGCGATCTGGTAGAACTTCAGCGCACCACGGATCGCCGGAAAGCTGGCGACTTTCGGTTCGGGCATGGCTCCAGTCTAGCCGGGGAGAGTCCGCGTCGATTCCGAGTCAGGGCGCGGGCGGGCGGGCGACGAGAAGCTCGCCCGCGCCCGTCGCCTCGAGCACCCCGGCCGCGTCCGGCACGAGCAGCGAGGAACCGATGCGGAGTCTCCGTCCGTCGATCTCGATGTCACCGCCGCTCACGATCACGATCGAGAAGCCGCGACCGACGACGGTCGAGCCGTCGACGGGGATCCGCTCGAGTCGGAAGTACTCGTCCGCGGCGGCTGGGAAGACGGAACCGGAATCGGGGGCGGTTCCGATCAGCGCGTCCAGGTCTGCCGCCGAGCGCCCACGGGTGTTCACCGCGGCGAGCGCCAGCTCGAAGCCGAGACCGAGATGCCCGGCCTCCGCACCGTCGATCGCGAAGCCGTCCCACTCGAGAAGGATCGACAGATCCTCGGGCTGCTGGAGTTCGAGCAGCAGGATGCTGGCGCCGATCGCGTGCAGTTCGCCCGGCGGCACCCAGACGACGTCGCCCGCAACGACCTCCACCTCGTGCAGCAGACCGAGCAGTGCGTCCACGTCCTGCCGATCCACGAGGTCGGCGAGCGCCGCGGCATCGACGTCCTCCCGAAGTCCGACATGCACCGTGCCGCCCTGCAGCATGTACCACGCCTCTGCCTTGCCGTGTGCTCGACCGAGATGCGTCGCTGCGAAGTCGTCGTGCGGGTGCGCATGCACCGGCAGTCGCTGCCCCGCGTCCAACAGCTTCACGAGCAGTCGTGTGTCCGCACCCCACCGTGCGACGTGGGCATCGCCCAGCCAGGCCGTCGGATCGTGCTCGATCACGTCACGCAGCACGCGGCCGTCCGGGAGCGTGGTGAGCCCGAGCAGGGGCTCGCCGTTCACCGTGGTCGTCGAGCCGATCCAGTCCTCCGGCTCGCGGGGAGCGTCACTGGCTTCGCCGCGGAAGGCGCTGATGCGCGCACCGCCGCGGTAGAAGCGCTCGGCGGGCCGGTTGGACGACAGCAGGATCGGGTTCACACGTTCTCCTTCGATCGCACGGCTCCGGCGAGGAAGCCGCCGACGAACGTGTCGCCGAGTCCGACGGTCGTCGGTGTGGCGACGTCGAGCGAGAATGCGGCGACCCCGACGGAACCGGGCAGACCGGCCTCGACAGCGGCGACGAGCGCCTCCCCTCCCCCGTGGCGGGGCATCGCATCGGTGTCGTCGACGTCCGCGGCGGTCAGGCCGTCACCCACGCGGTAGCGGGTGGCGGCGACGCGGACGGCGGAGTCGAGGGCGGCACCGTGCCGAGCGGCATCCGGTCCGATGGCGATCGCCCAGTAGCGGGTGTGCACGACGAGTACCCGCGCGGGGATGATCGCGTGCACCGCGCGGAGGGCGCGGATGACGTCGTCGGTGTCGAGGAGGTTCACCGCGCGTCCGAGGTACTCCTGCAGCTCATCCTCGTTCATGCCGTAGACATGGATCTGCGGCAGCAGATGGCGGCGCACGGTGTCGGCGAAATCGCGCGTGTAGAAGCCCGCGTCCTCGTAGTAGACGAGCGCGTCGTCGGGGAGGCTGCGCATCGCGCCCTGCACCTCGGCGAGCCGGAGCTCCAGCAGGTCGTGATCCTGCATCGTGTTGAATCCCGAGACGAGGAAGACGCCCGCGTCGGCCAGCGTCGTCGGCAGATCGGTGGCGAGCAGCATCCTCCGGTTCGGCGGATCGTTCGCGAAGATCAGCCGATTGGGCGCGGGCGACAGGACGTCGCCGTCCGCGAGGCGCACGTGCGCGCCGACCGGATACTGCACGATCAGATGCGGGTCGAGGGTGTCCTCGGTCGCCGAGCAGATGTAGGAGATCGTGTCCGGCAGCAGACGACGGACGTTGTCGTCGATGCTGACGAGGTGCTGCACGCTCGGGATGCCGAGGGCGTCGAGCACGAGCCCCGCTCGCACACCGGTGCCCCCGAGCGTGATCGCGTGCTCGAAGTGCGACACGAAGTCCTCGATCACCTCGGACGAGGCGACGAAACGCTCCGCCCCTGTCCCCGAGGCGACGAACGCGAGCACCGCCACCAGCAACGACCGTTCGTCGGTGATCGGCGCCGCGGTGGTGAGCTCGTGCCGCCGCACTCCGTGCGCGTGCGCCAGCCTGTCGAACACCGACGAATCCCACTTCAGCTCGTAGTCGACGGTGCCGCCGAGTCCGAGTACGAGAGTTCTGCCCACGTCGCCGATCATCCTTCCGAGATCCGGGGTTCAGTACAGCGACGCCTTGCCGTCCGCACCGAACAGCTCGATCTTCTCAGCAGCGGTGGCTTTCATGGCCTCGAGCGCCGCCGGCTGGATCGCGTTCGGCTCGCGCAGACGCTGATCGGTGCCGAGGATCTCGCGCATGCGGTTGTGGTACGAGACCTTGATGTCGCTCGAGATGTTGATCTTGTTCACACCCAGCTCGACGGCGCGGCGGAGTTCCGCATCCGGGTTCGAGGATCCGCCATGCAGCACGAGCGGGATGCCGACCGCGGCCTTGATCTGCTCGAGCAGGTCGTGACGCAGCTCGGGGTTCTTGTCGCTCGGGTACAGGCCGTGCGACGTGCCGATCGCGATGGCGAGACTGTCGACGCCTGTCTCCTCGACGAAGCGCACCGCGTCTTCCGGGTTCGTGTAGATGATCTCGGCCGCTCCCGACTCGCCGTAGCTGTCGTTGGCGCCGATCGTGCCGAGTTCGCCCTCGACCTGGATGCCGACGGCATGCGCCGCATCGACCACCTTGCGCGTGAGCGCGACGTTCTCATCGAACGGCAGCAGCGATGCGTCGATCATGACCGAGGTGAAGCCGGCCTTGATGGCCGAGATGATCTCCTCGTAGCTTCCGCCGTGGTCCCAGTGGATCGCGACGGGAACGCTCGACCGGTGGGCGCGGGCGTGCATCGCGGGGATGAGGTCGGTGGTGATGTGCGACACCTCGTCGGGGTGGATCGCGATGATGACCGGAGCGGCCTTCTCCTCGCTGATGTCCATGATCCCGTTGAACATCGCCCAGTCGCTGATGTTGAACGCCGGAATGGCGAAGTTATTGGCATTGGCGACATCGAGGATGGATTTGCCGGTGTAGAGCACGTGATTTCTCCTGTTTCGTGGTGGTCGTGGATCCGTCGGGACGACGTCAGCTCTTCACGGACCCCGCCGTGAGACCGCTGATGAAGTACCGCTGGAAGATGAGGAAGAGGATGAGGACCGGGATCGAGCCGAGCACGCTCATCGCCATGATCTGGTTCCACTCGTACGAGTGCTGCCCCATGAGCAGCTGGATGCCGATGGGCACCGTGCGCATGTCGATCGTGCGGGTGAGGGTGAGAGCGAAGAGGTACTCGTTCCACGCGATCATGAACGTGTAGATGCCGACCGACACGATCCCGGGGATCGAGATCGGCACGAGGATGCGCCACAAGGCGGTCATGGATCCGGCGCCGTCGACGCGGACGGCCTCGTCGAGCTCCTTGGGGAGGGTGTTGAAGTAGCCGGTCATCATGATGATCGCGTAGGGCAGCGTGAACACCATGTAGGTGAGGATCAGCCCGAGGTACGAGTTGTACAGCCCGAGCGCCACCATCAGACCGAAGTACGGGATCAGCAGGGTGATGGGTGGCACGGCCTGCACGCTGACGATGACCACGTTGAGGATGCGCTTGCCCCGGAAGTCGAACCGGCTGAACGCGTACGCCGCCTGGATCGCGACGAGGAGGGTGAGGATCGTGACGGAGCCCGCGACGACGTAGCTGTTGAAGAAGAACCGCATCGTCTCGGGGTTCGTGAAGATCGCGATGTAGGCGTCGAACGAGAACGTGTCGGTGACCAGACGAGGAGGCAGTTCGAAGATCTGCGTGTTCGACTTGAACGAGCTCGACAGCATCCACAGCACGGGCCCTGCGGCGAACACTGCTCCGAGGATGAGGCCGATCATGACCCCGGTCTTGGCGACGCGGCGCTGGTTCTGCACGGTGAGAGCCATGGTCAGTCCCTCGCTTTCTGGTGACGGACGTAGAAGACGGCGAGCACCATCGACATGAGCAGGACCAGCACGGCGGAGGTCGCCGCGAGCGAGAAGTCGTACTTCGCGAAGGCGAGCTTGTAGGTGAAGGTGCTGAGCACCTCGGTCACGTCGATCGGTCCGCCACCCGTGGTCATCCAGATGAGCGCGAACTGCTGCGACGTCCAGATCAGGTCGAGCAGCACGAGGCTGACGATGATGGGACGCAGCTGCGGGATGGTGACGTTCCAGAAGCGCTGCACGGCACCCGCGCCATCGACGGTGGCAGCCTCGTTCAGCTCATTCGGGATGCCCTGGAGGCCGGCCAGCAGGCTCACCATGAAGAAGGGGTATCCCGCCCAGATGTTGATGAAGATGATGGTGCCGAGCGCGAGCTGCGGCGATGCGAGCCATTCGATGTCGGTGTTGAGCAGGAAGTTCACCACACCGTTCGGGGCGAGGAGCATCCGCCACAGCACGGCGATCACGGCGACCGTGAACAGCCACGGCAGCACGTACAGGGCCCGGAAGAAGGACCGTGAGAACCGACCGAGCAGCGGGCTGTTGAGCATCATCGCGAAGGCGAGACCGAGCACCAGGTGCGCCACCACGCTCGTCACCGTGAAGAGGATGGTGTTGCCCGTCGCCTTCCAGAAGCGCGGATCCGACAGGATCTCGACGTAGTTGCCGATGCCGACGAACTCGGGCGACTTGTTCAGGATCACGTTGTCCTGGAACGAATAGCCGATCACCATGACGATCGGCACGATCATCAGCACGAACAGCAGGATGATGGTCGGCGAGAGGAAGGCGTACGACTCGGTCGTCTTGCGCAGCTGCCGTCGGCGACGCGACAGCGCGACTCCGGTGACGATCACCTCGGTGTCGTCGGACGTTCTCAGGCTCATGGGAAGCGTGGCTCCTTGGTTGGTCGGGTGCCGCATCGCATCGGGAGCGATGCGGCACCCCGTTCAATGCGGGTCGTGGGAGATCAGAACTCCGCGACCCACGCGTCCTGCGCCTTCTTGAGCGCGTCGTCGATCGACTGCTGACCGTCGAAGGCCGACTGCAGCTGCTCGCCGAGCTGACGCATCAGCTCCTCCGCCACGGGGAGCCCGGTGAACTCGTTCGCCGGGTAGCCCGCCTGGTAGATCTCGAACGCCGTCTTGAACAGCTCATCGTCCTCGACGAATCCGGGGACCGACTTCGAGTTGCCGGGGAACGCGTTCGCCATCGTCGAGAGCTCCGAGTTGGTCTGCTCGCTCATGAGGAACTCGACCAGCTTGAATGCCGCCTCCTTGTGCTCCGAGTTCTCGGCGACGCCGATGCCCCAGGATGCGTAGGGGATGCCGCGCTCGCCGTCGTATCCGTCCTCGGCCGGCAGCGCCGAGATCGAGAACTTCAGATCGGGGTTCGTCTCGCGGATCAGGTTGATGTGCGCGAGCGAGTCGATCATCATGCCGACACGACCGTTGGTGAACTCCTCGACCTTGTCCTGCTCCTTCATCGTGAAGGAACCGGAGGCGATCGAGCCGTCATCCCACATGCCGCCGATGAAGTCGACCGCCGACGTCACGTCGTCGTTCGTCAGATCGGGCTGACCGTCTTCGAGCATCGAGCCTCCGGAGGCCCACACCCACGACATGACGTCGTTCTGCACGCCGTTCGGCGCTTCCAGGGAGAGCGGGAGCACCCAGCCCGACACGTCGCCGCCGAGCGCCGAGACTTTCGATGCCGCGTCGGCGAACTCCGTGCGCGTGGCCGGCGGGGCGGTGACGCCCGCATCTGCCAGCAGCGTGTCGTTGGTGAACATCGGGTAGACGAAGTTCACCACCGGGATCATGTATGTGCTGTCGTCGACCTGGATCTGGCTCGCCAGCTCGCTGTCGTCGTAGTCGTACTCCTCCATGAGTGCGGTGAGGTCCGCGATCACTCCCTGAGAGGCGAAGTCGTTGACCCACGCGCCGTCGAGGCCGACGACGTCCGGCATGGTGCCGGAGGCCGCTCCCGCGAACAGCTGCTCCTTGGTCGATGCGTACGGTCCGCTCACGAGCTTGACCGTGACGCCCGGGTTGGCGTCCTCGAATTCGTCGATGAGCGCCCGGAACTCACCGTCGGGGAGCTCGGGCTCCCACCACTGGGCGAACTCGATGGTGACGTCTCCGCCATCCCCTCCATCGGTTCCGCTGTCGCCTGCCGCGCACCCTGCCACGGCCAGGACTGTCACGGCTGCTGTCGCTGCGCCGGCGAGCTTCAGAATGCGTCGCCCTCGCCCCACTGTGATCATCACTTCTCCTCTTCGAGATCGTGCCGCATTCGCGCTTCAATGCTTGTTCATGCGGTTTTGAGCAATGTTATGCCGTAGTTTGCGAGATCGTCAAGCATTCTCTGCATCTATTTCGACTTGTAACTACAGATTTCACGACTGTACCCGCATTGTCACGGCGAAAACCAAGTTGGTCGCGTGGATACGTCGGATGCCGATCTCTGCCGAAGTCTGCGGGTTTATCTGCGCACCTGTGCTAGAGATGTCTGCATGGAAGCAACTCCGTCGCCCAAGCGTCGACTCCCCGCCGGCCGCAAAGCCGACCTCGCCGCCTACGTCGAACAGGTCGGCGAAGTGACCGTCGGAGGTCTCGCAGAGCACTTCCACGTCTCGATCGACACGATCCGTCGGGACCTCGATCAGCTCGACCGAGAGGGCGTCGTCATCCGCACCCACGGCGGAGCGGTCAGCGCCGAGGGGCAGCTCAAGGACCGGGCGCTCGACGTCCGTCTCCGGCTGCAGACGGAGGAGAAGGAGACGATTGCGCGTCTCGCGGCGGGACTCATCGACGACGGAGCGGTCGTGATGCTCAACGCCGGAACGACGACGCTGGCTCTCGCTCGGGCGCTTCGCAACCATCGCGACCTGACGATCGCCACGAACAACCTGCGGATCCCCGCGGAGATCTCGCCCTCCGCCTTCCGCGACCTCTACGTGTTCGGCGGGGCCGTGCGGGCGATCACCCAGGCCACCACCGGACCCGTCGCGTTCATGATGACCCCGGGCGGCCCGGAAGTGGACATCCGCTGCGATCTGGCACTGATCGCCGTGGGCGCCATCGACGAGGCCGGGTTCTCGACGTCGAACATGGGGGACGCGAACATGATGGCCGAGATGATCCAGCGGGCCGAGCGCACCGCGATCCTTGCCGACTCGTCGAAGTTCGGCCGACGACTGTTCGCTCAGGTCACCACGCTCGACCGAGCCGACTACCTGGTGACGGATTCGTCCCCGGCGCCGGCGTTCGCCGCCGCTCTCGCGCAGGCAGAGGTCGAGGTCATCAGCCCCTCAGCCTGACCGCTCTCGTCATCGGGAGGCGACCGGGCCACCGGGGGTGGGGGGAACAGCCACGATCAGGCGCGACCCGGTGATCGCGGCGGCGACGATCGCCGCCGTGCCGGCGACCGGCAGCAGGGCGAGCGCGAACGCCGCGCTCGGACCGAAGGCGAACGCGAAGACCAGGAACGCCGCCCAGGCGACCACGCCGACTCCGACCCACGTCCACTGCATCCTGGTCGTCGCTGTGCGAAGTGCCGTGGCCGTGATCGGTCGCCCGTGATGGATGACGTTCTCCGTCCATTGGCGACCGTCCCACCACCTCTGGGTGCGTCGATGGACGTCGTACCAGCCCGGTGCAACGGGTCCGCCGCCGCTCATGAGGCGAACGAGGGCTGGGGCCACGAGGGCAGGGCGGTGCACGAGAGAACCCCCGAGAGCACGGATGCGCGAGACTCCGAGTCGCCTCGTCCGATGACAGCGTCGATGCGGGCGGTCAGGTCGTCTGAGGGAGTCATGCGTCGAGACTGTAGGCATGGTCCGCTTGCCACTGGTCGTGCCGACTCTCGTAGGCGTCTGCGGCTTCGCCGTCCCAACCTGCGAGCATCACCTGCGAAGCGCTGTCGAGAGCGGCACCCTCGGCCCGCAGATCGGAAAGCGACCCGAGCAGGACATCGATCATGGTCTGGATCTGGTCGAAATCGACCTCGACTGCTACCCCCATGCCAGCACCATGACATCCCTCCTCCGCTCTGCAACGCGGCACCCTGACGAACCACGGGAACGACGAAGGCCGCCGGGATCACTCCCGACGGCCTTCGTGCGTGTCAGGCGGGCGTGCCGCCTGTCGAGGTCAGAACCAGCCGGAGATGAGATCCCACAGCCAGTCGATGATGCCGCCGATGATGCCGCCCGCGCGGTTGACGGTGACGGTGGCCGTCGCCTCATCGCCGTCGGCCTGAGCGACCGCGACCGTGTACTTGCCCGGCTGCGTGCTCTTCGGCACCGTGACGGTGGTCGAGAACGTGCCGTCGGCGGTGACCTGAACGGTGCCGACGTCGAGGGCCGCGCCCTTCTTCGGTCGCAGCTGCACGGTCACCGTCTCACCCGGCTGGTAGCCCTCGCCGGTGATCGTGAGCTTCTTGCCCGCTGCCACCTTCGACGAGCCGAGGTCGATCGATCCTGCGAACTCGACCGGCTCCTCCCCCGCGATCGAGAACGGCACCTGCACGGTGGTCCCGGTACCGGCGACGGCGACGGTGAGCAGCTGCTCACCGAAGACACCCGCCGGAACCGTGAAGCCGAGCGACGCGCGCCCTGCCTCATCGGTCGTGTCGACGATCGTGGGATCGACGGCGCTCGCAGCGAGCTGGGTGCCGCCGAGCGACAGGGTCACCTCGCCGGGCGCCTGCTCCCCCGCACTGAACGCCAGCGACGAGAGAGCGACCGTCACCTGGTCGCCGGCGCTGTAGCCGTCGGCATCCGGTGCACTGACCGAGACTCCCACCGCGCGCTGCGCGAGGTCGGGGGTCGCCGTCTTGTTCGCATCGAACCAGTCGACCATCGACTGCAGGTCGATCTTGCCGGTGTCACGCTTGCTCGAGCCCTCCTTGAAGGTGAAGAAGTTGTCTCCACCCCCGGCGAGGAACGAGTTCGCTGCGACCGTGTAGTTCGCCGCAGGGTCGATCGGCGTGCCGTTGAGCGTGATCGACGTGATCCTCGATCCCTGAGCCGCGGCCGGATCGTAGGTGTAGACGAGACCCTCCGATACGCCGAGCTTCAGGAACGGACGGGCCGAGCCTGCCGGCTGCCACTGCTCTTCGAGCACGCCCTTGAGCTGCACGCCGCTCAGCGACAGGGTCATCAGCGTGTTGGCGAACGGCTGCACCGTGGCCGCCTCGCGGTAGGTGACATTGCCGTTCGGGTCGTTGGCGTTCGACGAGGCGTACGTCAGGTTGGCGCGGATGCCTCCCGGGTTCATCAGCGCGATGTCCGCACCGGTGGACCACTTCTGCACGTCGGCGACGAAGTTGCCGATGGTGGACTCCCCACCGCGGTTCTCCGAGCCGTTCGTCTGACGAGCGCGGTTGAAGTCGGCGGTGATGTCTCCGACCTTGACCGCGCCGAGCACGTCGGCCTCAGCCTTCGCCTTCGCGACGATGTCGGCGACCTCCGGGACGGCCGGGTAGAGCGCCTTCCCTGCCGAGGTGAGGGGCTTGATCTCGTTGGTGATCGAGATCAGGTCCTTCGTCTTCGGGTCGACCTGGATGTTCATCAGTCCGAGGTTCTCGCCGTACTGCCCGGCCGAGATGACCGGACGCCCGTCGATCACGTGGTTGTAGGCGAGGTGCGTGTGTGCCGAGACGATCGCGTTCACGTCATCGTCCACGCCGTAGACGATCTCGTCCAGGGGCGAATCCGGCGTGATGCTCGACAGCTCGACGCTCGATGCTCCCTCGTGAACGAGAAGGATGACGACATCCGCTTCGCCGTTGGACGCGTCTCCGTCACGCAGGTCGTCGGCCACGGCGTTCACCGAATCGACGATGCTGCGCACCTCGAGATCCGCGATGCCCTCAGGCGACACGAGCGAGTCGAGGTCCTCGGTGACGGCGCCGACGAAGCCGACGCGCACGCCGTCGAGCTCCTTCACCCAGGCCGGTGCGAGCGCGGGCTCGCCCGTCTCGGTGACGAACACGTTCGACGAGATGTACTCCCAGTCCGCGCGGTCCTGCACGCGGTCGCGCAGGTCCTCCCAGCCCTGGTCGAACTCGTGGTTGCCCGCGGCACTGACGTCGAGGCCGGCGGCGTTGAGCGCGTCGATCGTCGGGTTGTCATCGTTGATGAAGGAGGTGAACGTCGATGCGCCGATCAGATCGCCGACACCGGCGAAGATCGTGTTCGGGTTCTCGGAACGGAACTGCTGCACGGCTCCGGCGACGACCGCCGCGCCTGCGGCAGCGCCGTCGGCCTCGATGCGACCGTGGAAGTCGTTCATGGTGACGACGTCGATGCTCACCGGCGGGACCTCGGAGGAGACGCCGACGATGATCGGGTCGTGGTCGCTGGAGCGGAACGGTGTTCCCGCCTCGGTGGCGCCGAACGCGTAGCCGCGGTCGCTCCACTCCGGAGAGTTGATGCTCCACACACCCGCGCCCGTGATGGATGCGGCGAGCGACGGCGACGCGAGCACGTGGTCGAGCGAGCCGAGCTCGCCGTCGAACGTGTACGTGTGCTGTTCCGGAGCCTTCTCGCGTGCGACGTCGCTCCACCCCTCGCTCGTGAAGACCTCGATCGGGTCCTCCTTCGCGTAGGCGTTGAAGTCACCGATCAGCAGGATGTCGCTGCTGCCTGTCGTCTCCTCGATCTCGGTGGTGAAGGTCTTGAGCGAGTTCGCCTGCTTCACGCGGTCGGCGTTGAAGAAGCCCTGGCCGTCTGCCGGCTCGGCGCCGCCGCCCTCGGGTGCCGACTTCGACTTGAAGTGGTTCGCCACCACCGTGACGACGCGTCCGTCGATGTCGAACGCCTGCGCGATCGGCTCGCGGGCGTTGCCCCAGACGCTCTCGTCCGTCACGGTCAGGCTGTCGCCGACCGTCTCGACCGCGTCCTTCTTGTAGATGATCGCGCTCGTGATGAAGTCGGTCGTCGCCGAGTCGTTCAGCTCATCGGGAGTGCGGACGTAGTCCCACTCCGCGCTGCCGAGTGCGTCGTTGAGCCCGTCCACCAGATCGGCCAGCGCCGCGTCGAGCGAGCCGCCGAGCTTGATCGAGTTCTCGATCTCCATCAGCGACACGATCTCGGCGTCGAGGCCGTTGATCGCCGCGACGATCTTCGACTTCTGGATCTCGAACTGGGCAGCATTCGCCGCGCCCCGTGCGTTCGAGTTCTCGCTCTTCAGCGTGGTGAAGTAGTTGAAGACGTTGAACGACGCCACCTGCACGTCGCCGCCGACCGTCGGGGCGGTGTCCGTGCGAGGGTTCGTGGGCTGGAAGCCGACCTTCAGGTCGGCGGACGACGTGCTGTCGATCGGCACGACCGGCTGAAGACGCCAGTCGTCGAAGCCGTACTGGAGCACGTACCCGTTCTCGCTGAAGTCGACCGTGTCGCCGTTGCGGACGACGAGGTCCTTCGTGAAGTACGGCTGGTCGTTGGGGTGCCCGCTGTTCGAGACCTGGATCGACCACCCGTCGTCGAGCAGGATCCGGTTGGCGCGGTTCGCCGCGGTGATCGCCGCCGCCTCGGCTCCCGGACGCACGAGCTCCGTGCTCTTGACGTTGAGATCCGCCCCGGCGTTCAGCCAGAGGGTTCCGAAGTTGAAGAGCTGGTGGCTGGAAGCCAGGCGATAGGTGCCCGCCGGGGCCACGTACATGTTCTCGTACTGCTCACGGTCGCCGCCGACGGCGGCGTCGGGAAGCGGGGTGACCTCGGGAACGCCCACCCCTGCCTGCAGGACCGAGATGCCGGTCAGCGCTGCCGGGTTGATCTGCGTCTGGCCGAAGTACTCGCTGACCGAGCCGGTGACCGAGACGCGATCGCCGATCGCGAGCGTGGGAGCGAGCGCGTTGAGGAAGACGAAGACGCCGTCCGATGCGCCGGGGGTCGCGTCGACCGCGCCGCCGGAGCCCTCCGTCTGGATCACGATGCCCTTGTAGCCGCCGGTCCGATAGTCGGCGGTGACGATGCCCTCGACCGTGACCGTCTGGCCGTTCAGCGGCGAGACATCGGTCGTTCCCTGGACGTCGGCGATCGACACGTCGGTCGGCTCGGGCTCAGGCTCAGGCTCGGGGTCGGGAACCGTGCCCGCATTCTGCGGCGTGATGGTGGCCGACAGGCTGAAGTCCGCCTTGTTGTCGTCGGTGTCCTTGCCGCCCGTGCGGTTGAGCGATTTGACGTCGGTGTTGCCCGTGGGAGGAGTCGCGGCGGCAGTCTCGAATGTGTTCGAGGTGCCGTAGCCGAGCACGTCGATGACGCCGTCGACACCCGTGACCGAGCCGGGGGTCAGTGTGACCGCCGCGGTGCCCTCGACCAGCGCGAGAGTGCCGTTCGTTCCGCTCGGGTTGAGGGTGCTGACGACGTCGGCCGTCGGCAGTGCTGCGCCGTTGGCTCCGTTGCTGCCCGCCTGCACGAGATAGTGGCCGCCGGCGGGGATGACGCCGGTCAGCGGCGCGACGCCGTTCGAACCGCCCGTTCCTGTCGCGGATCGATACTGCAGCGAGAGCCCGTCGAGGGTGACGGGTGCCGCCGTGGGGTTGTAGAGCTCGACGAACTTGTTGGTGAACGCCGCCCCGGCACTGCCCCCGGAGAGGTAGGCCTCGTTGATCACCACCCCCGTTCCCGAGACGTCTGCGGAGGCTGGCGCGGCGATCAGGGCGCTGGCGCCCAGTGCGGCGACGCAGGTGGCGGCGAGAACGCCGAGACGCCCCCGACTTCTGCGGTCTGACCCGGGAACCTGATGGTTCGCGGCGTCGGGAGCGGACATCATCTGTGTTGTCTCCTCGGGTGTGTTCTGGCGACGGCTCTCGTGAAACCGGGCGGTGCGGGCTCTCAGCCGACGCACATGTGAGCGAGCATACGGAGGCCCTCCGACAACCTCAACGGAGTTTTCCGATTGGTAACCAAGCCCTCACCGAACGTCCGGACCCGCCCCTGACGAAGGTGGAATATCGGACCGCGAACCGCTCACATGCGCGCGCAGCGCCGCGCGGATGCGGGTCGAGTCAGGCGGAATCAGACGGAGTCGCCGGCGGCGGTCGCTGCGTCCTCGAACTCCTCGACCTCACGCTCCCAGGCGTCCTTGGCGAGTCGATACCAGAGGTAGAAGGCGAACCCGGCGAAGATCGCCCACTCCGCGGCATAGAAGATGTTGAGCCAGTTCACCGGCGACTGCTCCTCGGGTGCAGGCGAGGAGATGTCCGTGAGACCTGCCGTCGCCGTGATCGAGGCGAGGTACGGCCGATACACGTCGAGCTCGTCGACGTCGTGCCAGTGGCTGAGCAGCGCAGCGGTCGACATGCGGTCCATGCGCTGGGGATCGTCCTTCGGCGGCACCGATGGCCCCTCGTCCGAGATCACCCGACCGACGAGGGATACGTCCTCTGCGCTCTCGTCGAGCTTCTCGACGGCCGCCTCGGCGACGGCACGGTCGGCGGTCCAGCCGATCGCGACCGCGATCGATGTGCGCTCCGCGACCCGCAGCTGACCGGTCACCCAGTAGCCCTCGACGCCGTCGTTGAACCGACTCGACACGATGAGGAAGTCATCGCGGATCCAGGTCCCCGACGTCTCGACCTTCTGCCCGACCAGCGGCTCGGGGAGGTACGCACCCGGCTCGACCACATCGGTCAGCGGTCGCACCTGCTCGGTCGCTCCTGCGGGCGGCGGATCGGTCTCGATCGCGCGCTCGAGCTGCCACTGCCCCAGCCACGCGAACACGCCGGCCACCACGAGGCACAGCACGAGCATCCCGATCCAGCGTCCCCGGAGCATGACCTCGCGGAGAGTCGGGGGGAACAGAGCAGCAGAAGTCACGGCGTGGTGCGGGCCTCAGGCCTCGTACGGTGCGAGGACGACCTCGACCCGCTGGAATTCCTTGAGGTCGGAGTATCCGGTGGTGGCCATCGACTTGCGCAGCGCCCCGATGAGGTTCGCCGTGCCGTCGACGACGGGCGCCGGACCGTAGAGGATCTCCTCGAGCGTGCCGATGCCGCCGACCTCGACGCGACGACCGCGCGGGAGCTTGGGGTGATGCGCCTCGGGACCCCAGTGGAAGCCACGACCCGGTGCATCGGTGGCGCGTGCGAGGGCGACGCCGAGCATGACCGCGTCAGCACCCATCGCGAGTGCCTTGACGATGTCACCGGACGTGCCGACGCCACCGTCTGCGATGACGTGCACGTAGCGTCCGCCGGACTCGTCGAGGTAGTCACGGCGGGCCGCGGCCACGTCCGAGACGGCCGTGGCCATCGGAGCGTGGATGCCGAGGGTCGCACGAGTGGTCGACGCCGCTCCCCCGCCGAAGCCGACGAGGACACCGGCCGCACCCGTGCGCATCAGATGCAGGGCCGCGGTGTAGGTGGCTGCGCCTCCGACGATGACGGGCACGTCGAGGTCGTAGATGAACTTCTTGAGATTCAGTGGCTCGTCGACGCTCGAGACGTGCTCGGCCGACACGGTGGTGCCGCGGATGACGAACAGGTCGACCCCTGCGGCGGCGACCGTGTCGTAGAACTCCTGCGTGCGCTGCGGCGTCAGCGATCCGGCGACGGTCACTCCGGCTTCACGGATCTCGGCGAGACGCTGCGTGATGAGCGCGGGCTTGATCGGCTCGGAGTAGAGCTGCTGCATGCGCGCGGTCGCCTCTCCCTCACCGAGGGATGCGATCTCCGCAAGAAGGGGCTCGGGGTTCTCGTAACGGGTCCACAGTCCTTCGAGGTCGAGGACGCCGAGTCCGCCGAGCTGCCCGAGCATGATCGCCGTCTGAGGGCTCACGACGGAGTCCATCGGTGCGCCGAGCACCGGGATCCCGAAGCCGAAGGCGTCGATCGTCCAGGCGGTCGACACGTCCTCCGGGTTGCGGGTGCGCCGCGAGGGCACCACCGCGATGTCGTCGAACGTGTACGCGCGACGCGCACGCTTGCCTCGGCCGAGCTCGATCTCCATGGTCACCACCCCAGACTACCGGGCGTACGCGATGACACCGACGGCTGGGAGACTGAGAGAGAGGTCGGGAGGCAATATGTCGGATTCGGTGGAGGTCGCCGTCGTCGGTGGCGGCGTGATGGGCCTTGCGACCGCGTGGGAGCTCACCCGACGGGGGATGAAGCCCGTCGTCTTCGAGCGCTTCGCCCGTGGCCACCACCAGGGCGCCTCGCACGGCGCCACGCGCAACTTCAACAACGCCTACGACGAGGACCACTATCTCGACCTGCTCGTCCGCGCACGCGCCGGATGGGACGCCCTCGGGCAGGTGGGCGGCGAGCCGCTGCTGCGTCTGCACGGCCTGGTCACCCACGGAGATGTCGACGTCGCCGCGATCGAACGGCGGCTGACCGAGCGCGGCATCCACGCCGAGATGCTGACGGCGCACGAGGCATCGTCGCGATGGTCGGGCATGCGCTTCGGCGACGATGTGCTCTTCTCCCGCGACGCGGGCGTCGCCCGCGCATCCGCCGCGCTGGGCGAGTTCGAGCGACGGATCGTCGCCGCGGGAGGCGAGGTGCGCTGGGAGACCCCCGTGACGCGGATCGACGAGACCGACGAGGGCGTCGACATCGTGCTGCCTGACGCCCGCGTGCGGGCAGACGTCGTCGTCGTCGCGGCCGGCGCCTGGACCGAGCGGATGCTTCCCGGCATCCCGCTGCCGCGCCTGGAGGTCACCGAGGAGTTCCCCGCGCACTTCCGCCCCGCCGCCGACTCGGTATGGCCCTCGTTCAATCACTACGTCGATCCCGGCCGCTACCCGGCGACGGTCTACGGGATGCCGACGCCCGGCGAGGGCGTCAAGGTCGGGTTCCATCGCGTGGGCGACGTCGTCGACCCGGATGCCCGCCCGCACGCGGTGACGCACGCGCAGGCTCTCGCCGACTATGTGGGCGAGTGGATGCCGGGCCTCGACCCGGCATCCGCGGAGCCGATCAGCTGCACCTACACCTCGACCTATGACAGCGCCTTCGTGCTCGACCGATCGGGGCGGATCGTCGTCGGCGCCGGCTTCTCCGGCCACGGCTTCAAGTTCGCCCCTGGCGTGGGCGCGACCCTCGCCGATCTGGCCCTCGATCCCTCCGCTCTCGCGGCGGAGCCGTTCCGACTGCGCTGAACTCAGCGGGCTCGCACCACGCGGCGCTCGTCCCACACGGGGGCATCGGCTTCGTACACCTCGCCGTCGGAGCCGAACACGAGGAACCGGTCGAACGAGCGGGCGAACCAGCGATCATGCGTGACCGCGAGCACGGTCCCCTCGAAACGACGCAGAGCGTCTTCGAGCGCCTCGGCCGACTCGATGTCCAGGTTGTCCGTCGGCTCGTCGAGCAGCAGCAGCGTCGCACCGGAGAGCTCGAGCAGCAGCACCTGGAACCGGGCCTGCTGGCCGCCCGACAGCGATTCGAAGGTCTGCTGCGCCTGCCGCACGAGTCCGTACCGGTCGAGCGCCGAGCTCGCGGCATCCCGCGGCATGCCGGCCCGTCGTTCGTCTCCCCTGTGGAGGATCTCGAGCAGCGTTCGGCCGACGAACTCGGGATGCGCATGCGTCTGCGCGAACAGCCCCGGCACGACGCGCGCTCCCAGCACGGCCTGCCCACGGTGATCGACCGTCGCGAGCTGCTCCCCGGTGGACGTCACGTGACCCAGCGTCGGGTCCGGATCGCTGCCCCCGCGTGCGAGGAGGCGGAGGAAGTGCGACTTCCCCGATCCGTTCGACCCGAGCACGGCGACCCGATCGCCGTACCAGACCTCGGCGTCGAACGGCCTCATCAGCCCGGAGAGCTCGAGCCCGTGTGCGACCACCGCGCGTTTGCCCGTGCGTGACCCTCGCAGCCTCATGTCGAAATCCTGAGCCGGGGGTCGCTCCTCCGGCGGTCCGGCCTCCTCGAATTTGCGCAGTCGCGTCTGCGCCGCCTGGTACCGCGACGCGAATCCGTCGTTCGCCGACGCCTTCACCTTGAGGTTCGCGACGAGGGTCCGCAGCTTCTCGTGCTGCTCGTCCCACCGGCGGCGCAGCTCGTCGAGTCTGTCCATGCGGTCGCTGCGCGCCTGGTGGTAGGTCGCGAATCCGCCGCCGTGCACCCACGCCGAGGCCCCCGCGCCGCCGGGCTCGAGGGTGATCAGCCGATCGACCGCACGGGCCAGCAGCTCCCGGTCGTGCGACACCAGCAGCACGGTCTTCGGCGTCTGCCGGAGCTGCTCCTCGAGCCAGCGCTTGGTGGGAACGTCCAGATAGTTGTCCGGCTCGTCGAGCAGCAGCACCTCGTCGGGTCCGCGCAGCAGCGCCTCCAGAGCGAGTCGCTTCTGCTCGCCACCCGACAGCGTCGTGAGATCGCGGAAGCGGGCACGCTCGAAGGGCACTCCCAACGCGGCGACCGTGCACTGGTCCCAGACCGTCTCGTGCTCGTAGCCGCCGGCATCCGCGTACTCCGCGATCGCCGTCGCATATGCCATCTGCGTGTCGTGCTCATCGCGCTCGATCAGCGCGTCCTCCGCAGCCTCGAGAGCCTGCGCCGCCTGCCGGATGCGATGGGGTGCGACCCGCACCAGCAGCTCGTGAACGGTCTGACCGGACTCGCCGTGGCCGACGAACTGGTCCATCACGCCGAGGCCGCCGTCGATCGTCACGACGCCGTCATCGGCGGGCTGGTCGCCTCGGATGATGCGGAGCAGCGTCGTCTTGCCGGCCCCGTTGGGCCCGATGAGGGCACTCGTCGACCCGGCTCCGACGCGAAAGCTCGTCTCGTCCAACAGCGGTCTGCCGTCGGGAAGGGTCAGCGAGACCCCCGCAACATCTATGTATCCCACCGTGCGTGGCCGTCCTTCCGCCCGCGTGGCGAGCCGACCAGGCTATCAGCAATCGGGCCGACCGGTCAGCGAGTGCGGCCGACCACCTGGATCGCCTCGGTGCGCGGCGCCGCCGGGAGCAGCATCCGGAACTCGGTGCCGACGCCCTCTCTGCTCGTCACGTCCATCGTGCCGCCGTGGGCGAGCACGATCGCCCGGGTGATCGTGAGGCCCAGGCCGACGCCGGGCACGGCGTTGCGGGTCGCTGTCGACGCGCGGAAGAATCGGGTGAACAGCATGCCCTGCTCGTCTTCGGGGATGCCCACACCGGTGTCGCGCACGGAGAGCTCGACGCCTCCGTCGACGAGACGCACGCCCGCGGTGACCCGCCCGCCCGCAGCGGTGAACTTGATCGCATTCGAGAGCAGGTTGTCGAGGGCCTGGCCGATACGTCCCGAGTCGAGCGAGAGCACGACGGGAGTCGGCGGGATCTCGGCCACGATCTCGATGCCCTCGCGCTGTGCGTGCGGGCCGGACGATGCGACGGCGCTGCGCACCAGCTCGGTGACGTCGGCGTCTCGGCGCTCGAGCGGGAAGCGGCCCGATTCCACCTGGGCGGTGAACAGCAGGTCCCCGACGAGGTTGAGCAGGCGCTGGGCGTTGCGCTCGATGATGTCGACGAACTCCTGCTGGTCGGTCGTCAGAGGCTGCGCGGGATCGTTCTGCAGCAGGTCGAGGAAGCCGATGATGGCGCTGAGCGGTGTCCGCAGCTCGTGCGAGATCATGCCGACGAACTCGTCCTTCATGCGCGCGACCTCCACCGCCCTGGTCTCGTCGGTGATCACCAGCAGGTAACCGTGTCGGGAGCCGTCGGAGTCCTGGTACGGAGTGACGGTGACGCGCGCGGGAACCGTCGATCCGCCGACGGTCGCCACGTCGATGTGCGAGTCCACCGGCAGACCGGCGTCGGCATCGTCGAACAGCGCACGCAGGCCGGGGTGGAGCCCGTCGTCAGCGTGGGCGGCGGCCTCGGTCGCGAACGGGGCGAGAGCGTGCGGGGGGAAGAACCGGTCGACCGGAACGCCGGCGAGCGCGTCCGGCACCGCCATGCCGAGCAGGCGCACCGCACCCGGATTCCATGCCGTGATCACCCCGCAGTTGTCGGTGGCGATGACCGCCTGGCCGGTGATGGAGTTCCACAGGCTCGTGAAGGACTCGGAGAGCGCGCGGTACTGCTGCTCGCTCGACTTCAGCTGCTCGAGCATCGCCTCGTTGGCGGCGAGAGCGGCCGTGCGCTCGACGACATGCGCCTCGGCCTGGGCCGTGCGCAGTCTCTGCAGTCGGGAGAGCTCGTTCACGATCGCGCCGACGGTGGCGAACACCAGCGGGCCGATGACACCGCGAAGCCAGGCCACGGGGTCTTCCGGCGGATCGATGATGTTCGGCATGAGCAGCGCGATCGATGAGAACACACCGACGATCACGACCTGGCGCCGCCCGGGGGCTGCGGCGATCCAGATGACCGGGAGGAGCACGAACGAGGAGAAGAGGGATGCCGGCCCGCCGGTACCCGCCCTGATCGCACCCAATCCGAGGATGTCGATCATCGGAATGAGCATCACGACCCAGCCGTCGTACACCCCGCGTACCGAGAGCACGGCCGCGAGTGCCGTCACCACCGCGATGGTGGCGAGGCCGAAGATCGCGACGCCGCTGTCGGTCACCGGGATGCCGGGGATCGTGAACATGAGGACGGAGGCGACCGCGACGGCGATCGCCGTGGGACCCTGCTTCATCAGCGGCGTCGGATTGTCGAAGTACCGGCGCCAGCTGCGCTCCATCGTCTGCTGGACGGTGCTGGTCGGAGTCATCGTGCCACTTCTCTGAGGAGTGCCCGCAGTTCGGCCCCGATGATCGGCTTGGGCAGTGCCGCGTCGGCGTCGGGGTAGTCGGCGACGTCGAGCACGGAACTCACGATCAGGAAGCACTCCGGGAAGCGGGTCTTGATGAGTCTCGCCAGCTCCGAGCCGCTGATGCCGGGCAGCAGCAGGTCGAGCACGGCGACGACCGGTGAGATCGTCGAGAATGCGGCGATCGCCGATTCGGCGTCCACCGCGGCGAACACGTCGAAGCCCTCGCGGTCGAGATAGCGCTTCAGGAGCGCCGTCTGGTCTGCGCTGTCCTCGACCACGAGGGCCAGCGGCCGCGCGGTCATCGCAGGAACAGCTCTCGCACGATCACGATGACGACGACGACGCCCAGGGCGAGGAGGGCCTGCGGGATCAGGAGCTTCTCCCGACGGGCGTCGGCGGCGATCTCCTCCTCCTCGGCGCTTCTCGAAGGTGCTTCGGTCATGAGTCGACCCGTCCGATCTTCTCGGTCTTGATCCATGCGGCGTCGGCGTGGCGCCACTCTTTGATGTAGGAGTCCACCGTGATGGCGCAGAGCAGCGAGCCGTACCCGCAGACGTAGAGCAGCAGCCCGGCGAAGAACCGTCCTGCCGGCAGCGGCTCGACGACACGGGCGAGCCAGATCCCGAGCATCGAGATCGGTCCCCAGAGGTAGAAGACGACAGCCCACATCAACCGCGTCTCGTCGGTGAGCGCGAGCCCGAGGTCGTTCAGGCCCGATTCGAACAGCCAGGGGAACAGGGCGATCGCCATCAGGATGAGGGCGCCGAGCCCGGGGAACATCAGCGCCTCACGCCACGACTGTCGGCCGATCCGCCCATCGAGCTGCACGGCGTAGAGCATCGAGAACAGATAGATGCACGCGGCGGCGATCCACATGAATCGGAACACGAACTCGGCGATGTCGCTGTGCAGGACGAGCAGCACGAGCAGCGCGGTGGCTGCGAGGATCATGAAGGCCGGCAGCAGCAGGATGGTGAACCACGCGAGCCCGAAGGCGAAGCTGCCGAGGTTGTGCACTCGGCTCGGGCGGAACCACAGATGCCGGTAGATCGACGTCAGCTGCACATTGCCGCGGGCCCACCGGAGGCGCTGCTTCCACAGACTGTCGATCGTGCGCGGCTCTTCGGCCAGCACGACCGCGTGCGGCTCGAACACCATCCTGCGCCCTGCCAGCTGCCCTTCGAAGGTCGTCATGGTGTCCTCGGCGAGCGTTCCCGTCGGGATCCGGCCGCCGATCGCCTCGAGATTCGCGCGTGAATGCAGCTGCGCACCTCCGGCGAGGCACGCGATCGCTCCCCCGACGTTCTGCGTCCGCCGGGCCGAGAGCTGCCCGATGACGTACTCGATCGCGATGAACCGGGTGAGGTAGTTGCGGTCGCGACTGCCCTCGGCGATATACGCGGTGACGGCGCCGACCTTCTCATCGGCGAGATGCCGGCTCATCTTGCGCAGCGAATCCCGGGCGAAGATCACATCGGCGTCCATGATCAGCACCGCTTCGGTCCACTCGTCCGCGAGCACGATGTCGAGTCCGTGGTTGAGCGTGTGCGCCTTGCCCTCGCCACCCTTGTCCCGGCGCAGATGCACGACCCGTCCGGGGAATGCCGCCGCCTTCGCAGCGACCACCTCGGGGGTGTCATCGGTCGATGCATCGTCGATGACGAAGATGCGCAGGCGGTCGGCCGGGTACTCGAGCTGCATCAGGCGTTCGATCGCCTGGCCGAGCACGAGGCCCTCGTTCCACGCCGGGATCAGCACCGCGACGCGGGGATGGTACGGTGCCGCCTTGCCGTAGTGGTTGCGGAACGCGTGCACGGGCAGGGCGAGGAACTGCAGCCCGGTGTTGATCACCGGCAGGGTGCCGACCAGCACGCAGAGCAGAAGGATGACGACGACGACGGTCTCGACCCAGTTCAGTTCGGCCATCAGCTCGCCCTCCATCGGTCGAGGATCTCTGTCACGCGCGCGTAGCGTCCGACGTCGGACGCGATGTGGCTGTCCGTGGACGCGACGATCTCGGCGCCGGCGCTGCGCAGCGCGTCGAGCAGGGGGATGCCGGGGCAGCCCCACTTCTCGTTCACCTCGACCTGCGTGTCGGTCTCGGCCGCCGTCGTCGCCCACGCGGTGACGCGATCGGCACCGAGTTCCGCTTCGGAGAGACCGATCTTGGGCAGGATCGAGAAGCAGTGGGCGAGCTGATTGCCGGGGTGACGTCGCATCGCCGCGATCAGTGCCGACACGAGCTGATCGAGCGCGTCCTCGGCGGCCCAGCCGGCGTCGAGCCGTTCGCGGACGGCGCTCGGACCGAGGGGTCCGTCGATTCCGGGGAACTGGTGGTCGGCGATCAGGATGCGATCGATCCCGCTCGGCAGCTCGGGGATGTCCAGTTCTCCCGAGGCATCGAGGATCTTCGCCTCGACTCCCGTCAGTACCGTCAGACCCTCGGGCACGCGCAGCGCCCTCACTGCCGCGAGGTACTCGGGCACCCAGGGCGTCGACTGCCGCACGTGGTCGACCAGGCGCACGGTCGTGAGACCGGCAGCGGATGCCGCGGCGACGTTCTCGGCGAGAGTGGAGACCGCGTCATCCGAGAACGTCGAATGCACGTGGTGGTCGCCTCGCAGCAGCGCGTGACTCACAGTTCCTCCTGATGTCCCGCGTGCGCGGAGACGAGGATCTCGTCGACCTCGACGATCACGTCCTCGAGGAAGCGCACCGACGCGATCTCGCGGAAGGCGACCGTCGACGGGATCCCGCGGCCCAGGAACAGGTCGGCGACGAGCGAGGGGATGTCTACTCCCGCGGCGATCGTGAGCGGAAGCGCGCCAGGGAATCGGGGATTCACCTCGAGGAGCACCGCTCGGCCGTCGCGGTCGCGCCGGAGCTGGACGTTGGCGACGCCGACGAGTCCGATCGCCCGGGCGATGGATGCCGCCGCGTTCTCGAGTTCGTCGTCGTGCACCGTGCGCCCCGCGATGGCCACACCGGAGTCGACCCTGGCTCGGGTCCGCGGCACCGCCGCGACGACCGAGCCGGAGGCATCTGCGATCACATCGACCGAGTACTCCTCGCCCGGGAGGAAGTCCTGCACGATGAGTCCTTCGTCCTGCGGCAGCGCTTCGAGCGCCGCCCGGTCGGGGACGAGCCGTACGCCGCGGCTGCCGGCTCCCTGACGAGGCTTGGCGAAGACGGGGAACTCCCAATCGACCGCCAGCGCATCGGGGCCCGCGAGGACAGTACGCGGCGTGAGACCGGTCGACTCGCACCGCTCGGCGAGCAGCAGCTTGTCGAGGGCGACGGCGAGCGTGTCCTGCGAGGGCGCGGCGAGCACAGCCGGAGCCAGCTCCTCGCGCCTGCCGGCGAGCGCGATCAGCTCGACATCGACGGTGGAGATCACGAGATCGAGCCGGTCATCCTCGACCATGCGGGCTATCGCCGAGACGAAGTCGACATCGCGCCCCGGCGGCACGAGACGGCGGTGCGTCGGCGGCACGAGGTAGATGCCGCTCGCCCAGCCGTCCATGTCCGCGGCGAAGACCTCGAGGTCTTCACGACGAAGCAGCGAGCGGATGACGGCGACGCCCGCCGGGCCACCGGCGCCCGTCACCAGTACGCGCGCGCTCATCAGCTCTCCCGTCGTGTGAGTTCGTGGGCGCCGATGAACTCGGCGGTCTCACGGACGACCTCGAGCGGCTCGACCGCCGATCCTCCGCCGAAGCGCGACCAGTAGCGAGCGGTGGCCGTCACGAACTCGGGTTCGAGGTAGTCCCGGGTCGCCGTCTGCGAGCCGAAGCATTCGAGCAGCCGCAGCTTCTGACCGATGTACTGGTCGATGCGGACGAAACGCGTCGGGCGGAAGTCGATCGTCGCCGAGGGGCTCTGGTAGCAGGCGACCGTTCCGACCCGCCGGGTCGCGGCGATCGTCGCCTCGCTCACCGCTCGGTGATCCTGGTGCCGATCGTTCGACGAGTGCGTGTAGACGATCGTCGGCTGGACCTCCTGCACGACCTCCTCGATCAACCGGACCGTGGCTCCGCCGCCGGAGATCTCGGTGTCGATGAGGTCTTTGACGAACAGTCGCGCACCGAGCATCTCCGCCGAGGCGAGCGATTCGTGCTGCCTGCTGTCAGCGTCTCCCCCGCGCGCACCGCGCGAGAGGGTGAGGATCGTGATCGAGTCGCCCGCCTGGGAGTGCGCGGCGAGGAGTCCTCCGACGCCGATCTCGACATCGTCGGGGTGCGCGCCGATGGCGAGCACCACCTCTTTGGTGCGGTTGGCCTCGCGGCGCGTGCGGCCCTCCGTCACGAGCCGGGTGACCGCCTCGACGAGCTTCACGTTGTCGAGCGGCTTGGTGAGGAACTCGTCGGCCTGCGCGCGCAGAGCCGAGACGGCGTACTCGACCGAGACGTGCGCGGTCATGACGACCACCGGCAGGAGCGGGTCGTTCCGACGCAGCTGCGCGAGCAGCTCCAGCCCGTCGAGTCCGGGCATCTCGATGTCCGTGACGACCACGTCCGGCGTGAAGGTCTCGAGCCGCGCGACGGCGGACTCGCCATCGTGAGCGACCACGACCTCGCAGCCGGCCCGCCTCTCGAGCACGGTCTTGACGAGCAGGGCGACGTCTGGGTCGTCGTCGACGACGAGGACGCGGGGAGCATCCTGGGGCATATCTGCAGCTCTCAGTGGGGAAGTCCCCTGCCGGTCAGCGGCCGGCGTAGCACTCCCTGCGCCCTTCGCGCCGGGAGCTCGAGGGGAAGTCGAGCGGGTGTCTCTAAATACTGGCATATCAACAGACCGCCGCGATGGCGGCCACGGCTGCTCCCTCAGTACTCTCGAGGATGAAAGCGGTCTGCGGACGGCCGCCCCTCTCGAAACGGAGCGACCATGACCGACTCGACGCGGCCCGAAGACCCGCAGTACAGCCCTCCCGCGTGGGACGGAGCGCGACCGGCGGATGCCGCCGTGGATCCTGCCGCCTACCCGGTGGCCGGCCCGGGACAGCCCACGCCGTACACCTCCCCCGCCGGGCAGGGGCTGGCGGTCGCGGGACTCGTCCTGGCCTTCGTCATCGCTCCGCTCGGACTGATCCTGAGCATCGTCGCCGCCGTCAGGCTCGGCAGGGCCGGGGCACCGCGCGGCCTCGCCATCGCGGGAATCGCGGTCGGCGCCGTCATCACCGTGATCTGGATCATCGGCATCATCGTGCTCGTGAGCGTCTTCGCGAACCTGTTCGCGATGTGCGCCGACCTCGGTCCGGGCGTGTGGCAGGTCGGCGGAGTCACCTACACCTGCAGCTGAGTTCGCGGCCGAACGAGAAAGGGGCCGGATGCGATCGCATCCGGCCCCTTCTCGATTCGTCTCAGCGCTTGTAGTTCGGCGCCTCGACCACGATCTGCACGTCGTGCGGGTGCGACTCCTTGAGACCCGCCGCGGTGATGCGCACGAACTTGCCGCGCTGCTTGAGCTCTTCGATGGTGCGGGCTCCGACGTAGAACATCGACTGCCGCAGTCCGCCGACCAGCTGATACGCGACGGCCGACACGGGGCCGCGATACGGCACCTGGCCCTCGATGCCCTCGGGGATCAGCTTGTCGTCGCTGGGCACGTCGGCCTGGAAGTAGCGGTCCTTCGAGTACGAGGTCTGCTTGCCGCGGGTCTGCATGGCCCCGAGGGAGCCCATGCCGCGGTACTGCTTGAACTGCTTGCCCGACTGGAAGACGATCTCGCCCGGCGACTCGTCGGTGCCGGCGAGCAGCGAGCCGAGCATCACGGCGTCAGCACCCGCGACGAGCGCCTTGGCGATGTCGCCGGAGTACTGCAGACCGCCGTCGGCGATCACAGGGACGCCGGCCGGACGTGCGGCGAGCGACGCCTCGTAGACGGCCGTGACCTGGGGCACGCCGACGCCGGCGACGACGCGCGTCGTGCAGATGGAGCCTGGCCCCACACCCACCTTGACCGCGTCGACACCTGCGTCGATGAGCGCCTGAGCGCCCTCGCGGGTGGCGACGTTGCCGCCGATGACGTCGATGTGCGCGAAGCTCTCGTCCGCCTTGAGCCGCGTGACGAGGTCGATCACGCCCTGTGACTGGCCGTTGGCCGTGTCGACGACGAGGACGTCGACTCCGGCGTCGCGCAGCGCCTCTGCGCGCTCCCAGGCATCGCCGAAGAAGCCGATGGCCGCGCCGACACGCAGACGACCCTGGTCGTCCTTCGTGGCGAGCGGGTACTTCTCGCTCTTGTCGAAGTCCTTGATGGTGATGAGACCGGCCAGCTTGCCGTCCTCATCGATGAGCGGCAGCTTCTCGACACGGTGATGCGCGAACAGGGCGATGACCTCGCCGGCGGCGACGCCCACCGGTGCGGTGACGAGACCCTCCGACGTCATGACGTCCTTCACGAAGGTGGTCTGACGCTCGAAGCCCGAGACGAAGCGCATGTCGCGGTTGGTGATGATGCCGACGAGGCGGCCGTCGGGGTCGACGACCGGCAGACCGGAGATGCGGTACTTGGCGCAGAGCGCGTCGACCTCTTCGACGGTCGCGTCGGGCGACGTCGTGATCGGGTCGGTGATCATGCCCGACTCGCTGCGCTTGACGCGGTCGACGTGGGCCGCCTGATCGGCGATGGAGAGGTTGCGGTGCAGGATGCCGATGCCGCCCTCTCGCGCCATCGCGATGGCCATGCGGGATTCGGTGACCGTGTCCATGGCGCTGGAGAGCAGCGGAGTCGCGACCGAGATACGGCGAGTGATCCGCGACGAGGTGTCTGCCTCGCTGGGGATGACGTCGGTGTGCCCGGGAAGGAGCAGCACATCGTCGTACGTGAGTCCGACGAAGCCGAAGGGGTCGTGCTGGTCCATGGATAGTCCTCCTGCGGGCGCGATCTGGGGCGAGGGTGTACCAATTCTAAGTGCGGAGCGGCTGAGGAAATTCCCTGCGCCCGCTGACATCGCGCGCAGGACGCCCCGGGTGACCTATCGGTATTTCGCAACTTCGTGATGGGATCGTTCTCACCGTGAGCAGATCGTGCCTTGGTCGAAACAGAGCCGACACATTACGCTCATACCGTCGTACATCAGGGCCGATGAACAACTCCGTCATGGCCTGTGTACTGGGCTGGAGGTTCTGTGCGTCCGACGATCTCGGCGAATCGAAGCGGAATGCGGTGGGTCATCATCCTGCTCGCGTCGCTCCTCGCCATCGCTTTCCTGTGGTTGCAGCCTCCGGCTGCGGCTTCCGCCGAAGAAACGGACGACGGCCAGGAGATCACAGACTTCTACTTCGCCGGTGTCATCACCTTCGATGACGACCCCGTCGAAGGCGTCGTGATGACGATCGAGGGCGGCGGCTTCGAAGGCGAGACCGAGACCGACGCCGAGGGCAAGTGGCGCCTGTACGTGCCCGAGAAGGACACGTACACGCTCACCGTCGACGAGGAGACCCTCCCCGACGGCGTGATCGTCGATGCGGCGCAGCTGCCCGAGGGCACTCAGCCCATCGCCGGCACGACGGCGTCGTTCGAGGTCGAGTTCGGCCTGACCGGCACGAAGATCCTCAACCTCTTCCTCGGTGAGGGCGAGAGGATGACGACGTCCTTCATCGACCAGCTCCTCTCACGTCTCGTGGGCGGCCTGAACTTCGGTCTGCTGCTGGCGCTCGCCTCCATGGGCGCGGCGCTCATCTACGGCACGACGCGGCTGTCGAACTTCGCTCACGCCGAGATGGTCACCTGGGGCGGCCTGGTCGCCCTCGTGACGACGAGCTTCTGGCATCTGCCGCTGTGGCTCGGCATCATCGCCGCCGTGATCGGGGGCGGTCTCTTCGGCTGGGCCCTGGATGCCGGCATCTGGCGTCCGCTGCGACGACGAGGCCTCGGTGTCGTGCAGCTGATGATCGTCAGCATCGGTCTGTCTCTCGCCCTGCGCTATGCGTTCCAGTACATGATCGGTGGTGGCACTCGCCAGCTCCCCGGGGCCAGCCCCGAGCCGTTCCGGTTCGGTCCGATCTCGCTGTCCTACATCGACCTGATCGGCATCGTGGTCAGCATCGTCGTGATCGTGGGCGTCGCGTTCTTCCTCACCCGCACCCGCATCGGCAAGGCGACCCGCGCCATCTCCGACAACCCGCAGCTCGCCGCAGCATCCGGCATCGACGTCGACAAGGTCGTGCGCTACGTCTGGATCCTGTCCGGCACGCTCGCCGCCATCTCCGGCATCCTCTGGGCCTACTTCCGCCCCGGCGTGAAGTGGGACATGGGCATGCAGATGCTGTTGCTCATCTTCGCCGCCATCACCCTCGGCGGGCTCGGCACGGCGTTCGGTGCGCTCGTCGGCTCCCTCATCGTCGGCATCGCGGTCGAGGTCTCCACCCTCTGGATCCCCTCGGATCTGAAGTATGCGAGCGCCCTGGTCGTGCTCATCGTGATCCTCCTCGTCAGACCTCAGGGCCTGCTGGGACGCAGGGAAAGGTTGGGCTGATCGCCATGGACTTCGGAAGCATCTTCTCGAACACAGCCGTCTATCTGTTCAGCCCCGTCACCCTCGCCTACGCGCTGGCGGCGACCGGTCTGGCCGTGCACTTCGGCTATGCGGGCCTGCTCAACTTCGGCATGGCCGCCTTCATGGCGGTCGGCGGATACGGCTACGCGATCTCCGTGCTGACCTTCGGGCTCCCCTGGTGGGTCGGCATGCTCATCGGTCTCCTGGGGGGCGCGTTCTTCGCAGTCCTCCTCGGCATCCCGACGCTGCGGCTCCGCGCCGACTACCTCGCCATCGCGACGATCGCCGCGGGTGAGATCGTACGACTGCTCTTCACCACCCAGATCTTCGACGAGTACACCAACTCGGCCGACGGTCTCGCGCAGTTCAACGGCGGGTTCCGCGACGCCAATCCATTCCCGCCGGGCACCTACGGCTTCGGACCGTGGACCTACAGCGCGAACGACCTGTGGAACCGGGTGTTCGGACTCATCGTGCTGCTCGTCGCCATCCTGCTGGTCTGGTCGCTCATGCGCAGCCCGTGGGGGCGCGTCCTCAAGGGAATCCGCGAGGATGAGGATGCCGTGCGCTCGCTCGGCAAGAACGTCTTCGCCTACAAGATGCAGGCGCTCGTCGTCGGTGGCGTGATCGGCGCAGCCGGAGGAATCGTCTTCGTCCTCCCCTCGGCTGTCGTGCCGGGCAGCTACACGACCTCGCTCACGTTCTTCCTGTGGACGATCCTGCTGCTGGGCGGCGCGGCCACCGTGTTCGGCCCGACACTCGGGGCCATCCTCTTCTGGGTCGTCTTCGCTTTCATGGCGAACCTGCTCCCGGCGATGGCGCGGTCCGGAATCCTGCCCATGTCCGACAGCCAGGCCTCGACCCTGGTGTTCATCTTCGTCGGCATCGCCCTGATGCTGCTCGTGATCTTCCGACCTCAGGGCATCCTCGGAGACAAGAGGGAGATGACCTTTGTCAAATGAACTGACCCCCGACGAGAGCGCCCAGACGGCGCCCGCGACCGGGAGCATCCGCCGACCGAAGACCACCGGACTCGCCAAGGGCCCTGCGGCCCCCGGCGTGCCGAAGGTCGATCCCATCCTGATCGCGGATGCCGTGCAGCGGCGCTTCGGCGGTCTGACGGCCGTCGACGTCGACCACGTCGAGATCCCTCGCGGCGCCATCACCGCTCTGATCGGCCCGAACGGAGCAGGGAAGACGACCCTGTTCAACCTGCTCTGCGGTTTCGACAAGCCGAACAGCGGGACCTGGTCGTTCGACGGCACGAGCCTCTCGGGCGTCCCCTCCTTCAAGGTGGCGCGCATGGGACAGGTGCGCACGTTCCAGCTGACCAAGTCGCTGTCGCTGCTCACCGTGCTCGAGAACATGAAGCTCGGTGCTCCGGGACAGCGCGGCGAGGGCTTCTGGTCGAGCCTGTTCCCGTTCCTGTGGCGCAAGCAGGATCAGGAAATCGAGGTCAAGGCCCGCGAGCTGCTGGCCCGCTTCAAGCTCGACGCCAAGGAGAAGGACTTCGCCGCGGCGCTCTCGGGCGGCCAGCGCAAGCTCCTCGAGATGGCGCGAGCGCTCATGAGCGATCCGACCCTGGTGATGCTCGACGAGCCGATGGCCGGCGTCAATCCGGCGCTGACCCAGTCGCTCCTCGATCACATCCTCGACCTCAAGGGCCTGGGCATGACGGTGCTGTTCGTCGAGCACGACATGCACATGGTCCGCCACATCGCCGACTGGGTCGTGGTCATGGCCGAGGGCAAGGTCGTCGCCGAGGGCCCGCCCGACGAGGTCATGGAGGACCCGGCCGTGGTCGACGCCTATCTCGGCGCCCACCAGGACCTCGATCTCGGTGCCGTGACCGGTCGCATCCCCGTGATCGAGAACGCCACCGCCGCCAAGCTCCGCGAGCAGATCGAAGCAGAAGCCGAGGCGGAGCTCGAAGCGACGAGCACGCCGGATCACGACCAGAAGGACAACGCATGAGCGCCGAGACCTCCGCTGCGGCACCGCGAACGGACGACATCGTCGTCGAGCTGAAGGACGTGCACGCGGGCTACCTGCCCGGTGTGAACATCCTCAACGGCGCCAACCTCGTCGCCCGACAGGGCGAGCTGATCGGCATCATCGGCCCCAACGGCGCCGGCAAGTCGACCCTGCTGAAGGCGATCTTCGGGATGGTGAACGTCCGCAGCGGCGAGATCACCGTGAACGGAGAGAGCATCATCGGGTTGAAGGCCGACAAGCTCGTCAAGCGGGGCGTCGCCTTCGTGCCGCAGACGAACAATGTGTTCCCCTCGCTCTCCATCGAGGAGAACCTGCAGATGGGGCTGTATCAGAACCCCAAGATCTACGCCGAGCGACTCGAGTTCGTCACCGGCATCTTCGCCGAGCTCGGCAAGCGCCTCAAGCAGCGCGCCGGTTCGCTCTCGGGCGGCGAGCGGCAGATGGTGGCGATGTCGAGGGCACTCATGATGGATCCGTCGGTGCTGCTTCTCGACGAGCCCTCCGCCGGCCTCTCCCCCGTGCGTCAGGACGATGCGTTCATCCGCGTCTCCGACATCAACAAGGCGGGCGTGACGACGATCATGGTCGAGCAGAACGCGCGGCGCTGCCTGCAGATCTGCGACCGCGGCTACGTGCTCGACCAGGGCAAGGACGCGTACGAGGGCACCGGACGCGACCTGCTGAACGATCCGAAGGTCATCGGTCTCTACCTCGGAACTCTCGGCACCGACGCCGCCTGAGGGCTCCCACGACAGAGGGGCGGATGCGACTCGCATCCGCCCCTCTTCTGTCCCCCCGCGCAGCGGGCACGCACACGACGAAGGCCCCGGATCGAGGATCCGGGGCCTTCGCTCGTGATCAGTTGGTGCGGGAGATCAGGTTGTCGGCGCCGTACTCGTACGTGCCGATCGACGCACCCTGCGGGTCGCCGTTCTCATCGAACGTGATCTCGCCGGAGTAGCCGTCGTAGTCGGCGGTTCCACCGTCGTTGATGATCGCCGCGCAGTCCTCGAAGCTGGTGCACTTCTCACCGTCTCCGCTGCCGCCCGAGACCTCGGCCATCTTCGCAGCGATGTCCGCGCCCTCGGTCGAACCGGCGGCGAGAGACGCGAGTGCGACGAGCACGACCGCGTCGTAGGCCTCGGCTGCGTAGGTGAAGTCGTTGACCTCGGGGTTGCCCTCACCGGTCCAGAACGTCTGCAGACGGTCGGTGAAGTCGTCCTCGAGCGCCGGTCCCGGCTTCGTGCCCTGTGCGCCCTCGAGCGAGAACGGGAAGTTCGTGTCGGGCGAGGAGCCGTAGTCCGACAGGTTTCCGTCGACGAGGTAGAACTTGTCGGGCGAGATGCCGGCGTTGACCAGCAGCGGGGCGATGGTCTTGAACTGGTCGAACGACACGATCGCGACGGCGTCGGGGTTCTGAGCCTTGATCGTCTCGACCTGTGCGTCGAACTGACCGTCACCGACGTTGTACGACGCGTCAGCGACGACCTCGCCACCCGCGTTCTCGAACGTCGACTTGATGTTGTCGAACAGTCCGGTTCCGTAGGCGTCGTTCTGGTAGATCACGCCGAGGGTCTTGTGTCCGTCTTCGGCGATCAGGTTGCCGAGGACCTCACCCTGCAGAAGGTCGCTGGGCGCGGTGCGGAAGTAGAGACCGTTGTCGTCCCAGTCGGTGAAGTCCGGGCCGGTGTTCGAGGCCGAGATCTGCAGGATGCCGGCGCTGACGTTTCCGTCGAGGATCAGGCGGGAGACGCCCGACGCCGCGGCACCGACGATGGCGGTGACGCCCGCGCCCTGGAGCTTGCTGATCGACGTCTCGTAGGCCTTGGTGTCGGTGTCGCCTTCGTCTTCAGCCGTCAGGTTGATCGTGACGCCGGCAGCAGCATCGTTGACCTCCTTGACCGCGAGGCCGACGCCGGATTCCATGGGCGGGCCGAGGAACGACAGCGAACCGGTCTGCGGCAGCAGCGAGCCGAGCTCGAGCGTGAGGTCGGCCGACGATCCGCCGCCGCCGCCACCGTCGGACGGCTCCTCAGAGGGCGTGCCGCTGCAGCCTGCGACGACGATCGCCGAGACGCTCAGCAGCGCGACTCCGGCGAGAATCTTGGCGCTGCGCGAGCGCGTGAATGAGGTCATGATGCTCCCTTGCGTGACTGGCCGTGGATTGTGACCACGGTCGGGTGCTCTAACACTAGGACTGAAAGGCTTCCCGTAGGGGTCGCCGATGTTTCGGTGCGTTAACGATCCGACACCGAGTTTCCGGACGGATGAACCGGGAGTTCAGACGAGTGTCGGCTGATCGATCCGGCGTCCGCGACGCGCGGCGAGCAGCAGGTCGATCAGGAACACGAGGATCGCGACCCAGACGATGATGAAGCCCGCCCACCGCTCGGCCGGCATCGGCTCGCCGAGCACGACCGCGCCGATGATGAACTGCATGACGGGGGTGATGAACTGGATCATCCCGATGACGGTGAGGTTGATGCGCCGGGTGCCCGCGGCGAAGAGCAGCAGGGGCACTGCCGTGGCCACACCGGCGAACGCGAGAAGCACCGCATGCCACGCACCGTGCGAGCCCATCGTGATCCCGGCGGGGGTGGCGGCGACGAGGATCAGCTGCACGACGGCGATCGGGATCAGCCAGAACGACTCGAGCGTGAGTCCGCTGACCGCATCGACCGCGGGGCCGATCTTCTTCTTGATGAGTCCGTAGACGCCGAACGAGGCGGTCAGCGAGAGGGCGATCCACGGGAACTCGCCGTAGAAGAGGACGATCACGATCACGGCGACCGCCGCGATGCCGATCGCCGCCCACTGGAGCCTGCGAATGCGCTCCTTGAGCACGAACACCCCGAGCAGCACGGTGGTGATCGGGTTGATGAAGTAGCCGAGGCTGGTCTCCACGATGTTCCCGGAGAGGGTTCCGATGAGGAACACCTGCCAGTTGACGTAGATCAGGACACCCGCCAGAGCCGTCCATCCCAGCAGCCTCGGCTGTCGGACGATGACGCCGAAGGCGGCCCAGCCGCGCATCACGGTGAGGAGGAGCAGGCAGAAGACGAACGACAGCAGCACGCGCCACGCGACGACTTCCCACGGACCGGTGGGCACGAGCAGCAGGAAGTAGAGGGGCAGCACGCCCCAGAGCAGATACGCTCCCCCCGCGTACGCGACTCCCGCCGTCTGAGTGGCTCGGGAGGCGGCGTTCGTCGGGGTCACCGCACAACCCTATGCCCGTCGCCGCGCCGCCTCCGCCCCACGAGACCCGCCATCCGGACATTGGCAGGAATCGATGCACCGGTGGCCGAACACGCAGGAAGGCCCGGATGCGTGATGCATCCGGGCCTTCCGAAGACGTTGTCTCAGCGGACGACGACTGCGAGCACGTCGCGAGCCGACAGGACGAGGTACTCGTCTGCGCCGAACTTCACCTCGGTGCCGCCGTACTTGCTGTAGAGCACACGGTCGCCCACGGCGACGTCGAGCGGAACGCGGTTGCCGTTGTCATCGATGCGGCCGGGGCCCACGGCCACGACCTCGCCCTCCTGGGGCTTCTCCTTGGCGGTGTCGGGGATGACCAGGCCACTCGCGGTGGTCTGCTCGGCCTCGACCTGCTTGATGACGATGCGGTCCTCGAGCGGCTTGATGGAAACCGACACGGTCTACCTCTTCTTTCTTGACGCTGACAGGAAGACTTTTCGCACTCTCAACCCGAGAGTGCTAATCCAGTCTAGGCGTTCCGCTGGCACTCACGCAATGCGAGTGCCAATGCGGCGAACAGCCCGCCGCCTAAGCTGGGGCAGTGGAGATCTCCGAGCTGCGCGCACTGCTCACCCCCGAGGGCCTGAAGGCGCTGGATGAACTCGGCCCCGTCGACGAGGTCGCCGACGTCGCTCGGATCGTATCCCGGCTGCGTGCGGCCGGCCACTCGCCCGAGCTCGTTTCGGCCGTGGTCGGACAGGCACGACTTCGCACCAAGGCGAAAGGCAAGTTCGGCGACTTCGCGGCCCGGATGCTGTTCACCCGGGCCGGACTCGAGCAGGCGACACGGCTGGGCGTGGCCGCCCGGCATGCCCAGCGGATGCGCCGCGCCGGCATCACTCGGGTCGCGGATCTCGGCTGCGGCATCGGCGGGGATTCTCTTGCCTTCGCCGGTGCAGGGCTCGACGTCGTCGCCGTCGACGCCGACGAGGTGACCTCGGCGATCGCGGCGTACAACCTGGCGCCTCTCGGAGACAGCGCGAGGGTGATCCACGGCACGGCCGAGGCGCACGTGCCCGTCGAGGGCCACGAGAACCAGGCGATCTGGATGGATCCGGCCCGCCGCACCGCCGGGCACAGCGAGACGCGCCGGGTCTCGTCCGATGACTACTCTCCGCCGCTGGACTGGGCCTTCGATGTGGCCTCGCGCACATCGACGGGCATCAAGCTCGGTCCCGGTCACGACCGCGATTCGCTTCCCGTCGACGCCGAGGCGCAGTGGGTGAGCGCAGACGGCAGCGTGGTCGAGCTCGTGCTCTGGACGCGCGCACTCGCCCGCGACGGCATCCGCCGTTCCGCCCTCGTGATCCGCGGCGAGCGCTCACATGAACTCACCGCAGGCGCCGACGCCGTCGACGAGCCCGTGCGGGAACTCGGCGCGTTCCTGCACGAGCCGGACGGGGCGGTGATCCGGGCGCGTCTGATCGGCGATGTCGCGCGCAGCCTCGACGCGGGAATGCTCGACGAGCGCATCGCGTACCTCACCTCTGACGCCGCGGTCACCAGTCCGTTCGTGCAGTCGTTCCGGGTGCGCGAGACGATGCCGGCGAACCCGAAGGCGATCAGCGCAGTCCTCAAGGCGAACGACATCGGATCCCTCGAGATCAAGAAGCGCGGCATGGACATCGACCCCGCGGCCTTCCGCAAGAAGCTGGCGCTGCGGGGCGAGCAGACCGCGACGCTGATCCTCACTCGCGTGGGTGATCAGCGACGAGCGATCCTCGCCGATCGGGTGCCGGCAGCGGGCTGACGTCTCCCCGGCGCCTAGCCCTCGGAGTCGTCGGACGGGATGTCGACCTGGATCGGATCCTGGTATTCGCCGCCGAGCTCGAGTGTCTCACCGGGCCTCACCGTCTGCTCAGCCGTCGCCGTCGTGCTGTCTCCGGACACCACGAGGTAGGGCATGCCGTTCAACGTGTACGCGAGACGCACGCTCCAGTCGGAGATCATCCCTCCGGCCTCGTCCACGACGGTTCCGGCGACCTCGATGACGTCCGCCGACGATTGTCCCTCGCTCGCCGGGCGGCATTCGACGGCCTGGACGGCATCGACGATGAGGCAGTCCTGGATGTCGTCGCTCTCGACGCGCTGTGCGCGCCAGACCGGGGCATCGCGGAAGTACCCGACGACCGAGAAGGAGAACTCTTCGAAACCCTCCTGGACCAGCTGCTCGGCGCGTTCCCGCTCGTCGCCCTGGAACTGCGACAGCCAGGAGTTCTCGTCCGAACGCCATCGCTGGATGATGCCGACGACCTCCCCGTTCATCGCTCGCGCGGCGGACGCCCAGATCTCCTCGAGGCCCTCGTCCCCCTCCCCTGGCACCGCGACGCTCGCGTTCAGGCCGATGCCGTTCCCGTTGTCGAGATCGGCCGCGGGCTGGCACTGATCCGACGACTTGTCGGCGGCGTCGAGCGTCAGGCACACCGTCTCGCCGTCGTCCTTCGTCGCGTACCAGACGAGGGCGTCCTCGTCCTGTCCGATCGCGCGCAGACTGCCCGGGTCGAACCCGCCCTCGGCCTGCAATTCCGCGCGCCGCTCCTGCTGCGCGGAAGTCAACGCGACGGCATCGCCGGAACGCCCGAAGAGCGCCCAGCCGGTGCCGAGACCGATCACGAGCAGAAGTGCAGATGCCGCGGCGACCGCCTTCCAGTGCTGACGGAATGCCGCGCGGAGGCCTCCGGTCTCGGTGGACTGACTTCCGTCGTCCGCGTGTTCGCCGGGCGCGCTGGGGGAAGCGTCGGCGACGGGTGCCTGACCGTCACGGAACGGCTTCTCCGACGTCGGCAGCTCGTGGGCCGGTCCCTGCCCGACCGGCGCGTCGACCCGGTCACGCGGGCCAGGGTCGACCCGGTCAGGCCTGCCAGGCTCGCCGCGCAGCGATTCGAGCTCTCTCAGCCTCGCCGCCTCGGCCTCGGTCAGGCCACCGTCGCGGCCGTACGCTTTGACCTGCAGTGCGCGCAGCTCGGCAGAGTCACTCTCCTGCAGCATCCTCGCCCTCCCAGCCCTTCGTCACGGTCAGGTACTGCTGACCGTAGCCGAACCGGTACTCGTAGCGGGTCGTCTTCCCCTCACCCACGACGTCGAGCACGAGCGTCCTGTCCGCGTCGGCGAGCATGATGCTGTCATCGCAGGCCATCGGAGGGTCGGGCATCGACCCGTCGTAGACGAGACAGTACCTCTGCGTGGACATGTCGATCCCCGTCCAGATCGGCACGTCGTCGTCGTAGCCGGCGACCAGGATCGTCCGCCGGTCCAGTCCCGTCCGCTCGGCGAGGGCGGTCGCCGCCTCCGCCTCGTCGGGGCTGGCGAACATCGCCGTGGACTGCGGCGAGGTAATGTAGCTGCGGGTGACGACCGCCGGCTGGCCGGCCGGCGTGAGGAACATCTGCGCCTCGACGTCATAAGTCTGACTCTGGCTCACGGGTTTCGTGAGAGTGGCATTCACGCCCTGGACCACGGCCTGCTCCCGCGTCGTGCACGCGGGAGCCGTCGCGTCCTCGTGTCCGAGCACCAGGCACACGTCAGCGCTCTCGTTCTTCGTCGCGAACCAGATCACGACGCCTTCTTCCTCCGCCATGGCCCGCACCGACCCCGGGTCGAAGTCCCCCGATGCGACGATCGCGCTCTGCCACTCCTCCTGCTGGGCGCTGAGCTGCATCGGCGCGGGACCCCGGTCGGTGAAGAGAAGCCAGCCCAGCGCGAGGCCGATGACCGCGAAGGCCGTGGCGACCGCGACCGCGAGACGCCGATGGTGTCGCAGCGCGATGCGCGGGGACCCGCCCTGGGCCTCGATGTCCACGGCCGGGTCGGGAGGTGACGCGCTCCCCTCCTCCTCGGCAACGCCCCGCGGAGCCTGCGCAGGGTCCGGCGCACGCGTCTCCGGACTTCTCGTCGCCGGCGGCCCCGCCAGACGCGTCTTCGCGGATTCCAGCTCGCGCAGCCGCGCTGCATCCGCCGCGCTCAACGACCCCGCACGGCCGTACGCCCGCGCCTGGAGCGCGCGCAGCTCGACGGATCGGTCCGCGTCGAGCATCGGCTATCCGAGTCTCTCGAACTGCATCCCGGCCCAGACGAGCCAGCCGAGGCTGTAGACGGTCGCACACAGACCGAGAACGAGCGCCCAACGAGCGATGGCGCGGCTCTCGACCGGTCGGCGCAGCGACATGATCGACGCGATCACGGCGACGATGGCGATCGGGATGCCCCAACCGACGAAGAACGACGCGGCCAAGGCGACGACCGCCGCCATCAGCGCCCAGGGAGCGAGGCGGGTGTCGTCCACGGCGGACGTGCCCGTCGCCGGCTCCCAGTCGCCCTCCCGACCGATGTCCTCGGCGACTGGCCCCGTGACGACCACCGGCTCGACTCCGACCGGGCCGGTGGGGAGCTTCGTGTATCCCTCGCGGCGCGACCCGGGTATGCGTGCCGACCCCGCCGGATGCTCGACCTCGCCGCTCGGGCGCTCGATCCTGGTCGGCGGCACCGCGGCACTCGAGGCGGGCCCCGGTTCTGCACCCGCCCTATCCGGAGTGCGAGGCACGTCGCTCATCACATCACCGCGACGCGCTCGTCGACCTGGATCTCGGTGACGGGAAGCGTCGAGTCGGCTCCGAACGCCAGCGTCGACGGGCGACGGCCGGACGCGATGAGCTCCGCGGCGAGCGCCGCGATCATCGCGCCGTTGTCGGTGCACAGCGACAACGGCGGGATGCGCACCGTCACGCCGGCCTTCTCCGCCCTCGCGAGGGCGACCTCGCGGAGTCGTCGGTTGGCGATCACTCCTCCACCGAGCAGCAGGCGGGGCACGCCGAGGTCTGCGCACGCGGCGAGCGCCTTCGTCACGAGCACATCGACGACCGCCTCACGGAAGCTCGCGGCGACGTCGGCGACGGGCACGGGAACGCCGTCTGCCTCGCAGCGCTCGACCCAGCGCGCGACAGCGGTCTTGAGCCCGGAGAAGGAGAAGTCGTAACGGTGCTTCGCGAGGTCGGAGGCGCGCGAAAGCCCTCGAGGGAAGCGGATCGCGTTCGGATCTCCGTCGAGTGCCGCTCGATCGATCTCGGGTCCGCCGGGGTACGGCAGCGACAGCAGTCGGGCGACCTTGTCGAACGCCTCCCCCGCGGCATCGTCCATGGTCTCGCCCAGCATCTCGACGTCGGTCGTGAGATCGCGCACGTGCAGCAGCGAGGTGTGCCCGCCCGATACCAGCAGCGCGATCGTCGGGTACTCCAGCGGCTCGGAGTCGGGAGTCAGGATGTCGGCGGCGATGTGTCCGACCAGGTGATTGACCGCGTACAGCGGCTTGTCGAGCGACACCGCCAGCCCCTTGGCGGCGCCGACGCCGACCATGAGCGCTCCCGCGAGGCCGGGTCCGCTCGTGACGGCCACCGCGTCGAGGTCGCCGAGCCGCACGCCGGCCTCGGCCAGGGCGGCGTCGATCGAGGGTTGCAGCGCCTCGAGATGGGCGCGGGCGGCGACCTCGGGAACCACTCCGCCGTAGCGGGCGTGCTCGTCCATGCTCGACGCGATCGTGTTCGAGAGCAGCGTGCGTCCGCGGACGATCCCGATGCCGGTCTCGTCGCAGCTCGTCTCGATGCCCAGCACCAGCGGCTCGGTCATGAGGTCGCCTCCTTCGCGGCATCCGACGCCGTCTCATCTCGATGCTCGGAGCGCGGTTGCTGCAGGGCGAGGCGCATCACGATCGCGTCGACGTCGTCGGGCTGGTAGTAGCGGGGGCGACGTCCGATCTCCTCGAACCCCTCCGAGCGGTACAGCCCCTCGGCACCGGGGTTGTCTGCCCGCACCTCGAGGAAGACCTCTCTGGCTCCGCGTTCCACCGCGGCATCGAGAAGGGACCGCAGAAGCGCCCGGCCGCGACCGCGACCGCGGTGCTCGACGTCGAACGCGATGGTCTGGATGTCGGCGTCACTCGACCCCTGCAGTGCACGGACTCCGCCGTAGCCGATGATCGCGCCGTCCTGCTCGTCGACCAGATAGCGTCCGTGCGGGCTCGCGAGCTCCAGGGCCATCGCCTCCGAGCTCCACGCGTCGGTGGGGAACGAGCGGTGCTCTATCGCCATGATGGCGTCGAGATCGTCTGGCGTCGCGTCGCGCAGCGTCATGACCCCACCTTCTTGGGCGCTCCCGGCACGGTGACGTCGGGCTGACGCAGATAGATCGGCTCGGTGCCCGCGAGTGTGCGCCCGGCAGCCAACGCCCTCGCGCCCACGCGAGCCAGATCGACGCCCGACAGCGTCTCCACATCGATACGGCGGATCCCCTGGAGGTGCTCGTCGGCGTCGACGCGTGCGACCAGCACGGTGTCCGTGATGACGTGCGGGATGCCGTCGGCATCCGTTCCGTCGAAGACGGTGATGGCGACCTCTCGGCGGCGGGCGTCGGTGACGATGGCGAACGGCCCGGTCACGGCGTGATGGTCGACGGCCGTGAGCGCTGCGGCGAAGTGGCTCGGCACGGGGACGACGGGGATGCCACGCCCCAGCGCGAACGTGCGTGCCGTCGCGATGCCGATGCGGAGTCCGGTGAACGGCCCCGGGCCCATACCGGCCACCACATGATCGATCGGGCCTGATCCGGACGCGTCGAGGGCCCGCACGAGCAGCTCGCCGATGACCTCCGCGTGACGGAGCGGATCGGCGGCCGAGGCGTCTGACAGACGCGTGCCGTCATCGTCGATGAGGGCGACGGCGGTGCCCAGGGAGGTGTCGACGGCGAGGATCACCTCTCCAGGGTAGTCGTCGTTCAGCCGGTGATCGCTGAGCGTCCGCCACGCGTGATCGACACGTGCCGCGGTGCGTCGGCGTCGAGCTCCGAGGGGTCGAGCTCGTCGTCACCGCCGACGGGACGCTCCAGCTCGATGTCCCACCAGGTCTCGGCCAGGTCCTCGGCCATCCCGCGTCCCCACTCGATCACCACGACCGATCGTGCGAGGTCGAGGTCGAGATCGTCGAGCTCTGCCCCTGAGCCGAGCCGGTAGGCGTCGACGTGCACGAGCGGCGCGCGTCCGACGAGCGAGGGGTGCGTGCGGGCGATCACGAAGGTGGGGCTCTGCACGGGGCCGCGTACGCCCAGACCCTCCGCGAGTCCGCGGGTGAACGTCGTCTTGCCTGCGCCGAGCGGGCCGGTGAGGATCAGCAGGTCGCCCGCTTCGAGCTGCTCGCCGATGCGGAAGCCGAGCTGCTCCATCGCGTCCGAGGTCTCGATCTCGCGGCGCCCCAGGAAGGACGGGTCGACGCTCATGCCGACCGCCGGGGAACACGGGCGCCGATGCGCGTCACGATCTCGTAGTCGATGGTCGATGCGGCGTTCGCCCACTCCGATGCCGAGGGCACGCCGAGCGTCGGGTCGCCGAACAGCACGACCTCGTCGCCGATCGACACCGGGGCGTCCCCGACGTCCACGACGAACTGGTCCATGGCGATGCGGCCGACGTTCGTGTATCGGCGCCCGGCGATCGATACGGGCAGGCGCCCGGATGCGTGGCGCGGCACGCCGTCGGCGTATCCCAGCGGGACGAGCACCAGCGTCGTGTCGCGGGAGGTGCGGTGGTCGTATCCGTACGACACCCCGGCGCCGGCCGGCACGCGGCGGACGGCGGCGATCGCCCCCCGCAGCGTCATGGCCGGGCGAAGCCCCAGCTCCGCAGAAGAGCGGTCGTCGAACGGCGAGAGGCCGTAGATGCCGATGCCGATGCGCACGGCGTCCAGACGCATCTCCGGCAGGTCGATCGCGGCCGCTGTCGCCGCGATGTGCCGGATCTCGGGATGGATGCCGAACGACGCCGCCGCCGTGACCGCCTCCTCGAACTTCGCGAGTGCCTCACGGTCGTCCTGGGGCGACGTGTTCGAGAGGTGGCTGAAGAGCCCGACGATGCGCAGCCGCCCGATGCGTTCGAGGCGCGCGGCTTCGGCGAGCACACGACGCCAGTCCGCCGGGGCGATGCCGTTGCGCGACAGCCCGGTCTCGAACTTGAGGTGCACGCCGACCGGGCGGTCGACCGAGGCGACCGCTCCCGCCGCTTCGAGCTGGTCGAACGACGAGATTCCCACCTCGATGTCGTGCGCCGCAGCCTGGTCGAAACGCTCGCCCGGCGCGTGCAGCCAGGCGACGATCGGAGCGGTGATGCCCTGACGACGAAGTTCGAGCGCCTCAGGGATCTCGGCGACCCCCAGACGAGTGGCACCCCCGGCGAGGGCGGCGACGGCAGTCGCGGCAGCCCCGTGGCCGTAGGCGTTCGCCTTCACGACGGCGATGACCTGCACGCCGGTGAGTCTGCGGAAATGGCGGACGTTGTCGCTGATGGCATCCAGCTCGATGCGGGCTTCGCGGAACGGAACGGTCACAGCGGCTCTCCTTCGGCGACCACGAACGCTGCGGCGAGCCCCGCGTCATGGGTGAGGGTCAGGTGCAGTCGGGTGATCCCGCGCTCTGCGACGACGTCGGCGGTGGAACCGGAGAGCACGAAATGCGGGCGGCCGGATGCCTCGGAGGCGATCTCGATCTCGATCCAGTGCACGCCGTCAGAGCCGCCGAGCGTCTTGATCAGGGCTTCCTTCGCGGCATAGCGCGCGGCGAGCGACGGCAGTCTGAGACCCCGCTCCCCCGGCGCGAACAGCCGCTCCAGAAGCCGCGGCGTGCGCTCCATCGTCCGCTCGAACCGCGGGATGTCCACGAGGTCGATGCCGGTCCCGATGATCACCAGTTCAGCCTAGTCGCGGCATCCCGAATCGGTCGGCCCAGCCTCTGCACGCCGCCCGTGCCCCGGATGGGTGACGTGTCTCGACGAGCCGCCTCCCGAGGCCGACGACGCTTACTCGACGGTGACGGACTTGGCGAGGTTGCGCGGCTGGTCGACGTCGAGCCCCTTGGCCGTGGCGAGCGCCATCGCGAAGATCTGCAGCGGGACGACAGCGAGCAGCGGCTCGAACATCGCGCCGGCGAGCGGGATGCGGATGACCTCGTCGGCGAACGGCAGCACGGCCGCATCGCCCTCTTCCGCCACCACGATCACCCGAGCTCCGCGAGCGCGGATCTCCTGGATGTTCGAGACGACCTTGGAGTGGACCACAGCCGAGTGCCGAGGCGACGGCACTAGCACGAAGACGGGCTGTCCGGGCTCGATCAGTGCGATCGGGCCGTGCTTCAGCTCGCCGGCGGCGAAGCCCTCCGCGTGGATGTACGAGATCTCCTTGAGCTTCAACGCGCCTTCGAGTGCGATCGGGAAGCCCACGTGACGACCGAGGAACAGCACCGAACGGGTGTCGGCCATCCAGCTCGCGAGCTGGGTGACATGCTCCTGCTCGCTCTCGAGGACCTTGGCGATCTTCTCGGGAAGGGCGGTGAGCTCGGCGACGTCGACCGACGCATCCTGGACGGAGCCGCGCACGCGCCCCACGTGCAGGCCGAGCAGCAGCAGAGCGGTGATCTGCGCCGAGAAGGCTTTCGTCGACGCCACTGCGACCTCGGGCCCGGCGTGGGTGTAGACCACCGCATCGGACTCGCGAGGGATCGTCGCACCCTGCGTGTTGCAGATGGAGAGGGTGCGCGCGCCGCGCTCCCTCGCGTACTTGACGGCCATCAACGTGTCCATCGTCTCACCGGACTGGCTGATCGAGATCACGAGGGTGTCGTCGCCGATCACCGGGTCGCGGTAGCGGAACTCATGCGCCAGCTCGACGTCGACGGGGACCCGCGCCCACTGCTCGATCGCGTACTTGCCGACGAGCGCCGAGTACGCGGCCGTACCGCAGGCGGTGATGATGATGCGGTTGATGCCGAGGAACAGGTCGTCGAGCCCGTCGAGCTCGGGGATCACGACCTGGTCGCCCTGGATGCGGCCACGGATCGTGTTAGCGACCGCCTCGGGCTGCTCGGCGACCTCCTTGGCCATGAAGCTCGACCAGCCGCCCTTCTCGGCGGCGGCGGCGTCCCACGAGACGTCGAACGGCTCGGCCTCGACAGGCGTGCCGGCGAAGTCGGTGACGGTGACGGCGTCCGGGGTGATCGAGACGATCTGGTCCTGGCCGATGGCCAGTGCCTTGCGGGTGTGCTCGATGAACGCGGCGACGTCGGAGCCGAGGAAGTTCTCACCCTCGCCGAGGCCGATCACCAGGGGCGAGTTGCGGCGAGCACCCACGACCAGGCCCGGGTGGTCCTGATGCATCGCGAGCAGGGTGAAAGCGCCCTCGAGGCGGTTGACGACGGCGCGGAACGCGCCCTGCAGGTCTCCGCCGTTGTTGCGGTACTCGCGGCCGAGCAGCGCGGCAGCGACCTCGGTGTCGGTCTCGCTGCGGAAGCTGACGCCATCGGCGAGCAGCTCGTCGCGGAGCGAGGCGAAGTTCTCGATGATGCCGTTGTGGATCACGGCGAGCTTGTCGTCATCGGCGAGATGCGGGTGCGCATTCTCGTCGGTGGGCCCACCGTGGGTGGCCCAGCGGGTGTGCCCGATGCCCGTGTTGCCGTCCGACAGCTCGGCATCCTTCAGCGAATCGCGCAGCATGGCGAGCTTTCCCGCCTTCTTGCGCATCCCGAGGGAACCGTCGCCGTCGATGACGGCGACACCCGCGGAGTCATACCCGCGGTACTCGAGACGGGCGAGGCCTGCGAGCAGGATGTCCTGGCTGGGCCGCGGGCCCACGTATCCGACGATTCCACACATGTCGTCAAGAGTAAGGCGGGCTTTTTGCGAAGGTTCCGAACGAAATAGCCGACCGGTCAGAGCTTCCGCAGGAGCACGCTCTCGACGCTGTGGTCGACGCCCTTGTTGAGCACGAGACGCGCGCGATGCTTGGTCGGCATCACGTTCTCGACCAGGTTCGGCATGTTGATCTCGTTCCAATAGCCGAGAGCCGTCGTGATCGCCTCGTCATCGGTCAAGTGGGCGAAGACGTTGAAGTAGGACGAGGGATTCGAGAACGCGCCCTGGCGCAGTGCGAGGAACCGATCGACGTACCACTTCTCGATGTGCGAGGTGTCGGCGTCGACGAAGATCGAGAAGTCGAAGAGGTCGCTGACGGCCACGTCATTGGGGGCGGGCGGCGGCTGGAGGACGTTCAGGCCCTCGACGATCACGACGTCGGGGCGACGGACGACCACATGGGCGTCGGGGACGATGTCGTAGCGCATGTGCGAGTAGAACGGCGCCCGCACCTCTGCCGCACCGCTCTTCACCTCGGTGAGGAACTCGAGCAGCGCCCTCCGGTCGTAGGACTCCGGAAAACCCTTGCGCTCCATCAGGCCCCTGCGCTCGAGCTCGGCATTCGAATGCAGGAACCCGTCCGTCGTCACGAGCTCGACGCGAGGGGTGCCCGGCCAGCGGCTCATCAGCTCGCGCAGCAGACGGGCGATCGTCGACTTGCCGACGGCGACCGAGCCGGCGACTCCGACCACGAACGGGGTCGTGGAATCGTCCTCCTGAAGGAACGAGCTGGTCGCGGCGCCCAGCCGCTTGGTGGCCGTCGCGTAGAGGCTCAGCAGTCGACTGAGCGGCAGATAGACCTCGCGCACCTCGGCAAGGTCGAGCCGGTCGCCGATGCCCCGGAGTTCGACGACCTCGGTCTCGGTGAGCGGCTGGTCGAGTCCCGCCGCCAATCGCGCCCATTCATCGCGCCCGATCTCGCGATACGGAGACAGCGGCAGCGTGGGGTCGGCGGTGGTCACGGATACATCGTAACGGCGCACGAGTAGTCTCTATCCGTGCGCCTGGGAGTACTCGACATCGGTTCCAACACCGTCCACATGCTCGCCGCCGACGTCCGCCCCGGCGGCAGGCCGCTGGCGACCACCAGCGACCGCACCGTCCTGCGCCTGATGCGCTACCTCACGGATGACGGATCAATCTCGGAAGAGGGGGTGCGCGCACTCGAAGCGGCCGTGGCCCAGGCGCGCGCGGTCGCGGAAGCCGAGCGGGTCGATGAGCTGCTCGCCACCGCGACGAGTGCGGTGCGCGACGCCCGGAACGGCGCCGACGTGATCGCCCGCATCGAAGCCGCCCTCGGCCAGCCTCTGCAGGTGCTCGATGGAGAGACCGAGGCCGAACTCACCTTCCTCGCCGTTCGGCGCTGGTTCGGCTGGTCGGCAGGCCAGCTCCTTCTCCTCGACATCGGCGGCGGATCGCTCGAGGTCGCGGCGGGCGGCGACGAGCTTCCCGACGCCGCGGCATCCGTCCCACTCGGAGCCGGTCGGATGACCGTGCAGTTCCTTCCGCAGGACCCGCCGGGCGAAGACGACGTCGAGCGGCTTCGCGAGCACGCGAGCGCCACCCTTGCCGAGGTGCTTCCCCGATTCACCGCGCTCCCGCGGCCCGATCACGTCGTCGGCTCCTCGAAGGCGATCCGATCTCTGGCTCGACTGGCCGGCTATCCGGTTCCCGGATGGTCGGGGATCCAGCGCATGGTGCTGCCGCGAGCAGCGCTGGGATCGTGGATCCCTCGACTCGCTCGCCTGCCCGCATCCGCGCGGCAGGAGCTGCCCGGGATCACGGCGGATCGCACGTTCCAGATCGTCGCCGCCGCCGTATCGCTGCACACGGCAATGACGGCGCTCGACGTCGACGAGCTCGAAGTATCGCCGTGGGCGCTGCGCGAGGGCGTGCTGCTGAGATACATCGAGCAGTTGAACTGGAGCGCGCCGCGCGACTGACCAGGGGTCGGTGCCGCACGGCGCGCTCGACGGTTCAGAGGGAGAGGCGCTCCCGCACCACATCGACGAGGCGGTCCGCGTACGACTGCGCGGATTCCGCATCCGGTGCCTCGACCATGACTCGGACGAGCGCCTCGGTGCCCGACTTGCGCAGGAGCACCCGGCCCGTCTCGCCGAGTTCGGCTGCGACCTCGCGAACGGCCTGCTGCACGACGGCATCGGACTCGAGCGCGTCCTTGTCGACGTCGCGGACGTTGATCAGCACCTGCGGGTAGACGGTCATCACGCTCGCGAGCTCGGCGATCGTCTTGTTCTGGCGCGCCATCTCGGCGACGAGGTGGAGCCCTGTGAGCAGACCGTCACCGGTGGTCGCGAACTCGCTCATGATGACGTGTCCGGACTGCTCTCCGCCCAGGGCGTAGCCGCCCCGGTTCATGTCCTCGAGGACGTAGCGGTCGCCCACCGCGGTCTGTCGAACCGTGATCCCCTGCTCGCGCATGGCGATGTGCAGACCGAGATTGCTCATCACGGTGGCGACGAGGGTGTCGTCGGTGAGGTGACCGCGTTCCTTCATCGCGACCGCGAGGATCGCCATGATCTGATCACCGTCGATGACGTTGCCCTGAGCGTCGACAGCCAGGCATCGATCGGCATCGCCGTCATGCGCGATCCCGATGTCGGCACCGAGACGGACGACAGCCTCGGCGAGCTGGTCGAGGTGCGTCGAACCGACGCCGTCGTTGATGTTCCAGCCGTCCGGATCGGCACCGATCACGGTGACATCGGCCCCGGCATCGCGGAAGGTCTCCGGCGAGACGCCGGATGCGGCGCCGTGGGCGCAGTCGAGCACGACCTTGATGCCGTTGAGTCGGTTCGGCAGCGAGCCGAGCAGGTGGACGACGTAGCGGTCTTCGGCGTCGGAGAATCGGATGATCCTGCCCACGCCGGCACCGGTCGGACGCAGCTTCTCGCCGGCCATGGCCTCTTCGATCCGCTGCTCGACGACATCGGGCAGCTTCACGCCGCCGCGGGCGAAGATCTTGATCCCGTTGTCGGGTGCCGCGTTGTGCGAGGCCGAGATCATCACACCGAAGTCGGCGTCGCGGTCGGCGACGAGGAACGCGAGAGCCGGCGTCGGGATCACTCCGGCCTCGAGCACGTCGACGCCGGAGGATGCGAGTCCTGCGGAGACGGCAGCGGTCAGGAAGTGACCGGAGACCCGGGGGTCGCGGGCCACGACTGCAGTGAGTCGCTTGCCTTCGGCTTTACGAGCCTCAGCAGTACGGCCCTGGCCCAGGACGACAGCAGTCGCCTGGGCCAGGGTGAGCGCGAGGTCGGCGGTGAGGATGCCATTGGCAAGCCCTCGCACGCCGTCCGTGCCAAAGATCGGCATCGGAGCGGTGGACCTTAACGCTTCGAGTACTGAGGCGCCTTGCGGGCCTTCTTGAGTCCAGCCTTCTTGCGCTCCTTGACGCGAGCGTCGCGCGACAGGAAGCCGGCCTTCTTCAGGGTCGGACGGTTGTTCTCCTCGTCGATGCCGTTGAGCGAACGAGCGATGCCGAGACGCAGTGCACCGGCCTGGCCCGAGGGGCCACCGCCCGAGATGCGCGCGATGACGTCGTAGCCGCCGGCGAGGTTGAGGATGGTGAACGGGTCGTTGATCAGCTGCTGGTGCAGCTTGTTCGGGAAGTAGTCCTCGAGCGTGCGGCCGTTGACCGTGATCGTTCCCGAGCCGGGGACGAGACGCACGCGGGCGATGGCCTGCTTGCGACGGCCGACAGCGGCACCCGGGACGCTCAGCACGGGGCGGGGAGCCGCCTCGACTGCGTCGGTCTCGGGAGTCGACGTCGAGAAGTTCTGGGGGTTTTCGGTGGTGTCCTGGATGTCAGCCACGAGTATGTCCTTAAGTCTTTACGGCGCTTACTGGGCGACCTGGTCGAGGGTGTACGTCTTCGGCTGCTGAGCGGCGTGCGGGTGCTCTCCACCGACGTAGACCTTGAGCTTCGACAGCTGCTGACGGCCGATGCTGTTCTTGGGAAGCATGCCACGGATGGCCTTCTCGACAGCACGGACCGGGTTCTTCTCCATGAGCTCGGCGTAGGTGACCGACTTCAGGCCGCCCGGGTAACCCGAGTGGCGGTAGGCCAGCTTCTTCTGGAGCTTCTGACCGGTGAGCGCGACCTTGTCGGCGTTCACGATGATGACGAAGTCACCCGAGTCGATGTGGTTGGCGAAGGTGGGCTTGTGCTTGCCACGCAGGAGCGTAGCGGCGTGCGAGGCCAGACGGCCGAGAACGACGTCAGTGGCGTCGATGACGACCCAGTCACGCTGGACCTCGCCGGCCTTAGGGGTGTAAGTGCGCGTCACGATAGTGCTGCTTTCTTGTTCGAACGGAGAAGTTCGTGAATCCCACTCCGGGGTGGTTCTTCCCTACAGGGAGGAACACGCCAGTGGAGGGCTCACGTTCGTGGCACTCGGCAGTCGAGTACCAAAGTGACAGCTTACGTCATTCCGAGCGTTCTCCCAAACCGGGCCGGTCGGCGGTCAGTCGAAGCGGGTGGTCACCAGGATCGGACGGTGGTCGCTCATCCCCTGCGGGAGCGTGGTGACCCGCTGGATCTCGAAGCCGACAGAGGTGGCGAAGTCGTAGTGGCCGCGGAACACGCGGTACCGGGTGTAGGTGTGATCGTCGCTCAGTGTCAGCGCGTATCCGTGTTCGCGGATCGTCTGACCGAGGTTCTCCTTGAACACGGGGTAGTTGTAGTCGCCGACCATCAGCTGCGGCAGTCCCTCGCCGAGCGTCGCCAGCTCGGTGAGCGCCGCCCGGATCTGATGCCGCCGCAGGGAGTTCAGGGCCGTGAGCGGCGCCGCATGGAACGACGCGGCGATGAACTCGCGCCCCGCGTCGATGTCCCGCAGCCGTGCGCCCAGGACCCGCTCGTGCGCGGGCTTGGCGATGCGGTCGTGCAGCGACTTCTTCAGCTCGATCGTGCGGATGCCCTGCAGGTGGAACTCGCTCGCGCGATAGAACATCGCGAGTCCCAGCCGGTTGCCCTGTGTCGCATCTGCGAGGGTGAGGTCTCCGATGGTCTCCGGCAGGTCCGCGACATCGCACTCCTGCAGGCACAGGATGTCAGGATCGTGCGTCGAGACCAGCGCCGCGAGCTCTCCTGCGGCGCGGTGCTTCTGCAAGTTGTACGAGATGACCTTCATCGCACTTCACGGTAGTGCGTCAGTCTTGGATTCCGGTGGCAATCGCCCGCCCTCGCGTCGTCGCGTCGCCGCGGCGTCCGACGTCGCCGGGGAACAGTGCATCCCGCGCGAGCTGGCGCTCTCTGCGACGTCGGCGCGAATCCGCCCAGCCGATGACGAAGCCCGAGGCGATCAGCACGACGGCGGCGACGAGGGGCCACCGTGCGTCCAACGCCGTCCAGTCCGCCCAGATCGCGCCGGTGCCCACGATGAGAGCACCCGCCCCGACCACGGACAGACCGATCTGCAGCCGGACCATCGACCGATTGCCCGCGAGCAGGGACTCGACCAGGCTCGTGTCGACGCGACGCGGCACGCCGTCCGAGACCCACCGCACCAGCGCGCGCTCGCGCGAGAACTGCAGGACGACTCCCCCGAGCCAGGCGACGATGCCGAGGGCGGCGCACATCGCGATCGCTGCGCCGCTGGTCAGGCTCAGCACATCGATGCCGTTCTCGATGGGCTCGTCCCAGTAGACCGGGTCGCAGGTGCGGCACTGCTGTCGCATGAACACCGACAGCATGAAGGCCGCGAGCGAGAGGAGCGTCGCCGTCAGCAGGATCTTCGCGATCCGGCCGACCGTCCGCGCGCTCGGCACCGCGAGCCAGCGGGGCACGACGGTGCGCATCGCCGCGTCCCTGCGGTCGGCGTCGCGCCTTTCCGCGAGCGGCACCAGCCGCTTCCACCGGCTCCACTGCGTGCTCATCCGCGGCCCAACGCGCTCGACGGCTCGTCGCCCGAGTCGTCGCACCGCCGCGGCGCCGGCGGCCAGCACGGCGATGACGAGGAGCGCGACCCAGCTCACCGCATCCTCACGGAGATCTTCCGTGAAGAGCACCCCCAGCGCCAAGAGGGCGCCGAGTCCCACCACGCACCAGAACATCACCGTGCCGGTCTTCTGCAGGAGTGCGGCCGGTGACGCCTGCAGCGTCTGGCGCAGGGAGTGCTGCGGCACGGCATCCGGGTTCTCGAGCGCAGCGGCTTCGACGGCGCGCAGTGCCGCGAAGCGTTCGGCGACCACGACGACGGGGACGAGGGCTGCCAGCAGCGCAGCCGCGAGCAGGAAGACGCCCATGCTCGCTCGGAACAGAGGGTCGAGGTCGATCTGCCAGTACAGGGACGACAGCGCCTCCTCCCCCACGATGCCGACCACGATGATGCCGACGAACGTGTAGAGCGTGCCGACGATCAGCCCGATGCAGGTGTCGACCAGCGCTCGCCAGAACGCCCAGCCCGGGGAGGTGACTTCGACGAACATCGCAGCCCGCCGACTCATGCGCTCGTGCCGTCACGACGGGCGCGCGTCTGCTCCGCCCTGGTCGACAGCAGATCGTCGGCGGGATAGCCGACCTCGGTGAGCGTGAGTCCCCGCGCCGCCAGGACCTTGAACTCGCTGGTGCGGGTGAGCGCGTCGCGCAGCACGACCAGATCGTCGATGTCGAGACGCCCTTCCCCCACGGCGACACACGCGCCCACGAGGGCCCGCACCATGCTGTGGCAGAACGCGTCGGCCTTCACCTCGGCGACCAGCACACCCTCGGCGTCCCTCGACCAGCGGTAGTCGAGGAGCGTCCGGATCGTCGTGGCCTCCTCGCGAGGTTTGCAGTAGGCCGCGAAATCGTGGAGTCCGATGAGCGTCCGCGCCGCGGCATCCATCGCCTGGTCGTTGAGAACGCCGCGGTGCGCGGTCGTGTCGTGGCGCCGAAGAGGGTCGTACCCCGCCGTCGAGTCGGCGAGACGGTAGCGGTAACGCCGCCAGACCGCAGAGAATCGGGCGTCGAATCCAGCGGGAGCGATGGACGAGCGCGTGACGGTCGCATCGGGGTAGGCGCCCAGCACTCCCCTCATCCGTCGCGCGATCGACGCCGCAGGGTCCTGCGGCGCACGACCCTGACGCGACTCGATGCGGGCCCACTGCTCCTCGTCGAGGTCGACGTGCGCGACCTGACCCAGGGCGTGGACCCCGGCATCCGTCCGTCCTGCGACGACGAACTGCACCTCGGAGCCGACGATGCGAGCAAGCGCGGCCTCGAGAGTCCCCTGCACTGTGCGCAGGGTGGGCTGCTTGGCCCACCCGCGGAAGTGGGTGCCGTCGTAGGCGATGTCGAGCCGGATGCGCACGGATAAAGCCTAGGGCGTACCCGCGCGCGATCCGGCTCGGACAGGATGCCGCAGCTCAGATGCCGCCGTCGATCGAGCGGATCAGGCCCGGCTCGTCGGGCACCATCACCTGGGTGTCGCGGTTGAGGCTCTCGCCGCGGAAGAACCTCTTCGACCGCGGGAACAGGTACCAGACGAACATGAGCACGAGGCCGAACGCGAGCGCTCCGATGCCGATCACGAAGGTGCCGCCGATGCCGAAGAGCACCGTGTAGCCGTAGTCCACGTCCCACATGTCGATCGCCGACTGCACGAAGGCCCAGGTGAGCATGGCCGCGCCGAGCACCGGGAACAGCCCCTTGAAGAGGAAGTCGCGCGCCGAGCGGGTGAGGTCCTTGCGGAAGTACCAGGCGCAGGCGAACCCGGTGATGGCGTAGTAGAACGCGATCGCCAGACCGAGCGACAGGATCGAGTCCTGGAGGATGTCGTCGCTGATCAGGGTCATGCCGATGTAGTACGCGATGGCCACGACCCCCATGACGATGGTCGAGAAGGACGGAGTCTTGTAGGTCGGGTGCACGTCCTTGAACTTCGCCGGCAGAGCGCGGTACACGCCCATCGCGAGGGTGCCGCGGGCGGTGGGGAGGATCGTGGTCTGCGTCGACGAGATGGCCGAGAGCACGACGGCGACCACGAGCACCCAGCCGAACGGGCCGAGCAGGCCGTCCTTGATCGCCAGGAAGAAGTCGTCGGCGTTGGCCTCGTTGCCGAGCCCGGTGCCCTCCGACCCGAGACCGGCGTACATCATCGCGGCGATCGTGACGCCGACGTAGGTGACGAGGAGGATGACGGTCGTCAGCAGCGCCGCGCGACCGGGGATCTTCTTGGGATCCTTCGTCTCCTCGTTGAGCGCGAGGCACGTGTCCCAGCCCCAGTAGATGAAGAGAGCGAGCAGGATCGACTCGGTGAATCCGGGCCAGCTGGTGAACGCGAACGGGTTCAGCCATTCCATCTCGAACGGCGTCGGGTTCGGGGCGGTACCCGCGAAGAACTGCCAGAGAGCGGCGACGACGAAGATCGCCAGGGCGAGGTACTGGATGCCCAGCAGAACGTTCTGGATGCGCTCACCGATCTCGACGCCGCGCCAGCTGACCCAGGTCATCGCTGCGATGAACAGCACAGCGACGAGGACGATCCGCCAGTCGTTGTTCTCGAGATCGAACCCGATCAGGGACCAGAAGTAGACCGATGCGATCTGGGCGAGGTTGGCGAGCACCACCATGCCGGCGACTGCGACACCCCAGCCGCCCATCCAGCCGACCCAGGGACCGAACGCCTTCGTCCCCCACGTGAACGTGGTGCCGCAGTCGGGGACGGCGTTGTTCAGCTCACGGTAGGCGAAGGCGATCAGCAGCATCGGCACGAACGCGATGATGAACGCGATCGGTGCCTGAGCTCCGACTGCCAGCACCACATAGCCGAGCGTCGCGACGAGTGAGTAGACGGGGGCCGTCGAGGCCAGGCCGATGACGGTCGAGCCCCACAGACCGAGGGTGCCGGCGGCCAGGCCCTTGCCGTCGGGGCGTTCGAGATGGATCGGCGTCGTAGCTGACATGCTCAGAACATACGGGTACCGCGTATATCGCGTCAATCCTTTTCTTATACCGACGGATTCCGTGGGCGTCTGCGCAACTGAGCGACGGAATCAGTCGAGTGAGTCACGAACGATCATTCCGTCGGCGTGGTCGGCGACCCACTCGACGAGCGGCAGCATCCGCCCCATGAGATCCCGCCCGAGAGGAGTCAGGCTGTACTCGACGTGCGGAGGCACCGTCGGGAAGGACTCCCGACGCACCAGCCCGTCGTCGGCGAGGGTTCGCAGGGTCGAGGCGAGCATCTTCTCGCTGATGCCGCCGACCTCGCGGCGCAGTTCGCCCCAGCGATGGGTGCCGTCGGAGAGGGACGAGAGCACGAGCACGCCCCACTTGCTCATCACGTGGTCGAGGATGACGCGGGTGCTGCATCCCGGCTCGAAGATCTGCGGAGTCGACTCACGGATCTGTGCATAACTAACCGTCATGTAGGTACCTTACTTCAAAGTGGGTACACGCAGTATGGAATGTTCCGACACGGTGGCCAGGTTATCGCCTCTGTCACCTACGAAAGGACACCCCATGACCATCCTCGTCACCGGTGCGACCGGCAACCTCGGACGCCTCGTCATCGCCAGCCTCCTCGAGCGCGGCGCCGACCCGCAGTCGATCATCGCCGGCGCCCGCGATGTCGCGAAGGCCGAGGATCTCGGCGTGCGGGTCGCGCGGCTCGACTACACCGACCCCTCCTCCGTCACCTCCGCCCTCGAGGGCGTGGACAGCGTCCTGCTGATCTCGGGTTCCGAGGTCGGGCAGCGCGTCGCGCAGCACCAGGCGGTCATCGACGCCGCCCGGTCCGCCGGTGTCACGAAGTTCGTCTACACCAGCGCTCCGAAGGCCACGACGAGCGATCTCGTGCTCGCCCCCGAACACAAGGCCACCGAGGAGCTCATCACGGCGTCCGGTCTCCCGGCAGTCATCCTGCGCAACAACTGGTACACCGAGAACTACGCCGCTGACCTCGCCCGTGCAGCCGAGACCGGAGTGCTCGCCTCCGGAGCCGGCGACGGCCGCGTCGCGTCGGCCAGCCGCAAGGACTTCGCCGAGGCCGCAGCCGTCGTGCTGCTCGAAGACGGTCACATCGGGCAGGTGTATGAACTCGGCGGCGACGTCGCGTGGGACTACACCCAGCTCGCAGCCGCGATCGCGGAGGTCTCCGGCCGCGACGTGACCTATCAGCCGCTCACGGCCGACGAGCAGCTCGCCGGACTCCAGGCGGCCGGTCTCGACGAGGGCACGGCGGGCTTCGTCGTCGCTCTGGATGCCGGCATCGCGTCGGGCGCGCTCTCCGAGTCGGACGGCACGCTCGCGCGCCTCATCGGCCGTCCCACGACGCCTCTCGTCGAGGGCCTGCGCGCCATCGCCTGATCCGCCGTTCGGCATCAGGCCGGCCGCCCCACCAGGAGGCGCCGATCCTCACCCAGGACCGGCGCCTCAGCGCGCTCACGCGGACTCAGTCCGACGATGCCTCCCGAGGATGGACATACGCGATCGTGAGCACGATCTCGACGGGCCCCAGCCCGTCCTCCGCCAGGACCTTCCCCAAGGCCGCGCGGACGTCCTGCAGCAGCTCGACGGCACTCGCCGAGTACTCGATGCCGAGCGATGCCTCGACCACGACGCCCTCGTCGGCGACGCGAACCGCCACGAGCGGCTCGTCGACCCGGCTGATGCCGATCGCGACCGCACCTTCTCCGACGAGATTCGACACCAGTGAGCCCGCCCGGTAGACGCTGCGCACACCCGGAGTGGCCAGCACGGCCGCCTCGAACCTCTCAGCGAGTCCCGTGGGATCGGTAACGCTCATGGTGTCTCCTCCGCCGCGCTGCTGATTCTCTGGATGTCCCGCACGGTGACGTCGATCGCGGTCACCGTGAGGGGCGTCTGCCGCCGCAGACGCTCGGCGACCTCTTCGCGGAGCCGGTCCACCGCCTGCGGGATCGACTCGCCGTAGACGGCGTTGACCTCGATCGCGATGCGGATCGGCTCGCCCACGGCGCTGACGTCGCCGTCGAGTGTCGACCGCCCGACCAGAATGCCGGGCACAGCGTTCTCCGCCGAGCGGATGAGGCCCCGGACGGCACCCTCGGTGATTCCGAAGTCGACCGCGGGGTCGGTCTCTGCGAACGGGATCCGACGCCCGGCGCGGGCGTCCAGGGCGATGCCCGAGAGGATGCGATCGACCCAGCTGTCATCGACCTCGGGCATGGCGGCGGCATCGGCGTCGATCAGCTGACCGCCGAGGCCGTGCAGCCGCTCGAGTGCGTCGAGAGCGAGCTGGCATCCCGGCGAGCCCTCGATCGACGGGTCGAGGGGAACCCTCCCTGCTTCGAGATAGTCGCTCAGCTCTTCGAGCGTGTGCCCGTCGAGATCGCCCGGTTCGAGACCGAGCTGACGGACGTCGGGGGTCGCCTGATCATCGCTCATCGCCAGGCCTCCATTCGCACGATCATGAATTTGCGGGCTCTGGCGAGAAGGCCACGCGCCGTCGACACCGATATGTCGAGCTCGGCGGCGATCTCGTCGTACGAGTACCCGCCCATCTCCCTGAGCACCCAGCACTCCCGCTGGGCGGCCGGCAGCTCCTGCAACGCCGCCCCCAGCGCCTCGATCCCCGCGCGGGCCTCGACGACGCGCGCCGGAGCACCCTGCGGCGGCGCGGCCTGCTCCACGTCGTCGACGTCGATCATCGGTCGCAGTGCGCGGATGCGATCCACCGCCTTGCGGCTCACGATGCGCATCAGCCAGCTCTTGACCTTCGCGGGGTCGTCCAGTTCGGAGAACCGCTGCCACGCGGTCACGAACGTCTCCTGGACGATGTCGTCGACATCGGCCGAGGCGTTCAGCATCCGCTGCGTGTACGCGCGCATCATCGGCGTGTACCTGCGCACCAGCACCGCGAATGCGGCGACGTCCCCATCCATCGCCCGACCGGCGACGATCCGGTCGTCGGCCTGCTCGAGTGCAGAGCGAAAGCGTTCCCCAGCCATGCGTCGACTCCCTTTTCCATTCCCCCGAATAGATTCGGAGCGGACCCGTGATCGGATCGGATCATCGATCCGATCACGAGGTCACGAGGTCACGAGATGCTGATCCGATCACTCGTTCGCATCTCGATGGATCACAGGACACGCGTCTCCACGGCGTCGTCGGCGGCGGCGCCGTCGTCGTCCGACGCGTCATCGGAGGGGATGTGGACGTCGTTGATGGTGACGTTGACCTCGACCGCCTGCTTGCCGACGAACTCGCTCATCGCGACGGAGATCGCCGCGCGGACATCGTCCGCGACCTTCTGCAACGACGCCGGGTACTCGGCGACGATCGTCACGTCGACCGCGACCTGCGTCTCGCCCACTTCGACGCTGACACCCTGGGTCAGGTCGGTGGAGTTGAGAGCATCACGGATGGCTCCGACGGCGCGAGCGGCTCCGCCACCGAGCGCGTACACACCGGGAACCTCGCGAGCCGCGATTCCCGCGATCTTCGCGACCACGCCGTTCTCGATGATCGTCGCACCCGTCGAGGCGACGGTCGAACCTGCCGGGGCGACCTGGACCTTGGGCTGCTGTGCGTTCGAGACGTTCGCCATCATGTGCTCCTTCGTCAGTGTGTTCCGATCCCCTGCGGGGAGGGCCGCAGTGCAGCGACACCACTAAGACGGATGCTACGAACGATTCGTCACAAATTGGTCGTCATTCATGACGGAGGCCGCTCCCCGACGGGGAGCGGCCTCCGCTGAGAGGGGACGTCAGCGAGCCGTGCGGGCGAATGCGACGGATGCCAGCGCCGCAGCCTGGTCGCCGAGCACCGCGTCGTCGAACAGCACCCTCGGCGAGTGGTTCCACTCGATCGTGCTCGGGTCCGCGTCGGGCGGCGAGGTCATCAGCGCGATGAACGTGCCGGGCACCTCGTCGAGGACGAAGGCGAAGTCCTCTGATCCCATCATCGGCGTCGGCATGATGACGACGCGCTGCTCGCCGAAGACACCCTGCAGCACGTCGACGGTCTCGGCCGTCTCTGCGGGGTCGTTCACGGTCACCGGATACATCGTGTCGAAGCGCACGTCGGCGGTGAGGCCGTGCGCGGCCGCCACCCCCTCGATCACCCGAGGCAGCCCCTCCTGGAGGGTCGCGAGCGACGCGGGCGACATGTTGCGGACGGTCGCAGCGAGCTCGACCTGCTCGGGGATGACGTTGACCGCTCCCTCACCCGTCGAGAGCCGGGTCACCGACAGCACCACGGGATCGAAGGCATCGAACCGCCGCGTCACGAAGCTCTGGAGCGCCAGCACGATCTCGGCCGCGGCGGGCACCGGATCGAGCGTCTGATGAGGCTGCGAACCGTGCCCTCCCCTGCCGTCGACCGTGACGAAGAGCTGGTTGGATCCTGCGGCCACCGCTCCGCTCCTCGTCGCGAAGAGGCCGCGCGGACCGGGTGCGACATGGATCGCATACGCGGCGACCGGACGTTCACCGTGGGCGTCGAGCAGCCCCTCCTCGATCATGACCTTCGCGCCCCCGTGTCCCTCCTCCCCCGGCTGGAACATGAAGATCACCGAGCCGTGCAGCTCGTCGCGTCTCTCCGAGAGAAGCCTCGCCGCGCCCACGAGGCCCGCGGTGTGCAGGTCGTGCCCGCACGCGTGCATGGTGCCGTTGGTGGAGGCGAACTCCAGACCGGTCGTCTCCTCGATCGGCAGGGCGTCCATGTCACCGCGCAGCAGCACCGCGGGCCCCGGCCGCCCTCCGCGCAGAACCGCCACGACCGAGGTGGTGCGCGTGCCGGTGGTGATCTCGAGGGGCAGTCCTTCGAGCGCATCGAGAACCTTCTGCTGCGTGCGCGGCAGGTCGAGTCCGAGCTCGGGGTCGGCGTGCAGAGCTCGTCGCAGGGCGACCAGGTCGGGCAGGATCGCGACGGCATCGGCCGCGAAATCGGGGGCGCTCACGAGTGGGCCTTTCGTGCGGAGGAGTCGGTGAGGCGCGGCATCCGCATGAATGCGAGCGCGAGGGCGGAGATGATGAACGCGCCGGCGCAGACGCTCCAGATGGTGATGTAACCGCCGATCGACGAGCTGAGGGATCCGGACGCGGTGAAGCCCGCGAGCAGCACGGCGAACACCGCGCCGGCAGCCGACCCTCCGAGGGTGCGCAGCGAGTTGTAGACCCCGGCCGCGATCCCGGTCGAATCGCTCGGGGCCAGTTCGGCGACGAGCGCGGGGAGAGCTCCGAGGAGGAAGCCCATACCGACAGGATCGGAGCACGGAGCTCACAGTGCACTCTTAGGTTCAGAGTGCAATATTGCACTTCATGAGCGAGAGTGCAGATTCATTGCGAGAGCAGCGCAAGAGGGAGACGTCCCGCGCACTCACCGACGAGGCTCGCCGACTGACGACCGAGCACGGTTTCGCCGGCTTCACCGTCGAGGAGCTCTGCTCTGCGGTCGGCGTCTCGCGGCGTACGTTCTTCAACTACTTCGAGAGCAAGGAGAACGCCGTCTTCGGGTTCGCCGCGATCGACTCGCGACAGGAAGCGCTCGAGGCCGCCTTCGTCGCGCAGGACGGCGAGCTGCTCGACGACTTCATCGGGTTGACGATCGCGCGATTCGAGCTCTTCAATCCCCTCGACGACGCACCGGCGCTGTTCGCGGTGATCGAGCAGGAGCCTCGACTGCTCAAGGCCGCATTCGAGCAGCTGGCGAAGAACGAGAGGCGCGACGGCGAGCTCGTCGTTCAGCGAAGCGGTGGAGGCGACGATGCCGCGCTGCGCGCCGAGGTCATGGTCCACACTGTCAGCGCCCTGGTGCGCCTGTGCATGGACCAGCTGCTGCACCACCACTCGACCGACTCCTTCAGCGACCTCGTCAGCCGACGCCTCGAGATCGCTCGCTCCGTGTTCGCACCATCACAGAAAGCCCACTGAATGTCCGCCACCGCCACCAAGGATGCGCCCTTCCTGCTCACGAAGCGCCGCATCTGGATCATCTTCAGCGCCCTGATAGCGGGCATGCTGCTCTCGAGCCTCGACCAGACGATCGTCTCGACCGCCATGCCGACCATCGTCGGACAGCTCGGCGGCGTCGACCACCAGGTCTGGATCACCACGGCCTATCTGCTCGCGACCACCATCGTCATGCCCATCTACGGCAAGTTCGGTGACGTCCTGGGCCGACGCAACCTCTTCCTCGTCGCGATCGCGCTGTTCACGCTCGCGTCCGTCGGCTGCGCCTTCGCCACCGACTTCTGGATGTTCGTGATCTTCCGCGCACTGCAGGGCCTCGGCGGCGGCGGTCTGATGATCCTGTCGCAGGCGATCATCGCCGACATCGTCCCCGCGAACGAGCGCGGCAAGTACATGGGTCCCCTGGGCGCCGTTTTCGGTCTGTCGGCCGTCGCCGGCCCCCTGCTCGGCGGGTTCTTCGTCGACCACCTCACCTGGCAGTGGGCGTTCTACATCAACATCCCGGTCGGAATCGCCGCCTTCATCATCGCCCTCGTCGCGTTGAAGCTGCCCAGCAAGAAGGCCCAGAAGCCGATCGACATCTTCGGCGTCATCTTCCTCTCGATGGCGACGACCTGTCTGATCTTCTTCACCGACTTCGGCGGCGACAAGGAGTTCGGCTGGGATTCGCTCGCCACATGGGCCTGGGGAGCCGGGCTCATCGTGGCCGCGACCGCATTCGTCATCACCGAGGCCAAGGTGCAGGACCCGATCATCCCGCTGAGCCTTTTCCGCAATCCGATCTTCGTCAACGCGACCGCGATCGGTCTCGTGCTCGGCATCGGGATGTTCGCGGCGATCGGGTTCGTCCCGACGTTCCTGCAGATGTCGTCGGGCACGTCGGCCGCCGCATCCGGTCTGCTGATGATCCCGATGATGGTGGGACTGATCGGAACGTCGATCTTCTCGGGCATCGCGATCTCGAAGACGGGGAAGTACAAGATCTACCCGATCGTCGGAACGATCCTGACGGGCATCGCGATGATCTCGATGACCACCCTCTCGGCCGAGACGCCGATCTGGCTGATCTGCGCCTTCCTCTTCGTGTTCGGCGCCGGTCTGGGCCTGATCATGCAGGTCGTCGTGCTGGTCGTGCAGAACGCCGTCCCCGCCGGCGAGATCGGCACAGCTACGAGCACGAACAACTACTTCCGCGAAGTGGGTGCATCACTCGGAACCGCCGTCTTCGGCACGATCTTCACGACCCGCCTGACCGAGAACCTGCTCGGCGTCTTCGCCGACGCCGGAGCATCACCGGATGCCGCCTCGCAGGCGGCCTCGACGATCGACCCCGCGACGTTGAACTCGCTGCCGGACGAGGTCAGGGACGGCATCGTCACGGCCTACGCGGATGCCCTCGCACCGGTCTTCTGGTACCTGGTGCCCTTCATCGCTCTCGCTCTGGTGCTCTCGCTGTTCCTCAAGCAGATCCCGCTGTCGGATCAGGCGGGACTCGTCGCTCGGGGCGAGGCCATCAGCGGCGAGGAGGCGGAGCGTCTCGAGGCGGAGCAGCGCGGCGGCTCCGGTCGAAGTGACGCCGCTCCCGGCGACGAGGACCGCATCGCAGCCGGTCGGCGCGACATCCCGCCCGCCGGTCGCTGACCTTTTCACGAACGACGGGCCCGCTCCTCAGATGAGGAGCGGGCCCGTCTTCGTGCGTGGTCAGGGGAGGTCGCCGACCTCGAGCTCGTCCGGGTGATCCGCATTGTCGCCGTCGGCCTTCTGGCTCTCACCCGGGGTGGCGGGGTCGACCTCGGGGTCCGGGTCGTTCGTCACGAAGTCGGCGTCCACGCCGGTCGCGTCGATCTCGGCGCCTTCGTCCGGTGCTGCCTGGGGGTCTGACATGAGTCGCTCCTATCGTCCGGGTACTGGACGACCAGTGTGACCGCCGCAGGCCTCGCCAGGGCATCCCCTTGACATCGCGCACGCCGGACCTCACCCGATCGGGTGGGCACCGTGCGAACATCGTGCCCGCAGTGCGTCTCGGTCGATCCTGAGCCCGGGTACGCAAAAACCCCCGGGAATCCCGGGGGTTTTCATCTGTAGCAGGAGCGGGGCTTGAACCCGCGACCTCACGATTATGAGTCGTGCGCTCTGACCAGCTGAGCTACCCTGCCACACCGCATCCGCATCGCAGATACGAACGCTGTGAGCCCCGAGTCAGGATTGAACTGACGACCCCTTCCTTACCATGGAAGTGCTCTGCCACTGAGCTATCGGGGCGTGCTGCCCCTCGCGGGGCAACCACACGAGAATACCATCACTGTGGCGTCCTCATGAAATCGAGGTGTCAGTACGAGGTACGACCCGCGTTCTCGCGCAACCACGGCAGCGGATCGATCGTGCCGCCGTTGATGATGATCTCGAAGTGCAGGTGCGCTCCGTAGGAACGACCGGTGTTTCCGGTGTGGCCGACGACGTCGCCGACCTTCACGGTCTGCCCGGGCTTGACCTGCAGCGAGCCGTACTGCATGTGCGAGTAGTGGCTCGTGACGATCTGTCCGTCGATCACGTGGTCGATGTACACGGTGACACCGTAGGCGCCGCCCTGCTCGGTGGCGATTCGCACCACGCCGTCGGCGATCGCCTGGATGGGCGCTCCCTCACCGGGGACGAAGTCGATTCCCTCGTGCAGACGACCCCAGCGCATGCCGTATCCCGAGCTCATACCCACGCCGACCTTGAACGGCCACTGGATGGCAGCCTCGGCGTCGTTGGTGAAGACCTCGTTCGAGTAGTTGATGCCCTCTTCCGATGCCACCTGGATGAGAGACACGCTCGAGAAGCTGTCGGAGCGCGCGAGCGGCTCGTTCTGCACGTCGGAAGACGTGACGAACGCCTGGATCTCGTCGTCGGATGCAGCCTTCGACGCCGTACCCGATGCAGCGACGAGGGACGTCGCCGCGAGCGACGGCGTTCCCTGCACTGCGGCGACGGCTTCGGCAGGAAGGGTCATGCCGACGGCGAGGAGACCGGCGAGGCTCATCACGCCGACGGTCGCGCCGACGGCGAGGAACTTGCGTGCAGACGGGCGACGGCGCACGACATGCTCGACCGGAGTCTCGTCAGCCTCGGCGGCCTCAGTCGGGTCGTCGGCGGGCTCGGCCGCGGCCTCGGGTGCCACGCGACGGAATGCACGGGCAGCCGTCTCGAAGGCATCCTCGTCGCTCGAACGGTGGCTTGCGTCGTCCGCGCGCTCCGAGTCGGGCTGATCGTGCTCGGCTGCTGCGGGCATCGCAATCGGCTCGGCGACGATCGGCTCGATGACGATCGGCTCGGCGACGTCCGCGGGAGCCTCATCGGTCTGGCTCACGACGACGTCGGCGGAGTCGGATGCTGCCGACGCCGCCGCGACCGCGGTCGCGGCGATGAAGACCTCTGCGGTGTTCAGTCGCTGGCGGGCGGCACGACGAGACAGGGGAGCCTCGGAGGGGACGGCCGTGGCTTCGGAGACGGGCGCGGCTTCGGAGACGGCTTCCGTCACTCCTGCCGCGGAGGCCTCGAAGGCCGCAGTGCGGGGACGGCTGGAGCGGCGCGTGGGCGCAGAGGCAGCCTGGGGATTCTCGAAGGGCAAATCAGATTCTCTCGGGTTCAAACGTCAAGCTCGGGGGCGCTTACGACCTTCACCGATTCGGGCCGATGAAAGTAACGATCGGATAAACCCTAGCCTGATCCACCTGTGAATGCCATGAATCGTTCACGTTTCATCTCGAAGAATATCGAGGACGCGCTGATGGACCTCAGTGCCACCCGCGATGAGCATGGGTCTCGCGGAGGCACGGTCGATCAGCGAGACATCGCCCCCCGCCTCGGTGACCAGCAGCGCGCCTGCCGCGTGATCCCACGGCTTCAGGCCGCGCTCGAAGTAGCCGTCCAGCCGCCCGGAGGCCACGAAAGCGAGGTCGAGGGCGGCAGAGCCTGCGCGGCGGAGGTCTCTCGCGATCGGCATGATCCTGCGCACGGTCGCGAGGTCGCCGTCATGCGTCGCGGGGTCGTAGCCGAATCCGGTGGCGAGCAGCGCTCCCGCCGGCGTCTCCGTCGTGACCGACAGCCGCACCTCGCCCAGGAAGGCGCCATGACCTCGAGCGGCGGTGAACATCTCGGCGGTTGCGGGCGCGTAGACGGCAGCGGCGAGCGCCTCCCACTCCCCCGCGACTGCGCTGCCCCTCACTGCCGCGATGCTCACGGCATAGGAGGGGATTCCGTAGGCGTAGTTCACCGTGCCGTCGATCGGATCGACGACCCAGGTGATGCCGGTCACGCCGGGTTCAGCCTCCGACTCTTCGCCCAGGAAGCCGTCGCCGGGTCGAGCGACCCTCAGCCGGTCGCGGACGAGCGCTTCGACTTCGCGATCTGCATCGGTGACGATGTCCGCCAGCGTCGACTTCGTGGCGGCGAGGTGCACGCCCTCGTCGCGACGGCGCCGCGCCAGGTCGCCCGCCTCGCGTGCGATCCGGCGGGCGAGGTCAGCCAGTTCGAGTTCGATGCTCACTGGGGAGGCAGCGGCGGAGCCGGCGGGTAGGCGTCGTGAGCAGTGGGAGCCGGCGGGTAGGCGTCGTGAGCCGCGGGCGCGGGCGGAGCCGGAGGCGTCGCCGGGCCCTGCGAGTACGGCTCAGGCGCGGTCGGGAACGGCGCGACGGGGAACCCCTGCGGCGCGGGAGCGACAGGGAGCGCCTGCTGCGGCTGCGGCGACGGGTGGCCGGTGTAGTAGGCATTCCAGTCCGGCGAGCCGTCGGGCAGCACCGGCAGGGGCGTCACACCGTCTGCGTAGGTCGGCCATGCCGGAGCGGCTGCGACACTCTGCGCCGCGGCGGCGGCACGAGCGCCGGCCGGCTTGCGAGGAGCGAACAGGGCGTTGAGCAGCGGGATCAGCGTGGTTCCGACCGCGGCCAGGATCGTGAGTGCGACGACGATTCGCCAGTACAGCTCGCCGTAGTCGAAGGTGTGCGGGAAGGTGAGGAAGAAGATCAGCATGGCCACGAGGCCGCCGAGGAACACGATCGTCGCGATGTAGATGATGCGGGTGAACGTCGTCACGTGACGCTGCGCGGCCGGAGTGAACAGCCTCACATGCAGCAGGGCGAGCTGCAGGATTCCCACCACGAGCAGCAGCTGGAAGAAGCGCTCTGCACCGGTGAAGAACGCGTCGTCCTCGGGCAGCCAGATCTTGACCGCTCCGACCAGCAGAGCCACGATCCAGCTGACCATGCTCGACAGCGCGAGCCAGTCGGGACGGTTGGGGGCGAGTCCCGCCTCGAGGATCGCGATCCCCGCGAACGCGGCGAGCAGGAGGATCGTGAGGAATGCCCGCCCGATCAGCCCGTCCTGATCACCGATCAGAACCCACACGACGCAGACGAGCGCCGCGGCGATGAGTGCGCCGATGGCGATCCAGATCGCCCCTCTGATGAGAAGGGACATGTTCTTCTTCTCGACCAGCGCGGGGGGCTGCTGGGTGATCTCCGGCTGCGACATCGCGTTCCTCTCGTTGAGCGGCGTTGCGTTCATCCTTGCATGCGCCGGCGCGGAGGCAGGAGCCTCGACATGATCCGTGGATACATCGGGGCGAACCGGCTCCCGCGGGAATCAGCCCTTGCGTGCGGATGCCGCGGCGAACGCGGCGATCCGGGCCTGAGCGTCCGGGGTCGCCAGGGAGGCACCGATCGAGCGCGCCTCCTCGCTCAGCTGCTCGGCGAACGTCCGCTCGGGCTGAGAGCGGACGAGGCGCTTCGCGTGACCGTACGCTTCAGCCGCACCGGCGAGCCAGAAGCGGGCGATCTCCTCCGCACGCGCCCTCACCCGGCCGGCTTCGTCCGCAGAGTCGGCCCCGTCGACGGCCTCTGCGACGAGGCCCCATTCCACGGCTTCCGCGGCCGTCAGGAGGCGGTCCTGCAGCACCAGCTGCAGCGCGCGGCGCTGTCCGACCGCTCGAGCGAGCTGAGCCGAGACCGACAGGTCGGGTGTCAGCCCGATGTTCGCATAGAGGCTGCCCAGCCGAGAGCGTGAGCCGACCACGGCGTAGTCGCTGCTGAGCAGGATGCCGAGCCCGCCGCCGGCGGTCGTCCCGTGGGCTGCGGCGACGACCGGCACCGCAGACTCGGTCAGCGACCGGATCCCGGCGTTGATGACTTCGGCCAGGGCCGTGATCTCGTCACCCGATCCCATCGTCGTCGCCATCTCGATGACATCACCGCCGGCGCAGAACGCGGGGCCCGCCGCATCGATCAGGATCGCCTTCACATCCGTGCGCGACGTCGCCTCGGCCGTCGCGTCGCGCCACGCGTGCGCCAGATCGGAGTTGAAGGCATTGAGCCGTGCCGGACGGTTCAGTGTGAGCCGGGCCAGCCCCTCATCGACGGTGAACAGGATGGCATCGTTCATGGCTTCTCCTTCGAGCGCAGACGTATGCGACCAGGCTAACCGTGATCAGGCCTGCTGCCTCACGCGGCCCACGAAGGCCTCCATTCGCCGCCTCGTGCCGTCGAGACGGACGTCCACCTGTCCGGGGGCGAGGATCTCGTTCGGGGCGAGCGGGTGGGCGAGTCTCACGTTCTCGTGACAGGAGAGATCGGCGCACATGTAGGTGCCGACGGAGTCGCCCCGCTCACCGGCCTCACCTGCGAGCCGTGCTGAGAACAGCGCCACCTGGTTTCCCGGCTGCATGGTGTGGCAGATGTTGCACATGCCCGAACGACCTCGGCCGGGGTCCGAGACTCGCAGCACGAACCCCGAGACCCCACCGTCGTGCTGAGTGAGCACGTAGCCGCGCCGACCCGCACTCGGGTCTCGCCACGCGAAGAAGTCCAGGTAGTCCCAGTCGATCAGGACGAAGTCGTGGGGCATCTCCATGACCCGCAGCTCGTCGGCATCCGCATTGACGAACGAGGCACGGACGTCTGCTTCGGTGAGCGCTCGCATCGCTCCAGTCTATGAACACCGGTGCGCATGGGGTCGCGACCAGGCGTCCGAGAGCGCGCCGAGGCGCGGCCAGGGTGAGTTCCAGGGCGAAATACCGCGTGCTCGATGCGCTCCCTCACGACCCCGACGCGCCCGCACCTATCGTGAACACAGGTCGACGAGAGCACGAACCCCCAGGTTCACCCCTCCCACGCTCCCGACTCTGAGGCGCACCACGCGTCACCCGAACTCGGGGTGCGCCTCGATCGACCGGTCAGTCGCTCATTCCTCGAGCAGCCCCAGCTCTGCGGCGCGCAGAAGAGCCTGCTCCCTGTTCGACGCACCGAGCTTGCGGTACGCGCTGCGACGTTGGACCTTCACCGTGTTCGGTGAGACGAAGAGTGCCGCGGCGAGCGCGTCGGTGGACGACGTCCTCCGCAGCTCTCGCATCACCGCGATTTCTCTCGACGTGAGCCTGACCGGGGGCGGCAGCGCCGGGAACGGGCATCCGTCCGAGGCGCGCGCGAGATAGGAGTCGAGGAATTCCTGCTCGGTCGGCGCGCACAGTTCGCGCACCTCGCTCAGCACGTCACCGGCGAAGAGCGCGAGCGGAGCCTGAGAGCGCTGCTCTCGCATCACGGCGACGGCGCGAGACATCGCGCGGGCAGACGCCTCACGCCTGCCCAACCGTGCTGCCGCGGCTGAGGACGTGATGGCTGCGAGGCAGAGCCGGTCGAGGTCCGGGTCGCGTTCGGCTTGGGCGACCTCGGCCGCGGCGTAGGAACGCGCGTCGTCACCGGTGAGGAGCGCGACGAACGCCTCGACGGCGAGCCGAGCCGGATCATCGCCCGGGAGCCCTGCGGCAGTCCGTCGGGCCGCCGTCTGGTCGCCGAGCGCCAGCGACGCCATCGCCTGCGCGACAGTCAGCCGGGACGATCCGTAGTCGGAGACCGCCGAGTTCACGCCCCGCCCGAGCGAATGGGCGATGGCCAGCGATGCCTCGGCCGCGCGCCCCTCGCGCACCTCGATCTCGCTCTGAACGCAGACGAGGTAGGGCCAGAGCTCCGTCGTTCCCAGGTGGTGTGCGATCGAATCCGTACGGCGTCTGGCCTCGTCGAGATCGAGCGCCGCGATGGCGATGACGGCGTGGGCGATCTGCTCCAGTATCCCGAACTGCTCCGATCGCCAGGCGGGCGGCGGATCGGCGCCGTCGATCTCGTCGAGGACCCGCCGCGCATCGGACAGCCGTCCCCGCAGGGCGTATACGCCGGCGAGAGTCGCAGCGCAGTGATACCAGCCGCCGTCGTCATCGGGCATCCGCAGACCGACACCGTCTTCGAGGATCATGACGGTATGCGCGACCTGAATCGTCATGCCGAGCTCCAGGACCTCGATGGCATCCGAGATCCGACCCAGCTGAAAGAAGCTGAGCCCGCAGTTGCTGAGCAGCAGCGCCGCGAATCCGGTGCACTCCGCACGCTGCTCGGCATCCATCGTGTGGAAGACCTGAACAACCAGATCGGCGGACATCCCGGATCGCCGGAACTGCCCGGCGAACCGCTCGGCCAGCGCCTTCGCGCTGAGCATCCAGAACCGCTCGACGGGGTCATCGTCGACGCCCCGGCGGCCGAGTGACAGCGCGGCGCCCTGGAAATAGGCGAACGCGCGCAGCCGTTGACCGAGACGCAGCAGGACCAAAGCCAGCAGCATGCCGAGCAGCGGATGACGCGCGAGCACGAGAGGATTCTCGCGACGCAGCAGCGTCTCGACTTCGCGCGGACTCGACCGCGAGAGGATGAACCAGGACTTGCGCCCGAGGCGCACCGCGAGGACGTAGTCCCTCGCTCTCATCGCGTTGGTCAGCGCCTCGAGATGGCGGCCGTGCTCGGAAGCCCACAGCGCGACTGTTCGGCGGATCGGTGCCACGGCGTCGAGTGGCCGCTGATCGAGTCGGCGCGCGAGCGCTTCGCGCAGCAGCGGGGTGTAGACGAACCCGAGACCGTCATCCGCCGGTTCCCACATGCCCAGTCCGTAGAGCTCGGCCCGATCGAGGTGCTCGTCCCCGCCATCCGGCCAGCCGAGACGCCGGACGATCTCGCGCGTCACTCTCCCCGGCACCGAAGTCCGAAGCAGGAACTCCTGGAAGTCGGCCGGAGCATCCGGACCGATCAGGCTGGCCATCAGAGCATCAGCGAGCCCTTGCACCTCGACGGCGGCGATCTCGACCGGGTCCCGATGGGTCGCGAGAGCAAGGCCCAACGCCCGGGCTGCGAGGGGCAGTGCGCTCTCCTCACCGAGCGGATGCGGCGGGAGCGCCTGACCGGATACGCGTTCCACCACCGCCCGAGCCTCGTCACACGTGAAGAAGAGATGCGCGGGTCCGACGACGCACACGTCCGCGGACGCGAGCATCTGCAGCGTCCGCGTCACCGTCGAGCGGCGCGTCGCCACGACGATCCGCAGGAGCGGTGCGGCGTCGAGAAGATCGAGAGCCCGCCCGAGAAGCGACCGCTCATCGGCCCGCTCCGCATTGTCGATCAGTAGGACGCACGGTCGACTCAGGTCGCCGAGCAGGCGCCCGAGTTCGCCGCCCGGATCCCGGACGCTGTCGAACCCACGCAGCGCCGAGCGAGCGGTGCTCCGATCAGCGATCAAGTCCTGGACGATGACCTTGGTCAGGATCTCGCGAAGCATGAGGTGCTCGTTCGTGACGCTCTCGTCGAACCCGAGTCGCACCGCAGCAGCCGCTCGTTCTTCCTGCATCGTCGCCCACTGGCTCAGCAGAACCGACTTCCCACCTCCGGCGGGGCCGCTGATGACCGTCAGGGCATGCCCTCGATCGAAGATCTCCGTCAGCCGCGGACGATCGAGCATGTGCAGGGGAAGACGCGCGCCGCGCGCACGTCCGCCTGTCCCCTGCTCCATCGCCGGCCTCCCCCGAGAACGCGAAACTCTCCGCGATCCGATCGTAGGTCTGCGAATGATTCCGGAATACTGCGAAAGCCGACGTATACCGAGATATCGGCTGAGTATGCCGCTCTTCGGCTATTCGGCAGCGCGCTGCATCGCCTCGTCGGCCTCCATGACGATGCTCCGCATCGCTGACGCGGCGGCATCGGCATCTCCGCCCGCAACCGCGAACGCGACATCCCGATGCCACTGCACAGCGCTCTGATTGGCCACGTGCGGCATGAGGTCATGCGCCGTGCGCCCCCTGAGCACCGCCTCGACCATGCCGCCCAGAGCGGCGAGCATCCGATTGCCGGACGAATCCAGCAGAAGACGGTGAAGCCTGATGTCCGCGGCGAGGTAGCGCTCTCGGTCGGCCTCGTGGTCCTCCTCGCTCATCGCGACGACGAGTGAGACGAGCTCGACCTTCTGTTCCGACGTCGCGTTCACCGCAGCGAGTCGCGCAGCGAGCGGTTCGATCACGGAACGGAGCTGGCTGAGCTCGCGAAGCTGCTCATCGCGACCGGGGCCCGCGAGTCGCCACGCGATCACCTCGGGCGCGTAGACGTTCCAATCGGCCCGCGGCCGCACCTCGACACCCGATTTCCGCCGCACCCAGACAAGACCGAAGGACTCGAGGACCCGCACCGCCTCACGGGCGGCGGAGCGGGACACTCCCCGCTCCTGAGCGAGCTCCACCGTCAGCATCCGCGAGCCCGGGGGGTGCTCGCCGTCGACGATCGCGCGACCGAGCTCGGCGACGAGCGAGTCGTGGACAGGGCTTGCAGGGCCGGCGACGGTCATATGTCGAGTATGCCCGCCACAGGGTCGTTGACGTGGGACGTCTCAGGCGATTGTTTCGGTTATGTTGCGCATGACGTGGTATGCGTGCTTATTATGTACGGCATAAGGTCGTAAACCACGCCCGGATCAAGGAAGCTCATGGCACTCTTCACCCCCGCCGCCGACGCGCTCATGACGGCAGTCGCCGACACGGCAGCCCCTGACCGCCCCGCCGGTCAGCTGATCACCGCCGCAGTGCTCGGGATCGCGATCATCATCGTCCTCATCACGTGGGTGAAGCTGCATCCCTTCCTGTCGCTCACCATCGGCGCGCTCGCCACCGGCGCGATCGCCGGCATGGACATCGCGGCATCGGTCACCAGCTTCTCGACCGGATTCGGCACCACGATGGGCGGGGTGGGAATCCTGATCGCCCTCGGTGCCATCTACGGAAAGCTCCTCGCCGACTCGGGTGGTGCCGACCGCATCGTCGATACGCTCGTCAGCCGTGCCAGCGCACGGTCGCTGCCGTGGGTCATGGGACTCATCGGTGCGGTCATCGGTCTCCCGATGTTCTTCGAGGTCGGCCTCGTGCTCCTCGTGCCGGTCATCATCCTCGTCGCACGGCGCTCCGGGGCGCCACTCATGCGCATCGCGATCCCGACGCTCGCCGGCCTCTCGGCCATGCACGGCCTCGTGCCGCCGCACCCGGGCCCGCTCGCCGCGATCGACGCGCTCGGAGCCAACCTCGGCCTCACCCTCGCCTTCGGTGTGATCGTCGCGATCCCCGCCGTGATCATCTCTGGGCCGCTGTTCGCCCGCTTCGCCGAGCGCTGGGTCGACGTCCCCGTCCCCGAGCTGTTCGTGACGGACGAGGACGAGGGCATCGAGCAGCGTCGCCGCCCGTCGTTCGGTGCGACGCTCTTCAGCATCCTGCTCCCCGTGTTCCTCATGCTCGCCAAGGCTGTCGCCGACATCTCGGCCGCAGGCTCCGACGCCCCGTGGAAGGTCGCGCTCGACTTCCTCGGCACGCCGGTCATCGCCCTGCTCATCGCCGTGCTCGCCGGATTCTTCATCCTCGGCCGCGGCGCCGGATTCGACCGCACGAAGATCAACGACATCGTCGGCTCGTCGCTCGGTCCCATCGCCGGCATCCTGCTGATCGTCGGCGCGGGTGGCGGATTCAAGCAGGTGCTGGTCGACACCGGCATCGGCAACGTGATCGCCCAGTTCGTCTCCGGGTCGTCCGTCTCCGTGCTGATCCTCGCGTGGCTGGTCGCCGTCGTCATCCGCATCGCCACGGGATCCGCGACCGTCGCGACGATCACCGCCGCCGGCATCCTGCAGCCGCTCACCGAGACCCTCGACTCCCCCATGGTCGCGCTGCTGGTGCTCGCGATCGGCTCGGGCTCGGTGTTCCTGTCGCATGTCAATGATGCGGGTTTCTGGCTCATCAAGGAGTACTTCGGCCTCAGCATCCCGCAGACTCTGAAGTCATGGACAGTACTCGAATGCCTCATCTCCGTCACCGGTCTCGCCGGCGTCCTCGTCCTGAGCATGTTCGTCTGAGCGCGCCATGATGTCCGTCAACGCACCTGTCCTCGTCTTCATGGGCGTCGCCAGCACCGGAAAGTCGACCGTGGCAGCGATGCTCGCCGGCCGTCTCGGATGGGCGTTCGAAGAGGGCGACGACCTGCATCCCGAGGCGAACGTCGCCAAGATGGCTGCCGGCCACGCTCTGAACGACGAGGACCGCTGGCCCTGGCTCGACCGCATCGCCGAGTGGATCGATGAGCGCATCGACGCCGGCGAGCCCGGCATCGTGACCTGCTCCGCCCTGCGACGCAGCTACCGCGACGTGCTTCGCCGGGATGCGGTCACGTTCGTGCACTTCGCCGGCGAGCGCGAGCTGATCCTCGAGCGGATGCTGCGCCGCCAGGGGCACTTCATGCCCGCCACACTGCTCGACTCGCAGTTCGCGACGCTCGAGCCCCTGGAGGCGGACGAGCGGGCCATCGAGATCGACATCGCTCTGACGCCGGCTGCGCAGGCCGCTCAGATCGCGTCACGGCTGCGGTTGCACCCGGACTACTGAGACGATGCCTCGGCCCGCGACACTCTGAGTCATGAAGAACTCGATGCGGCGCGCTGTGCGGATCCTGGTCGCGGCGACGACGCTCAGCGTCGGGCTGACCGGCTGCTCGTCCTCCTCCGGCGGAACTCAGCCTGCGAACGATGCGTCGACTGCTGAGACGCCCCTTGGCGCCGGTTCGGTCAGCGACGCCCCTCGTGCGAGCCCTCTCAGCTGCGATGGCGTGGCTGTGATGTTGACGGTCGATCCGCTGTCAGCCACCGCCGGGCAGACGGTCTCCGTGTCAGTGCATCCCCCCGAGTGCCTCGACGAGCTCTGGGCCGGCGAGGTGATCATCCGCTCCCCCGAGGGCGATCTGCGCACCGGTTCACGTCTCGAGGTCGGAGCGACCTCGGTGTCGGTCGAGGTGCCGCCCGATCTCACGGGGACGCCGATGCTGATGCTCGTACCCGATCTCGATTGCGAGCGATCAGGTGCGACCGGCGACTGCCACTATCCATACGCGGAGATCGAGATCCGCGCCGCTACTCCGTGAGCAGACCCAGCCCTGCGATCCCCTCGACGACCAGGTCGTGGTCGTCCGATGACGGAAGTCCCGACACCGTCGCGACCGCGACGACACCCACACCGTCGACGCGGATCGGCACCGACCCACCCGCGACCGCGTAGACGACCGGATCGAGCCATCCCGGCTCGTACATGTCCCGGCCGCCATTCTCGATGCGCGCTTCGAGCAGAGCCGTGCTGGTCTCGAACCTGAGAGCGGTCGCCGCCTTCTTCGCCGCCCATGCGTCGTTGTCGGCCGTCGCGCCCGGCAGAGATGCGTGGAAGAGGACCCCTGACGGGGTGCGCACGTCCACGGCGACCGGGTGGCCCTCGGCCAATGCCCGTTCTGCGATCGAGCGACCCAGCTCCCATGCGTCCCTGCGGTCGAAGCGGCGCAGGACGAGTTCGACGTGCTCCTTCTCGAGCTGCGCGATCCGTGTCTGGTCACTCATGTCCGGTACCTCTCGTGTGCGTCTGTTCAGCCGAGTTCCCCCGATCCGTACGGTCGAATCGGCTGCTGCCTCTGGAAGGCGTACTCGCCACCCTGACGCCCTCCGAAGGGGCGTCCGTGATCGGCGAACTCCTCACGATAGAACGCCAGCCTCCAGGATCCGATCTCGATCCGCGATCCGGTGCGCAGAATCCGGGCATCCTCCGAGCTGTGCGGCAGATTGGGCCGCCCGCCGCCGGTGGGGGCGTACGAATACAGGACGTACTCGTCGTCCTCGTTGTGGCGGACTTCGGCGTGCAGCGCCTCCACTCCCTCGAGCCGCAGGTCGGCGTCCTTGCCCGAGCCGATGGTCGTCCGTCCGGGAAGGAGATCGAACTCACGCGGCCTGGTGCTGTTCCAGTCGCCGTTCCCGACCGCGAAGATCAGCCGTGGTCGACCGGATCCGGGAAGGTAGTGGGTGGTCGTCACCCGCCGCGGCACCCGACGTGCCAACGTGGGAACGAGGGGGAAGAGAGTGGGCGGCGG
>NZ_CAKKLK010000008.1:0-160762 GCF_918698045.1 Microbacterium sp. Bi98 | reverse complement strand
CTCAGGCGACCGGCGTAACGCTCGATTGGCTCGCTGAGGGCCTTAACGCAGGAAGCCCCGCCGCTAGTGCGACGGGGCTTCCCGGTGGTGATGTGCGCCCGAAGGGACTCGAACCCCTAACCTTCTGATCCGTAGTCAGATGCTCTATCCATTGAGCTACGGGCGCTCCTGGACCGCTCAGCGGGCCGTAGAACAGCCTACAACAGACGAGACGCGAAAGCGAAACGAGCGCTCACTCGTCACCGTCGGGCGTGTTCTGCTTGTTCTTCCGCTTCGCTTTCGCACGCTGCAGAGACGACAGCGCCTGCAGGTCGACGAGTCGCAGCGCCTGCATCCGCGCCTCGCGCATCCGGTCGTAATCGGGGTCCTGATCGGGTCGCATGCCCTCGACGCGCAGCCGACGATCGAGGTTGTGCCGCACGTCGGCCCAGGCGCCTTCGCGCGCCTCTTCGACGATGACGCGCAGGGCGGCCTCGTCCTCCATCATGTCGCGCAGCTTGGTCGCGACCCCGTGCGACTGCTTGGCCCTCCGACGCAGGTTGCGCACGTCGCGGTCCCGGTAGTCATGGGTTCCCGAGGGGTCGGAATGGCGACCGCGAGCGCGTTTGCGCAGCTCGGTCAGGTTGCGCTCGACCTCTTCGGACTCCTCGGCCATCGCCCGCAGCGCTTCCCGCGCATCGGCGACGTACTTGTCCGTGTCGAAGACGCCGTTCTCGGCGATCGTGCCGATGAGGATGTGATTCTTCACGGCGAGGCGCGCCGCAGCGGTCGCGATCGCAACGCCTTCGGCGATGGCATCCGCTGTTCGTCCCACCCCTACCTCCTCCCTTCGAGCGTACCGGTATCGCTCGGGGATGCAGTGGGCCAGAATGGATCGGAATCGGGTCTCTCCGACCCGCTCCACGACCGGCTGCTCTCCCGATCGCCGCCAGGAGGGATGCGATGAAGCGTCTCACGCTCACCGGAAGCACGACGGTCATCACGGGCGCTGCGAGCGGGATGGGTGCCGACATCGCCCGGCTGCTCGCTCGCCGACGCGTGCATCTGGCGCTCATCGATCACAACGCCGACGGCCTCGCAGCCATCGCCGCCGAGCTCGCGGGCGCCATCGTCACCACCCATGTGGTCGATCTCCGCGACGACGACGCCGTCTTCGCCACGGCCGCGGAGATCACCGCGGCGCACCCCAGGGTGAATGCTCTGATCACGTGCGCGGGCTCGTCGATGCTCGGCGACCTCGACCAGCTGACCATGGAGGAGATGCGCTGGCTGACGGATGTGAACCTCTGGGGCACGGTGTCGATCACGAAGGCGCTGCTCCCCGCCCTGCGCGCGGCACCGGCCGCCCACATCACTCACCTCGCCAGCGTCTACGCGCTGGCAGCCCCCGCGGGACGCATCCCCTACTCCCTGAGCAAGTTCGCGGTGCGCGGGTTCTCCGAGGCCCTGCGCCACGAACTCGACGGCACCTCGGTGACGGTGGGAGCGGTGTATCCCGCCGGCGTGCGCACGGGCATCATCCTGCACGGACGGTATGCCGCGGCGATCGAGCCGGCCGTCGCCGCGCGAGCCGCGGCCGCCCAGGCGGCGATGTACCACACGGAGCCCGCGGATGCCGCGGCGCTGATCGTGCGCGCGACCGAACGTCGCCGCGCCCGCACGATGGTCGGACGCGAGGCGCGACTGATCGATGTGCTCACCCGCGTCGCCCCGTCGAGCTACTGGCGGGTCATGCGGCGTCCCCTGCGCGAGGCCATCGACACGACGACGCCGATCGCCTGAGTCAGCCGACTGCGCCGACCCAGATCCCGGACGCCCACGCCTGCTGGTCGGCGTCGCACCCGACAGATCCCGGATATCCGCGAACCACCGCCATGCAGTTCGCAAGGAACTCGGCGTCTCCTCCGAACGCGGAGTAGTAGGCATCTGACGACGTCAGGGCGCCCCACACCCGGAATTGGTAGATGTGCGCCAGCTCATGCGCCATCGCCCAGTTCAGTCGGTCGGCACTCCAGTCGACGATGTCGGCGCGGTACTTGATGAAGCCGCCGCTGTTCGCGCACGCCGGCGCGGTCCCTCCCGCACAGGAAGCCGATTCGTAGAGCCCGACCGCCCCGCCGCCGACCTGGTCGAGAGCGGCACGCACGCGCGCGTACCCGTCCGGCCCGCTCGATGCCCACGCGGGGCCCGAGGGAGCGGCGTACTGCGCCGTCTCCCAGCTGCCGATGTCCTGACCCACCTTGTCGATGAGGGCATGCACGGTGGCTGTGGCGGCGACCACGGTCGCCGGGTTCTTGCGCTCGTCGAGCACGGACTGCTGGGCCGACTGCGCGGAGGCCCTGTGTGCCGAGGTGTCGACCTTGCCGACTGCTCCCTCGATCGCCGCAGTCAGCGCCGCGATCTCGTCGACGAACGCGGGCCGCACCTCGAGGACTGCGGCACGCGCTGCGGTGTCCTTCTCGGCGATCGCGATCGATCCGTCGAGGTGGTCCGTGCGCATCTCCGCCGTACGGATCGACTGCGCCAGCGACTGCAGCTCGGCGATCGCCTCTGCCCTGTCCTCGTCCAGGGCCGCGGCGCGACCGACGACGCCCGCAGTCAGCATCACTGCTGCGACGATCGTGACGGAGAGGAACCGCCGGATCACAGAGTTCGCCTCATGGCAGGAACCCGGAGGTGTCGGTGAGCAGCGTCTCCTGTTCGGCGATGGTGGTGCGCAGTGCCGTCAGCTGCTCGGCGAGACGGAGGTTCACCTCGCGCGCGAGCTCGAGCCGCTCTTCCGCCTGGACGACAGCCGCCCTCGCCTCGGCGAGGGCATCCACACGCTGCTGATCCGCGACAGCGATGAGCACCGTTCCGCCGAGGAGCAGCAGTCCCCCCGCGACGACGGCGACGCCTCTCATATCGCTCCCCAGGACACGACTCTCCGGAACCATTCCGTATGGCCAATATATCCCCGCGGGAGACCGCTCTCCAGGCCGGTCGGTGGTCGGCCGCGCGGCGCGGTCGTGCGCTGCGTTCGCGCGGCACGCCGGGCCGGGCCGATCAGATCGACTATGCCTGGTCGCTGAGGCGTCGCTCGGCGGCTTCCTGCCCGCTGGCCAGATGGCGCGGGACCATCACGCGCAGGGCGTCCGTGTCACGCGCGGCGACCGCTTCGAGGATCAGCCGATGCTCCTCGGCCATCGCGAGCAGATCGTCGTGCTGCCCGAAGAGCCAGCGCAGCCGTGTGACGAACACCGCGATGAGTTCGCCCAGCATCTCGTTGCCGGCGAGCTCGGCCGAGATCTCGTGGAACTCGCCCGCAGCGATCCGCGCTGCCTCGATCTCGCCCGCGGATGCTGCGGCGAATTCGCGCTCATAGGCCGCTCGAAGCCGCGCGATCCCCTCGTCGGTGTGACGTTCGGCGGCGAAGACGAAGATCAGGGTCTCGATCGCCTCGCGGACCTCCCCGAAGTCCCGGATGTCCCGATGCGTGAACTCCCGCACGACTGCCCAGGTCCGCGGGCGTGCGACGACCACTCCCTCGCCGACGAGAGTGCGGATGGCCTCGCGCACCGGAAGCCGCGAGACGTTGAGCTCGGCCGCGATATCTCGTTCGACCAGCCGGGAACCGGGGGCGCGCCGACCGAGCACGATGTCATCGCGAAGAACGCGCGTCACCCGCACCGACTCGAGTTCGCCGGCAATCCCCACCCCCGCCATGACCGAATTGTCTCACTCGGAGAACCGCCCGACAAGTTTGGTATCCCAACGCGGCGCATATGTTACGGGTGCTCCATCGGGGCGGACAGAGAAAAGGGGAGCGAATGCCTCGGCATCCGCTCCCCTCGTCCGTGTCGTCAGGGCAGACGGTTGGCGATCGCGAGGTTCGCCGTCAGCTCGTCGGCGTTCTGGCGCACGACGTATGCCGGGCGATCGCGCTCGACCCTCCAGGACTCGCTGAGGGGTCCGACGTTGACCGTGTCGAAGCCGGCCTCGTCGTAGAAGCGGGTGACGAAGGCGACGGCCTCGGCGTCATCGCCCGCTGTGGCGAGGGCGCGTCGATCGGGTGTGCCCGCGGGCGATCCGTCGGTCGTGATGTCGGCCGCGAGGATGTGGTTGAACGCCTTGGCGATGCGCGACGTCGGCAGCTGCGCCTGCAGAAGCTCCGATGTGGTGGTCTCGCCGCGGTCGAGGGCCTCGATGTGCCCATCGCGCTCGAAGTAGTAGTTGTTCGTGTCGAGCACGATCTTGCCCGCGAGCTGCTCGACCGGCAGCTCGTCGATCTTGCCCAGGGGGACGGTGACGACCACGGCGTCTCCGGCCGCAGCCGCATCCACCGCGGTTGCGGCAGTCGCTCGATCGCCGAGTTCTGCGACGAGATCCGAGAGCGTCTCCGGTCCACGGGAGTTCGCGATCATCACGTCGTAGCCGTTCGCCACGGCGACCCGTGCGATCTGGCTGCCGATGTGTCCTGCACCGATGATTCCGAGAGTAGTCATGTGGGGCCCAACGCCCGTCCCGCGCCGCTATTCCCGCGTGACCCCGCGTGTCGCGATCACACCGTGAGCAGGAAGCGCTCCTCGACCCGGCGGTAGCCGAGGCTCTCGTAGAGACGGATCGCCGATGCGTTGAAACCGAAGACATGCAGCCCGATCGAGTCGGCACCGAGTCGTGCGGCCTCGCGCTCGGCCGCGAGCATGAGATCACGACCATAGCCCTTGCGGCGCTGGTCCTCGGCGACCTCGATGTCGAGGATGAACCCGTGCGGGCGCCCTCCTCGCCGACGGATGCCGATCCACAGCACCCCGACCTCGATGCCGTCCACGTGGGCGGTGAACAGCTCCTGCCCCTCCGAATCGATGCCGTCCGGCAGCTCGAGCTCCATCTGCCGGTGCGACTCGACGACGGCATCCTCCGCCGAATACCGACCGGATGCCACCAGGTCTTCCGCGAAGGCCGCCTCGGACGCGGCAGCGAAGCTCGCGAAGCGCTCCGGGGTCATCGGCGCCACGACGAACGCGCCGTCTGACGGCTGTGCCGCCCGAGACGGCAGCGGTTCGAGAAGCATCTGGATCGACGCGACCTCGAATCCCCGCCCCTCGACGAAACCGCGACCAGCGGTGTCGGACGAATGCAGGGCGACACTCAGACGACCGACCTGCTGCCTCCGCGCGAGCGTCATCAGCTCGTCGAGGAGGCCGTCGAGCTGTCGGCCACTCGGCTCGGTCGCGAACGCGAGATCGACGATGAACAGCACGCCGTAGTTCGCGGCGAGCCAGACGGTGCCGATCCGGGCGTCGCCGTCATCGATCGTGAGGATGAGCGAGGTCTCGGTGTCGTGCCCTGCGGGGAGCAGCTCGTCGAGCACGGCGTCCACGTGCGAGACGGCATCGTCGCCGACGTGCATCCCGGACTCCTGCCGCAGCGACACGAGTCGTGCTCTCGTGGCCTCGCGCCAGTCGTCGAAGGCGTCTGCGGTGAGAGGAGTCAGTTCAAGAGGCATGATTCCATCCTGCACCGCATCGCCTCGGTGCTCAGGACTTGTGGAGTGCATCCTCCGCAGCGACCCAGGCGAGCATGGCGCACTTCACCCGTGCCACGTATCGCGAGACGCCCCCGAGAGCAGCGGCATCGCCGAGCAGCTCTTCATCCGGTTCGATCTTGCCGCGCGAACGCATCGCCTCGCGGAACGCGGCGATGCGGATCTCGAGCTCGTCGACCGTGAGCCCCTCGGCGAGCTCGGCGAGCAGCGACGCGGATGCCTGCGAGATGGCGCATCCGTGTCCTTCCCACGCGATCGCCTCGATGCCGCCGTCGGCGCCGCGGTGCACTTGCAGAGTCACCTCGTCACCGCAGGTCGGGTTCACCTGGTGCGACTGCGCGGCGATCTCACCCCGGAGCCCGAACCCGTGCGGGGTGCGGGAGTGATCGAGGATGAGCTCTTGATACAGGTTCTGCAGGTCGCTCATGCGCCCCTCCGGAAGAAGTCGATCGCACCCTGGACGCCGTCGATCACGGCGTCGATCTCGTCATCGGTCGTGTACAGGTACGTGCTGGCCCTCGTCGATGAGGTGACGCCGAGGCGACGATGCAGCGGCTGTGCGCAGTGGTGTCCGACACGCACCGCGATGCCGCGATCATCGAGGAACTGCCCGACATCGTGCGAGTGGATGCCCTCGACGTCGAAGCTCGCGAGGCCCACACGCGGCAGATCGATGCCGGCACCGAGCACGCGCACCCCATCGATGGCCGTGAGCCCCTCGACGAGTCGCGCGCCGAATGCAGCCTCGTGCGCCGCGATGCGCGGCATCCCCACCGCCGTCAGATAGTCGATCGCCGCGGCGAGCGCGACCGCCTGGGACACCCGCTGGGTGCCGGCTTCGAACCGCTGCGGCGGCGGCAGGTATTCCGCCTCCGTCGTGGTGACGGTGGTGATCATCGATCCACCCGTCAGGAACGGCGGCATGGCCTCGAGCAGCTCGCGCCGCCCGTAGAGCGCGCCGATTCCCGTCGGCCCGAGCATCTTGTGACCGGACACCACGGCGAAGTCGACGTCGAGTGCGCGGACATCCAGCGGCAGATGGGGTGCCGACTGGCAGGCGTCGAGCACGACGAGCGCGCCGACGGCGCGCGCACGCGCCACAAGATGCTCGACCGGATTGATGACGCCGAGCACGTTCGACACATGCGTGACGGCGATGAGCTTCGTGCGGTCGGTGATGAGATCTGCGGCGGCGTCGAGCCGGAGTGCACCGTCGTCGTCGAGCGGGATGACCCGCAGGGTCGCTCCTGTGCGGGCCGCGAGTTCCTGCCACGGGATGAGGTTGGCGTGGTGCTCCATCTCGGTCGTGACGATCTCGTCGCCCTCGTGCAGACGCAGGCGCTCGGCTGCCGCTCCCCCGCGGCCGAGCGAGGCGTTCGAGATCGAATACGCGATGAGGTTGAGCGCCTCGGTGGCGTTCGACGTCCACACGATCTCGCCCTCGTCGGCACCCACGAACCGCGCGACGGCGGCCCGAGCGTCCTCGAACACCTCGGTGGCCTCGGCCGCGAGAGTGTGCGCACCACGGTGAACGGCCGCGTTGAGGGTGGTGGCGAACTCGCGTTCGGCGTCGAGCACGGCGAGCGGACGCTGCGACGTCGCACCCGAATCCAGATACACGAGCGGGTGCCCGTTGACCTCGGAGCGCAGGATCGGGAAGTCCTCGCGGAGTCGCCTCACCTCGACATCGGTCAGCGGGCCGCCCCCGGTCGGGGCGATCACGTCGGATTCGCGGGAGATGCTCATCCTTCTAGCTTCTCATCTGGCGCACCCCGCGGGGCCCTGCGCACACGGGGCGACGGTCAGGGAACGACGAGGATGTAGTCCGTGTCCGAGATGCCGAGGATCCCCGTCGCCGGGTCGACGTAGCGCAGGGTGATCCGATGGAGCCCGGGCCGGATGTCGATGAACGACACGATGGTCGAGGAGTCGTCGAGCAGCGCGAGCGACGCCGTCTCCCCGTCCAGGGACACGGATGCCGTCGAGCCGGCGACGCCGCGGACGTCGAGCGAGAGGTCATCCCGTCGCCCGTCGCCGTCGGAGTCGACGCGGGAGATCGCACCGTCCGAGTCTTCGGCGAGCCCCGGGACCGGGAAGTAGAGGCGCCCCGTCGGATCACTCACCGTCCGCACGCCGGTGGTCCGGGATGTGTGGCGCATCGAGATCGACATGCCCTGGTGAAGCGTGTCGACATCGGGGCGCACCGAGAAATCTCCGTCAGGACCGACGAGGGTGGAGGCGATCACGAGTCCGGTCTCGTCGACGATCTGCACCGCTGCTCCCGGAGTTCCCGTGCCGGTGATGGTCGGGGGAACAGTCGTCCCCGGCAGGATGCTCCAGTCCATCGTCACCGGCTCGACGACGGGAGGCTCGACGACCGGAGGGTCGATCACCGGAGGGTCGACGGCAGGCGGCTCGACGACGGGAGGGTCAACCACCGGCGGGTCAACCACCGGGGGCTCGATCACCGGAGGGTCGACGACAGGAGGGTCGACCATCGGCGGGTCGACCACCGGAGGGTCGACGACAGGAGGGTCGACGACAGGAGGGTCGATGACCGGCGCCTTCACGGCGGGAGGCGCGATGACCGAGGGGCCGCCGGCGGGAGGCGCGACCACGGACGGGTCGACCACCGGGGGAACCACGATGATCGGGTCGATGACGACCTCGGGGCCGGCGTGCTCCTCGGGAACGGTCACGGGCGTCTGCGGGTCGACACCCGTCTCGGCCTCCTCCGCCGGCGCGATCGGGCTCGGGACCGCCGTCGATTCGGGCGACATGATCGGCGCCGGAGATGCGACGACGAGCGCGGACGACGGTGTCGACGACTCCTCGGCGTTCGGCGCGCCCACGGGCGCCAGCTGTGCGGCCACCGCTGCGACCGCGACGACGGCCCCGGCTGCCGCGACGGATCCGCCGACGACCAGCCACCGAGCGGTACCCCTGGGCATCCAGGCCGGCGCAGACGCAGCCGTCGCAGGCGCAGGAGATCCGGCCGAATAGGCTAACGCCGCCGGTCCGCCGATGATCACGGGAAGCAGCACGGCGCGCAGCTTCGATGACGCCTGCTCGATCTCGGCGCTCGCCATCGTGCACCGCTGGCAGCGCTCCAGGTGCGCGTCGAATCGCGCTCGGTCGGCACGCGCCACATGGCGCCTGCGCCCCTGCGCCACGATGCGCTCGCAGACCCACCGGCATTCCGGGTCACGTCCCGGTTCCTTGATGTGGGCCTGCAGCCAGGCGAGCTTGAAGCCCTCGCGCGCCCGGGCCGCCAGCACCGAGACGGCGTTGGGAGTCATGCCCATGAGCGGCGCGATCTCACGCGGCTTCATGCCCTCGACCTCGAGGTACCAGAGCAGTGTGCGCCACCGTTCGGGGAGGTCCTTGAACGCCACCGTCAGCAGCGCCTTGTCAGAGAGCAGGTCGAGCGAATCCTCCGTGTGCTCGGTCGGAAGCTCCTCGATGTATTCGAGCGCGACGACGTCCTTCTGCTTTCCTCCCCATGTGGCGGCCGCGCTGCGCACGGCCGCGAAGATGTAGGGACGGAACGCATCCGTCGGACCTCCGCCATTGCGGATCGCGCTGAAGGTCTTGGCGAACGCCTCACTGACGAGATCCTCGGGGTCGATCGAGCTCGTGATCGAACGCGCCGCGCGGAGGGCTGCCGGCGAGTGACGATCCCACAGCACGCCGAACGCACTGCTGTTCCCCGCTCGGGTCGCGAGGACGAGCTCGTCGTCACTCGTCTCGGGATCGATCCGCGTGCGCCGCTCGCGCACTGTCGACGAGCTCATGGCGCGACCCGTTCGGCGCGAATCGAGGCAGGAGCAACGGACGGGTCGTTCACAGGGATCCCTTTCGACTTCTTACTGTCAGTCTCGCGACATCGCGATCTGACCGGTATGTAGATTCATACGAGAGTTCTTGACACCGAATAGAGAAGATTCCATGGCCTTCGATGACATCCGCGCCGAAGCTCCCACGTTGCGCGACGCGCTCCGTCTGAGCGACGGGAGGCTCTTCTCCCCCCGTCGAAGCACGCGGCTCGATGCCAGGACGTACGTGGGCGTGGAGTTCTACGATCCGTCGGCATCCGCATCCGACTACACCGATCGCATCGTCCTCGGGGCCGGTGTCGCGACGACGAGCGTTCCGGCCCTCGTCGCCGAGCTGGCCGATGTCGGGGCGGCCGCGCTGGTGGTGCGCGCTCCCGATGACGGCGATGGCCTGGAGCGCATTGCCCTCGATCTGCACGTCGCCCTGCCTGTCCTCCACCACAGTGACGGGGACTGGGCACAGCTGGCGAACGTCCTGCGGTCGCTGCTGAGCGGTCACTCGATCGGCCGGGTCTCGGGTGTGCGACTGGGAGACCTCTTCGGCCTCGCCAACGCCATCGCCACCCTCGCGGACGGTGCCGTCAGCATCGTCGACTCGACCGGTCAGATCGTCGGCTACTCCACGCACAGCGAGCAGCCGATCGACGACGTCCGTCGACGCACCACTCTGCTGCTGCAGGAGGACATCTCGATCGCATCCGACTCGCGCTACCGGTCGCTGCTCCGCGCCAGCGAGGCACGGCACTTCCCCTCGAGCACCGACGAGTTCGGACGCGTCGGGATCGCCGTGCGAGCGTCCGGCGAGCTGCTCGGCTCTCTCTGGGTGATCCAGATCGATCCATCGCCGGCCGCCCGGACCCGGTCCCTGCTGGAGGAGATGGAACCGATCGTGGCCCAGCATCTGCTTCGTGCTCGAGCGGAGGCGGGCGACCGGGACCGTCGGACATCCGACCTGCTCCGCACGCTTCTCGAAGATCGACGGCATGCCCGCGGCGCGGCGTCGCAGCTCCTCATCCGTCCCGAAGCCGGATGCACGGTCGTGTGCTTCCGGATCACCACGTTCGACGAGGTGGAGGCGATGCGCGGTCTGCAGCGAGTACTCCATCTGGCGATGAGCGTGTCCGGCGCCGCTTTCCCCGGCTCCCACAGCGCGGTCGTCGGCTCGGAGGTCGTGACGCTCATCCCGGGCCCGAACGCGGCTGCGGTCGAGACCTTCACCCAGGCGGTGATCCGGATCGACGACGCGTTGATCGCCGGCATCGGCACGCGCGCGTACGACATCAACGGCATCGGCCGTTCCTATCGTGAGGCCGGGGCTACGGCCGGCGTGCTCGTGAGTTCGTCGCTCCGCGACGACCATGAGCTCCGCATCGCGACCTTCGACGAGATGCGCGATCGCCTGGCGATCCTCCAGGTCGCCGACCTGATCGACGGCCTGGATGCCACGGTCGGCGACGCCGCGAGCATCCTCGCCGAGCATGATGCCGCGCAGGGCACCCGTCTGACGCACACCATGCGGGTCTTCCTCGACCAGCTCGGCAGTGTGCGTGAGACCGCCAGCGCACTGCACGTTCACCAGAACACCGTCCGGTATCGGCTCGATGTCGTGCGCAACGAGCTCGGGATCGACATCGATTCGCCGGCCACGCGACTCTGGCTCTGGCTCCGGCTGTCGGCGACCGCGCGCAGCGCAGTGTGAGGACTCATTCGATCGCCGCCGGCAGCAGCACGGTCACTCCGGCACGACCCGTGGACGGCTCGATGTACCGGGCGGCGACGAACGGCTCACCGACACCGGATCGGACGACGATCCCGTCGATGTCGTCGGTCGCGAGCCGCACAGTGCGCGATCGCCCCTGTTCATCGAGCAGCTCGACCCATGCATCCGGTGCGGCGCTCAGATGCAGACAGCTGACAGCGCCGAGGGACGCCTCAGGACAGGCATCCTGGTCCGCGGCCGCGATCGTGGGCGTCGCGAAGGTGAGCGGCCCCATCGCCTCCGCCCACTCGGTGACTCCGGTCGCCGCGTCGTACTGCCTCACGCTGAGCGTCATGCCCTGACGCAGGGCTTCGCCCGAGACGTCGAGCACGAATGCGCCGTCTTCGTCGATCACCCCGGTGTCGAGCATGACGCCGCTCTCGTCGGTCACCGTGACGACCGCGCCTGCAGCGCCGACCCCCTCGATCAGATCCGGCACGAGAGAGTCCTGGGCGATCGACCGGGTGATGCGGAACTCCGCCAGGTCGATGGGCGGCGGTGTCTCCGACGGAGCGTCGGTCGGGGTCGGAGTCGGGGTCGGAGTCGGGGTCGGAACCGCTGTCGACGGGGCCGGGGCGATACTGAGCGGGGTCAGTGGGGGCTGCCTCTCGCCGGGTCCTGGGGTCTCCGGTTCACGGCTCGCGTCCGAATCGGGCTCCAGTCCCGCATCGACCTCGGGCTCCGGCGACGGCAGGGGCTGCGGTTCGGGCATCGGCTCGGATGCGGGCGGCTGAGTCGGGAAGCGCGGCAGATCTTCGAGAACCGGGCCCGCCTCACCGGAGACCGACGCCTCGGAGATCGACCGGGTGAGTTCCGAATCGTCCGATTCCTCGGCCGACAGACTCAGGACGCTGCCCGCCAGGATGACGGCGCCGACCACGACGACGGCGGTCGCCGCCAAGGCGGCCAAGCCACCGGCCGGTACCACCGCCGCTGCTCCGTGCGCGGCGACAGGCGCCCCCGCGCCGATCGAGGAGGTTGCTGCATCGGCCCAGCCAGACGACCCGGTGGACCCCACCACGGAGCTCGCGCCCATGACCTGCGCCTCCGCGGAGGCATCACCGGTGTAGATCGCCGCCGCCACGCCTCCCAACAGCGCGGCAGGCAGGATCGCCCGCAGCCGCTGCGAGACGGTATCGATCTCCGCGGCGACGATCCGGCATCCGCCGCACACGCTCATGTGCTCTCTGAAACGGTCGGCGTCGCCGACCGCGACCGGACGACCGCGACGGTCGACCACGCGCTCGCAGAACCACCTGCAGTCCTCAGACCGCGAGGGATCGTGGATGTGCGCCTCGAGCCAGGCGCGTTTGAAGCTGTCGCGTGCGCGCGCCGCGAGAGCGGAGACCGCATTGGCCGTCATCCCCATCAGGGGCGCGAGCTCTCGCGGCTTCATGCCCTCGACCTCGAGATACCAGAGCAGCGTGCGATGCCGAGCCGACAGCGTGCCGAACACGGCCGCGATGCTGGATCGCTCGGCGATGCGCTCGAAGGCATCGCCGCCCTCCGACGACAGATCGCCCTCCGAGATCAGGTCGATCGACAGGTCGGTCCCGTTTCGGGACCAGCGCGCGGCCGTGTTGCGCAGCGTGGCGAGGAGATATGGCCGGAACGCGTCGCTCGGCCCGCCGCCCGCCTTGGTCACCCGGAGTATCGACGCGAACGCCTCGCTCACGAGATCGTCGGGATCCGCCGAGGGCGAGATCGCTCGCGCGGCTCGGCGCGCGGATTCGACATGCCGGCGCCACAGGAGGGCGAAGTCGCCGATGTCGCCACCCCGCACCGCCTCGATGATCTCGGCATCGGACGGCTCACCCGAGATGTCGTCGTCGTCGAGATACGTACCGAGGATCATGCTGCTCCGGATGCTGTCGAGTCCGGCATCGCGAGCGCAGCGCCGGAGACGGTTGAGGGACGAGGCAGTGGGGATGCCTCGTCCCTCCGACTCTCGTAAGGGTCGAATCCGCTCTGAGAAGGTTCGGCCGGGGAGTGGTCGACCTCTGCTGTGCGGGCGTCGGCCGGGAACCCGACGCGAGGCCGATGGCCATACCTACAAGACCGGTATGACCGGAAATCGTGACGGTCAGAACCCGAGATTCTCGCTGTGCAGGACATCAGCTGCCGCTCGCCGCCGGGTCCACGGGCGCGAGCGACAGGAAGCGCATCTTGTTCTCGCCGTAGAAGCACGTCTGGACCATGAACTCCCCCGTCATACCGGTGAGTTCTTCGACGTTCGACCACTTGGGCGTGTGCCGCTCCTCGACCACCTCGTAGATCACGTCGGAGCCCTCGACGGTGACCCGCTGACCGAGCTCCCAGCCGAGGATCACGTCTCCCCCGCAGTTGTTGTGTGCGGCGAACAGCGGCAGCACGTCGTCGATGCGGTAGCTGATCATCTCGGTGAACGTGCCGTCGCATCGGTCGAGCTCGACCATCCCGCCCTCGACCCCGAGCCTGATGACGGGAAGCTCGTCGGGCGCGAAGACCTCATGGAATGTCTTCAGCACCGAGACTTTGACGTCACCGGTCACTTTGTCGACCGCATCGGGGGCGAGCACGGATGCGGAGAGGAAGGATGCTCCCAGTCCGACGAGCAGGATGCTGGTCGACAGCAGACCGATACGTCGCCGCGGGCGGCGGCGTGTCACGGGCTCGCCGGGTTCGTCGCCGTTCGCGGCGGTGCGGTCCACTGCGACGTCGACCGTCATGAGTCGGAGCCAGCGGACACGTGCGTCGCTCGTCGGCCGCTGCGGTTCTTCCGGGCACGGCGAGGCTTGACGACGATGAACGTGAGTGCCGGCACCCCGACGACGAGCAGTGCCCACCACGGGAAGCCGGCGGGGTCGGTGGTGTCCGCGATGGTCGTCACCGCGGAGTCCTCGGTCGGAGCATCGATGCGCTCTGCGCGCACGAGCAGGCGGTGCGTGTTGACGCCGGTGGGCGTGCACGTGACGAGCGTGAGGTAGTCCTTGCCTGCGACCTGACGCAGGTCTTCCGCGTCGTCGGGAAGCACGGTCTTGGTCTGATCGACCTCGTAGTAGAGGTCTTCGCCCAGTGCGCTGACGATGATGACGTCGCCCTCGACGAGTTCATCGATGTCATCGAAGAGGGTGGCCTGCACGAAGCCGTTGTGGCCGGTGAGCACCGAATGCGTCCCCGGTCCACCGACAGGAAGCGATGAGCCGTAGAGGTGCCCGATACCGCGAGACAGTGTGTCTTCATCGGTGCCGTGGAAGACCGGCAGATCGACGTGGATGCTCGGAATGCGAATCCGCGCCATCGTGTAGGTTCCCTCGGTGGTCAGAGTGTCGAAGTACGCCGAGGCCCCCTCGCCGATCGCCGTCTGCTGTCCGTCTGCTCCGAGGGCATACGGGTCGCGCAGCGGCCCGGTCGGAAGATTCTCGTTGTACTCCTCAGCGGCGGCGAGCATCTCGTCGACCGCCTCATCGGGGATCTGCTCGACGGACTGGATGTACCCGTCGACGTCGGTGTCGTGAGACCAGGCCGAGAACCAGGAGGCCGCGGTCGGGTAGACGAGGACCACGATGCCGATGGTCGCGATGAGCATGACGATCGACTGGCTCCATCCCCACCGCGCCTTCTGGGCGGTGGCACCCGTAGCGGGTCGCGCTGGGGCGTCCGGTGCGGACGCGTCGATGAGGGTCATGCTGCGCTTTCTGATCGGAGCTGGAGAAGAAGTAGGTGGAAACGAATGGGCCGTGCGGGGGAAGGGATCTCTTCACCTCCCCCGCACGGCCGGTCTTTCGGGTTACGCCTGTGCTGCGGCCTTGCGACGGCTGCGGATGGCGAGCAGGACCGCTCCACCGAGCAGCATGACGCCGCCGGCGAGGAACAGGGTCGTGCCGGTGCCACCGGTCAGCGGCAGGGTGAAGCCGGCGTTCGAGGGAACGTTGACGACCTCGAGGTCGACGCCCACAGCCGAGGTGGCGGCGGTGACGGTGAACTCGATCGGAGCTGCGAGCAGCTCGAATCCGTCGGGTGCGACGATCTCAGCGAGCCAGTACGACTGGTAGCCGTCTTCGCCCACGGCGACGGTGGCGTTGTCAGCCCAGTCGGAGTAGCGCAGACCCGAGATGGTCACGGTGCCGTCAGCGGCGACCGCGAACTCGGTCGAACCGGCGAGAGCGATGGCGTTGGTGCCGTCGATCGCGTCCTGCTGGGTCGGGTACACCGAGAACACAGCGCCGGTGAGCGGTGCGCCGGCCTTGTCGGTCTTCTCGACCGTGATGTCGCCCCACTTGGTGATGACCTCGGGGGTGACGGTGGGTCCGCCGGGCTCGCCCGGTGCGACCGTGTACGAACCGGCGTTCGGGTAGAGCACTGCCGTGTTGGCGATCTCGCCGACCGTGTTGACCTCGGCGGTGATGACGACCTGAACCTCGGTGGCGGGGTGAGCCGCGAGAACTGCGCGACCCGCGGCGGTGAACTCGACCGTGACCGCGTTGGTGGCGGCGTCGTGGACGACCGTGTAGTCACCCGCAGCGAGCGGGGTCCCGTCGACGAGCGTCACAGCGGCGCTCACGTAGTCGAGCTTGGCGTCGAGCGTGTCGACGATCTTGTAGCCGTCGATGACTGCGACGTTGGGGATGCCTGCCGTGATCGTGAAGTCGATCTCGTCGCCGAGCTTGATGTCGGCCGAGTCCTCGACGGTCTTGGTCGCCTCGGTGAGGGCGTTCTTCGGGTAGACGTGCACGTCGTACAGCCACGTGCTGTCATCGGCCGGGTCCGTCAGCGGGACCGTCACGAGGAACGGGGCCACGCCGGTGGAGCCAGCGAGCGGAGCGGTCTCCACCACGAAGTAGAGGCCGAGGTCGAGGTTCGCCAGGGCGATCTCACCGTTCGCGTCGGTCAGGGTCTGACCGCCGATCGCGCTGGCCGTGTATCCGGCAGCCGTGATGTCAGCGACGCTGTCGGGGTTCAGGTCGGCGAGATCGTTCGCGTCGACCCAGCCCTGGTTGCTCGTCAGGTCGATCGTGTCGACCTTGTAGACCGTGAAGCCCACGCCCGGCAGCGGTGCCAGTGCGACGTTCTGCTCGGTGCCGTCGTTCGGCAGGCCGGTGGGCGTCTCGGGTGCCTCGAACTTGTGGATCGTCAGCGAACCGACGGCGTCCGGGTCGACGAGGTTGGGCGTCGCGGCGCTTGCAGGCGCTGCGAGGGTCAGCGCGGCGACGCCTGCGACGAGCAGACCTGCCGCGACGCGGGATCCGCGTCCGTTGTTGGGAGTGTTCACTGTGTCTCTCTCTAGGTGGCCAGGTCGCCCTGGTGGGTTGCAGATGGTGGATTGTGAGAAGTGCAGATCAGATCTGCGGGTCTGTGGTGTCGGCACGTGTGTTGCGTCGGCGGACCCAGAGGGCCAGCCCGCCCGCGCCGAGCACGGTCAGGGAACCGGCGAGGATGTAGGGCAGTGCGCCCGTCCCTCCGGTGGTCGGAAGGGTCAGCGCCGGCACGTCGCGCACCGTGATGATCTGACCGGTGGAGGTCACCGCCTGATCGCCGCCTGCGGTGATGCTCACCGTGCGGTCCGGGTTGATGACGAACTTCACGGGAGCGGCGAGCAGGCTGAACCCGTCGGGTGCCGTCAGCTCGCTCAACCAGTACGTACCGGCCGGGATGCTGTCGATCTGGAACAGACCGGTCTCGACCCCGTTGATGGTGAAGGGAAGCGCCGTGCCCGGCTGCCCGTTCGCGTCTGCGAGCACCGCGAACGAGGAGCCGTCCATGCGCACCCAGGTGTTCGCTGCGGCTTCGCCGACCTTCTCGATCTTCAGCGGGATGCGGAACGGCTCGACGGGGGTCTCGGTGCTGTCGTTGTTCGAGCGCACCGGACCGCCCTTGGGGTCGGTTCCCGTGGAGTAGGCCGTGTTGATGACCTTCTTCGCGTCGACGTCTGCCTGGCCTATGACGTACGGCGCATTCGCGGCGCTCGTCGAGATCTGGGTCGGCGCGATCGTCGTGGGCGTGCAGGTGACGGTGATGTTGCGCTGCGTCAGGCGGTCATCGACCACGGTGATGTTCGCGACCGTGATGTTTCCGGTGTTGGTGACGGTGAACGCGTACATGATGTGGTCGCCGAGCCCGGTCACGCCGTCCTGATCGATGTCCACGACCGAGGCGGTCTTGTCGAGCACGAGAGCGGGCGTCCAGGTGGCGGGGATGATCTCGTCATCGGTGTCCGTGACGTTCGGTCCGACCGCCGGCGTTCCAGTGGCCCGTGCGACGTTCGTCAGCGGAGCGCTGTCGAGGTCCGCCTGCTGCACCACGTAGGTGGCCGTGCACGTCATCTTGGCGCCACTGGCGAGTGTGGATCCCTGAATCGGTGTGCAGGACAGCGTCGTCATGTCGCCCGCACCCGAGAACGTGTCCTCGGTGATCCGCACGTTCGTGAGGTTCGTGTTGAGCGTCGTGTTCGTCGCGGCCTTGGGGGTCGTGTTGGTCGCCACGAAGCTGTAGGTGATGACGTCGCCGACCTTCGAGTACACCTTGTCGGGATCGGTGTCGCTCGTCACGGCGACGCCGTTCACGGCGGTGATGCTCTTGACGATGTCGATCGACGGCTGGATGACCTCCAGCGACGCGTTGGCCGGCGGGTTCAGGTTCGTCGTGATGTTGGCGGGACCGTTGATGTAGGTGCCGTTCACCGTCGAGGTGACATCGACCGTGATCGTGCACGATGCCTGTCCGAGGGCGAGGTCGCCGCCGGTGACCGACACCGAGGTTCCGCCGGCCGGCGCCGTGACCACGTAAGCCGCACCGGTGCGCTGCGTGCAGGTGCCGCCCACGTTCGGCGCCGCCGCGATCTTGAGGTTCGTCGGCAGCGCGTCGGTGATGGTCCAGTCGCTCTTGGCCATCAGGTCGGTCGTGTTCGTGACGGTCAGCGTCATCTTCGAGGTCGAGCCGTTGGTGATCACGGTCGGGCTGAACGCCTTGTCGAGCTGCGGGGTCACATCGACGATCTGCGGCAGATCGAAGGCGACGTCGTTGCCCGCGCCGGTGGCCGTCGCGTTGTAGAGCATCAGACCGAGGTTCGCCGTGGTTCCGACCGGCACCTGGTATGCCGCGGACTGCAGCTTCGCGATCTGCGTCTCCCAGACCGTGTTGTTCGTGCAGGGGTTGAGTCCCGTGCTGAGCACGATCGGGGTGCCGTTCACGAGGAGGCTGAAGGTCTCCTTGGGCTGGTTCGCTCCGCCGGCTGCGGGACAGTTGACCGCAGCGAAGTATGCGGAGACCGCGTAGTAGTGACCGCCGATGGCCGGGATGGTGTTGACCGTGCGGAACTGCGTGCCCGCGGCGATCGCTCCGTTCGTCGCATTCGTGTACGACGTCAGCACCTGGTTGGTCGCGGCCTGCGTCGTCGTCTGGCCCTGCGCGACTCCGAGTGCACGAGCCATCTGCTGCAGCGTCGTCCACGTCGTGCTGACGTTGTTCAGGCAGCCCAGGTCAGTGACGGGCGCCGTCGGAGTCGCACCGCTCATGATCCAGCCGTTGCACTGGTTGCCGGCCGGGGTGTACTGCGTCGAAGCCGTGTACGTCGAGTTCGCGGCTGCCGCACCGCCGACGTAGGTGGTGATCGACCGTGCGGCGAGTGCTGCGCTCTGATTCGAGAAGTCCTCGGTGTACACCGGAGTACCCGGCTGAGGCGTTCCCGGTGTGCCGGGCACCGTCGCCGCGGCTGTGATTCCACTGTTGGGGGCGAGCGTCGCTCCGGCGACGAGCACGCCGGCGATGGCGAGCACGCCGAGCAGCCGCGTGATCGCCCGTCGGCGAGGCGCGACTGCGGAGCGTAATGACCGCTCCGTCGTGCGGTGGTGCGAGCGAATGCTCATGAATGTCCCAATCCCGGCATGCCCTCGGCCCGCCGGATACGGCGGAGCGCGAGAGGCGGATGCCTGTCCCCGAAAGTCGTGTGTGTCCCCAGTGCGAGACAGGAAGCAGAAGCCGCCCGTCACATACCCAGACCCCGGCGCGGACTTTTTATGACGGGCGAGGGAGAAAACTTTTCGGGGGGGCTCTTCGGGCTGCCCTAAGCTCGCACCATGTTCAGCGCCGAGACCCTCGCGACCTTCGTCGTGGCCGCGTTCGTCATGGTCGTGATCCCCGGACCGACAGTGCTGTTCACGATCGGCCGGGCGATGGCCCTGGGGAGACTGGGCGGGTTCCTCAGCATCCTGGGCACGGCGCTCGGCTCGATCCTGCTCGTCATCGCCGTCGCTTTGGGCGTCGGCACCGTCGTGGCGCAGTCGATCGTGCTGTTCACGATCGTGAAGGTGCTGGGCGCCGGCTACCTCGTCTTCCTCGGCGTCCAGGCCATCCGGCATCGAAAAGATGCCGCGGCCACGGTGACAGGACCTGTGGCACGGCGATCAGGCGTGCGTCTGCTCGGTGAGGGGTTCGTCGTCGGGGTCACCAACCCCAAGTCGATCGCCTTCTTCCTGGCGATCCTTCCTCAGTTCGTCGACCTGCACGCAGGGTCGGTGCCGATGCAGCTCTTCGTGCTCGGCACGATCGTCGTCGCGATCGGAGTGGCCTGCGATGCGATCTGGGTGCTGCTGGCGAGCGCCGCGCGCGAATGGTTCGGACGCTCTCCGCGACGCATCGAGGCGATGGGCGCCACCGGCGGCCTGCTCATGATCGGGCTCGGCGCGTTCCTCCTGCTGTGGAACGACAAGCCTGCGAACGCCTGAGGCCGAGACTCACATACGCGCGAAGCGGGCGCGGACCATCGAGAAGACGCCGTAGATCGCGAGTCCGACCCCGACGAGCCAGAGGATCGCTCGGCCCAGCGGCAGGTCGACGAGGCTCCGCAGAGCCGCGTCGAGACCAGCGGCCTTCTGCGGATCCTGCGTCCACGCGGCCACCACGAAGAGCGCACCGGTGACCGCGATCGCGATTCCCTTGGCGATGTAACCGGCGACCCCGAGGGCGATGATCCCGGGCCGCGACGGGCCCGTCGGGACATCCATCGTCTTCTCGAAGCCCCGAGTGAATCCGATGACGATGAATCCGATGCCGACACCCGCGACGGTCAGACCGAGGAGGATGAGCGCCACGATGCCACCCGGCGCCGAGAGCACGACGGCGCTGAGCGCCCGAGAGGTGTCTTCGGATTCGACGTGCCCGCCGAAGGCGAAGATCAGGGCCAAGCCGGCGATCACGAGGTACGCGCCCGCGATGCCGATCAGCTTGATCCTCATCCCCCACTTCCTGGTCTCCTTGCCGCCGGTGAGGAGACCGCTGGCGACCTGCCAGACCGCGAGCGCGATCAGGGCCACCGCGATCACGCCGAGGACCAGCCCGCCGACGGGAGTCGAGCGGATCTGCTCCATCGCGCCGTCCTGATCGGCGTCTCCGCCGCCGCCGCTGGCGATCGACACGGCGATCGCCCCGATGATGATGTGCACGAGGCCGATCACCACGAATCCCGCCCGCGCCACGCGCCGGAAGGCATCGGATCGCTGCGCCGTGCGCGCGGCACCCTTCGCTGAGGTCATCCGAGCAGGATATCTGTCGGCGCGAAGACGTCGGAGGGGGTTGCGTCGGTGCCGAGAGCCGCCCTCGTCAGGTCGCTCTCTCGACGGGTTGGCGCAGGATCGTCCGGAGCTTCGCCGGTTCGACCCGTCGGACATCGCTGAGGTAGATCTCGTGGTGCAGGCCCGTCATCGACAGGCCGTTCTCGGGGATGAATCGATGGTGCAGCCCGTCGAGCACCGGGGCCTCGTCGTCGTAGGAGCCGATATGGAGCGTCTGCACGCTGAGCCCTTCGTCGAGGGTCTCGAGACGCACGGAGCGGAGGGCGGGTGCAGGCTGCTTCTTCTTCGCCAGCTTTGCCTCGACCGTGTCGACCGCGTGGTCGAACATCTCCGGGGTGACGTGGTCGGGCACCATGATCAGGAGAGTCCACCGCCACGCCGATTTGTCGCGGCGCGATGTGAACGACTCCATGTCGGGCGCGTGCCACTGCCCCTCGAGCGGCATCACGACCGTGTCGATCCCGAGCTGCTCCCTGCTCGCGAACTTGAGCGCGTAGGCGATAGGGAAGAGTGCGGACACTGCCTCCTGGTATGCCTGGGCGGTGTTGGGATCGCCCGCCCCGTCGACCATCAGATACTGCATCGAGGGAACATCGAGGATGCGGAACTCCCCGTGCTTCGCCTGATAGGCGTCGAGGGTCTTCTTCGGGTCGAGCGCCATCGCGGGTCCTCTCACGGCGGAATCGGCATCCGTCCGTCGGCACAGTGTCGCACGGGCGACGGACGTCAGGGTGGTCGGCGCGCATCCGCGCCTACCACCCTGACGCGCTCAGGCGGGCTCGACCGCGAGCCACAGCTCGCAGGACGCGTGCGTCCCGGTGAACTCGAGATACCGGACGATCGAGGGCGCGGGCCGCAGCCGCCACGGATTCGACGGGAACCACTCCGTCGCCGTCGCCGCCCACAGTGTCTGCAGGGTCTCCGGGAACGGACCCGTGGCGGCGAAGACCGCCCAGGCGCCCGCCTCGACCCTCACGAGATCGAGATCGTCGGGCACCGAGGTGGTCGGCCGCACGGAGACTCCGTGCAGGTAGGTGAGCTCGGTGCCCTCCGGCGCATCCTGAGCGATGTCCCCCGTGATGGCCAGGATCCCCTCGGGCTGCGCATCGCTCAGCGCCTTGAGGCGAGCATGCTCCTCCGGGGCGATCGAGGAGATGTGCGCCTGGATGTGCGGATTGGTGCCCTCGTGGATGAGCGGCACTCGTGCGGCATGGCCGACGAGGACGAGCTCGGGGGTGGTGGTGATGGTGACGTGCATCGGGGTGCTCCCTTCGACGCTCAGGCGGAACCGAAGCGTGGGTTGTGTGCGGAGAGGACCCCCGTCTCGGCGCGCATCGACCGGGCTGATCCCGTGCACGGCGCGGAACGCGCGGCCGAACGCCTCGATCGAGCCGTACCCGTGTCGCACGGCGACGTCGAGCACGTTCGGGGCGCCGGCGGCGAGTTCTGCGCCGGCCAGCGTCATCCGCCGACGGCGGACGTATTCCGACAGCGGCATCCCCGCCAGAGCCGAGAACATCCGGCGCAGGTGGTACTCCGTCGTGCCGTGCACGCGAGCGAACCCGGCGACGTCGATCTCGTCGCCGGTGCCCGCCTCGACGAGATCGACCAGTGCGTTGAGCGTTCCGATCATGAGGTCCTCCTTTCCCCACCATCGTGCGGCCCGAGGGCGATCTGCGACCCGACTTTCCGTGTCGGATCCGATCGATCGCCTCTCGGAGGTCAGCTCCGCTCGCCCGGATCGGCGAGCAGGTCGGCGAATGCCAGCTCGGCCGCGCCGATCAGCAGCCTGTCGGCGCCGAGAGCGGCCGGGCGGATCTCGAGCGCCTCAGCGCTCTCCGACATCGCGAGCGCCGTCACATCGTCGACGATCTGATCCGCCCGCAGATCGGCGAGGGTGGCGAGGAATCCGCCCAGCACCACGAGAGCAGGATTGAGCACGTTCACGGCATTGGCCAGCGCGCTCGCGAGCACATGCGCCTGACGCGTGATCTCGGCGGCCACCACCGGCGAGTCGGATTCGGAGAGCTCGGCGGCGAGCGTCTCATCGTCGGCCGAGTCGAGGCCGACCGCATCGAGAAGCAGCCGGCGGCTCACCTCGGCCTCGAGCACACCGTCGCGAGTGCGGCGGTCGGCGTCTGCCGAGATCCGGGGTCTGTTCTGACCGAACTCCCCCGCGTACCCACCCGCCCCGGCGACCGGCCTCCCGTGGATGATCAGTCCGCCTCCGATACCCGACGCACCTCCGTTCAGGTAGACCACGTCGTCGATCCCCCGGCCGGCGCCGTAGCGGTGCTCGGCGATGGCTCCGAGCGTGGCGTCGTTGTCGACGAAGGCCGCAGACGCCGTCGCCGAACGGACGAGATCGGCGAGCGGCACATCGGTCCAGCCGAGATGAGGCGCATTGCGCACGACACCGTCGGATGTTCGCACGAGGCCGGGGACCGCGACACCGATCGCCGCGATCCGTGCCGCGGCGAGCGTCCCTTCGCGCCAGGCGGCGATGCGATCGGCGATCGTCGACACCACCGCATCCGGCGTCGGAACGGTCTCGTTCGGCAGGCGCTCGCGCAGGACGATGCTGCGGTCGAGGCCGATCGCAGCGATCTCGATCGCGTCGACCTCAGGGTTCACCGCGATGGCGACGACGCGAGCCGACGCCGTCACGACCGGTGAGGGACGCCCCACACGGCCGGGTACGTCGGGTATGCGCTCGTCGACGAGACCGCGTCTGACGAGCTCTGCGACGAGGTCGGCGATCGTCGAGCGGTTGAGCCCGGTCTGCTCGGTCAGCGCGGCTCTCGACTGCGCGCCGTTCTCGTGCACGAGCCGCAGAAGGAGGGCGAGGTTGTGCGGGCGGGTGCCCAGCGCGGGGCTCGGCTGCGTCGGCATCCCTTCACTGTAGGGGGTGGACGCACCTTCTGTCATGAGATATGTTGTGAATCACAACTTATTCGATGACCTGCACAGGAGCAGCCATGACCACCCCCACCCGTGACGACAAGTTCTCCTTCGGCCTGTGGACCGTCGGCTACAACGGCGCCGACCCGTTCGGCGGCCCCACGCGCCCGGCGCTCGACGTGGTGCACGCCGTCGAGAAGCTCGCCGAGCTCGGCGCGTACGGCCTGACCTTCCACGACGACGACCTGTTCGCCTTCGGCTCGACCGATGCCGAGCGCCAGACTCAGATCGACCGCCTGAAGGGTGCGCTCTCCGACACCGGCCTCGTCGTGCCGATGGTCACCACCAACCTCTTCAGCGCGCCGATCTTCAAGGACGGCGGTTTCACCTCGAACGACCGCGACGTGCGCCGCTACGCGCTCCGCAAGGTGTTCCGTCAGCTCGATCTCGGTGCCGAGCTCGGGGCCAAGACCTTCGTCATGTGGGGTGGCCGCGAGGGTGCCGAGTACGACTCCGCCAAGGACATCCGCCAGGCGCTCGAGCGCTACCGCGAGGCCGTCAACCTGCTCGGCGACTACGTCACCGACAAGGGCTACGACATCCGCTTCGCGATCGAGCCGAAGCCCAACGAGCCGCGCGGCGACATCCTGCTGCCGACGCTGGGCCACGCCATCGCCTTCATCGACTCGCTCGAGCGCCCTGAGCTCGTCGGCGTGAACCCCGAGGTCGGGCACGAGCAGATGGCAGGACTCAACTTCACCGCGGGCATCGCTCAGGCGCTGTTCCACGGCAAGCTCTTCCACATCGATCTCAACGGCCAGCGCGGCATCAAGTACGACCAGGACCTCGTCTTCGGACATGGCGACCTGCACAACGCCTTCTCGCTCGTCGATCTGCTCGAGAACGGCGGCCCCGGTGGAGTGCCCGCCTACGACGGCCCCCGTCACTTCGACTACAAGCCGAGCCGCACCGAAGACGAGAAGGGCGTGTGGGAGTCGGCCGCCGCGAACATGCGCACGTACCTGCTGCTCAAGGAGCGGGCGGCCGCATTCCGCGCCGACCCCGAGGTGCAGGAGGCGCTCGCCGCCGCCCGCGTCGACGAGCTCTCGACGCCGACCCTCAACCCCGGAGAGAGCTACGACGACTTCCTCGCCGATCGCTCGGCATACGAGGACTTCGACGCGAACTCGTACTTCGGCGGCAAGGGCTTCGGGTTCGTCCGGCTGCAGCAGCTCGCGACCGAGCACCTGCTCGGCGCTCGCTGATCGTCATGCCACTGGTTCTCGGGGTCGACTCGTCGACCCAGTCGTGCAAGGTCGTCGTCGTCGACACGTCGACCGGGGCGGTCGTCCGCTCCGGTCGCGCGTCGCACCCGGAGGGGACGTCGGTCGACCCCGAAGCCTGGTGGCAGGCGCTGAACGCCGCGATCGCGGAGGCGGGGTCGCTCGGCGACATCGCCGCGTGGTCGATCGGCGGGCAGCAGCACGGCCTCGTCGCGCTCGACGAGTCGGGCGCGGTGATCCGCGACGCGCTGCTGTGGAACGACACACGTTCCGCCGGTGCGGCGCAGGATCTGATCGGCGAGTTCGGTGCGTCCGAACTCGCCGACCGCACCGGCCTCGTGCCCGTCGCCTCGTTCACGATCACCAAGCTGCGCTGGCTGCGCGACCACGAACCGGACAACGCGGCACGGGTCGCCGCCGTCGCTCTGCCGCACGACTGGCTGACGTGGCGTCTACGCGGGTTCGGACCCGACAACCCCGTGCTCGACGAGCTGGTGACCGATCGGTCCGACGCCTCCGGCACCGGATACTGGAACCCGTCGACGGGCGACTATGACCGCGAGCTGCTGGTGGCGGCGCTCGGCCATGACGCGACCCTCCCCCGGGTGCTCGCCCACGACGAGTGGGTGACGGATGCCGACGACCGGCGCGTCGGTGCGGGAGCGGGTGACAACGCGGCCGCCGCGCTCGGACTCGGCGCCGTGCCGGGTGATGTGGTCGTGTCGATCGGCACCTCGGGCACGGTCTGCGCCATCAGCACCACTCCTCTGAGTGACCCGACCGGGACCGTCGCGGGCTTCGCCGATGCCTCGGGCAACTTCCTGCCTCTCGTCGCCACGCTCAACGCCGCGCGGGTGGTCGATGTGACCGCTGCGCTGCTCGGGGTCACGCACAGCGAGTTCAGCGACCTCGCGCTGCGGGCCGCCCCCGGCGCGGGCGGCCTCACTCTGCTCCCCTACTTCGAGGGCGAGCGCACCCCGAATCTGCCGGATGCCACGGCCTCCCTCTCGGGGATGACACTCGCCTCGACGACGAGGGAGAACCTCGCCCGCGCCGCCGTCGAGGGGATGCTCCGAGGACTCGGCGCCGGGCTCGATGCACTGCGCGATCTCGGCATCCCGCTCGAACGCGCCCTGCTGATCGGCGGCGGAGCGCAGTCGGAGGCCGTGCGTCGCATCGCGCCGGAGATCCTCGGCCTGCCGGTCGAGGTGCCCGAGCCCGGCGAGTACGTCGCGCTCGGCGCCGCCCGGCAGGCATCACAGCTCGTCGGCTGATCCCGCCGGAACGCACCCCGCGGGAACGCACCCCGTCGGGAGGAGATCTCCTTGTCGGGAGGACGAATTCGCCGCATCCGTCCTCCCGAAGCGCAGTTCTCCTCCCGAGCGGGCGACCGAACGACCGAGCACACGAGCGAGGCGGATGCCGTCAGCCGGCCAGCACCCTGGCGTCCCGCTGGGCGATGATGCTCAGCTCCGCCGCCGTGAAGGCGTGCGCCTGTGTCATCGCGTGCTCGGTGCGGTCGATGCAGTCGCGGATCAGCTCGCCGAAGAAGGGGAACCCCGTCTTCCCTGTCGCGTCGAAGCGGAACTGTCCGTCCTGATCGACGAGCAGCACCTGTCCGCCGCCGTTGTCGGTCGTGATGTCGGTGTACTTGCGCAATTCGATGTATCCGTCGGTGCCGAGCAGCACGGTGCGACCGTCGCCGAAGACGTCGAGCCCCGCCGGGGTGAACCAGTCGACGCGCACGTAGCCGGTGGTGCCGTTGTCGAGCACGACGTGGGCGTCTCCGAAGTCCTGCAGGCCCGGAGTGTCGGGGTGCGCGTAGTTGGCGACGGTCGAGCTCACGATCTCGCCGGTCGTCGCGCCCGTGTAGTACAGCATCTGCTCGAAGTTGTGACTGCCGATGTCGCAGATGATGCCGCCGTACTGCTCGGGGTCGTAGAACCAGTCGGGCCGCCCCGTGCCGATGCGATGGGGGCCGAATGACGCGACCTGCAGCACGGTGCCGATCGCGCCCCGATCGATCAGCTGGCCGGCGAGGATCGCGGCCTCGGAATGCACGCGCTCGCCGTAGTACACGGCGAACTTCCGCCCGGTGCGCTCGACGGCCTCTCGAGCGGCATCGAGGTCGTGCATCGTCGTGATGGCGGGTTTGTCGGCGAAGAAGTCCTTGCCCGCGTCGAGCACGCGCACGCCGAGTGGAGCCCGCCGATTCGCGATCGATGCACTGGCGACGAGCCGCACCTCCGAGTCGTCGAGCACCTCCCGCTCGCTCGCGGCGGCACGCGCCTGCGGGAAGCGTTCGAGGAAGTCGGCGATCTTCACCGGGTCCTCGTCGAAGACCAGCGAAAGGGTTGCGCCGGCCTCGATCAGCTGCTCGACCATGCCGACGATGTGACCGTGGTCCAGTCCGATCGCGGCGAAGACGAACTCGCCGGGTGCGACGACAGGTTCGGGGAGCGGATCGAAGGTGTAGGTGCGGGTCATCGCCGGGTCTCCTCGTGGTTCATGTCATAGGTGCGCAGGCGTCCGCACATGCCGAATCCGCGGTCTCCCCCCGAGGGTACGGCTTCGTGCACGCGAGCATCGGCCAGGTGCGCCACCGAACCGGATGCCACGGCATCGGCGAGCGCCACCGAGCGCTCGGCCTGAGCCAGCGGACCCTGGCGCACGAGGTCGCCCCACGCCTCGGCGCGGTGGCGTACGAGCACACCGGCGGCGGCATGGAACGCGCGGAGCGCGCCGTGATCCCCACCCGAGACGGCATCCCGCAGCGTCTCGAATCCCGTCACGGCGAGATCGCGTCGTCGGGCCGCTCGCTCGGCGCGTTCATCTGCATCGTCTCCGAGCGAGGCCGCCGCCGCATACGCGTCGGGGTCGCCCACGATCTCGGCGGGGAACGTCATCACCGCATCACCCGCCTCGGGGAGTCCGGCGTCGCTCATCAGCACGACGACCCGCAGGTCGCCGCCGTTCACGGCACGGTGGATGGTGCCAGGGGTGAACCAGACGACGGACCCCGACCTCAGCGGGGTCTCATGGAACCCGGCGGCGTCGATCGTCTGCAGGGCTCCCTCACCGGAGATCACGACATAGGCCTCGGTCGAGACGAGGTGCATGTGAGGGCTGCCGCCGCAGATGCCGTCCGGCGCGGCATCCGGGTAGACGTCGAGGTGCGACAGCGATGTGCCGCCGGGGAACGAGGATGCGGTCACGATGCCGCCTCCACGAGCGACGCGGTCTTCTCGAAGAAGTGCGGGGCGTTCGCCACCAGCTGTCCCGCCCGATAGTAGGGATCGGACGCCGTGATCGGCAGCGAGACGAACTGGCGCTCGAAGCCGGACTTGTAGATCGCGGTCACCACCTCGACCGCATCGCGGCCGTCCTGTCCGCCGGCGATCGGGACTCTCCCCTCACGGATCGCGCTGAGCAGGTCGCCGATCTGGCCCTCATGCCCGAGGTGGGCGAGCGGGGCGCGGCCGGCGACGAGCTCCTCGATGCGTGCGACGGCCTCGGGGTCTCCGCCGTCAGCGGGAAATCCGTCGCGTCGGGACTGCTCGGCGACGACGGAGAACGGCTGGGACACCCGGGCGTTCACCCCCTGGATCACGATCGCCTGCTCCTCCCCGTGGTGCACCACGGAGCTGGTCAGCTGCGCGAGCCCCCGTTCGTAGCGGAAGACGGCGACCGAGAGATCCTCGACTTCGGCGTTGTCGTGCTGCGCGTTGGCGAGCATGGCCGTGATCTCGGCCGGGCGTCCGAGCAGCCACAGCAGCAGGTCGATGTGGTGGATGGCGTGGTTCAGCGTGCAGCCGCCCCCCTCTTTCTCCCAAGTGCCGCGCCACCAGAGGTCGTAGTACGGCAGCCCACGCCACCACGCCGAGTCGACCCGGACGTGCGAGATCGATCCGAGCAGACCCGAGTCGACGACCTCCTTCAGCGCGGCGAGATCGTCGCGGAATCGGTTCTGCGCGACGACGGACAGCACACGGCCCGAGCGCTCCTGCGCGGCGAGCATCGCATCGCACTCCTCGAGGGACGGAGCCATGGGCTTCTCGACCAGCACGTGGATGCCGGCATCGAGCGCAGCGGTCGCGAGCGAGGCGTGCGTCGACGGCGGGGTCGCGATGCTCACCAGGTCGACGAGACCCGAGGCGATCATCGCGAGCGGATCATCGAACGTCGCCGCCCGCGTGAGCCCGAACGCCTCGGCCTTCTGCGCGGCCCGCCCGGGGATGACGTCGGCGAGCGCGGCGATCTCGCAGTCGCCCGCGAAGGCGAGGTATCCGCTGATGTGCGCGTCGGCGATCCCGCCGGTGCCGATGATGCCGATCCTGAGCATTCGCTGCCTCCCCGATGAGGTGTTACTACGTATTACTAAGACGTAGTAGATACTATCGAGACAGACACCCGCCACGTCAAGCCCGGAAAGGAGGATGCCGTGGAGAAACGCCCGACCAGCCACGACGTCGCCCACCTCGCCGGGGTCTCGCAGTCCACCGTCTCTTTCGTCTTCACCGGGCGGCCGGGGATCTCCGAGGCGACGCGCGAGCGGGTGCTTCGCGCAGCATCCGAGCTGAACTACCGACCCAACCTGGCCGCCCGGTCCATGCGCACCCAGCGCACCGGCCGCCTCGCCGTCGTCGTGCCGATCGCCACGATGAATCCGCTCACTCTGCTCTCCGGCGCGATCTCCGCCGCGCGCGAGGCAGGCTACGTCGTGGAGGTGGTGAGCCTGCCCGAGGAGGCGACCGCGCGCGATGATCGCCTCGCCGATCTCATCGGGTCGGGGCAGTACGAGGGCGTGCTCGCGTTCACGCCGCTGCCCGCCACCGACTCCCCCGCCGATGGCCCCGTCGTGCTCTCGGTCGGCGAGTTCGACGACGCGATGCACATGACCGGCGCTTTCACCGATTCCCGACCCATCACCGAGATGATCGAACGCCTCGCAGCACAGGGACATCGGAGATTCGTGCATCTGGCCGGCCCCGACGACTTCCCGTCGGCACGAGCCCGTCGCGCGGCCTACCTCGAAGCGATCGAGCGTCTCGGACTCGAGTCGCTCGGTGTGTTCGGAGAGGAATGGAGCGGCAGCGCCGGCGAGGCCGCCGTCGACAGGCTGCCCGCAGACGCACCGCCGCTCGCCGTGATCGCCGCCAACGACATGATCGCGACCGGAGCCATCCGAGCGGCGACACGACGCGGATGGACGCTGCCCGACGACGTCGCCGTCACGGGGTGGGACGATCACCCCCAGAGCGCGTTCCTCGTGCCGTCGCTGACGAGCGTGTCGCAGGACCGCGAGAGACTGGGTGCCTACTCGATGCACCGTCTGATCGCAGCCGTCCGCGGCGGCGATGAGCCGATGAAGCCCGACGGTCTGCTGACCGTCATCTGGCGCGAGTCGACCGATTCTCCCCACTGACCGCCGAGACCTGGAGGCGCACATGAAGATCCTGATCCCGAACACCATCGAGCTGCCGGTGACCGCAGACGTCGAGACCGTCGTCTACGACATCGACGCCGAGATTCCCGCCGAGCACCGTGACGCCGAAGCGCTCGTCGTCTGGCACAACTCCTCGTCGTGGCTCCGGGAAGCCGCCCGCGCACTGCCCCGCCTGCGTCTCGTCCAGGCCCTCGCCTCCGGCGCGGATGCGGTTCTCAACGCCGGGTTCGGCGCCGACGTGCGCATCTGCTCCGGTCGCTCACTGCATGACGGACCCGTCGCCGAGCATGCGCTGACCCTGATCCTGAGCGCCGTTCGACGTCTCGACCGGCTGCGCGACGCTCAGCGCGAGCACGTCTGGGACGAGGCGTTCAACGAGGAGCAGAGCGCCGCGCCCACTCGCGCGCTCTACACGCTGTCCGGCGCCCGCGTGACCATCTGGGGATTCGGTTCGATCGCCTCGACGCTCGCGCCGTTTCTCACCGCACTCGGCGCGGAGGTGCAGGGCATCGCCCGCACCGCCGGAGAGCGATCCGGGTATCGGGTGCACTCGGATGCCGATGCAGCCGCCGTGCTGGCTGACACCGACGTGCTCGTCTCGATCCTGCCCGCCACCGACGAGACCGCCGACCTGTTCGACGCCGAGCTCTTCCTCGCGCTCAAGCCGGGCGCGGTGTTCGTGAACGTCGGTCGCGGTGTGACCGTCGACGAGGCTGCGCTGATCGCGGCGCTGGAGTCGGGACAGCTGCGCGCCGCGGCGATCGATGTCGCGAAGTCCGAGCCGCTTCCGGCATCCGACGTGCTGTGGGACGCACCGAACCTGCTCATCACCCCTCACATCGCCGGCAACCGTCCGGTCGGAGCGGCACGCCTGGTCGACCAGAACGTGACCCGCCTCCTCGCGGGCGATGATCTCCTCAACCAGGTGCACCCCTAGGGTCTGGACACCGCGGGGCGAGCGGCGCATGCTGAGGGCATGACCGCCTTTCAGACCACACACGCGTTCAGCGGGTTCAGCGTCGACGACATCGACGCCGCCCGCTCCTTCTACGGCGACACCCTCGGCATGGACGTCACCACCAATGCCATGGGGTTCCTCGACATCAGCCTGCCCGACGGCGGATCGATCCTCGTCTACGGCAAGCCGAACCATGAGCCCGCGAGCTTCACGATCCTGAACTTCCCGGTGGACGACGTCGAAGCAGCCGTCGACGAGCTCAACGAGCGGGGCGTCGTGACCAAGATCTACGACGACTCGGAGTTCGCCACCGATGAGAAGGGCATCCTGCGAGGCGGTCCCGATCGAGGGCCCGACATCGCCTGGTTCACGGACCCCGCCGGCAACGTCCTCGCCGTGCTCGCCGCCGGCTGAGCGCCGCTCTCAGGCGAGGAGCGAGTCGAAGAGCTCGTTCACGGCCGGGTCGACTCGCTGCAGCTCGGGATGCGCGTCGTGCCAGTCGATGATCTCGCGCGCCGCGGTGTGCAGTGGCACGAGCGGGGCGAAGTCCGGCACGAGGCGGCGGACCTTGGTGTTGTCGAAGACGACGGAGTGCGCCATGTCACCCGTGAGCTGCCCGGCGCGGTCGGGTGCGGCATCCTCGATCGCCGCACTCGTGGCGTACCGGATCTTCGGCTCTGCTCCCGCCGCGCGACCGAGGATCGCGTAGATCTCGTTCCAGGTGTAGACGAAGTCGCTCGTGATCTGGAAGGTGTCGCCGTAGGCGAGCGGGTTGCCGAGCAGCCCCGCGAAGCCGACCGCGAAGTCGCTCGAGTGCGTGAGCGTCCACAGCGACGTGCCGTCGCCGTGGACGATGATCTCCTCACCCCGGCGGATGCGGTCGATCGCCGTCCACCCTCCGAACGCCGGGATCGTCCACTTGTCGTAGGTGTGCGAAGGCCGCAGCACCGTGACCGGGAATCCGCGATCCCGGTACGCGGCGGTCAGCAGGTCCTCGCAGGCGATCTTGTCGCGCGAGTACTGCCAGTACGGATTGCGCAGCGGTGTGGACTCGGTGATCGGAAGACGAGAGACCGGCTTCTGGTAGGCGGATGCCGAACTGATGAAGACGTACTGTCCCGTCCGGCCCTCGAAGCGGTCGATGTCCCGCTGCACCTGATCCGGCGTGAAGGCGATCATGTCGGCGACGACATCGAACTCACGACCGGCGAGGGCGGCGTCGACCGCTGCTGCATCCGACACATCCGCCGTCAGCACCTCGACGCCGTCAGCGGGCTCGCGCTGCGACTGTCCGCGATTCAGCAGAGTGACCTCCATCCCCCGGGACGCCGCGAGCGCACTCGCCGCCGAGGAGATGATTCCAGTTCCACCGATGAACAACACCGTCGTCGCAGTCATGCATCCGACTCTAGCGACGGGTCAGGCGAGGAGGCCGCCTAGGCGAGGTGCTCGAAGAGCGCGCGGACGGCCCCTTCGACGGCATCCGGATCTTCCGCACGGATCGCGTGGGCGACGGCTTCGGCCGCAGCGACCAGCCCGGGTGTCGCGTCGTCTCCGGGTACAGTCTCGGAGAACTGCAGCGCGCATTGAGCGAGGATCGTGGCCTCGACCAGGTGCATCGCCTGTCGCGGATGCCGCACGAGGTCGTCGACGGCGGTGAGGAACGCGATGGCCGCGGCGTCGCGGTCGGGTGCGGCCTGCGCGCGACCGATCTCCTCGGCATACGCCGCGAGATCGGAGCGGACACCTTCCGCAGTCGTGGGCAGTGCCATGCGGAGCGCCGTCCCCGCGAGCACGCCGGCGTAGCTGATGGCGGCACGCGACTCGGGTGCGGTGAGGTCCGCGACCTTGGTGTAGCGCGCGGGAGTGACCTCGACCAGTCCGATGTCACGCAGCCGGATGATCGCTTCGCGGATCGGGTTGAGCGACATGTCGAGCTCTCGGGCGAAGCGCATCGTGTTGAGCGTGTCGCCCGACCGGTAGTCCCCCCGCAGGATCGCCCCGAGGATGTGCTGGAAGGCAAGTTCGGGCAGCGGCACGGCACCGCGATGGGTCCAGTGGTGCGTCCGTGGATCCGCGTAGGCGATGGTCATTGGTGCTCCCCAGGTCCGTTGTGTACGCCCCCTGTGACAGGGGCCCCACTAGACAGACTCGCTGCCGCCCGGAATATTACGCAGCGCCAGGGAAAAAGTCAGACGACGCTGGCGCCGGGCGCCGCAGCGAACTCCTCGAGAGCGGTGACGACGTCGTCAGAGAGCTCGACCTGGCTGGCCGCCACCGCGTCGTCGATCTGGCCCGTGCGCGATGCACCGATGATCGCGGTGGTCACCACGGAGTCCCGCAGCACCCACGCGACGGCGAGCTGGGGAATCGAGAGGCCCGCGTCCTTCGCGACGCGGTCGATGCCGCGGATGCGCTCGAGGTAGCTGTCGGTGAGCGCGGACCCGTTCAGGAAATGGCTGTTCGCGGCACGCGAGTCGGCCGGGACGTCACCATCGAGGTACTTGCCGGTGAGCAGGCCCTGCGCGAGCGGCGAGAACACGGCGCTGCCGATCTCCAGCTCGCGCAGCGCCGCGAACAGCTCGGCCTCGGGAGTGCGGTCGAACAGCGAGTACCGCGGCTGGTGCAGCAGCAGCCTCACGCCCTGATCCGCGAGCAGCCGATACGCGCGACGCGCCAGCTCGGCCGGGTAGTTCGAGATGCCCGCGTAGAGCGCCTTGCCGCTGCGCACGATGTCGGCGAGCGCCGCGACCGTCTCCTCCAGCGGGGTCTCGGGGTCGGGGCGGTGCGAGTAGAACACGTCGACGTAGTCGGTGTTCATGCGCTGCAGACTCTGCTCGAGCGAGCGCATGAGGTACTTGCGCGATCCGCCGTCGCCGAACGGCCCCGGCCACATGTCGTAGCCGGCCTTGGTCGTGACGAACAGCTCGTCTCGGTAGCGGGCGAGCCCGCTGTCGAGAACGGCGCCGAACGTCGACTCGGCGGACCCGTACGGCGGGCCGTAGTTGTTCGCGAGGTCGATGTGCACGACACCGCGGTCGAACGCGTGCAGCACGATCTCGCGCTGACTGTCGAAGGTGCGGTCACGACCGAAGTTCTGCCAGAGTCCGAGCGACACCTTCGGCAGCTTCACCCCGCTGGCGCCTGCGCGTTGGAAAGGCACGTCGGTGTAGCGGGTGGCCGCAGCCTCGTAGGCATGCGTCAGGCGGGGGTCATCTGCGGCGATGGGCATGAGGGACGCTCCTGGATCCGAGGCGGGAAGAGCTTCAGGATAGCGCTTTCTCGCACGGCGGGACCAGGACTCCGATGCATGCTGCGCCGGCATACGGGTGTCCGCGCTCGCAGGCCCGACCGACCGCTGTCAACCACACCGACGAAGTCCGACGGTCGGGGTAGCGTGACGGAGAGACGGCGATCATCGCATTCACCCCCGCTCCCCGCGGGAAACGAGAAGAGGTCCATGATGGGCGGGACCCCACCGTCGAAGCTGTCCGGCACGTCGAACGCCATCGTCGTGACCGGAGCACGGGTGCACAATCTTCGCGACGTGAGCGTCGCGATACCCCGCGACGCCCTCGTGGCCTTCACCGGCGTCTCCGGCTCGGGCAAGAGCTCCCTCGCATTCGGCACGCTGTACGCCGAGGCGCAGCGTCGGTACTTCGAGTCGGTGGCGCCCTACGCGAGGCGCCTGATGAGCCAGGTCGACATCCCCGACGTCGACGCCATCGGCGGGCTGCCTCCGGCGGTGGCCCTCCCCCAGCAGCGCACCGCGGGAAGCGCTCGATCGACCGTCGGCAGCGCCACGTCGATCGGCAACGTCATCCGCATGCTGTTCTCGCGAGTGGGCACGTACCCCCGTGGGGCGGAGCCGCTGTTCGCCGAGGACTTCTCCGCGAACACCGTGCAGGGCGCGTGCCCGCGCTGCCACGGGATCGGGCAGGTGTACGACGTGCCGCTGCACCTCATGGTCCCCGACGAGTCGCTGTCGATCCGCGACCGTGCGCTCGACGCCTGGCCGCGCGCCTGGCACGGCAAGCAGCTCATCGACAGCCTGATATCGCTCGGCTACGACATCGACATCCCGTGGCGCGATCTGCCTGAGAAGCAGCGTCAGTGGGTGCTCTACACCGAGGAGTCGCCTCAGGTTCCGGTGTTCACCGACCGCGGCCCGGCGCAGGTGCGCAAAGCCGTCGCGGCCGGCATCGAGCCCTCGTACATGAGCACGTTCGTCGGCGTGAGGCAGTACGTGCTCAACACCTTCGCCAACTCGAAGAGCGCGAAGATGCGCGAGAAGGCGGCGAGCTTCATGGTCAGCGTCCGCTGCCCGATGTGCGACGGACGCCGCCTGAAGCCCGAGGCGCTCGCCGTGACGTTCGCCGGTCTCGACATCACAGAGATGGCCGCGATGCCACTCGCGGACCTCGAGGCACTCCTCGAGACGGCACTCGACTCCTCCGGCAACGGAACGGATGCCCCCGGTGCCGGTGGCGAAGCGCTCCCACCCGAGAAGAAGCTCGCGGCGCACCGGCTGGTCGACGAGCTGCGCGATCGGATCTCCCCCATCATCGAGCTCGGTCTGGGCTACCTCTCGCTGGATCGCTCGACCCCGACGCTCTCGTCGGGTGAGCTGCAGCGTATGCGGCTCGCGACCCAGGTGCTGTCGCAGCTGTTCGGGGTCATGTTCGTGCTCGACGAGCCGTCTGCCGGCCTCCACCCCGCCGACGGCGAAGCGCTCGTGCGCATCCTCCGCTCGTTGCGAGACTCCGGAAACACGGTCTTCTTCGTCGAGCACTCCCTCGACGTGATCCGGCATGCGGACTGGATCGTCGATATCGGCCCCGGAGCGGGATCCACCGGCGGTGAGATCGTCTATTCCGGCCCGATCGATGGGCTGCGGGACGCGGAGCGCTCCCAGACGAGACGATATCTGTTCGCCGACGACCTGCGGGCCGAGCAGCCGACGGCACAGCCGCGGGCCCCTCGCGAGCCCGACGCCGAACTCGTGCTCGTCGACGTCTCGCGGAACAATCTCCGCAGCGTCTCGGTGTCGATCCCCCTCGGCTGCCTCACCGCCGTCACGGGCGTCTCCGGCTCGGGCAAGTCGTCTCTCGTCACCCAGGCCCTGCCCGACCTGCTGCAGAGCAGCCTCTCCAGCGAGGTGGACGGCTCGTCGACCGATACGTCGACGAGGGAAGAGCAGGGCAGCGCAGCAGCTGATCCGCTGTTCTCCGCACCGATCGCCCACACGACGGGTCGCGCCTCCGGTCCCGCCGACCGCGTGCGACGCGTGGTGCAGGTCAGTCAGAAGCCGATCGGCCGCACCTCTCGATCGAACGTGGCGACGTACACCGGGCTCTTCGACCGCGTCCGCGCGCTGTTCGCCGCGACACCGGAAGCGCGTCGGAGGCGCTACGCCGCGAGCCGGTTCTCGTTCAACCTGGCGAGCGGGAGATGCCCCACCTGCAAGGGCGAGGGCACGGTCGAGGTGGAGCTGCTCTTCCTCCCCACCGTCCACGCCCCCTGCGGCACCTGCGGCGGCACGCGCTACAACCCGGAGACCCTCGAGATCGAGCTCCACGGGCACACCATCGCCGACGTCCTCGCCCTGAGCGTGAACGACGCGCGTGTCCTCTTCGAGGACGATGCCGACGTCGCGCGACACCTCGATGCCCTCCTCGACGTGGGGCTCGGGTATCTGCCGCTGGGCCAGTCGGCGACCGAGCTCTCCGGCGGCGAGGCGCAGCGCGTGAAGCTGGCGTCCGAACTGCGGCGCGCCCAGCACGGCGACACCCTCTACCTGCTCGATGAGCCCACCTCAGGACTGCATCCGTCGGACACCGATCGTCTGCTCGTCCATCTTCAGCATCTCGTCGACGCCGGCAACACGGTCGTGATGGTCGAGCACGACATGCGCGTGGTCGCACAGGCCGACTGGGTGATCGACATGGGACCGGGAGCCGGAGAGCTCGGCGGCACTGTCGTGGCGCAGGGAACTCCGCGTTCCGTCGCCTCCGCGAGCGGAAGCACCACCGCGTCGTACCTCGCGGATGCCATCGCGGCTCAGGAACTCGGAGTCAGCGCCTGAGAACAGAAAATCCCTGCCGAGGCAGGGATTCTTTCTGCGGAGACGAGGGGATTTGAACCCCTGGTCCCCGTGAGGGGACTCCACCTTAGCAGGGTGGTGCACTCGGCCGGACTATGCGACGTCTCCAGGCATCCGAACCGTGAAGAGCGGATGCACCTTGCAATCATAACGGGTTCCCGTGGCTGGAACGAATCGGGGCTCAGGGTCCTCGGCCGGGCCGCCTGCAGGACGAAAGCACATCTGCAGGACGAGAACCGACGGATGCTCCCGCATCCGTGCTCCGGTCATGCACACGGCACGGGTGACGGCGCGTGACTCGAGACGATCCCTCAGCCGGCGCTGGACTCACGCACCACGAGTTCGGGCTGGAACCGCACGCGACGGTCGTGCTCGACCCCGTCGAGCTCCTTCAGCAGCAGGTCGACGCCGGTCCAGCCGAGCAGCCTGGCGGGCTGGCGCACCGAACTCAAAGGCACGACGGTCGCCGAGGCGAAGTCGATGTCGTCGTACCCGACCATGGCGATGTCCTGGGGCACACGGATGCCGGAGCCGAAGCTGAACGCCTGCAGCAGCCCGACGGCGAGCAGGTCGTTCGCGGCGAAGACGGCATCCGGGCGCGATTCGGGCCCACGCGCCGCGATGGCCTCGCCCGCAGCCCTGCCCTGGAGCACCGTGAGCGCGGACTGCTCGAAGATCTCGAGAGTGACATCGGGGTGAGCGGCGACCGCCGCCTGCACGCCGCGCAGACGATCGGCGACCTGCTGCACCGACTGCGGTCCTCCGACGAATGCCAGCCGGCGACGTCCCGAAGCCAGCAGGTGATCGGCAGCCAGGCGTCCGCCTTCGACGTCATCGACCGAGACCGACGGCAGCAGCCCCTCCTCCACCTCGCGGTCGACGAGGATCACCGGCATGCCGCCTGCGGCGAATCGATGCACGGCCGAGAGGTCGTCGGTGGCGGGTGTGAGCAGCACGCCGTTGACCCGCTGCTCCTGGAAGAGCTCGAGGTGCGCGACCTGGCGCTCGTCTCGCTCGTCGCTGTTGCCGAGCAGCACCGTCATGCCGGCATCCGCTGCCCGGTCCTCCGCGCCGCGCACGACCTCAGCGAAGAACGGGTTGCCGATGTCGGGCACCACGAGTCCGATGCTGCGGCTGCGACCCGCGCGCAGCTGCCTGGCGGCGTCGTTGCGCACGAAGCCGAGTTCCTGGATCACCCGCTGCACGCGCTCGACCGTCTTGGCGGACACGCGCTCGGGCTGATTGAGCACGTTCGAGACGGTGCCGACCGAGACGCCGGCCGCAGCCGCCACGTCCTTCACCCCTACCGCCATGGCCTGCCTCCGTCCGTCCGCGCGTGCGCCACGACTACCTTCTCATTCCGCGGGGTGAACTCCGCGCCGGCGACGCCCGGGAACCGCGACGACGGCGAGCGCCGCGCAGCCGATGCCCGCGATGAACAGGGGCGCGAGCGCCCAGGTCACGACGCCGGTGAAGACGGCCGCGGCCGCGATGTACGCGGCTCCGGCGGCATCCGCTGTGATCATCCCCGGCACCGCGCGGACCGCGGCGGTCCACCCGGTCGTCGGCGACCAGGCGCCGGCGGCGAGCAGCACGGCGACCGCGAGAGCGAGCAGCCCCGCCCAGCCGATGACCGCGATGAACTCGCCACCGGGCAGTGCGCCCGAGCCCGCGAGCACGACGTCGACCGTGAGCACGGCGGCGATCAGCGCCGCCGGCACCCCGACGCGGAGCGAGGGCAGGATGCCGGTGCGCACGTCGTCCCAGAACAGGGCCGTGCGCGAATCCTCCGCGGCGACGAAGCGACGCAGGTGACGGATGCCGGCAGCCAGGGCGATCGGCAGCGTGACGACGCCGAGGGCGATGATCGTCATCAGCAGTCCGACCGTGAGCACCTCGCCGAACAGACCGAACTTGGCGGTCGCTCCGGGGTTGACCCCGGGCTCGACACCGGCGACCGTCGGGCCGGCGCCCGACCGCGCCTCGCGCTTCGCCGCCCGGTGCGCCCGACGCTCTGCGTTGATGACCGACATGACTAGCCCTTCAGTCCCTGCGTGGCGACTCCGTCGACGAGGAAGCGCTGGAAGACCACGAAGAACAGCAGCACCGGCACGAGCGCCACGAACGACGCCGTGACCGTCGCGCCGTAGTCGGACGACGAGGTCTGGTCGTTGTAGAGGCGCAGCGCGATCGGCAGCGGGTAGTTCTCGGGGCTCGTCAGGTAGAGCAGCGGGCCGAGGAAGTCGTTCCACGCCCAGATGAACGAGAAGATCGCGCAGGTGATCAGGGCGGGCTTGATGAGCGGCAGGATGATCGACCAGAAGATCCGCAGGTGGCCTGCTCCGTCGATGCGCGCCGCTTCATCCATGTCGCGGGGCATCTGGCGGATGAACTGCACGAGAAGGAAGACGAAGAACGCCTCGGTGGCGAGGAACTTCGGCAGGATCAGCGGGATGAAGGTGTCGACCCATCCGAGCTGGTTGAAGATGATGTACTGCGGGATGATCACGACGTGGAACGGCAGCAGCAGCGTGCCGATCATCGCGGCGAACAGCACGCCGAGTCCCTTGAACTGCACTCGTGCGAAGGCGTAGGCGGCGAGCGCCGACGAGAGCACCGTGCCGACGACGGCCGAGACCGCGAGGATCAGCGAGTTCAGGAAGAAGCGCCACATCGGCACTCCGGCGATGCCCTCCATGACCTTGCCGTAGTTGTCGAGCGTCGGCGCCTGCGGCAGCAGACCGGGGTTCTGACCGAACTCGGAGTTCGGCTTGAACGTCGACAGGAACAGCCACAACAACGGGTAGAGCACCACCGCGGTGAGCACGAGGAGACCGATGAACCAGATGACGGTCTGCCAGGTCTTGCGCTTGATGCGGCGACGCGGGGCGGGCGGACCGACGGGCGTCGTCTGCTGCGCGGCGAAGACCGGAGTGGATGCGGCGCCGGACGTGGTCGCCTGATTGGAGGTGCTCATTTGTCGTCTCCCGAGTAGTGCACCCACGACCTCTGAGTGCGGAAGAGGATGAAGGCGATGATCGCGACGACGACGAGCAGGACCCACGCGATCGCGGCCGCGTAGCCCATCTGTCCGTCGGAGAACCCTCGCTTGTACAGGTACACGGTGATGAAGTTCGTCATGCCGGCGGGGCCGCCGGTGCCGTTCGAGATGATGTACGCCGAGGCGAACACCTGGAACGCGCCGATGAGACCGAGCAGCAGGTTGAAGAACATCACCGGGGAGAGCATCGGGATCGTCACCGCGCGGAACCGACGGTAGGCGTTCGCGCCGTCCATCTCTGCGGCCTCGTACAGCTCCTTGGGGATCTGCTTGAGACCCGCGAGGAAGATCACCATCGTGGCTCCGAACTGCCAGACGGCGAGCAGGATCATCATCGGGAGCACGAGGCTCGGGTTGCCGATCCATCCGCCGAGATCCACGCCGAAGATCTGCAGACCGCTGTCGACCGGACCGTCGGAGGAGAACATGGCCCGCCACACGATGGCGACCGAGACCGAGCCGCCGATGAGGGACGGCGCGTAGAAGGCGGAGCGGAAGAAGCCGGCGCCCTTGTCGCGGTAGTTCAGGAGCATCGCGACGCCGAGGGCGGCCGCGAGGGTGATCGGAGTGCCGATGAAGACGTAGACGAGGGTGATCTGCGCCGACTGGATGAAGTTCGGGTCGCTCGTGAAGAGTCGGATGTAGTTGTCCAGCCCGATCCACTTGGGCGGCTGGAAGATGTTGTACTTCGTGAAGGAGAGGTACAGGGAGTAGATCATCGGCACGGCGGTGAGACCGAAGAAGCCGATGAGCCACGGGGTGAGGAACGCATAGCCGGTCGCCGTCTCACGCCGCAGACGTGCGCGCTGGCCCGGCCGCGCGAGTTCGTTCTCGGGGCGGCGGCCGCTGCGCAGCGCCCGCCCTCGCCCGGACTTCTTGCCCGTGACGATCGTCCTGGTCGCCGTCGTGCTCATGACAGCTCCTTCCGAAGTGGATGGGATGCGGTGGGCCGGGCGGATGCCACCCGGCCCACCGACGGGATCACTGGTTGAGGACGACGTCCATCTCGGAGAAGAACTGCGTCACGGCCTCGTCGACCGTCGTGGTGCCGAAGTTCAGCTCGGTGCCCAGCACCCGGAACTTCTCCTCGAGGGTGCCGTAGCCGACGATCGGCACGGGCGGAGCGTCGCCGAGGCGGTCGGCGATCGACTCCTCGTAGTCCTTGACGAGCTGGCTCATGGGATCGAGCTCTGCGGCCTCGAGAGCGGTCTCGGATGCGGGGAGGCCACGGTTGGTGCCGAAGATCTCGCCGGACTCGGGCGAGTTGACCAGGAAGTTGACGAGCGTCGCCGCCGCCTCCGGGTGCTCGGTCTTGGCCGAGATCGTGTGCAGCATCGAGGGCTTCAGGTACAGATCCTTCGCGCCCTCCTTCGTGACCGGCGGGGCGACGAGGCCGAGCTCGGTGTAGCTCTCGCCGAGGTTGGCGAGGTAGCCCGCACCGAAGTTGTCCCACGTCAGCTCGCTGGCGTTCTTCGCGGCGTCGAACGCGGTGAGGGGGTTGAGCTCCTCGACGACCTGCTGCGGAACGACGACTCCGTCCCGGATGTCGTCTCCGGCCTCCCAGAACTCCTTCAGACGGTCTTCGTCGAAGCCGGGCGTGCCGTCTTCGTCGAACAGGTTCTTGCCCTCGCTGCGCAGCTGCAGCTCGAAGTTCTGGATGCGCCCCGTCCAGTCGGACCCGCCCCAGAACTCACCCGCGCCGGCATCGGTGATCTCGCCCATCCACTCGTCGTAGTCCTCCCAGTCGCCCCCGGGGAACTCCTCGACGCCTGCGGTCTCGAGCAGCTGGGGGTTGGTGAAGACGCCCCACGCGTTGGTCGAGGTGGTGATGCCGTAGGTCGTGTCATCGACGACGCCGATGCCGAGGATGTTCTCGGAGAGCGGCTCGGTGTCGATGACCGAGCCGAGGTAGGGCTCGAGGTCGAGCAGCAGGCCGTTCTCCGAGTACTGACGCAGGTACGAGTAGTCGAACTGCATGACGTCGGGGAGTCCGCCGCCGGCGGCCTCGGTCTGGCGCTTCTCCCAGAACTCCGGGAACCCGAGGAACGTCGCGTTCACCGTGATGTTCGGGTACTCCTCGTTGAACGCCTCGATCGCCTGGTTGTAGAGATCGGCGCGGACGTCGTTGCCCCAGAACGCCAGGTCGAGGGTGACCTTCTCGTCGGGGTCGTACGTGGGCTCGCCCTCGGGGCTGCCTCCGCCGGCGCAGCCGGCGAGTACCAGCGCTGCGCTGGTGGCGACGGCCGCTGCGGCCGCCAGACGCTTCTTGCTGAACATCGTTGTCCTCTCTGATGAACGTCCTCGTTCGGCAGGGCCGCGGAACGCCTGTGTCCATGTGGTGCGGGATGCGATCTCCATCGTGCGGGGAAAACGCTTACCTGCACGCTAATCCAGATTGAAACGTTTCGCAACCGGCAATTCGCGGAGGGGATTACATCGATTACCGCGGGGTCTTCGATCCTCTCACGATCAGCTTCCCGCCCTCGACCTCGAGCCCCACGCGACGGACGGCGGATCGTCTCTGCTCGCCCGTCGCAGAGTGGGCCGGAGCCCCCTCCGCGGCGGCGAAGAAGTAGAACCACAGGTCGTCGCCGACGCGCACCTGCGCGCCGTGACTGCCGTGCCCTCCGGTCGGCAGATCAGCGAGGATCACGGCATCCGCATCACCCTGACGCGTCCAGCGCGTGCCGTCGTCGGAGCGATAGATGCCCATCCCCCGCCACTCGTCCACGATCAGCCACCAGAGACCGCCGAGCTCGAACACGGTCGGCCCCTCGTGCGGCCGCCCTCCGATCGCGATGCCGTCGAGGGACCAGTCCGCGAGGTCGGGCGATGACGCGACCATGGTCACCGAGTCGGCCGCCTCATCCTTGTACCAGAGGCGCCACAGTCCGTCGGGCGTGCGCGCGACGGCCGCATCGATCACCCGATCGCTGCTCAGCACGAGCGGGCCGCGTCTCGACCAGTGCCTCAGGTCGTCGGAGACGTACTCGACGATGGCGCGAGCGAACCCCGGCCAGCGGTCGGGGATGCCGTCGATCTCGGTGAGATGCATCCGCCAGCGCGCACCGTCCCAGAAGACCTCCGGGGCCCAGTGCGTGCGGTCGACCTCGGCGGGCGGCGGGCCGGGCTCGAGGACGAGATCGGATGCCGTGGGCTCGAGCGTTCCGTCGTAGCGCCAGTCCAGACCGTCGGTCGATGTCGCGACCCCGATCCGGCTGCCGTGCACCCACGACACCCCCGGTCCCGCATCGGCGAGGCTCGCCCGACGCTGGGTGTAGAACATCCACCACAGCCCGTCGGCGTCGACCACGACCCGCGGGTCGGTGGCTCCGTCGTAGACGGGGTCGCGGTAGAGCTCTCTCATCTGCGGAGATCGGTGACCGGACTCGCGAAGCCGGCCCGGTGCGTGGGGTGCGAGCCCAGCAGCTCGGGGGTGATCACCGTGCCGTCCGCAGCGGCCGAGGCGTAGATGGCCGCCACGATCTCGAGCGAGCGTGCGGGTGCATCAGCAGTAGGAGGCAGGGGTGCTCCCTCCAGCAGAGCGTCTAACACGTCGCGCAGCAGCGGCTCGTGGTCGCTGCGCTCCTCGGCATCCGGGAGCGCCCATCCCTCGGCCTCCGACTCGAAGCCGGGCGCCGGGGTGATCCGCCAGTTCTCATGACCGTGGCCGTAGACGTGGTCGACCGTGACCGTGGCCTTCTGGGTGTCGATGCGGATCGAGCTCGTCTCTCGCGGCGACACGGCACTGGTGACGAGCTGCGCGACCACTCCCTGGCCGAAGACGATGGTCGCGGTCGAGACGTCCTCGGTCTCGGTCTCGCGGTCGAGCCGCCAGAGCCTGCCCTGCACCGACGACCAGTCGCCCAGCAGGTGAGCGAGCAGGTCGATCTGGTGGATGCCGTGGCCCAGGGTCGTTCCGCCGCCCTCCGTCTCCCACTTGCCGCGCCACGGCACCGCGAAGTAGTCGGCGTCACGGAACCAGAGCGTCTGACACACGGCGACGAGCGGGCGGCCGAGGGCTCCGCTCTGCAGCATCCCGCGCACGTGCGCCGCGGCCGTGCCGGTGCGCTGCTGGAAGACGACCGCCAGCTGCCTGCCCGCGGCCTCGGCCGCCGCGCGCATCTCGTCGAGCTCATCGAGCGAGGGTGCCGGCGGCTTCTCGACGATCACATGCGCGCCGGCTGCGAAGGCTGCGAGCGACTGCGAACGGTGCGGCCCGGGCGGCGTGCAGATGAGCACGACGTCGGGGTGCTCGGCGGCGAGCATCTCGTCGAGGTCGCCGTAGGCGGCATCGATGCCGTATCGGTCGGCGAACTCCTGCGCCTTCTCCCGGCTGAGGTCGGCGACGGCGACGAGCTCGGCGCGCGGGTAGGCGGCGACTGCGCGGGCGTGCGCGTTCGCCACCGCCCCGGTGCCGACCAGGGCCGCGCGAAGGGTCTTCTCGGTTGTCATCGTTCCTCCTCAGGACGCTGAGCCGGGGTCATCTGATGCCGTTCTGCACCAGGTGCAGGCGGGCGTATCGCCCGTCGGCGGCGAGCAGCTCGTCGTGCGAGCCCTGTTCGACGATACGTCCGTGCTCGAGCACGACGATGCGATCGGCCTGCCGGATCGTCGACAGCCGGTGCGCGACCACGAGCGTCGTGCGACCGCGCATGAGCCGTTCGAGGGCCTCTTTGACGAGTCCCTCGGACTCGGGGTCGAGCGCGCTCGTCGCCTCGTCGAGCAGCAGGATCCGCGGATCGCGCACGAGCGCGCGGGCGATCGCCAGACGCTGGCGCTGACCACCCGAGAGGCGCGCTCCGCGCTCGCCGACCACCGTGTCCCACCCCTGCGGCTGCTCGCTCACGAACTCCCACGCGTTGGCGTCTCGCAGCGCCTGTTCGACGCGATCGGGCGTGACGTCGGGCATGCCGTAGGCGATGTTGTCGAAGACCGACCCCTCGAACAGCACCGACTCCTGCGGCACGACCGAGATCGACCGGCGCACTGTGCGCAGGTCGAGCTCCTGCATGTCGGCGCCGTCGAGCACGATGCGGCCGCTCGTCGGACGGACGAATCCGAGCACGAGGTTCAGGAGGGTCGACTTGCCCGATCCCGACGATCCCACGAAGGCGACCGTCTCGCCGGGGGCGATCCGCAGATCGATCTCGAACAGGGCGTCGTCGTCGGCATCCGCGTAGCGATGCGTCGCAGAGTCGAGCACGATCTCGCCGGCGACCGCCGAGACGACGCGCTTGCCGGAGTTCTGCTCGACGTCGGGCTCCTGCAGCACCTCGGCGATCGAGCGCACCGACTCGAGCCCGCGGGCGCCGACGGGAATGAGCATGAGCAGCTGGGTGAGCCCGCCGGTCAGCAGCGTGAAGTAGCTCGAGAGCATCACGACCTCGCCCGGCGTGATCGGGAGGAAGCCGGTGAGCGCGCACACGGCGGCGAGCATGAGGCAGGCGACGCCGAGCAGCTGCATCGCGACCCAGGAGATCGAGGCCACCCGGCCGTTCAGCAGGTCGAGGTCGAGTCCGGCGCGGCGCACGCCATCCGCCCCGCCCGCGACGCGGTTGATCGCCGTCTCCTCGAGCCCGTGAGCGCGGGTCACCGGGATCAGCGACGCCATCTCGCCGACGCGGGCCGACAGCGTCTCGATCTCGCGCCGGAAGACCTCGTTGCGACGCTGCGATCGATTGCGCATGCCGTAGCGGATGCCGATCGCGATCGGCACGGCGAGGGCATACACGGGAAGGAACTGCGGCACGGTGACCGCCGTCATGCTGAGTGCGCCGAGCATCACCATGGTCGACGACAGGAGCGGATGCGTGACCTGCTGCAGCATGAGCTCGACGTTCTCGACGTCGCGCACCACCTTCGTCTGCACGATCGACGAGCTCATCCTCGTGTGGTACCCGATCGAGAGGCTCTGCAGTCGCGCGGTGAGGGCGTTGCGGAGATCGGCACCGAGGTCTCGCACCACGGTCATGAAGTTGCGGGTGTAGATGATGTGGTTCGGGTAGTTCTGCAGCAGCAGCACGGCGGCCAGCGCGAACCACCACAGCACCTCGGTGACATCGCCGTCGCTCGCCACGACGTCGATGATCGCGGCGGTGATCACCGGCAGGAACCAGAGCGGGATCTCCTTGATCGCGAAGGCCGTGATCGCGAAGGTCAGTCGCCAGGGACGGCGGGCGACGAGGCGCAGCACGGAGCGGGTCGGGTGATCACCGTCGATGAGCGCGGCCGGATGGGAAAGCGCTTTCTGTGCCATGGTCCTATCGTAGAGTCACCGCACCCGTCTGGGAAGCGCGACCATCCGAATCAGCAGGAGCAGCCATGACCTTCGACGCAGCATTCGACTGGGCACGTGGTCACGTGCAGGCGGAGCGCCTGCCGACAGCGGTGCTCGGCATGGCCACCGCCGACGGGATCGTCGACCTCGAGGGCTTCGGGGCCGCGACGGATGCCGTGTATCCGCTGTTCTCGATCACGAAGGTGCTCACCGGCATCACGGCGACGCGCGCCATCGAGCGGGGTCTGCTCACCCCGAACACTCCGCTCGCCGACGCCCTGCCGCAGTTCGGCATCTCTCGTGACGACATCGTGCGGCTGTGGCACCTGGCATCCCACACCTCGGGGATCTCCGAGCCGGCTCTCGACACCGCGCTTCCGCTGCGCGACGAGCTGCTCAGCCAGGGGCGGGACTTCGCCGCCGGCACCGCGTCGCGGTATTCCACCCTGGCCTTCGAGGGGATCGCGGCGCTGATCGAGCACGCGACCGGTTCGACCTGGGATGCCGGCACATTCGACTGGGCGCATCGCATCGGCGCGATCGGCCTGACCCTCGACCCGAGCGAGTCCCTCGGGGTTCCGGATGCCGCGGCCGGCGGACTCGACCTCGACCGGTTCCACGCCACGCGTGCTCCCGGCGCAGGACTCCTGGGCAGAGCCGAGGATCTCCTGCACCTCGGCGCCGAGCTGCTGCGCATCGGCCAGGGCGCGACAGACGGCATCCTGTCTCCGGCGGGACTGGCCATGATGCTCCGCCCGCTGACCGGCGCGATCCCCCGCCTCGACCCGTACCCCTCTGAGCGCGGTCAGGACTGGGGCTTCACGTTCAACCTGCGCTCACGAGCGCCGGGGCTGGTGGACCGTGACGTCTTCGGCCACGGCGGGTGGGCGGGCACGGAGTTCTGGGTGCACCCGACGGCGGGCGTCTGCTGGGTGCTGCTCACGAACGCGGCCGTGCGCCCGGGCGTGGACGCCGATCAGCTCGACAACGCGGTCATCACCGCCGTGTGACCGCCGACGCTCACTTGACACGTCGCTCGCCCGTGTCTAGGGTTGAGACATTGAATGAAACGATTCAAAATCCGCTCGATGAAGAGAGAACCATCATGACCCGCGTCGCGTTCAAGTTGCAGGTGCGTCCTGAACTGCTCGACGAATACCTCGCCCGTCACTCGCCGGTCCGGCCCGAGATGCTGGCCGAGATCGCGGCCGCCGGCCGCCGCAACTACTCGCTGTTCCTCGCCGAGGGCGGCACGCTCGTCGGCTACTACGAGACCGACGACGATGCCGCCGCCCAGGCGTATCTCGCCGCCTCCCCCGTCGCCGCGCGCTGGGAGTCCGAGATGAGCCGATTCTTCATCGGTCTCGACGGACGCCCCGACCAGGCCGCCACCGCACTCGCCGAGGTGTTCCACCTCGAAGACCAGCTCGCCGACGCCGGTGACTCCCCCGCATCAGACATCGCCAACCGCACCGACACCGAAGGCAGCGCCTCATGAGCATCCTCTCGTCCGACAACCTCGCCGCCCTCGAACAGCAGGGCATCGAACTCCCCAGCTGGGCGTTCGGCAACTCCGGCACGCGCTTCAAGGTGTTCGGCACGCCCGGCACGCCCCGCGACCCGTGGGAGAAGATCGCGGATGCCGCGCAGGTGAACAAGTACACGGCGCTCGCACCCTCGGTCGCCCTGCACATCCCGTGGGACCTGGTCGACTCGTTCTCCGACCTGCGCAAGCACGCCGAGGACCTCGGCGTGACCCTGGGCACCATCAACTCCAACACGTTCCAGGACGACGACTACAAGTTCGGCGCGCTGACCCACGAAGACCCGTCGATCCGCCAGAAGGCGATCGACCACCACCTCGCCTGCATCGACGTGATGGATGCCACGGGCAGCCGCGACCTGAAGATCTGGCTCGCCGAGGGCTCGAACTACCCGGGGCAGGCCGACCTGCGCGGCCGTCAGGACCGCCTGCAGGAGTCGCTGCAGCAGATCTACGCACGCCTCGGCGACGACCAGCGCCTCGTGCTCGAGTACAAGTTCTTCGAGCCGGCGTTCTACCACACCGATGTTCCCGACTGGGGCACGTCCTACGCCCAGGTCTCGTCCCTCGGCGACAAGGCCATGGTGTGCCTCGACACGGGCCACCACGCCCCCGGCACCAACATCGAGTTCATCGTCATGCAGCTGCTGCGCCTCGGCAAGCTCGGGTCGTTCGACTTCAACTCGCGCTTCTACGCCGACGACGATCTCATCGTGGGCGCGGCCGATCCCTTCCAACTGTTCCGCATCCTGTTCGAGGTCGTACGCGGCGGCGGCCTGAACAACCCCGATGTGGCGTTCATGCTCGACCAGTGCCACAACGTCGAGGACAAGATCCCCGGTCAGATCCGCTCGGTGCTCAACGTGCAGGAGATGACGGCGCGTGCGCTGATCGTCGACCGCGACGCCCTGACCGCGGCGCAGAAGTCCGGCGACGTGCTCGCCGCCAACGCCGTCTTCATGGACGCGTTCTACACCGACGTGCGCCCCGCGCTCGCCGAATGGCGAGAGTCGCGCGGCCTCGCAGCCGACCCGATGGCGGCCTACGCCGAGTCGGGCTACCAGCAGAAGATCGCCGCCGACCGCGTCGGTGGCGTGCAGGCCGGCTGGGGCGCCTGAGCCCGCACCCCGCCCCGTCGGGATGCGGGAGCCGATCCCCGTATCCCGACGCCCCCCGACAGAACGGATGACACCGTGAACGAGCAGGTGCTCGACGGACCGCACGGACCGCTGCGCGTGCGGGTGTACACCCCGACCTCTCCCGTCGGCCCCGGACTCGTCTGGGTGCACGGCGGAGGGTTCGCCGCCGGTGAGATCGACATGCCGGAGGCCGACTGGGTCGCGCAGAGCTTCGCCGAGCGTGGCATCGCCGTGTTGTCGGTCGACTACGCGCTGGCTCCCTTCCCTCGCACCTGGGCTGCGGCAGCCGGGGCACCCGAGCGAGAGGGCGTGCACTACCCGGTCGCCTCCGAGGAGGTCGAGGCCGCATTCCGTTGGGCGGTCGACTCCGGCCTCACCGAGGGGCCGTGGTCGATCGGCGGAGCGAGCGCCGGCGGCAACCTCGCGGCCGGCGCGGCACTGCGCCTCAGTCACGGTCCCGGGCCCTTCCCTGCGCTCGCGGTGCTCGCCTATCCGACGCTCCACGCCGTGCAGGCAGCCCCGGATGCTGCGCTGCGCGCCGCCCTCGACGCGGACCCCGATGCCGACGTGTTCGGCCCCGACCCGGTGCGCGGCATGTACGAGAACTACCTCGGCGGGCCGGTCGACGGTGGCGACGTCTACGCCGTGCCCGGCACCGCGTCCCCCGCCCAGCTCTCGCATTTCCCCGCCACGATCATGATCAACGGCGAGGTCGACGAGCTCCGTGTCTCCGGCGAGGCGTTCGGCGCCCTGCTGCGCGACGCGGGCGTCGAAATCGACATCTCGACCGAGGCGGGCACCCGCCACGGCCACCTCAATCAGCCCGAACTCGCGGCAGCGACAGCATCGATCGACCGCTTCGCCGCCCGCATCCTCGCCACGTCTCCACAGAACAGGGAACAGCCATGACCAACCCCACCGCCGCCGCCCTCATCGAGCGGTCGAACCGCCTGGGCGCCGACCCGAAGAACACCAACTACGCCGGTGGCAACACGTCGGCGAAGGGCACGGAGACCGACCCCGTCACGGGTCAGCCCGTCGAGCTGATGTGGGTCAAGGGTTCGGGTGGAGACCTCGGCACGCTCACAGAGCAGGGTCTCGCCGTGCTGCGCCTCGACCGCATGCGCGCACTCGTCGACGTCTACCCGGGCCTCGACCGTGAGGACGAGATGGTCGCCGCGTTCGACTACTGCCTGCACGGCAAGGGCGGTGCAGCTCCGTCGATCGACACCGCGATGCACGGGCTCGTCGACGCCGCGCACGTCGACCACCTGCACCCCGACTCGGGCATCGCGATCGCCACCGCGGCCGACGGCGAAGAGCTGACGGCGAAGATCTTCGGCGACAAGGTCGTGTGGGTTCCGTGGCGTCGCCCCGGATTCCAGCTCGGACTCGACATCGCCACCATCAAGGCGAAGAACCCGCAGGCCATCGGCACGATCCTCGGCGGCCACGGCATCACCGCCTGGGGCGACACGTCGGAGGAGGCCGAAGCCAACTCCCTCTGGATCATCGACACCGCGGCCGCCTACATCGAGGCCAACGGCAAGGCCGATCCGTTCGGCGGCGTCCGTGCCGGCTTCGAGGCACTCCCCGAGGCCGAGCGGCGTGAGCGCGCAGCGACCCTCGCCGGCACCATTCGCGGGATCGCGTCGACCGACAAGCCGATGGTCGGCCACTTCACCGACTCCGACGTCGTCCTCGACTTCCTCGCCTCCGAGCGCGCCCCTGAACTCGCGGCTCTCGGCACGAGCTGCCCCGACCACTTCCTGCGCACCAAGGTCAAGCCGCTGATCCTCGACCTGCCGGTCACGGCATCCGCCGATGAGCAGATCGCCCGTCTGCACGAACTGCACACCGAGTACCGCGCCGACTACCAGGCCTACTACGACGCGCACGCGACCGCCGAGTCGCCCGCGATCCGCGGCGCCGACCCGCTCATCGTGCTCGTGCCCGGCATCGGAATGTTCTCCTACGGCGCCAACAAGCAGACCGCCCGCGTCGCCGGTGAGTTCTACGTCAACGCGATCAACGTCATGCGCGGCGCCGAGGCACTGTCGACCTACTCGCCCATCTCTGACGCCGAGAAGTTCGACATCGAGTACTGGGCGCTCGAAGAGGCCAAGCTGCAGCGCATGCCGAAGCCGAAGTCGCACCAGGGACGCATCGCCTTCGTCACCGGAGCCGCCAGCGGCATCGGCAAGGCCATCGCCACCCGCCTCGCCGCAGAGGGCGCCTGCGTCGTCATCGCCGACCTCGACCTCGAGAAGGCACAGGCGGCCGCCGCCGAGCTGGGCAGCACCGACGTCGCGATCGGCGTCGCGGCGAACGTCGCCGATGCGGATGCCATCCAGGCGGCGCTGAACGACGCCGTGCTCGCGTTCGGCGGCGTCGACCTCGTCGTCAACAACGCCGGTCTCTCGCTGTCGAAGCCGCTGCTCGAGACCACCGAGAAGGACTGGGATCTGCAGCACGACGTCATGGCCAAGGGCTCGTTCCTCGTGTCGAAGGCCGCGGCCCGCGTGCTGATCGACCAGAAGCTCGGCGGCGACATCATCTACATCTCGTCGAAGAACTCCGTCTTCGCCGGCCCCAACAACATCGCCTACTCGGCGACCAAGGCCGACCAGGCCCACCAGGTGCGGCTGCTGGCCGTCGAGCTCGGCGAGTTCGGCATCCGCGTCAACGGCATCAACCCCGACGGTGTCGTGCGCGGCTCGGGCATCTTCGCCTCCGGCTGGGGCGCGAACCGTGCCGCGACCTACGGTGTCGCCGAAGAGGACCTCGGCCAGTTCTACGCCAACCGCACGATCCTCAAGCGCGAGGTCGTTCCCGAGAACGTGGCGGATGCCGTCTACGTGCTGACGGGTCCCGAGCTGAGCCGCACGACCGGTCTCCACATCCCGGTCGACTCCGGCGTCGCTGCGGCGTTCCTGCGATGACGGTGCGGTCCGTCGCCGCCGTCGACCTCGGAGCGACCAGCGGTCGCGTCATGATCGGCCGGATCGGCGACGGCCGGCTCGACCTCGAACTCGTCTCGCGGTTCCCGAACGGGCCCGTCGAGCGCGAAGACGGTCTGCACTGGGACTTCGGCGCTCTCTACGAGCACGTCGTCGCAGGGCTCGCCGAGGCGGTACGGCGCGAACCGGCGATCGAGAGCGTCGGCATCGACTCGTGGGCCGTCGACTACGGCCTGCTGCGAGACGGCGAACTCCTCGCCGAGCCGTTCCACTACCGCGACGAGCGCACGGCGCGCGGGGTCGAGGAGGTGCACACGGTCGCGCCCTTCGCCGAGCTCTACGGCCGCAACGGACTGCAGTTCCTGCCGTTCAACACGCTGTACCAGTACCGCGTCGATGCCCGCCTCGCCGACGCCGACACCGCGTTGCTCATTCCCGACCTCATCGCGTTCCTGCTCACCCGAACAGCGGTGGCCGAGCGGACGAACGCCTCGACCACCGGGCTCCTCGGCGTCGAGTCGGGCGAGTGGGACGCCGAGCTCGCCGAGCGCATCGGCATCCCGACGCACATCCTGCCGACGCTCGTCGATCCGGGCGAGACGATCGGCACACTCCGCGCGGACCTGGTCGAGCGCATCGGCAAGAAGCTGCCGGTGATCGCGGTCGGGTCGCACGACACAGCATCCGCCGTCGTCGCCGCTCCCCTGTCGACCCCGCACTCCGCCTACATCTCGTGCGGCACCTGGGGGCTGGTCGGCGTCGAGCTGACCGAGCCGGTGCTGACGGATGCCGCGCGCGAGGCGAACTTCACGCACGAGCTCGGCGTGGACCGTCGCTACCGCTTCCTGCACAACGTGACGGGGCTCTGGCTGCTGAGCGAGACCGTGCGCGCGTGGGAGGCGGAGGACGGCTCGCGGATCGACCTGCCCGAGCTGCTGGCTGCGGCCGCCGCCGTGACGGACGACGTGCCCCTCTTCGACGCGAACGACGCGTCGCTCAGCGCACCGGGAGACATGCCCGCGCGCATCGCGACACTGCTCGGGCCCGAGGCTCCGACGACGCGACCCGCCTTCGCCCGATCGATCGTCGAGTCGATCGCGACCGCCTTCGCGGATGCCGTGCAGACGGCAGCCGATCTGTCAGGGCGCGAACTCGACAGCATCCACCTCGTAGGAGGCGGCTCGCTGAACCGTCTGCTGTGCCAGGCCACCGCGGATCGCACCGGCCGTCCCGTGCTCGCCGGCCCCGTCGAGGCGACAGCCCTCGGCAACGTGCTCGTGCAGGCACGGGCTCTCGGCGCCGCCCCGGCATCCCTCGAGGAGCTGCGCGCCCTCGTCGCCGCGACGCACGAACCGGAGCGCTTCGACCCGCGCTGACTCCCTCACGCCCGTCGCAGCCCCTCATCCGACCGCCCGAGCCCCCGATGGATGCCGGTGCAGGATCCATCGGGGGTGCGGATGCCAGCCCTGTCAGGCGCCGGAGACGGCACACCGCGGCGCACACGGAAAGGGGCGCCGAGGCCGAAGCCCCGACGCCCCTCACGAACTCGACTCAGAAGTCGAACTCGCCGATGTTGTCTGCGTTGAACTCGAACGGGTCGCCGAGAAGAACGACGCCGTCGGCGCCGACCGTGTACTCGCCGAGGTCTCCGGCCTCGAAGGTGTCGCCCTCTTCGCCGGTGATCTCACCCTCGATCAGCGCCTTGGAGGCGAACGCGGCCAGGTAGCCGAGGTCGGCAGGGTTCCACAGCGCGAACGCGGTGACGGTGCCGTCTTCGACGTACTCGCGCATCTGGTTCGGCGTGCCGAGACCGGTGATGGCGACCTTGCCCTTGTAGTCCGAGGTGGACACGTACCGCGCCGCAGCCGCGATGCCGACCGTGGTGGGCGAGATGATGCCCTTCAGGTTCGGGTGGCTCTGCAGCAGCGCAGCGGTCTTGTCGAACGACGTCTGGTCGTCGTCGTCACCGTAGACGGTCTCGACGATCGTGATGTCGGGGTACTCGCTGGCGACGTACTCCTTCATCAGGTCGATCCAGGCGTTCTGGTTGGTCGCGTTGGCGGATGCCGACAGGATCGCGACCTCGCCGGCTCCGCCGATCTGGTCGGCGATCAGGTCGACCTGCACCTTGGCGATGCCCTCGGAGTCGGCCTGGTTGATGAACAGGTCGCGGCACTCGGGGTTCGTGTCGGAGTCGAAGGTGACGACCTTGACGCCGGCGTCACGGGCCTCGTTCAGCGCGTCGCAGATCGCCTTCGGGTCGTTCGCCGAGACGACGAGCGCGCCCACGGCCTGCTGCGTCGCGGTGTTGATGTAGCTGACCTGGGCGTCGGGGGTGGCTTCGGCCGGGCCGACCTCGGCGAACGTGCCGCCGAACTCGTCGACGGCGGTCTTGCCGCCCTCGCTCGAGGTGTCGAAGTACGGGTTGCCGAGGTTCTTGGGCAGGAACGTGATCGCGAGGTTGTCGGATCCGCCTTCACCCTCTGAACCCGAGCCTCCGGATCCGCCGCTGGTGTCGGCGCAGCCGCTCAGCACGAGCGCTGCGGCCACGGCGACCGCCGCGAACCCCGCGATCTTCTTACGTGCAAACGTCATTGTTCTTCCTTTCGTGATGATCACCGCTGGCGGGTGCCGGCGATGAGAGGCTGCCTCATGGTGCGGGAGAGGCTGCTACGCGCAGTGGCGGACCGGCCTTCGCGCGGACGCGCTGCGCCCAGGCGAGGACGCTCGCTGCGACGACCGAGAAGATCAGCAGCCCGCCGGTGATGATGTTGATGACGTCGGATGTGACTCCGGCGAGGCGCAGGCTGCTGCCCAGCACCCCGATCAGGAGAACGGCGGCGACGACGCCGTGGAGGTGTCCCCGTCCGCCGAACACCGACACTCCGCCGAGCACCACGGCCGCGATCACCTGCAGCTCGAGCCCGGTGGCGTTGTCGCCTCGGGCGCTGCCGAACCGCAGCGTGTAGAAGATGCCTGCGAAGGCGGCGACCACGCCCGAGAGCACGAACAGGATGAACTTCGTCCGTTCGACGTCGACGCCCGAGAACCGCGCGGCGTCCTTCGACAGACCGATCGCGAAGACACCACGGCCGAAGGGCGTGAAGTGCAGCAGCACCGCGAACAGCACCAGCAGGATCAGGAACGGGATGACGATGTACGGGATGGTCGTCCCGGCGATCTTCGCCTTCGCGAGCGCCGTCCATGTCTCGGGGAAGTCCGTGACGGCCGTGGTGCCGAGCAGGCCGACCGCAAGCCCGCGGAAGAGTGCGAGCGTGCCGATCGTGACGGCGAGCGACGGCAGCCCGACGATCGTGACGAGGAACCCGTTGAAGGCTCCGCCGACGACGCCGACGAGGAGGGCCGCAAGGGCGGCGACCTCGAAGGGAGCACCCGACTCGGTGAGGACTCCGGTGACGACGCTGGCGAGCCCCACCATGGATCCCACCGACAGGTCGATCTCGCCCGTGATCATGACGAGCGTCATGGGCAGCGCGATGAGCAGGATCGGTGCGACGTCGAGGAGGAGGTAGTTCGCGGTGATCGGCTGGGCGAAGCCGCGGATCGTGACGGCCGCCACGATCGTCACCAGCACGAGGAGCGCGATGATCGCGAACTCGCGGTTGATGAAGATGCGCCGCCACAGCGGACGGTCGTAGTCGCGGATGACGCGGGTCGACGTCGTCGTCGTTGTCGTGGTCATGATTCGTCCCTCGCCTCGATGAGCTGGCGTCTCTGTCTGACCGCGAGCACCCGGTCGAGCACGATGGCCCCGATGATGAGCACACCGACCACGGCACGCTGCCAGAAGTCCGGGATGCCGAGAATGGGCAGCGCGCGGTTGATGGTCATCAGGAGCATCGCGCCGATGGCCGCGCCCCAGACCGTGCCGACACCGCCGGTGATCGCGATGCCACCGATGACGGCTGCGCCGACGGCATCCAGCTCCCAGCCGCTTCCCGCCTGCGAGCTGATGGATCCGTATCGCGCGGCGTAGAAGACGCCGGCGAGACCTGCGAGTGCACCCGAGAGGACGAACGCGGAGAGCACCCGACGGGTGACCTTGAGGCCGTAGAGCTCGGCCGCCGAGGGGTCGGAGCCGATCGCGTAGTACTCGCGTCCGCCCCGGATGTTGCGCAGATACCAGGCCGCGAGCGCGAGCACGATCACCGCGATGATCGTCAGCACAGGGATGAACAGGATCTGCTGCGTGCCGAGTGCGAGGAAGTCCTTGGGCATGTCGGAGGCGTTGATGCGATCGCTGCCGGTCCACAGCACGTTGATGCCGCGGTAGGCATAGAGCGTGCCGAGCGTGATCACCATGGCCGGCACCTTCGCGAAGGCGACCAATGCGCCGTTGACCAGGCCGAGGAAGGCACCGAGCAGGACGGCCGCGATCACGACGACCACGATCGGGATGCCGGGGACGTCGACGAAGAGGCGTCCGGTCAGGTAGGCCGTGAGGCCCATCACCGAGCCCACCGACAGATCGACGTTGCGCGTGATGATGACGATCGCCTGGCCCACGGCGACGAGCATGAGGATCGACGGCGTGAGCAGCAGATCGCGCCAGCCGTCTGAGCTGAAGAGGAACGCCGGGTTCTTGACGGTCGCGGCGATCACGACGAGCACGAGCGCGGCGAGGATGCCGAACTCGCGTGCACGGCCGATGCCGCCGGGCTTCTTCGCGATCGCCGGAGCGGCGGCCGCGGGTGCGGTGGTGGTGCTCATGAGTGCAGCTCCGATGAGTGGGTGGCGGCGAACATGACGTTCTCGCTGGTGGCGTCGTCGCGGGAGATCTCGGCGGTGATGCGTCCTTCGCGCATCACGAGCACGCGATCCGCCATGCCGAGCACCTCGGGCAGCTCGGACGAGATCATCAGGATGCCCATGCCCTCGCCGGCGAGCTGCGACAGCAGTCGGTGCACCTCGGACTTGGTGCCGACGTCGATGCCGCGGGTCGGTTCGTCGATGATGAGGACGCGCGGGTCGGTGGCCAGCCACTTGGCCAGCACGACCTTCTGCTGATTGCCGCCCGAGAGCGTGGACGCCACGGTGTCGAGCGCGTGCGTCTTCACCTCGAGACGCGATGCCCACTCCTTCGCCGCACGGTTCTCGATGCCGCTCGTGATGAGTCCCCACTTCGAGAGGCGCCGGCGGATGGCGAGCGTGATGTTGCCTCCGACGCTCGCGTCGATCACGAGGCCCTGCTTGCGGCGGTCCTCGGGAACGAGCGCGAGTCCGCTGCGCATCGCGGCGGTCGGGTTGCGGCGGGCGACGCCCGCGCCGAGCATCCGCACCTCTCCCTCGTCGTAGGGATCGACGCCGAAGATCGCGCGGGCGACCTCCGAGCGACCGGCGCCGACGAGACCTGCCAGTGCGACGATCTCGCCCGCGCGCACCGTGAACGAGATGTCATGGAAGACGCCGGGACGGGTGAGCGCTGTGACCTCGAGCAGCGGCTCGCCGATGGCGGCCTCCTGCTTGGGGAACAGCTCGGTGACGTCGCGGCCGACCATCTGGCGCACCAGTTCGTCGACCGTGGTCTCGGCGATGGGAGTGGTGTCGATGTATGCCCCGTCACGCATGACGGTGACGGTGTCGCACAGGTCGAACACCTCGTCGAAGCGATGCGAGATGAAGAGGATCGCGCGTCCCTCGTCGCGGAGGCTCCGCGCGACCGCGAAGAGTCGGTCGACCTCGACGCCGCTGAGTGCGGCCGTCGGCTCGTCCATGATCAGCACGCTCGCGTCGAGGGAGATGGCCTTGGCGATCTCGATGATCTGCTGGTCGGCGATCGACAGACCCTCGGTGATGCGGTCGGGGTCGAGCGTCACGCCCAGGCGGCGGAAGATCCGGTCGACTTCGGTGCGCATGGCCTTGCGGTCGATGCGGCCGAGGAAGCCGGTGGGCTGACGTCCCATGAAGATGTTCTCGGTGACCGAGAGATCGGGGAACAGCGTCGGCTCCTGGTAGATGACCGCGATGCCCGCGGCCTTCGACTGGGCGGTGCTGGTGAAATCGACATCGTCGCCGTGCAGACGGAAGTCGCCTGAGTCGCGGCGGTACAGACCGGCCATGATCTTCACGAGCGTGGACTTGCCCGCGCCGTTCTCGCCGATGAGGGCGTGGATCGAGCCGGGGCGGAGCGTCAGGCTGCCGGAGCGGAGTGCGACGACGGGGCCGAAGGACTTCACCACCCGATGCAGCTCGAGCGCGGTGGGGGGAGCGCTGCGGGCGGAGGCTGCGTCTACCACTGGCTTTCCTCTCCGTTGAGGGGGATGATGATCGGAATGAACTTTACCTGAATCGATTCAAGCTCGTTTCAGGCTAGTGTATGTGATGCCGGTCTCAGGTCAACCCCCGATGCCGAAGCGTGATCCGCCCGACGACGAGAGGACTGCCGAATGCCGGTCAGCATCCGCGATGTCGCCGTTCGCGCTGGCGTCTCCGTCGGCACCGTCTCGAACGTCCTGAACCGACCGGACGAGGTCTCCAGCGAGTCGGTCGAGCGAGTGACGCAGGCGATCGAAGAGCTCGGCTACGTGCGAAACGATGCCGCCCGCAAGCTCAGAGCCGGCGTGAGCACGACCGTCGGGTTCGTCGTGCTCGACGGCCAGAACCCCTTCTACAACGATGTCGTGCGCGGTGCCGAAGATGAGGCGTCCAGCCACGGCATCGCGATCCTCTACGGCAACACCGACGACGACCCCTCTCGCGAGAAGGTCTATCTCGACCTCTTCCGCGAGCAGCAGGTGCGTGGTCTTCTCATCGCCCCCTACGGCGACGTCATGACGCAGCTGCGAAAGTTCCGGGCGAGCGGCATCGCCACGGTCCTCGTCGACCGGTTCAGCGCCGACAGCGGGTTCTCGTCGGTGTCGGTCGACAGCGTCGCGGGCGGGCGGCTCGCGGTCGAGCATCTGATCGAGGGAGGTCGACGGCGCATCGCCTTCGTCGGCGGCCCCTTCGACATGCGTCAGGTCACCGACCGTCTCGCGGGCGCTCGCGCGGCGGCCGAGAACGCGGCGGTGCACGTCGAGCTCGAGGTCGTGCCGACGGCGGCGATGACGGTCGAAGAGGGCGTCGCCGCCGGAGCGCGCCTGCTCACCCGCCCTCGGCGCGAGTGGCCCGACGCGCTCTTCGCCGCCAACGATCTGCTCGCCCTCGGCCTGCTGCAGTCGCTCGTGTCGGGCGGACGCCTGCTCGTCCCCGACGAGATCGCGCTGATCGGCTTCGACGACAATCCGTTCGCGGCCGCCGCCGCGGTGCCGTTGTCATCCATCCGTCAGCCCAGCCGCATGATCGGTCGCACGGCGCTGCGGATCGTGCTCGAAGAGGCGGCCGACCCCGAGAGCATCCCCCGCCAGACCGTGTTCCCGCCCGAGCTGATCGTGCGCAGCTCGACCGGCGGCTGACCCGGGGCGGCCTTCCCCGGACATCGGCGGCTCACGTGCATCCGCAACCTGAGCCGGCATTCGGGGCCGAGCCCCGCCATCGACCCCCCGATCAGGCCCCGTACGCCCTCGAGACCGGCCGATGCAGCCCCTCGTACTCGACCGACGGCCAGCGCTCATCGACCGTGAGCACCTCCCAGTCGTCATCTGTGCGCAGCAGGGTGTCTTCGACTTTGCGGCCCGGTGCGGTCGGGTTCCAGGCGAACGCCTGATCCTCGACGATCAGATCCGCAGTGGATGCCGTGGCGCGGGGATCGCGACCGGCATACCCGGTCGGTCCGCCCTGGTGGTGGCGCTGCCATTCGTCGGCGTCGAACCCATAGCGGGCGTACGCCGCGATGCCCGCCGTGAACGCGTCGTTCAGACGGGCTCCCGGCACTGACGCATCGAGGAGAGCCCGCTCCACGCCCCAGATCGGCTCGTCATCGACGGATGCGCCGACCCAGCGTGTCGCGTTGGCGATGAGCCCGTTCCGACGCCCGCACACGACGATCATCGCCCGCTCTCCGAGCAGCCCGGCGGTCGGAAGCGGATGCCGGAACGCAGTCCGATCGGAACCGGCGACCAGCACGACCAGCGGATCGATCCCTCGGGCGAGGAGCTCGGCGGAGACGATCGCGGCGACCATCCGCTCGCTCTGCTCCGGACCGACGCGGGCGAGCGCATCCGTCAGCGCCTCGGCCGTCTCCCGTCCGAGAAGTCGATATCTGGCACGCTCGGCCGGCAGCAGGCGCGCGCGAGCCGCGCGCAGTTCAGCCGCCACGTGCGATTCGGCGACGCCGGCCTCCTCAGCCGCGGCGGCAGCGGGTGGGATCCACCACGGCACGCGCACCACGCGCGCGGCATCCTCCGGCAGCAGCTCCTCGGCGATCAGCCGATCGGCCTCGTTCTCGGCGATGAAGAGCACATCGCCCTGCGCCTCCGCCCGCACCGCGAGCACCGGAGGACCCGCGAGCGACACATGCGTGCGCACGCCCTCGAGGTACCACGACAGCGATTCGTGAGAGACGAGCACCACGGGCGCCCCGTCGACCTCTCGGCGCACGCGCGCCAGCCGATCCTGCTTCTCGGCGCGGTCCTCGGATGCTCCAGCCATGAGACCCTCCCTGAAGAACGTTTTCTCGTAGTATGACGACAGCCGCGACCTCTCGCGGACACGAAGGGATGCCGATGGCACGCGAATCGACACGCCCCGGCATCACCGACGTCGCGAAACTCGCCGGCGTCTCGCTGTCGACGGTGTCGCGCGCGATGAACGGCAACCCGACGGTCGATCCGGCGCTCGCCGAGCGCGTGCAGGCAGCCGCTGCGCAGCTCGGCTACACGGCGAACCCCGTGGCACGGAGCCTGGTGCTCGGCCGCACCCAGACCATCGCCGTCGTGATCCCCGACCTCGAGAACCCGACGTTCCAGGCGATCCTGCGTGGCCTCAGCCGCGCGGCCACGGCCGACGGATATCACGTGCTGGTCGCCGACTCGCGTGAGGACCTGGATGAAGAGCAGGCGCTCGCCCGAGCGACCAGGCTGCGCACCGACGGCGTGATCCTCTGCGCCCCTCGAATGCCCGAGGAGGACCTCGGGCGACTGCTGCCGATGCTCTCCCCCGCCGTCGTGATCAACCGCGGCCCGCAGACGAGCACTCCCGTGGTCGGCGCCGACTACAGATCCGGCATGCGCGAGATCGTCGACCACCTCACCTCGCTCGGCCACCGCCGGCTCGTCTATCTCGCCGGCGCCACCCGCAGCGTGACGCACAGGGCGCGGCAGGATGCGATCGCGGCGGAGCTCTCCCGGACCGACGGGCTCGAAGTCGAGGAGATCACCGCAGGCGTCGACTTCGACAGCGGCACCGCGGTCGCCGACCAGGTTCTCGCGAGCGGAGCCACCGCAGTGATCGCCTACAACGACCTCGTCGCCATGGGGCTGCTCTCGGCCCTGACCGTGCGCGGCGTCGACGTGCCGGAGCAGCTGTCGATCACGGGTTTCGACGACATCCCCTTCGCCGCCTACACCTCACCCCCGCTCACGACCGTGGCCGTTCCCGCGGTCGAGATCGGCGCAGCCGCATGGGCTGCGATGCACGACCAGCTCACCGGCGGCGATCCCACGGCAGCGCTCACCTTCACGCCGACCCTGATCGTGCGCGGCAGCACCGCCACCGTGCACACGCCCTGAACCGCCGGCGGTCCCGGGGCCTGACACCTCTCCTGTGCTATCGTCGAGAAAACGTTTCCTGACCGGAGATCGAAGAGAGATCACGATGACGAAGACCCGCTACGCCCTCGCCGGTGCCGGAGCCCGCGCGCAGATGTACGTCGAGGGGATCATCGGCACGCACCGTGACCGCGCCGAGCTCGTGGCGATCATCGAGCCGAACCCGGTGCGGGCCGGGCACTACGCCGACCGCATCGCCGAGGTCGGTGCACCGGTGCCCAGACTCGCCGCCCCGGATGAGCTCGAGCAGGTCATCCTCGACGAGCACGTCGACCGGGTCATCATCTGCTCCCGCGACGACCTGCACGCCGAGCTGATCGTCCGGTCGCTCGAAGCGGGCGCCGACGTCGTCGTCGAGAAGCCGCTCACGATCGACGCGGCGAGCGCCGCCCGGATCGAAGACGCCGTCGAGCGCACCGGTCGCCAGGTCGTGCTGACCTTCAACTATCGCTACTCGCCCCGCAACAGCGCACTGCGCCAGGTGATCCAGGACGGCACGATCGGCGACGTCACGTCCGTGGACTTCTCGTGGATGCTCGACACGAACCACGGCGCCGACTACTTCCGCCGCTGGCACCGCGAGAAGAAGAACTCGGGCGGTCTGCTCGTGCACAAGTCGAGCCACCACTTCGACCTCGTCAACTGGTGGATCCGTTCGCAGCCGACCCGCGTCTTCGCCTCCGGCGGCCTGCGTTTCTACGGAGCCGAGAACGCGGCCGGCCGTGGCCTCGGCGAGCGACCGGCGCGAGGCACCCACGACGACGGCGACCTGTTCGAACTCGATCTGCGCACCGATGAGCGTCTCACCGCGCTCTACCTCGACGCCGAGGAGCACGACGGGTACCGGCGCGATCTCGACGTGTTCAGCGAGGGCATCACGATCGAGGACAACCTCGCACTCGTCGTCGACTATGCGTCCGGCGCGACGATGTCGTACTCGTTGAACGCGCACTCCCCCTGGGAGGGCTACCGCGTCGCCGTCAACGGCACCCTCGGCCGGGTCGAGCTCGAGGTGGTCGAGCGCGGCGCCGTGCTCGCGGGCGAGGGACTGCACCCGCACATCGACCCCAGCCTCTCCGGCGGCCACGGCACGACCGCACTGCGCCCTGAGAGCGAGCGTCTGATCGTGCAGCGCCACTGGGAAGAGGCCTACGAGGTGCCGATCGACGGCGGCGACGGAGGCCACGGCGGTGGAGACGAGCTGCTGCTGTCCGATGTCTTCGAGGACCCCGGGGACGACCCCCTCGCGCGTCCGGCCGACTGGACCGACGGCATCCGCTCGATCGCTGTGGGCATCGCGGGCAACCGCTCACTCGAGACGGGCCTTCCCGTGAAGGTCGACGAGCTCGGGATCGCCCTGCTGGCGCGGCCATGAGGATCATCATCACCGGCGGTTCGGGCAGACTCGGACGCACCCTGGTGACGGGCCTCGCAGATGCCGGGCACGAGATCGTCTCGATCGACCGGGAGCCGAGCGCGGCCCTCGACCGGGACGGGATCACGCAGGCGTCCCTCGACCTGACGGACGCGGATGCCACGGCATCCGCTCTCGCCGCGATGTCGGCGGATGCACTGATCCATCTCGCGGCGATCGCCGTGCCCTTCAGCGCACCCGAGGACGTGATCATCCGCACGAACGCGGCTCTCGCCCAGTCGGTGCTGGGCGGAGCCGTACGGGCCGGCATCCACCGCGTCGTCGCGGCGTCGAGTCCCACCGTGGTCGGCTATGGCGCACCTCGCGGCTGGACCCCTGAGCGCCTCCCCCTCGACGAGACGTCGCCGACCGAGCCCTGGAACGCCTACGCCCTGTCGAAGCTGCTCATCGAGCAGACCGTCGACATGCTGCGGCGTCAGGCCGGCGACGACGTGCGCTTCGCCTCCTTCCGCCCCTGCTACGTGATCGCCCCGGAGGAGTGGGCCGGCGCTCTCACCCAGCAGGGCCACACCGTTCTCGATCGTCTCGACGATCCGGCGCTCTCCGCGCCGGCGCTCTTCAACTATGTCGACGCCCGCGACGTCGCAGCCTTCACCGACACCCTCCTCGCCGCGCTCGACCACATCCCGAACGGCGAGAGATTCTTCGTGGGAGCCGACGATGCCCTCGCCCGCCGCCCGCTGAGCGAGCTGCTGCCCGAGTTCCACCCCGGCACCGAGCACGCGGCCGCGGCGCTGACCGGCACTTCCCCCGCCTTCTCGTCCGACAAGGCCGCCCGACTCCTCGGCTGGCGCCCGTCCCGCACCTGGCGTGCAGAGCTGGCACTGCTGTGACCACGATCCGGAGCCTGTCGACTCGTCTGCAGAGGGTGCCGCTGACTCGCCCGTGGGCTGCCGACGTCACCTCCGTCGGCGTGATCGCGACTCATGTCGTGCGCTCCGACGGTGGCGAGGGATGGGGCTTCTCGTGGAGTCCGCAGATCGGTGCGCCCGCCGTGCAGGCGCTGCTCGAGCATGACATCGCTCCCGCCGCGGTCGGCCGCTCCGCCACGCCCGGCGAGAGCTGGCAGGGGATGTGGGAGCACCTGCACGAAGCCGGAGGCGGGGGGATCACGACGATCGCACTCGCCGGTCTGGACCTGGCGCTGTGGGATGCGGAGGCGCGGTCGACCGGCGTCTCGGTGTCGGAGTCGATCGGCCGCCGCCGCGAACGGGTGCGCGCCTACGGCTCAGGCGTGAACCTGCACTACTCGCTCGACGAACTGCTCGCCCAGGTGCAGCGCTGGATCGATGCGGGGTTCGAGGCGGTCAAGATCAAGGTCGGAAAGCCCGACATGGCCGAGGACGCCGATCGGGTCGCCGCCGTCCGCGAGCTGCTCGGCCCTGATCGGGGGCTGATGATCGACGCGAACCAGCGGTGGGATCTGGCGCGGGCGACCGCATCCGTCGAGGTCCTGTCGCGCTTCGACCTCGCCTGGATCGAAGAGCCCCTGCGCGCCGACGACCTCGACGGACACACGGAACTCGCACGGCGCATCGACGTGCCTATCGCGCTCGGCGAGAATCTGCACACCGCGCACCGTTTCGGCGACTTCCTGCGCGCGGGTGCGGCGCAGATCCTGCAGCCCAACATCGTGCGGGTCGGCGGGATCACGCCGTTCCTCCGCATCGCCGAGCTGGTCGCCGCGCACGGTGCGACCCTGCACCCGCACCTTCTGCCCGAGCTCTCGGGTCAGCTCGCGCTGACTCTGCCAGACACCCGCCACGAGGTCCTGGTCGAAGACGTCGAAGACGCCGGCTTCGGTGCGCTGGGAGCTCTCGCCGACCCCTCGCCGGTGACGATCGCCGACGGCCACCTCACCGAGAACCCGCACCACGGCCTCGGGCTCCGCTTCGCTCCCCTGCTCGACGACGGGGCCCGCCTCGGCGCCTGAGTTCTCGGCGCCGAGGCGTGCGGTCAGGCCTGCGGCAGCGCGCCGGCGTTCGCTCCGGCGAGCAGCTCCTCGACCTGCTCGTGCGTCACGTCCACCCCCGGGAATCCGATGAGGCGGCCGATCGGGAACGACGCCATCATCTTCTCCATGGCCTCGTCGTTGGGCATCATCGATGCCGCCGACGAATCGGCGCCGCTCAGTTCGCCCAGGAAGCCGCCGAGCGCGCCCATCATGATCGGCCCCGCGACGGGGTGCGCCATCACATCGCCGATCGAGGAGTTCATGGTGAGGGGCAGCGAGACCACATCACCCGCCACCTCGACGGTCGCGGTGGAGCGGATGTCGCGGCTCGATGCCGCGACATCGATGCGGTACTCGCCGGGCTCGACGATCCAGCGGTCGACGCGGACGTCCCAGTAGGCGAGGTCCTCGCGACGGATGACCAGCTCGACCGTCCGGGTCTCGCCCGCGTCGATCGCCACCGAGGCGAAGGCCTTGAGCTCGCGAGGCGCGCGCTGGACGACCGAGGACACCGGAGCGGCGTACACCTGCACGATCTCGCGGCCGTCGCGGGTTCCGGTGTTGGTCACGTCGACGCGCACGGCGATGTCACCGTTCTCGGCCGCTTCGACCGTTGCCTCGCCGTACGAGAAGGCCGTGTACGAGAGCCCGTGGCCGAACGAGAACCTGACATCGAGTCCCTTCGCGTCGTACCAGCGGTAGCCGACCAGCACTCCCTCGCCGTAGCGGACATGACCGAACTCGCCGGGGAAGCTGCCGAACGACGGGTTGTCCTCCACACGCACCGGCACCGTCTCGGTGAGCTTGCCCGACGGGTTCACGGCGCCGTAGAGCACGTCGGCGACCGCTCCGCCGCCCGCCTGTCCGAGCAGCCAGGTCTCGACGATCGCGGGCACCCGGTCGGCGAAGGGCAGCGCGACGACGCCGCCGTTCGAGAGCACGACGACCGTCGCGGGATTCGCCTCGATCACGGCGTCGAGCACCGCCAGCTGAGCCGCCGGAAGGTCGATGTGCTCGCGGTCGAAGCCCTCCGACTCCTCTGCGGCGGGGAGGCCGAGGAACACGACCGCGACATCCGCTGCGGACGCGGCGGCGACCGCCTCCGCGCGCAGGTCGTCAGCGGAGCGACCGGATGCGGCGGTGTCGCCGCCTTCCACGGCGAAGCCCGGCGCATATGCGACGTGGTCCCCACCGATCGCGCGCAGCTCGTCCAGCGCCTTGTCGACCCTGGTCGGGTTGATGAGCGACGATCCTGCTCCCTGGAATCGCGGCTCGGTGGCGAAGGCGCCGATGACCGCGATGCGCTGCTCGGGGGCGAGCGGCAGCAGGTCTCCGTCGTTCTTGAGCAGCACGATCGAGCGACCGGCCGCCTCCCTGGCGAGCGCATGGTGCGCGTCGACGTCGAGCGGGCCGGAGACGGCCGGACGCCGCTGCGCCTTGCGGACCAGATCGATCGCGCGGTCGGCCGCTGTGTCCAGCACGCTCTCGGCGAGCTCGCCGGCGCGCACGGCAGCGACGAGCTGCGCATCCGTCCGACCTCCCGACGACGGCATCTCGAGATCGAGGCCGGCGGCGACGCCCGCCACACGATCGTTCACGGCACCCCAGTCCGACACGACGAGACCGTCGAAGCCCCAGTCGTCGCGGAGCACCTGGGTGAGCAGCCAGGGGTCCTCCGATGCGTAGACGCCGTTGATGCGGTTGTACGAGCACATGACCGTCCATGGCTGAGCGTCCTTGACCACGCGCTCGAAGCCACGCAGGTAGATCTCGTGCAGCGGTCGCGGGTCGACGTCGGAGCTCGCCCGCATCCGGTCGAACTCCTGGTTGTTCGCGGCGAAGTGCTTCAGCGACGTGCCGACGCCCTGCGACTGCACACCGCGCACCGAGGCGGCACCCAGGGTTCCCGAGACGATCGGGTCTTCGGAGAAGTACTCGAAGTTGCGGCCGCACAGCGGCGACCGCTTGATGTTGATGCCGGGGCCCAGCACGATCGCGACGTCTTCGATGGCCGCCTCGACTCCGATGGCGGCGCCGACCCGCTCGATGAGCTCGGGGTCGAACGACGATCCGATGCCGACGGCCGGTGGGAAGCACGTCGCCGGCACGCTGCTCGAGAGGCCGAGGTGGTCGGTTCCCCCCGACTGCTTGCGCAGGCCGTGCGGCCCGTCGGTCATCATGATCGACGGCAGACCGACGCGATCGATGGCCTTCGTGGTCCAGAAGTCCGCGCCGCTCGTGAGCGACGCCTTCTCCTCGAGGGTGAGATCGGATGCCGAGGTGTCGGTCATGGTCTTCCTTTCGCGCGCGACAACGGTGTCTTGTGAAAACTATATGCCAGTAAGTATTGGATCTCAAACGTTGTTCAGGATTACTCTCGAGGAATGGCACGACGAGGTTCATACGCGAAGGGCGTCGCCAGGCGCGAGGAGATCCTCGAGAGCGCTCTCGATGTGATCGGCCGCAAGGGGTATCAGAACGCCTCACTCAAGCAGATAGCCGAACTCGTCGGCGTCACCCCGGCCGCCCTGCTGCACTACTTCGGCAGCAAGGAGGAGCTGTTCACCGAGGTGCTGCGCACGCGCGACGAACACGACGGGATGGTGCCGCAGACCTCGAACCCCGCAGACGCGAAGTCCGCGTTCGTCGACGTCATCCGCCACAACACCGAGGTCCCGGGCGTCGTGGAGCTGTTCTCCCGACTCTCCGTCGATGCCGTCGACCCCGCGCATCCCGCGCATCAGTACTTCCTCGAGCGCAGCGAGCGACTCCGTGAGAGCATCACCGACGCCTTCGCCCACGATGCCGGCCGTCGAGCCACTCTCGATCCGGACACCATGGCGCGCGTGATCCAGGCGGTCGCCGACGGACTCCAACTGCAGTGGATGATCGATCGCTCGGTCGACATGCCCGGCATCATCAGCGCTCTGATGGATGTGCTCTACCCGCCGACCGATCAGCCCGACGCGCAAGAGGGCTGAATGCGGAGAACCGCCCCTCGCGCTGTAGGCGAGGGGCGGTTCTTCGTGACGGAGAGTACAGTCGGCGCGTCAGCGCACGTTCCCGTTCGAGCAGGTCTGCTGTGCGGCCGAGTTGCCCTTGATCGTGTCGGGCAGCGCCACCACGTTCTCGGGTGCGGCCGAGGGGTCCGGCGTCGCCGCCTCCGCTCCCGGCTCCGCCGGTGCCTGCGTTCCCGGGTCCGTGACGACGACGCCGTCGTTCTCGGTGTTCTGATGCGTGACCTGCAGTTGAGCGTTCTGGTTGATCGCGTCCCACATGGCCTCTGCTGACGTCTTGTCCGGCACGACGCGGTTGGGGTCGTCCGGGTCCGTGAAGGTCGGGTACTGCAGGAAGACGATGTCCTCGAAGGGCACGGACTTCACCGCGAGCGCGATCTGCACGATCTTCATCGGGTCGGCCAGCGACGTGCTCGCCTCGACGTTGTCGAGACCGGTCGTCGCGAGCTTCAGCATCATCGGCACGTTGCCGAGCGTCTCGCCGCTGATGAGCGTGCGCGCGAGGCTCGACATGTACTGCTGCTGGTTGCCGATGCGGCCGAGGTCGCTTCCGTCGCCGACTCCGTGTCGGGTCCGCAGGAACTGCAGCGCGGTGATGCCCTCGATCACATGGTTTCCGGCTGCGAGGTCGAGGCCCGTGTACCGGTCCTTGATCGGGGAGGCGAGGCACACCTCGACGCCGCCGATCGCGTTGGTGATCTCGATCACGCCGCCGAAGGTGACCGAGGCCGCGAACTGGATGTCCTGACCGGAGAGGTCGGAGACCGTCTTCGCGACGCAGTTGAGTCCTCCGTCGGTGTAGGCGACGTTGATCTGCTGCTTGTTCATCGCGGAGTGCACCTCGCCCTCTGCGTCCTCGCACTCGGGGATCGGGACCATCATGTCGCGCGGAAGGCTGACGACGGTGATCCGGCGCGGCTCCTCCGACACATGCATGAGGAGGTTTACGTCGTTGAGGGTGCCTTCGGAGTCCGCGCCCGTGCAGCGGTCGCCGAAGTACTGCGCGTACGCCTCTTCGCACGTGTCGACACCGGTGAGCAGCAGATTGAATCCGCCCTTGTACTCACTGATGTCGGGCGGCAGCTCCTCGGTGCTGTCGAGTTCGACAGCGTTGGCCGAGACGGTGCTCGAGAGGTCGTAGACGATGTAGGAGACGACGCCGAAGCCGCTCACCAGGACGACGGCGAGACCGATCGCGATGAACTTGAGCAGTTGGCTGAGGGGGCCCGGCGTGTGGAGCTGACCGTGGCGCGCGATGGTGCGGCGGCGTCGCGTGGTGGGACTCACTCGGGGCCTTTCGGTTCAGCGTACGGCGCGGAGGCACCGTCCCTGGAATGCGGAGGGTGTGGGATTCGAACCCACGAGACATCTCTGCCCACTGGTTTTCAAGACCAGCTCCATCGGCCACTCGGACAACCCTCCCGACAGACGAATCTGCCGACAAGCCGTGAGTCTAGCCGAGTTCTATTCTCCCGCGCTGACCTGGGCGGCCGCTGGAAGCGTGTTCAGCGCCATCGCGAGACCGCCGTCCTCGACATCGCCGGTCACCTCGCCCGCGGCATCCTTCACCTCTGTCGGCGCCTGCCCCATGGCGACCGCCCGGCCGTCGAGACCCAGCGCCCAGCCGAACATGCCGATGTCGTTGCGCCCGTCGCCGGCCACGAAGACGTGCCCGCGCTCGAAGCCGAGCTCGGTGCGCACGCGCTCCAGCGCCGTGCCCTTGTCCACTCCCTGCGGTGCGATGTCGAGCCAGGCCGTCCAGCCGATCGCGTAGGAGACCTCATTCAGCCCGGCGTCCGCCACGAGGCGGTGGAAGTCCTCCTCGTCGTGCCCGGGAGAGACGACGACGACACGGGACACCGGTTCGGCGACGAGCTCTTCGAAGCCGACCTGCCGTCCGCCGTCGAGCGTCCAGTCGTCCAGGTGCTCGGTGTAGAGCCGCAGCCCTGACCCGAGCTCGACCATGTAGCGGGCTTCCGGGAGCCGCTCGCGCAGCAGAGCGAGCACGGGAGACGGATCGAACGTCTCGATGTGCCACCGCTCCCAGTCGTCTCCCACACGGCGCATGGTCACCGCACCGTTCGAGCACACCACGAAATCGGCGGTCAGCTCGAGCTGCTCGACATAGCGACGCGTCGCCATCCAGCTGCGTCCGGTGGCGATCGTGACCACATGGCCGGCGTCTCGCAGGCGCGCGACCGCCTCGGGAACACCGGGACTCATCGTCTCGTCCTGCAGGATGATCGTGCCGTCGACGTCGAGCCCGACGAGCCAGGGAGCTGTCACGCGGTCGGCTCCAGAACCTCGAGCCCGCCGAGGTACGGGCGCAGCACCTCCGGCACGCGGACCGATCCGTCGGCCTGCTGGTGCGTCTCGAGCAGCGCGACGATCCATCGGGTCGTCGCGAGGGTGCCGTTGAGGGTGGCGACCGGCTGCGTCTTCGCGGTCTGCCCCTCCTGAGCCTCGGGTCGGTGGCGGATGTCGAGACGGCGCGCCTGATACGTCGTGCAGTTCGAGGTGGATGTGAGCTCGCGGAACGCGCCCTGCGTCGGGACCCACGCCTCGATGTCGTACTTGCGTGCGGCGCTGGAGCCCAGGTCGCCGGCGGCCACGTCGATCACGCGGTAGGCGAGACCGAGCGAGGTCAGCATCTCCTCCTGCAGCGCGACGAGGCGCAGGTGCTCGGCCTCGGCGTCCTCCGGGTTGGTGTAGACGAACATCTCGAGCTTGTTGAACTGGTGCACCCGGATGATGCCGCGGGTGTCCTTGCCATGGGAGCCCGCCTCACGGCGGTAGCAGGTCGACCATCCGGCGTACCGCAGCGCGCCCTTGCCGAGGTCGAGGATCTCGTCCTTGTGGTATCCGGCGAGTGCGACCTCGCTGGTGCCGACGAGGTAGAGGTCGTCGTCCTTGTCCAGGTGGTACACCTCGTCGGCGTGCTCGCCGAGGAATCCGGTGCCCTGCATGATCTCGGGCCGCACCAGGGTGGGCGTGATCAGCGGGATGAAGTCGTTCTGCAGCGCCTTGTCGAGGGCGAGGTTCATGAGCGCGATCTCGAGCCGCGCTCCGATCCCGCGCAGGAAGTAGAAGCGGGCGCCCGACACCTTCGCGCCGCGCTCCATGTCGATCGCGCCGAGGATCTCGCCGAGCTCGAGGTGGTCTCGCGGCTCGAAGTCGAATGCGGGGACCTCGCCCACGCGTCGCAACTCGACGAAGTCCGCCTCGCCGCCCGCGGGGACGCCGTCGACGACGACGTTCTCGATGCGTGCGAGAGCCACCGCCAGGGCGTCTGCCGCCTCGTTCGCGGCCTGCTGCGCCTGCTTGACGCGCTCGGCGAGGTCTTTGACCTGAGCGACGAGCGCCGCCTTCTCCTCCTTGGGAGCCTTCGCCACCAGCTTGCCGAAGGCGTTCTGCTCGGCGCGCAGCTCTTCGAACGCGGCGAGCGCCGCTCGGCGCGATCGGTCAGCCTCGAGCGCGGTGTCGACGGTGCCCTGGTCGTTGCCACGGGCGGCCTGAGAGCGGCGGACGATCTCCGGATTTTCGCGGAGGAGTGCGAGGTCGATCATCCATCAAGTCTATGGTGCGGCCCGGGCGCGTCCGCCGCGTCCGGGCGGGCCGACGCCCGGGCTAGAGTAGCGCCATGACCACGAGCGCCACCGGCCGACGCCAGGCAGCGCTCGTCTACAACCCGATCAAGGTCGACGGGAAGCAGCTGCGGGCGCGAGTCCGCGCTCTCTCGCACGAGGCCGGGTGGGAGCATCCGGCCTTCTATCCGACCACGATCGAAGATCCCGGTCAGGGTGCGACGGCCGAGGCCCTCGCACGCGGCGTGGATGTCCTGCTGGTGGCCGGCGGAGACGGCACGGTACGCGCTGTCTCCGAGGCCATCGCCAACACCGGGGTGCCGCTCGCGATCCTGCCGAGTGGCACGGGCAACCTGCTGGCGCGCAATCTCGGACTCCCGCTGGCCGACCCCGACGAGATGATCCGCGCGGCGCTGGGCGAATTCCGCCACGCGATCGACATCGGCTGGGCGCGTCTGACGAGAGAGAGCGGGGAAGACGAGGAGCACGCCTACGTCGTTCTCGCCGGCGTCGGGCTGGATGCCGACATGATCGCCAACACGCGCCCCGACCTCAAGAAGTCGGTCGGCTGGATCGCGTACGTCGACGGCGCGGCGAGGTCGCTCGTGAGCGCCGAGCCGTTCCGATCCGTGTTCCAGATTGACGACGGCCGCCTGCACTCGACGAAGGTGCACAGCATCCTGTTCGCCAATTGCGGCACCCTGCCTGCGGGAATCGCGCTGATCCCCGACGCCTCCATCACCGACGGCGTCCTCGACGTCGCCGTGATCCAGCCGACCGGCGTCTGGGGCTGGCTCGGCGTGTGGCGCAAGATCTGGTGGGACAACTCGGTGCTGCGACGCTCGCGCGCCGGCCGTCGCGTGCTCGAGCGACGGGGCCGGGACGCATCGGTGCACTACTTCCGCGGAGCCGTCGCCGAAGCCGCGGTGACGTCTCCCACCCCGATCGAGCTCGACGGCGACGAGTTCGGGACAGCGGTGCGCGTCACGTGCCGGGTCGATCCCGGGGCTCTTCTGCTGGCGCTCCCCGCCGATCACCCGGTCGCATCGCTCTGATCCACCGGGGCGCGCACTTCTTACAGCGTCAGCTGCGCACCTCGACCGTGCCGTCGAGGTTCCCGCCGACGAGCGTGAGGGTGAAGGCGTCATCATCGACGGCGTCCTCGCCGAATTCCAGGATCGTCGCGCGCGGTGCCATGTCCATGGTGCACACCTGATCGTCGTCGGTCGTGAAGGTCGCGGTGCCCGATGCACCAGATCCCTCGAGGCTCTCGACCACCGGGGGGCAGCCTGAGGAGCCCCACGTGAGCAGCACCAGCGAGCCGTCATCGAACCAGCCGGCACTCGGCGCGTACTCCGTCGATGAGCCGGGGGTGCCGGTGAACGACGGGTCGCCGTCGAGTTCGACGTCGTCGACCATGTCGCCGTACGTCACCTGCAGAGTGATCTCCTTCGTCGGGTCGACTCCCTCGGGCAGTGCGCCGACGCTCGCGCGGGAGGCCAGGTCAGCGGTGCACGCCTTCTCGCCGTCCGTCTCTGACTCCGGCTCGACCAGCGTCACCGATACCGTCTGCCCCTCGGACGTCACCGCGTCGACCTGGGGAATGCACGTCGAGGAGCCCCACGTCACCACGGCGAACATGCGGCCGTCGTCGAGCAGCGTGCCTTCGACGTCGTCCGAATCGTCGGTGCTCTGCCCGGGCCCGCTCGACGGGTTCGAGGTCGCCTGCGATCCTGTGGCCCCGGGGCCGATCGTGCACCCCGCGATCAGCAGCAGAGCGGCCAGGGACGAGAGAGCGGCGACGACACGCGACGGGGAAGCCATGCACACAGGGTACCGGCCGCGGTCTGCCGAAAGCACCCCCCCTATCGGCGCCCTATTGCAGCGCCGAGGTGAGACGGGCGAGGTTGTCGAGGACTGTCGACCGGAGCGGCTGCTGCATCCACTCCTCGAGAGTGAGCTCCCGGCTGAGCGAGCGGTAGACGTCTTCGACCGCGCGCATCTCGAGGACGAACTCCTCGCCGCGGACGAGCATCGACACCTCGAGGTTCAGACCGAACGAGCGCATGTCCATATTGCTCGAGCCGATCACGGCGACCTGGTCGTCGATGGTCAGACTCTTCGTGTGCAGGATGTACGGCTTGCGATACATCCAGATCCGCACCCCGGCCTTCAGCAGCGCCTCGTAGTAGCTGCGCTGGGCGTGGTAGACCATCGCCTGGTCGCCCTCTTCGGAGACGAACAGCTCGACCGCGACCCCCCGGTCGACCGCTGCGGTGACCGCGAGCAGCAGCGCTTCATCCGGCACGAAGTACGGGCTGACGATCATGATCTTCTCTTTTGCCGCGTAGAGCAGCCCGAGGAACAGACGCAGGTTGTTCTCGACCTCGAACCCCGGTCCCGACGGCACGACCTGGCAGTCCAGGTCGCCCGAGCCCGCCTCGGCGTGCGAGATGTCGATCTCCTGCAGCACCTCGTCGGTCTCGCTGTACCAGTCGCTGAGGAAGATGGCGTTCACGCTCAGCACGACGGGCCCGTCGATGCGGACCATGAGGTCGACCCAGTGCAGACCCCGCTTGATGTTCTTGGGAAGGTTGTAGGTCGAGTCGGTGACGTTCTGGGAGCCGAGGAACGCGACCTTGCCGTCGACCACGAGGAGCTTGCGGTGGTTGCGCAGGTCGGGCCGCTGCATGCGTCCCTTCAGCGGCTGCACCGGCAGCATCAGGTGCCAGTTCGCGCCCATCCGATTGAGCCGGGCGACGGTCTTCCGGTACTTCGGCTTCCACCTGTTCGCCCAGTGGTCCAGCAGCACGCGGACATGCACGCCGCGTTCTGCCACCTCTTCCATCGCGCGGAAGAAGTTGTCCGTCGACGCATCGGACTGGAGGATGTAGAACTCGATGTGGACGTAGTCCTGGGCCTTGCGGATCTCGTCGGCCATCGCGTCGAGCGAGTCCTGATAGTCCGCGATCAGATGCGCGCCGTTGTCGCCGGAGATCGGCAGCGCTCCGAGACGGTGGTTCATCTCGACGAGCGGGGGAAACCAGCTCGGCGCATTCGGGCGCAGGGTGCCGAAGTGCAGGTGCTCGCTCGTCTCGGCGATGTACTCGTTGATCTGATCCTGCTTGCGACGCCGCGCTCGCGGCAGCCGTGGATTTCCGATGAGCAGGAAGAGGAACACGCCGACGAACGGGATGAAGAAGACCGCGAGCAGCCAGGCCATCGCCGCCGTGGGACGCCGGTTGCGCGGGATGATGATGATCGCCGTGATGCGGATGGTCAGGTCGAGGGCGATCAGGAACGCCGCGGTCCACCAAGCCCAGATCTCGGGCGTCATCCCTCGTCCTCTCGGCCGCTCGGCACTTCGACGCCGGGCGCTTCAGTGGGCACCGATGACGGTGCGCTGGCTACACAGTAGCCGATGGTTCCGACGCCGCTCAGGAGCGCGGCGGCAGACCGCGTGCGGCCCGCTCCTCGGCTTCGATCCGTGCGTGCACCTTGCGTTCGGTGCGATCGAACCGCAGGATTCCGCGGAGCACGAAGAAGAACACGACGCTCACCCCGATGGTCGGGATGAGCGACCATGCGGCTGCGAGCCAGAAGTTCTCCATGGCTCCATGGTACGCGACTCACTACCCCACTGCTCCTCCACACTCGGGCGCAGAAGGGGGATAGACCATCGGCGCTGTGGAGACCGACCGCGAGCGTGCTCGTGCGATGAGACTCGCCGGATGACAACACTGCTCCGCGCTTCCGGCTCCGCTGAGTTCCTCAGCATCGTCCCCTCTGTCGCAGGCTTCACCCCGACTGAGAGCCTCGTCCTGCTGCCGTTCCGTGGCACCCGCACGTACGGCGCGATGCGACTCGACCTCCCCCGCAGCCACGACGACCTCGCCGACTACGCGGATGCCGCGGTCGGCCTCGTCTCGCGAGTCGAGCGGACGGATGCGGTCGCCCTCGTGGTCTATACGGATGACACCGTGCAGCGCACACGCGACGGGCTGGTGCTCCCCTTCGCCGTCGAGGTCGATGAAGTGCTGGGTCGGGCGGAGGACGCCGGACTGCGTATCGTCGATGCGCTCTGCGTGACCCCCGACGGGTGGTCGAGCTACCTCGACGGAGATCCGCAGGTCCGCCGTCTCGACCGCCGCGCACCCGAGGTGCCGGGTGTCGGTGACGTCTCCGGGGACCAGCTGTCCGGTGCTGCTCTTCCTGCGGCCGGCTTCGCCGACAAGGAGCGGGTGGGGCGCGCACTGCGTGACGTCAGCGGTCTCCTCGAACGAGGCGGCACACCTGGGGCGACGAGCACGGAGAACCCTCAGGCGATCGCGGCGCTCGTGCTCCTCGAGGACATCCCGGCCTTCTTCGAGTCCGTTCTGGCATCCCCGGACGATCTGCCGCCGTTCGCCACCGCGGCCCTCCTCTGGTGCCTCGATCGCCCGCTCTTCCGAGACGTCGCGCTGACCCAATGGGCGACCGATGCGCGCGGCGGCGAGCGCACGCTCCAGGCGCAGCTCGACTTCGCGGGCGCGACGACCAGGGTGCCCGACGACCTGGGCGATGTCTTCCTCGGCCGGGGACCCACTCCTGATCCGCAGCGACTCGCAGTCGCCCTCTCACTCGTCCGCACGGCTGCCGCTCTCGCCCCGCATGCGGCGAGACCCGCTCCGCTCACCGCTGCGGCATGGCTCTCGTGGGCACTCGGCCGCTCGAGCCATGCCGCGCAGTACCTCGATCTCGTGCGGGCGATCGATCCCGAGTACGGTCTCGCCGCGCTGCTCGCGTCGATGATCGACGCGGCCATGCTGCCGGAGTGGGCGTTCAGACGCGGCGCGACGCCCGCTATTTGACGAGGGGGAAGAGGATGGTCTCGCGGATGCCGAGCCCGGTGATCGCCATCAGCAGGCGATCGATGCCCATGCCCATGCCGCCGGACGGCGGCATGCCGTGCTCGAGCGCCCGCAGGAACTCCTCATCGACCGGCATCGCCTCGACGTCACCGCGGGCGGCGAGCTTCGCCTGCTCGACGAAGCGCTCGCGCTGGATGACGGGGTCGACGAGCTCGGAGTATCCGGTCGCCAGCTCGAACCCGCGGATGTACAGATCCCACTTCTCCACGACGCCCTCGATCGAGCGGTGCTCGCGAACGAGGGGCGAGGTGTCGACGGGGAAGTCCATGACGAAGGTCGGGCGCACGAGGTCGCCCTTCACGAAGTGCTCCCACAGCTCTTCGACGAGCTTGCCGTGCGTGGCCTGAGCAGGCAGGTCCACGCCGTTCGCCTCGGCGAAGGCGATCAGGTCCTCGACCGGATCGCTCGGGGTGATCGTGCGACCGGATGCCGCCGACAGCGACTCGTACATCGAGATGCGATCCCATTCGCCACCGAGGTCGTACTCGGTGCCGTCCGCCCAGGTGACCGTGGTCGAACCGGCGACCGCGATCGCCGCCTGCTGCACCAGCTCCTGCGTCAGCGCGGCCATCTGGTTGTAGTCGCCATAGGCCTGATAGGCCTCGAGCATCGCGAACTCGGGGCTGTGGGTCGAGTCTGCGCCCTCGTTGCGGAAGTTGCGGTTGATCTCGTACACCCGCTCGATGCCGCCGACCACGGCACGTTTCAGGTACAGCTCGGGCGCGATCCGCAGGTAGAGCTCCGTGTCGAACGCGTTCGAATGGGTGACGAACGGGCGAGCGGACGCTCCACCGTGCTGCACCTGCAGCATCGGGGTCTCGACCTCGAGGTAGTCGTGGCTGCCGAACGTCGCTCGCAGGCTCGCGTTCACCGCCGCACGAGCGCGGACAGTCGTGCGCGCCTGCTCGCGGACGATCAGGTCGAGGTAGCGGCTGCGGACCCGGCCCTCTTCACTGAGCTCCGAGTACGCATTCGGGAGCGGCAGGATCGCCTTCGAGGCGATCGCCCACCCGTCGGCCATGATCGACAGCTCGCCTCGGCGGCTGGAGATCACCTCGCCGTGCACGAAGACGTGATCCCCGAGGTCGACGTACTCCTTCCAATCGGCGAGCGACTGCTCCCCGACGTTCGCGAGCGAGATCATCGCCTGGATCCGCGAGCCGTCGCCGGCCTGCAGCGTCGCGAAGCACAGCTTGCCCGTATTGCGACTGAACACCACACGACCTGCGACTCCGACGACGACGCCCGTCTCGGCACCCGCCTCGAGCTCGCCGTACTCGGCGCGCAGCGCCGGGATCTGGTGAGTCACCGGCACGCTGACAGGGAACGCGCCCCCGCCGGCATCCGCGCGGTTCGCGACCAGACGCTCGCGCTTCGCCAGGCGCACGGCCTTCTGCTCGTGGACGTCTTCTTCGGTGGCGGCGGTGGTCGTCTCGGGCGCGGCAGACGCGTCAGTCATTCGGGGCTCCTTGAAAGTCGTGTCCAGTTTACCGAGGTCCGACCCCTCACCCTGCGGTCGAGTCTGGGTAGCCTCGAAGCATGGCAGCCACCAGACTCGCCCGCACGCTCGTCACGATCGGTCTCACCGCCGCTGCACTGCTCGTGCCCACGACACCGGCAGCTGCAGCAGTGGCGGGACCCGCACCCGCCGCCGGCGCCTCGACCGCAATCCGCGCCGACGTGGACGACTTCTCCTACGCATCGTGGGATGCACGGTACGAGGTGGGTCTCGACGACGACGGCCGCTCGCACATGCACGTCACCGAGTCCCTCACGGCTCGATTCCCCGAGGTCGATCAGAACAAGGGGATCGTCCGCGGCCTTCCGACGAGCTACGAGAACGCGTGGCTCGATGTGCGAGTGCTGTCGGTGACCGACGAGACCGGGGCCGACGTGCCCTACGAGACCGAGCAGGAGGACGGGCTGCTGCTGGTGCTCACCGGCGACGACGACTACGTGCGCGGACTCACGACCTACGTGCTCGAATACGAGATGCGCGACGTGATCCTGGCGGCAGACTCCGGAGTCGACGAGTTCTACTGGGACCTCCTTCCTCTCGACAGCACGCAGCCCGTCGAGGACTTCCGTGCGGAGATCGTGTTCGACGAGACGATGACGGATCGGTTGACCGGAAACGCCCGCTGCTACACCGGCTACCAGGGATCGACGAACGAGTGCGACCTCGTCGCGTCGCCCGACGGCGCGCAGTTCGCTGTCGAGGCGAAAGAGCTCTCCCCCGGCGAGGGGATCACGGTCGCCGTCGGATTCGACCCTGGCACCGCTGTGCAGCCGTCGGCTCGGCAGCCCGATCCCGTGACCGACACCGTTCCCGCGATCGCGGCACTGGGCGGGCTCGGGCTCTCGGTCGGAAGCTGGATCGCCGTGTCGGCGTTCAAGAAGAAGCGACGCACATCCAGCGGCATCATCGTCGCGCAGTACGACGTGCCGGATTCGCTGCCGCCACTGCTGGCCGCCGGGATCGTGCCCGGCGCCAAAGACCCGATCCCCGCAGAGATCATCCACCTCGCGGTACGCGGCCTGCTGCGCATCGAGGAGGGCACCGACGTCGAGCAGCCACGGCTGCGACGCCTTCCGGGTGGGAGGATTCCTGACGAGCTCGACGCCCAGGCACTGGATGCGCTCTTCGTCGGCGCCGACGCCGCAGGAGTCGCCGAGGTTCCGAGTTCGAGCGAGGACTTCGCGGCCCGCATGAAGACGCTGTCGCAGAGCGGCATCGAGGCAGCGGTGTCACGCGGCCTCACCACCAAGGCGCGCAGCAGGGGCGCGATGATCCTGCAGTGGTGTGCGATCGGCGTCGTGCTCGCAGGCTTCGCCCTCGGCCTCTGGGGGATCATCGGCGGACGTGTCACAGCGATTCCTGCGTTCGTCGCGATCGCGTTCGGTGTCTTCCTCGTTCTCCTGTCCTCCTTCTACGGCTTCTCGAAGCACACCGTCCTCACCGCCGAAGGCGCCCGACAGTACGAATACCTCATGGGCGTCAGAGAGTTCATCCGCGTCGCCGAAGCCGATCGACTCCGGATGCTCCAGTCGTACACGGGCGCCGAGAGGCGACAGGACGGCAGCGCGAACGTGATCGTCGTCTACGAGCGCCTGCTCCCCTACGCGATGCTGTTCGGCATGGAGAACGAATGGGGCGCCATTCTCGAGCAGGTGTACGCCTACGAGCAACGAGGCGCGTCGTGGATCGGGGATCCCAGCGCGCCCTTCGTCCGCGGTCAGCTCGTGGCGTTCGCTGCGACGTCGCACGCGTCCGCGACGTACGCGGCACCGAGTGCGAGCTCGTCGTCGAGCGCAGGCGGATCGTTCGGCGGCGGCTTCTCCGGCGGAGGCGGTGGAGGCGGCTTCTCGGGCGGTCGCTGACGTCAGAGCAGAGGGGGCGGCCCTGACGCATCGCGGAGCGCCCGTTCGACCGTCGACTGCACCAGGGCGGAGAGGTATCCCCCCGGGTTCTCGACGCCGAGTTCACCGAGGCGCGAGGTGGACTGCGCGATGATCGAGCGTGAGAACTCGGTGACGGTCTGGATCGCGTCGGCGTAGGCCTCCCGATCCGCCTCCGAGATCACGACCGGCTCGCATCCCATCTCGACTGCCAGAGCCTGTGCGATGGGAAGCACCGCCGCCGGAGCGGTGACCGCCGCATAGCTCGCCTGCAGCTGACGCAGATCGATCGACGTGCCCGTGAAGGTGATCGCCGGATGCACGGCGAGCGGGATCGCACCGCTCGAGGCCGCCGGTCGCAGCACCTCGATGCCGTGACCGGGGTCCGTGTGCAGCACGAGCTGGCCGAGCTGCCAGCCTCCGACCTCGGCGATGCCCGCGATCAGGCCCGCCAGCTGATCGTGAGGAACGGCCACCACGACCAGCTCGCTGCGACGCACGACCTCCAGCGCATCGAGGATCGGGACGTCCGGCAGCACCGCTGACGCACGGTCGTCGTCAGAGCCGCTCGTGATGCCGATGATCGCGTGTCCTGCTCCGGCGAGAGCCGCGCCGATGACCGGCCCCACTCGTCCCGCGCCGATGATGCCGACTCCGAGGCGCCCATCGCGGCGCGTCGGATCACTCACCGTTCGGAGCCGGCGCTGCGGGCGGGGCCGGAGGTACGGGCGGAGCGACAGGCGGAGCCGGAGGCACGACAGGCGGAGCCGGTGGCGCGACAGGCGGAGCCGGTGGCGCGACAGGCGGAGCCGGAGGAGGCAGCGGGGTCCCGGAGACGCCTGCAGCGGCATCCGCCCCGGCGACCGGGTACCCGGGAACCTGCGCTCCCTCGGCATCCGTCACGTATTCGCCCCACCGGTGGGTGTGATCGCGCGCGGCGGCGGCGACCGCTGCCGAGCTCACCCTGTCGAGCAGGTACAGCGCGTCATCGCGTTCGAGACCCGACAGATAGCCCGTGATGAGCCCCTGCACGGAGTGCACCTGCGCACCGGACACACGCTGCGCACGGTCGATCGGCCCCTGCGAGAGCGACACTCCCTGCAGCCGGGCGAGCGGGAAGATCGCCAGCTTGCGCCAGACGATGCCACGCCGGAGCAGGAGTCCGAACTCGGTCAACGCGAAGCCGTGACGCTTCCACGACACGGGCCTGCGCCACCATGCGCGCCGAGGCATCGTCCGGTACGGGTCGCCCTCGACCGGCCCGAGAATGCCGTGCTCCCACACGAGCGGGATGTCGGCGACCGGAGCATCGGGAAGGATCAGCGCGAGCACGCGTTCGACATCGGCGCGCTTGCCGACCGGCAGCACGACGCTGAACTGCTGCGCCGAACCTGACGACTGCTGAGCGGCGCTCTTGCCGCTCATGCGGTTGATCCTGATGGTCCACCAGCCGAACGGCCGCCACAGCAGCGACTGCGTGACCTCCACGGCGAAGATGCGTCCAGGCGGCAGCGTCTCGGTCACGGTCGTCAGCAGACCGTAGGTGATCCGCACGCCGTCCGGCGTCGGGGCGATCGAGTAGCGCAGCGACTTCGAGATCTGCGCCCAGGTGATTCCGACGATCGCGATGATCATGGGGATCGCGATCCCCAGCGTGATCCCCAGACCGAGGAACCCGCCGATGGGGTCTCCGTCGATCAGCGAGCCGATCGCGACGCCGCCGACCGCGACGCCGAAGATGATCCCGAAGAAGATGAGCCAGAGGACGCTCGAGATGAGCTGGGAGCCGACGAGACGCCCCGTCGGGATCTTCACCACACTCTCGGGCTCGACGTCGGCGAGGTCGACGCCGCTGATCAGATCGTTGACGCCGGCGTTCATCGATCCGACGAGCTGTGCCCGTGCCGAACCGGGCGCGACCGTCCCCGAGCCTGCGGCGTCAGAGGAGCGCACGCCGGCCGCGGCGTCCGCAGCTGTGAGTCTGGCCGCGCGCGCACCCGAGGCGAGGCGCAGGATGTCGGTGCGCACCGCCTCTGCGCGCGGAGTCGCGAGGTACTCGAGCTCGACGTTGGAATCGGTGCCGGCACCGACGACCTCGAGCTTCGCGAGTCCGATGATGCGCGCGGGGAACGGACGGGTGAGGTTGACGCCCTGCACCCGGTCGAGCGGAGCGCGACGGTGCGAGCGGAAGACGATTCCCTTGCGAACCTCGACGTGATCCCCCGTGATCCGGAACTGCTGGAAGCGCCAGATGAACCAGAAGATGAGGACGAGGATGACGACCAGTCCGAGCACGCTGAGCAGCACGATGACGATGAGGTTGTTCTGCAGCACCCAGTCGACGGGATCCCCGCCGCTGTAGTCGTACTGCGCCTCTTCGGGGGTGAAGAGGTCGACGAACCAGGCGATCAGACGGTCGCGAAGGTTGGCGATCGCGATGCCCGCGATGATGATGAGGGCCAGCCCGCCCTTGAAGAGCGGGGTGAGCGGATGCATCCGATGCCACTCGCCGTCGGCGAGGGTCTCGCGCCCGGTGGCCGCGCTGGGCCGCTCTCCCGTCGGTGCCGGCGGCTGGTGCTCGCTCACAGGCCCGTCCGGCGAGTCTCGGCGACCTCGATCAGGGTGTCCCGCAGCGCTTCTGCCGCCGTCTGGGTGAGACCGGGGATCTGCACTCCGGTCGTCGCGGCGGCGGTGACCATCTTCAGCTGGGAGATGCCGAACGCGCGATCCAGCGGCCCCTGGGTGATATCGACGAGCTGCATACGTCCGTAGGGCACGGCGATCATGCGCTGCCAGAGGATGCCCTTGCGGAAGACGATGTCGTCTTCGCGGAGCATGTATCCGATGGCCCTCGCCTGCCTCGGCAGGATGACCATGGTGATCAGCGTGATGAGCACGACGACACCCGCCGGGATCCACGCCCAGGTCTGATGCAGCACGAGCGCGAGAACCGCCGCGACCGCGAGGACGACGGCGATGAAGATCAGGTTCTGCACGTTCTGCGAGACCACGTAGCGAGGTGAGATCTGATGCCAGGTCCCGTCGAGCTCGAGTCTCGCCTCGCTGCGCGCGGTGCGCAGCTGCGGGTACGTGCCCTGGTCGAGGGCCGCGCGGTCAGTGACCTCCGCCGAGTTCAGCGGGGCCGGGATCCCCGGCTCGATCTCTGGGTTCTGAGTCATCAGGATCCTTCGGAAGTATGCAGAACTGTTCGGCGATGAGCGCGGCGACGGCCAGCACGACCGCGCTTCCGATCAGTGCCAGCATCGCCACAGTCGACCCTACCGGGGGATCGATCGGCCGGGAGAGGAGGAACGCCAAGAGGCCCGCTCCGAACCCCGCCATGATCGCCCCGACGAGACTGGACGCGCGGGCCAGCGTCACCGCGCGCGTCGCACGGAACGGATCGATGCGGACGCCGTTGCGGACACTCGCGCGCACGGGCCAGGCGACGCCCAGCGAGGCTGCGCTGATGAGCAGGAGCAGCACGGGCAGCAGCAACGACGGCGTGAAGGTCGTGCGGCCCATCGCCGTCAGCATGTGGTCGAGGACGAAGCCCCCGCCGGCGGCGAGCACGGCGAGGAGCACGAGGAGTCCGATCGAGGTGCGCTTCATCGCTGCTCCCGGCGTCGCAGATCCGCGACGAGGTCGGCGACCCGACCCGCACCGGGAAGCACTGCGTCACGATCGAGTTCGAGCCACGGCTCGAGGACGAACAACCTCTCGAACGCACGGGGATGCGGCAGCTGCAGTCCGTCACCCTCCGCCGACTCGTCACCGTAGGCGATCAGGTCGAGGTCGAGTGTCCGATCGCCCCATCTCTCCAGGCGCTCGCGGCCGTACTCGTCTTCGATCGCGTGCAGCATGCCGAGCAGGATCGACGGAGCGAGGCGGGAGGTGACCAGGGCGACCGCGTTCACATACCCCGGGGCGTCGGGATCCGGCCCGTCGAGCCGCAGCGCGACGGTTTCGATCAACGAGGACAACCGCACGTCTCTGACCAGCGGCAGTCGCGAGATGCGCTCGGCGGCGGCGCGGATCGTGCCTTCGCGATCACCGAGATTCGCGCCGAAGGCGACGACCGCGACGGCATCCTCGCGCCCGGGTCGCGAGCCGGGGAGACTCGGCGGGTTCGCCAGATTGCGACTCATCGCGACTCCTCCTCGGCGAACTGCTGTCGCGCCCGGTGCACGGTGACGGCGACGTCCGAGAAGGTCAGGGCGATCGGAGCATGCGGCTTGTGCACCGTGACGGTGACGGAGTGCACCCGGGCGTCGGCGAGCGCGACAGCCGCGATGCGATCGGCGAGCGTCTCGATGAGGTTCACCGGCTCGCCCGCGACGACCTCTGCGACTCTCTCGGCGAGCTCTCCGTAGTGCACCGTGTCGGCCACGTCGTCCGATGACGCCGCATCGTCCAGCGGCATCCGAAGGCGCAGATCGATCGTGAACTCCTGACCGTTCTCCCGCTCGTGGTCGTACACGCCGTGCCGACCGAACACGGTCAGTCCGGTGAGGACGATCTCGTCGAGGACATCCATGGTTCATCCCTCCCAGGCATGCACGATGGCCAGAGCATCGCGGGTGGCACCGACATCGTGGACTCTGACGGCCCAGACTCCGGCGCGGGCGGCAAGGGCGCTCGTGACCGCTGTCGCGAGGTCGCGACGCGCCTCGGACACCGCCGCAGGGTCGGCGCCGATGGTCTCCGCGAGGAACCTCTTCCGGGAGGTGCCCACGAGCACGCGTGGCCCCAGCGCGACGATCTCGTCAAGGCCGCGGAGGACGCCCCAGTTCTGGCCGCCCTTCTTCGAGAATCCGATCCCCGGGTCGACGATCAGGCGCGACGGCGCGATTCCCGCAGCCGCGGCCTCGCCCATGCGCTCGCGCAGCTCTCCCGCGACCTCGCGGGCGGCACGACGATACTCGGCGTGCTCGTACATGTCAGCGGAGAAACCACGCCAGTGGCCGATCGCATAATCCGCGCCGGACTCGGCGACGGCAGCCAGCATGTCGGGGTCGGCGAGTCCGCCGGAGACGTCGTTGACGATCCGAGCGCCCGCTCGGACGGCCGCCGCCGCAGTCGACGCGTTGATGGTGTCGATGCTCACAGGCGCGCCCTCAGCGACGAGTCGCTCGATCACGGGGAGCACGCGCTCCTGCTCGATCTCCGCCCCCACGCGCTCGGCTCCCGGCCTCGTCGACTCGCCGCCGACGTCGAGCACGGTTGCTCCCTCGGTCCGCAGCCGCAGGCCGTGTTCGACGGCCCGATCCACGTCGAGATACCGACCGCCGTCGCTGAACGAGTCGGGCGTGACGTTGACGACCCCCCAGATCCCCGTCATGCGTGCCCCGCGCTCGGGGCGCCGATCAGCGCGATGAGCTCCGCCCTCGCGATCGGGTCCGTGTACTCGCCGCGGGCGGCGATGGTCAGCGTGGACGCCTCCGGCTGCCGTCCTCCGCGCATCGTCACACAGCCGTGGCTGGCATCCAGCACGACGAGCACTCCGCGGGTGTCGAGGTGCTCCGCGATGGTGTCGGCGATCTGCTCGCCGAGTCGTTCCTGCACCTGGGGGCGGGTGGCGAGGATCTCGACGACGCGCACGAGCGCGCCCAGCCCGACCACCTGCTCGCCCGGAAGGTAGGCGATGTGCGCGCGCCCCGCGAACGGCAGCAGGTGGTGCTCGCACACCGACCGGAATCGGATGTCCCGCAGCAGCACGGCACCCGAGGGGAGCGTGTCGGGTGCGGGACCCCGGGCGACGCTGATCGTGTGCGCGAGAGGCGCTGCGGGGTCTTCGCCGACCCCGGCGAAGAACTCCGCATACAGATCGCCCATCCGCGTCGGCGTCTGCTTCAGCCCGGGACGGTCAGGGTCTTCGCCGATCGCCTCGAGCAGTTCCCTGGTGAGTCGCTCGACACGCGCGCGGTCGACAGACACGGGTCAGGCCGTCGCTGGTCGAGCCTGACCGGCTCCCGCCGATCCTGGCTGTGTGCGCGGAGCCGACGCCGGCGCCTGGATCGAAGCAGCCAGCGAGACGTCCTTCTTCGGGACCTCGATCGGAGGACGCTCCGAGACGGGGCGGTCTTCGCTCGAGAGCCACAGCGGACGTTCGGGGAGCTTCTTCACCTCGGTGAAGATCTCGGCGATCTGATTGTGGTCCAGCGTCTCCTCCTCGAGGAGGGCCAGAGCGAGCCTGTCGAGGATGTCGCGGTTGGCGCTGATGACCTCGTACGCCTCGTTGTGCGCCTGCTCGATGAGTGCGCGCACCTCGGCATCCACCCGCTCCGCGACCTTCTCGGAGTACTCGCGGCCACGGCCCATGTCGCGCGCGACGAACATGTCGCCACCCTCGGAACCGAGCTTGACCGGACCCACCTGGGTGGTCATGCCGTACTCGATGACCATCTTGCGGGCGATCGAGGTCGCCTTCTCGATGTCGTTCGAGGCACCGGTGGTCGGGTCGTGGAAGATGATCTCCTCGGCGACGCGGCCACCCATCGCGTACGTGAGCTGATCCTGCAGCTCGTTGCGCGTGACGGAGTACTTGTCGTCGAGCGGCAGCACCATCGTGTAGCCGAGGGCCTTGCCGCGAGGCAGGATCGTGATCTTCGTCACAGGGTCGGTGTAGTTCATCGCCGCAGCTGCGAGAGCGTGACCGCCCTCGTGATACGCGGTGATGAGCTTCTCCTTGTCCTTCATCACGCGGGTGCGACGCTGAGGGCCGGCGATCACACGGTCGATGGCCTCGTCGAGCGCACGGTTGTCGACCAGCTGCGCATTCGAGCGGGCGGTCAGCAGCGCGGCCTCATTGAGGACATTCGCGAGATCGGCACCCGTGAATCCGGGAGTCTTGCGGGCGACGACCTCGAGGTCGACGCTCTTCGACAGCGGCTTGCCCTTGCTGTGCACCTCGAGGATCTTCTGGCGGCCGCGGAGGTCAGGGGCGTCGACGCCTATCTGGCGGTCGAAGCGGCCCGGACGCAGCAGCGCGGGGTCGAGGATGTCGGGACGGTTCGTCGCGGCGATCACGATGACGTTCGCGTTCGGGTCGAAGCCGTCCATCTCGACGAGCATCTGGTTGAGCGTCTGCTCGCGCTCGTCGTTTCCGCCGCCCATGCCGGCACCGCGGTGACGACCGACGGCGTCGATCTCATCGATGAAGATGATGGCGGGAGAGTTCTCCTTCGCCACGTTGAACAGGTCGCGCACTCGCGATGCGCCGACACCGACGAACATCTCGACGAAGTCGGAACCCGAGATCGAGTAGAACGGGGCTCCCGCCTCGCCGGCGACCGCGCGGGCGAGCAGCGTCTTTCCGGTTCCGGGAGGGCCGTACAGCAGCACGCCCTTCGGGATGCGGGCGCCGATGGCCTGGAACTTGGCCGGGTCCTGGAGGAACTCCTTGATCTCGTGGAGCTCCTCGATCGCCTCATCCGCACCGGCGACGTCGGCGAAGGTGACGGTCGGGGTCTCCTTGTTGACGAGCTTGGCCTTGGACTTGCCGAACTGCATGACCTTGCCGCCGCCGCCCTGCATCGACGACAGGAGCCACCAGAACAGCAGGCCGAGCAGCACGAGAGGAAGAAGAAGGGAGAGGATGCCGTCGAACCAGGTCGCACGCGGAACGGCATCGTTGAAGCCGTCCTTCGGGTCGGCGTCGTTGATCGCCGTGACCACTTCTTCGGCCCGGGCGTCGACGTAGTAGAACTGCACCTTGTCCGCGCCCTCGAAGGCCTTGGACAGGGTCATGTCGACCCGCTGGTCGCCGTCGGTGTTGACGACCTCGGTCACCGTCTTGCCGCCGAGCAGCTCGAGACCCTCCTGGGTCGTGATCTGCTTGGGGGCGCCGAGGTTCGAGATCAGCAGGAAGCCGCCGAACAGCAGCAGTCCGATCAGAGCGACGTAGATCAGCGGGTTCCGCGTGAGCTTCTTGACATCCATGGTCGGATCAGCGTATCGCGCGCGCCCTAGGTGGCCGCTGTGCGTTCACCCACGGCGTAGCGGGTGCGCCGGAGCGTCCGCTCAGCTGTAGACGTGCGGGGCCAGCACGGCCACATCGCGCAGGTTGCGGTAGCGCTCGTCGTAGTCGAGGCCGTAGCCGACCACGAAGTCGGTCGGGATGTCGAAGCCGACGTACTTGCAGTCGATGACCACCTTCGCGGCCTCGGGCTTGCGGAGGAGGGCGAGCACCTCGATGGACTCCGCGCCGCGCGACTCGAAGTTCTCGAGCAGCCAGCTGAGGGTCAGACCCGAGTCGATGATGTCCTCGACGATCAGCACGTGCTTGCCGTTCAGGTCGGTGTCGAGGTCCTTGCGAATCTGCACGACACCACTCGACTTGGTGCTCGCACCGTAGCTCGAGACGGCCATCCAGTCCATCGGAGCGTGGAACGGAAGTGCGCGGGCGAAGTCGGCCATGACCATGACCGCGCCCTTGAGCACGCCGACGAGGATGATCTCCTTGCCCTCGTAATCGATCGCCACCTGGGCCGCGAGCTCATCGAGCTTCGCGATGATCTCCTCCTCTGTGACGAGGATCTGAGCAAGGTCGTCCTGGATCTCCGCGGCGCGCATGGATCGATTTTAGGCGACGCATCACCATGGTCCTGCACAGCATCCGCAGATCGTCGACCAGAATTCCGGATGCGCGCCGGCATCCCCACTACTCTGACGGTGTGACGGGCGGACGCCCCGGACGGAAGGATTCACCCATGGCTCTCGACGACATCCTGAAGCAGGTCCCGATCGACGACATCGCCGCGAAGCTCGGAGTCTCCCCCGACGTCGCCAAGGAGGCGGTCGAACAGGGCGGAGCGGTGCTGCTCGGCGGCCTCGCCAAGAACGCCTCGACCGCTGAGGGCTCCTCCGCGATCGAGAACGCGCTCAAGCGCCACGAGGGACGGACCGGTGCGGCGAAGGTCGACGACATCGATCAGACCGACGGCGGCAAGATCGTCTCGCACATCCTCGGCGACGACGAGCAGAAGGTCACCCAGAAGCTCACCGAGTCGAAGGAGACCGCCGGCATCGACTTCGGCAAGCTCCTTCCGATCCTCGCTCCGATCGTGATGGGCCTGATCGCGAACGCCACCAAGGACAAGTCCGCGAAGTCCGCGCCTGCAGAGTCGCAGTCGGGCGGCGGCGGAATCGGTGACGTCATCGGCGGCATCCTCGGCGGCGGCGGCTCCACGGGCGGCGGCGGAATCGGAGACATCCTCGGCGGCATCCTCGGCGGCGGAAGCTCGTCGGGCGGCGGCGGAATCGGAGACATCCTCGGCGGCCTGCTGGGCGGAAAGAAGTAGCCCCGCCAGCCTGCTGGACGACACCCCTGCGGCCCCCTCCTGAGGAGGAGACCGCGGGGGTTCTCCGTCTCTGCGAGGGTGGGATGCCGCGGCTCAGCGCGCGGTGAACACGATGCGACCGCCCGCTCGAGCCGCCGAGCACCCCGGCAGATCGATGGGCCCCTGACCCGACCAGTCGATCGCCAGACGAGCGACCTCGAGGGTCTGCGATCGGGTCAGGCTCACGCCGAACTCGCTGTCGACCACGAGTCGGATGATGCGGTTGCGGAGAGCTGCGGGGTTAGCGGCGAGCGCGGCGACGCTCACGGAGATCCCCGCCTCGGCGTGCTCGACGATGTCCTCGATCGTCTCGTGGATCATCTCGTCGAACGCCTCGGCGTCTTCGCGCAGCTGCTCGGCGGTGCGCGCGAGCGCCTCGGCGATGCCGGGGCCGAGCTCGGTCTCGAGCACGGGAAGGACCCGGTCGCGCGCCCGCACCCGGGCGAACCGATCCTCTGTGTTGTGCGGGTCGTCCCAGACCTCGAGATCGGATTCCGCGCAGAACGCTCGTGTGGTCTCGCGCCGCACCCCGAGCATCGGGCGCACCCAGCGCAGTCCGTCATCGTCCTCTCGCACGGGAGCCATCCCCTGCAGGCTCGCGGCGCCGGATCCGCGTGCGAGACCGAGCAGCACCGTCTCGGCCTGGTCGTCGAGCGTATGCCCGAGGATCACGGCCGCCGCACCGGCATCCGTCGCGGCGTCCTTCAGCACCCGGTACCGCGCGTCTCGCGCCGCTGCCTCAGGGCCTCCGTCAGCGCCGACCTCCACGCGCACGACCAGCGCGTCGAGCCCCAGCGCGGCCGCCGCTCTCGCAGCGCGCGCGGCGACGGCATCCGACCCGTTCTGCAGCCCATGGTCGACGGTGAGCGTGCCCACCCGAAGCCCGAGCTTGGGCGCCTCGAAAGCGGTCGCCGCGGCGAGCGCGAGGGAGTCCGCTCCCCCGGAGAGAGCGACGACGACTGTCGACCCCTCGGGCAGATCGGCGAGCGCGGTGCGCACGGCGAGGCGGATCTCGGCGATGACGGGAGAGAGCGACGGCACAGACCAACGGTAGATCACGGGGACGGATCACCGCACAGCGCTCGCGCTCGACGGGCATCGCGCTCTAGCCTGGCGCCGTGACGGATCACGTGCTGCGGTTCAGGACCGAACGATTCAAGGCGTTCGTCGACGCGGTCGTCGCCATCTCGATGACGCTGCTGATCCTGCCGCTGATGGAGTCCGTGTCCGAGGCCGCCGCCGGAGGTCTGGGCACCGCCGAGTTCTTGCAGGAGCATGCAGGACAGCTGCTGAGCTTCGGGCTGAGTTTCGTCCTCATCGCCAATTTCTGGATGGGGCACCACCGACAGTACGACGAGGTCACGCGGATCACGAGACCGCTTCTCTGGCTCAACGTGGCCTGGATGGCGACGATCGTCTGGCTGCCGGTGCCTACGGCGATGCTCGGTCAGATGGACACCGACCCACTGCAGGTGGTCCTCTACATCGGCACGCTCATCGCCACGCAGATCACCACGCTCGGCGCGCGCATCTATCTGCTGCGGCACCCTGACCTGACGAAGACGCCGCCCTCCCGCATCCGTCACGGTGCCGCCGCCGACATCGCCTCGATCCTGCTCTCGGCGGTGGCGATGCTGCTGGCGATCAGCCTCGGAGGGGTGGGGTACCTCGCCCTGCTGCTGCTCTGGCTCACCGGACCTCTGTCATCGCTCCTGGATCGGCTCTGGACGCGGATCGTTCCTCATCGCGCCGACCAGCCGCCGTCCATCGCATAGCTCGCCCCGGTGACCATCGACGCCTCGTCGCTCGCCAGCCAGGCGACCAGCGATGCCACCTCGTCGGGCTCGATCAGGCGCTTGATCGCGCTTTCGGTCAGCATGATCTTCGCCAGCACCTCGGCTTCAGGGATGCCGTGCACACGCGCCTGGTCGGACAGCTGCTTCTCGACCAGCGCCGTGCGCACGTAGCCGGGGTTGACGCAGTTGCTGGTGATGCCGTGCTCCCCTCCTTCGAGCGCGGTGGCCTTCGACAGTCCCTCCAGCCCGTGCTTGGCCGCGACGTAGGCGGACTTGTAGGGCGATGCGCGCAGTCCGTGCACCGACGAGACGTTCACGATGCGGCCGAACCCGTTCGCGTACATCTCCGGCAGAGCCGCGCGGATCAGCAGGAACGGAACCTCCAACATGAGGGTCACGATCCGTCGGAAGTCCTCGGGATCGAAATCCTGGATCGGGCTGATGTGCTGGATCCCGGCGTTGTTCACCAGGATGTCGACACCGGCCAGCACGTCGACCAGCCGGTCGTCGGTGACGGCGGCCGGCTCCAGCAGATCGACCACCCAGCTCGAGCCCCCGACCTCGGCCGCGGCGGCCTCGCACTGCGCGCGATCCTTGTCTGCGACCACGACGTGAGCGCCACGCGCGGCCAATGCTCGCACGACCGCCAGGCCGATCCCGCTGGCGCCTCCCGTCACCAGGGCTCGGCGGCCGCTCAGCGACAGACCGGCCGCACCCGGCCTCTCGATGCTTCGCTCGGTCATGCCGCGCTCACCCGGGGAGTGTTCAGCCCGTGCTTGCGTGCATCCGCGTCATCGATGTCGTGCAGGGACACCCCGCGGGTCTCCTTGAGGGTGACCACCGCGACCGCGGTGACGGCGCAAGCTGCCGCGACGTAGATCGCCACCGGCAGCCACGAGCCGAAGTCCTGCAGCAGGGCCGTGGCGATGATCGGCGCGAGCGAGCCCGCGACGATCGAGGTGACCTGGTACCCCAGGGAGACGCCGGAATAGCGCATGCGGGTCGGGAACATCTCGGCCATGATCGCCGGCTGCCCCGCATACATGAGCGCGTGGAAGCACAGACCGATCGTGACCGCCGCGATGATCACGAACGGGTTCTGGGTGTCGAACATCGGGAATGCGAAGAACGCCCAGCTGGCTCCGAGCACCGCGCCGGCGAGGTAGACGGGCTTGCGTCCCCAGGCGTCCGAGAGCCGGCCGACCTGCGGGATCACGACGAAGTGGATGGCGTGCGCGACCAGAAGCGCCAGCAGCAGCTGACTCGTGTCGTAGGCGTGCACCGTCTTCAGGTACACGATCGTGAACGAGACGATGATGTAGTACAGGATGTTCTCCGCGAAGCGCAGGCCCATGGCTCCGAAGATGCCCCGCGGGTACTTGCGCACGACCTCGAGCACTCCGTAGCTCACGGCCTTGTCGGCCTCGACCTGTGCGCGGGCCTCGAGGAAGATGGGCGCCTCGCTGACGTGCCGGCGGATGTAATAGCCGATGACGACGACGATCGCCGAGACCCAGAACGCCACGCGCCATCCCCAGCTCAGGAACTGGTCGGCGGGAAGCGCCCAGGACATGCCGAGCAGCACCAGGGTCGCCAGCAGGTTGCCCACCGGGACGGCGGCCTGGGGCCAGCTCGACCAGAACGCGCGAGACCTGTCGGGGCTCTGCTCGGCGACCAGCAGCACGGCACCGCCCCATTCACCGCCGACGGCGAACCCCTGGATGAATCGCAGGAGCACGAGCAGCGCCGGCGCCCAGTAGCCGATCGAATCGAAGCCGGGCAGGCACCCCATCAGGAAGGTCGCGACCCCGACGAGGATGATGGTGATCTGCAGGGTGTGCTTGCGGCCGAGCTTGTCGCCGATCTGGCCGAACACGATGCCGCCGAGCGGACGGGCGATGAATCCGACCGCGTAGGTCAGGAATGCGGCGATGATGCCGTCGAGCTCGGTGCCGGCGTTGGGGAAGAAGAAGGTGCCGAAGACGAGCGATGCGGCGGTGGCGTAGAGGAAGAACTCGTACCACTCCACCACCGTGCCCACCATCGAGGCGGCCACGATCTTCTTCAGCCCGGATGTTCGGGTCTCGACCTGCGAGTCGACCGGTTGCTCGACGCCCATGAATGCACTCCTTCGTGTTCTGCAGCGTCCTCGTCGACAGCTGCCTGGCGGGCCGGTACCCCGTCTGCGGGCGGCCTCCGCCAGTATGTGCACGCCCGGCTCTGTGCGCCAATGACCAGTCGAGCAGAGACGGAGTGCACAATTGCAGATGTGACATCTTCCCCGAGTACCTCCGAGCCGCACGCCGACGACCTCCTCATCCTTCTCGCCGTGTCGCGCACCGGTCGCTTCACGACTGCCGGCCAGAGCCTGGGGCTGAATCACACGACAGTCTCGCGACGCATCGCCGCATTGGAGAGAGTCCTGGGCGGGCGGGTCCTCGCCCGCAGCTCGGGAGGGTGGGAGTTGACGGACCTCGGGCGTCGGGCGGTGCGCGCCGCCGAGGACGTGGAGACGGCGGTGGCGACGATCCATGAAGGAGAAGCCGAGTCCGATCAGATAGTCGGGGTCGTGCGAATCTCCGCCACCGACGGGTTCAGTGCGTTCGTCATCGCGCCCGCGGTCGCGCAACTGCGGCGAAAGTATCCGAGACTCAGCGTCGAGATCGTCAACGTCACGCGGCGGGCTCTGCAGTACCGTTCCGGGCTGGACTTGGAAGTGGTGGTCGGAGAACCGCAGGTGCACCGCGCCGAGGCCATCCGACTCGGCTTCTACACCTTGGGCATGTACGCGTCGCACGGGTACCTGGACGAGCACGGGACGCCCGCCGATTCGCATGAGCTGAGCAGGCATCCGCTGGTCTACTTCGTGGATTCGATGCTCCAGGTCGACGATCTGGATGCTCCTCGACGACTCGTGCCGGGGATGCCGGATTCGCTCAGCTCCACCAACGTCTTCGTCCATGTCGAGGCCACACGCGCCGGCGCGGGGATCGGCTTCCTTCCGTGCTTCCTGGCCGACGGCCACGCCGATCTGGTGCGGCTCCTCCCCGACGACTTCGCCGAGCGCCTGCCCTACTGGATGGTGCTGCGTCCGGACTCGCTGCGTCAGCCCGCGGTCGCCGCGGTGGCTGCCGCCATCCGCGACCGCACGGCGGCCGTCCAGGATGCACTGCTCGGCATCGCCCCGGCCGCCGAACGCTGACAGCACCCGTCGACGGCCCGGCTAGGCTAGTGCGCGGCATCCAACCGTCATTTCTGAGGAGCACACGCATGGGCGCACACGACGCCGTCATCGAGATCCCGCGCGGCAGCCGCGTGAAGTACGAGGTCGACCACGAGACCGGACGAGTGCACCTCGACCGCGTGCTCTACACGACCTTCGGGTACCCCGCCGACTACGGCTACTTCGACAACACCCTCGGCGAGGACGGCGACCCGCTCGACGTTCTCGTGCTCCTCGACCACGCCATCTACCCCGGCGTCGTCGTCGAGGTGCGCCCGGTCGCCGTGCTCAAGATGAGCGACGAGGCCGGCGGAGACGACAAGCTCGTCGCCGTGCTGTCGAAGGACCCCCGTTGGGCCCACATCCAGGACATCGGCGACGTCGCCGAGTACACCAAGAAGGAGATCGAGCACTTCTTCGAGCACTACAAGGACCTCGAGCCCAACAAGTGGGTCAAGGTCGACGCATGGGGCGACGCCGCAGAGGCGCAGCGCATCCTCGACGAGGCGATCGTCCGCTTCGGCGAGCAGGGTCACTGACCCCAGGCTCCGACGAGAAGACCCCCGGTTCCGCTCAGCGGCCGGGGGTCTTCTCGTCGTGGTCGTTCTCAGACCGAGACGCCGCGATCTGCGAGGAACGTGATCGGGTTGGTGTACGCGCCGTTGATGTACACCTCGAAGTGCAGGTGGCAGCCGACGGATGCTCCGGTGTTGCCCGCATAGGCGATGACCTGACCGGAGTTGACCCATGACCCGCTGCGGACGGCGAAGCCGCCGTCCCTGATGTGGGCATAGCCGGAGGAGACTCCCCCACCGTGCTGGATGCGGATGTAGTTGCCGTAGTTGCCGCGCGGACCGGCGTAGTCGACGGTTCCGGACTGCGCCGCATAGATCGCCGCGCCGCACCCGTTCGCGAGGTCGACGCCGTAGTGGTAGCCGGAGCAGGCTGCGCAGGGCTTGGGCCGGGGGCCGAATCCGGCGCTCCGGTGTCCTCCGTGCGGTCGAACCCAGCCGCCGGAACCCGGTGAGCCGCCGACGCCTCCGCCGCCACCTCCTCCGCCGCCGTTGCCTGCGGCGGCTGCCGCGGCCTCGGCCGCTTCGCGACGCTTGCGCTCCTCCTCCGCGACGCGCACGCCCTCCTTGTACCCGGCCACGGTCGTCGCCGTGGCGTCTTTCAGGGCTGAGAGCTGTGCCTGCATCGTCGCGAGGTTCGCCGACTGCTCGTCGAGCGCAGCCTGAGCGGCGTCCGCAGCGGCCTGAGCCTCGATCATCTTCTGCTCGGCGATCTGCTGCAGGCGATCGCGCTCCGTGCGGGCGACGACAGCCTGATCGGTGAGCTGCTGGGCTGAGTTGCGGGCAGCGACCGCGTTGTCGTGCACCGTCTGGTTGTACTGATAGACCTTGTCCATCGTGCCGAGACGCGAGAGCAGCTGGTCGGCGTTGTCGGCCGAGCCGGCGAAGAACAGCTCGAGGGCGGTGTCGTCGCCGCCGTTGCGATACAGCTGCGCCGCGAGCTGGGCGGCTTTCTTCGTGGCGTCATCGGCGGCGACGGCCTGCTCGTCGGCCTTCGACTGGAGCTCCTCGGCGACGGCGATGGCGTCGAAGTAGGCGAGCTGCGCGGCGTTGTACTCCTCGCCCGCGAGCACGGCCTTGGCCTGCGCATCCGCCACCCGCTGCTTGAGCGACTGGATGAGTCCCTCGATGCGCGTGACCTCCGCTGCCTTCGCGGACTCGTTGTTCATGGCGTTCTGCACGTCGTCCCAGCTGGGGTACGAGGCGGCGTACGCGGCGGTCACTCCTGAGGAGACGCCGAAGGCGCTGAGGGCGACGACGCTGAGCGCGCCGAATGTGAGAGCGCTGCGACGGGTGACCGAACGGTCCTTCCAGAACGCGCGGCTCTCCGCAGGGGTCGGCGCGCAGCCGCAGTCGTCGGACGCCGCCGCAGCAGCATCCGACGTGGAGTGATGGTCGTTCACACGGCCCCTTTCGCCGGTTTCACAGATGCCACACTAACAACTTCTTTCACATCCGCACCAGGGGGCGGACAGCGGGAGAGGGCACAGCGATGTGAGTCCATCGTCCTCCTGAACACGCCCGGGAGACAGCAGGCTCGCCCTCGATTCGCGTTTTGCTCAGATCTTCCCTTATGCTTGAGCGTCGGCAAGGAAGTCCTCCGGGACAGACTTCGGCCCCATCGTTTAGCGGCCTAGGACGCCGCCCTTTCACGGCGGTAGCACGGGTTCGAATCCCGTTGGGGTCACTCCTTCCGGTACAATTGAAAACAAGTATGGCCCTGTAGCGCAGTTGGTTAGCGTGCCGCCCTGTCACGGCGGAGGTCGCGGGTTCAAGTCCCGTCAGGGTCGCTCTAAGCGACGGGCCCTTTTCTTCGAGAAGGGCCTTTCGTCTAGATGCGACAGGTCTAGCCGGTCGCATGGCTCTGTAGCTCAGTTGGTAGAGCGCACGACTGAAAATCGTGAGGTCACGGGATCGACGCCCGTCGGAGCCACAGGGTGATCATTACAGTCACCTTAGGAACCCTCGCCTAGCTTCTACATGGCGGGGGTTTCCGCTTTTTCCGGTGAGAGTCGGTGTCTGCTCCGCTCCCCTGGGCTGCTGGTTCTGTGCTTGTCGTCACGCGCACCAGCCACGAGACGACACGTCTCGGGACGACCGTCTCGATGCGTCGAGCAGGTGCACGGGCCGCAGGTCAAACACGCATCTGCTCGGCGGACAGCCGCGCCATACCTATGCGCCGTAATATACCGATATGGGACCTGAACTGCCCGTTGTGCCTGGGGCGCAGCGGAACCTCGGAGCTGAAGAGCTCTTTCGTCGACTCGCGACGTCGATCGCCGACGGCACCTACGCGCCTGGCGCGAAACTGAGCGACAAGGCGATCGCAGACGATCTGGGAGTCACCCGCACCCCCGTCCGAGAGGCCGTGCAGCGACTGGCGCGCGCCGGTCTGATGGAGGTCCACGCGAACCGCTACTCGATGGTCACCGACATCACCGACGAGCGGTCCCGCATCACCCGCGAGTTCGCCGCCTCTCAGGGCGGGGAGATCATCCGTGAGGCCGCGCTTGCGCTGTCCGAGGCGGATCTCGCCATCGCGTGCGAACTGATCGCCGACGCCATCCAGTCCGTCGAGACGGGCGAGGGATGGATCGAAGCCCATGTGGAGCTCTTCGAGTTCCTCACCGACCGCGCGCTCAACGATCTCTATCGACTCATGCTGAGCGACTTCTGGTATCTCGTGTTCCGCGACCTCTACCTCGGCGAGCCCCGGGTGGACACGAAGGAATCACTCGAGGAGCTCGAGTCCGCGATGCGCGCCCGCAGCGCGAACGCCGGCGTGAAGGCCGTGCAGAGGATGCTCCGCCTGAAGTAGCGGCCACTCCCGAGGGAGTTGGTTCCGGTCCCCCGCGCCCGAACGGGGGGACCGGAGCAGTCGATGAGAAGGTCCGCAAGCGCACCCACCCCCATGTGGGCGCTCAAGACCGAGAGAACTCGAGGGCACCGTCTGGTTCGACCGACGGAGAGCGGCAGATGCTGCTCGTCGTGTTCTCAGCGTATGGCCGCACCCCGTCTTGACGCTGATCGGAGCTCATCCATTGACGCGGGCCCACTCCGACTGCTACGGCGGACTCCCGCGCGCCGACCGTGCCGGTGGCGACGACGTGCGTCCGGGCTGGATACGCTCGAACCATGCTCGAGACGCTCACCGGATTCGCCGTCGTGGGAGTCGCGATCGCACTCGGCTATCTGCTCGGCCGGATCGACCTGCTCGGACCGCACGCCCGGCACGTGCTCGGGCGTCTGATCTTCTTCGTGCTGTCGCCGTTCCTGCTCTTCACCGTGCTCGCCCACGCCGATGCGAAGATGCTCTTCTCCTCGCTGCTGCCCGTGTCGGCGATAGCGGCCGTCGCGATCATCGGGATCTACACACTCGTCGCGCGGCTCTGGTGGAAGCGCCCGGTCGGAGAGACCCTGATCGGAGCGCTGTCGGCGGGGCAGGTCAACTCGAACAACATCGGCATCCCGTTGTCGCTCTACCTTCTCGGCAGCGCCGCGTACCCCGCACCGGTGGTGCTCATGCAGCTGCTGGTGTTCACCCCGATCTCGCTGACGATCCTCGACGCCGTCACGAGCGATCGCGTCTCGCTGCGCAAGACGCTCGTGCGCACGGCGACGAATCCCATCATCATCGCGTCGCTCCTCGGCACGCTCATCTCGGTGCTGGGCCTCACAGTGCCGCCCCTCATCATGGAGCCGGCTCAGCTGATCGCCGATGCCGCCGTGCCGGTTCTGCTGATCAGCTACGGCATCTCCCTGCACAGCCAGCGCGTGCTCGGGGCTCCCGGCCACCGGCGGGACATCATCCTCGCCACCTCGCTCAAGCTCATCGCGATGCCGCTGATCGCGTGGGTGGTGGCCGAGTTCGTCTTCGGGCTCTCGCCGGCCGAGGTGCTGATCGTCGTGATCCTCGCCGCGCTCCCCACCGCACAGAACGTCTTCAATTACTCGCAGCGCTACGACATCGGCGAGACGATCTCGCGCGACACCGTATTCCTGACCACTCTCGGCTGCCTGCCCGTGCTGATCCTCATCATGTTCCTGCTGGGCTGAGCACCGCGTCGATCCGGGACTCGCGCACGTCCGACAGCGTCAGCGGAAGATCGCGCATCACGACGACACTGTCGAACACCGCTGAGCCGGCGGGAAGAGCGTCGAAGAACGACGAGCTCACGCTGTGCAGGTGTGCGTTCTCGACCCTCCACGCGTCGGTGGTGAGCGCGACCGATTCGACGCCGCGCCCTCCCCGCGCCGCCGACCAGCCGAGCCGACCGGCGCGATAGAAGTCCGAGGCCTCGTCGATCGAGGCGAAGAGAGAGCTCGACCATGCGCCTCCCACCTCGACATCCGCGCAGAGACTGTGCTCGCCGGCATCCATCGTGACCGCGTAGCGATCATCCCCCTCCTCGATCTCGAACCTCGCTCGGCGATGCACCCCCGGGAACAACCGTCCGCCGAAGATGACCGGATGCCACGCTGAGCTGTGCCGACCGACGATGAAGACGCCTTTCTGCACGCCATCCGCGGTGTCCCACTCGACGGCGACCCGGTGGGCGGCGTTCTCGGAGCGCAGACCCCACCGGCCCCGCGCCCAGCTCGGTCGGATCGACTCCAGCCCCAGCACGCACACGCCGGCCACCGCAGACCCGTCGACGATCTGCGGGCGGAATCCCGTGGGCAGCAAGGAGGAGGCGACCTCCGGCTCGACCCGATAGGTGATCAGGAGTCGCCGACGGAGCTGAGCACGGACACCGCGGATGATCGTCATGCTCCGAATGTAGCACTGGAGCTAAATTCCTCCAAGGCCTCGGGGACGAGGTGCACGTAGGTTGTATCCGTGGACAATCCGCTCATCTACATCGCCGCGATCGGCGCGATCATCGTGCTCGCGATCCTCCTGCCCCGCTGGGTCCGTCGCTCCACCGGCGCCGCCGGCGGCAGAGCAGGGCAGCGTCACGTGGCCGACCGCCTCACCGGGATACTCGAGGAACTGGGCACGACGCTGGTGCTGCAGACGTCTGAGGCCACGGCGAGGGAGATCGTCGACGGGGTCGTGCGTCAGCAGCCACGCAAGTTCACCCCGCTCGCGAGCGGAGGCTACGGTATCCGATTCGTCGAACCGGATGACGCGATCGTGCGGGTGGTCGACGATGAGAACGGGACCCGTCTGCAGGTGGAGAGGATCCGCGAGCATCTGGGCGTTCCCAACACTTCCGAGTTCTGGTCAGACCTGCGCTCTGCCGTCTCCGCCGCAGCACGCGCTGAGGGCGTCCAGGTCTCGCCCGGGCCGCCCTTGCGGCACCGGCGCGACGATGCGACCGAGTCGTGGATCGCGGAGTAGAGAAGCCCAGTGCGTACCGGAACATCGGGTGCATCTCACAGCCGTCGCAACTAGGCTGTGTTACTGCTGATCACGCACCGGCCAGCCCACAGTCGGCCTCGCGACGGCACCATTTCTCATCACAGCTCTCAGTCCCTGTGACCTGCGCCGGAAAGGCCGACCCATGAGTGAATCCCCCGACAACGACCGGACCCCCGACTTCTTCGACAAGCTGATCGAAGAGACGCCGCGCGAGCAGTCCGGCTTCACGGCCTCGTTCCGCGGGTACGACAAGGCGGAGGTCGACTCGGCCCTCAGCACTCTGCGCAATCAGCTGAAGCAGGCGAAGGCCGACCTCGCCGCCACCGAGGCACGTCACGAGGACGCAGTCGAGGCGCTTCGCGAAGAAGAGCGCATCGCCCGCGAAGAGCTCGAGGCGGAGCTCCTCGCCACCAAGGCGAAGGCTGCCGAGACCGAGCAGCAGGTCGCCACCCTCACCAACGAGCTCGTCGACACCCCGCGCGCGGATGGCCAGGAGGCACCGTCGCGGGAGCAGTTCGAGGCGATCCTCCGGGTGGCCGAGGAGCAGGCCAACGTCCTCATCCAGAACGCCGCCGTGCAGGCCGACCGTCTGATGGCGGCCGCGCGCGAAGAGGTCACCGCACAGCGGGCCGAGGCGGATGCCGACGTCACCCGCATCATCGCGCACGCTCAGCACGACGCCGACCAGGTGCGCCTGAAGATCGACACCGAGTACACCGCCCACCAGGCGACGCTCGAGCGCGAGGCCGCGCACGCCGCAGAGCGGGTGCATCAGGCGACTCAGGAGGCCACGGCCATCCGCACCGAGGCGGAGAAGGGCGCTGCGGCGCTCCGCTCGCTCGTCACCCGCGAGACCACCCAGCTGCGCGCCGAGGCCGAGCGCGAGGTGCGCGAGATGAACGCCCGCGTCCTCGAGTTCGAGGAGACGCTCACCCGTCGGCAGGACGACGCTCAGCAGGAGTTCCTGGTGCTGCACAACCAGGCCGTCGCCCACGCCGAGCGCATCACCACCGATGCCAACGAGCAGGTGGCCGCTTCGCTCGATCACGCGCAGCGCATCTCGGCGAAGGCTGACGACTACGAGCGCCTGATGCGGTCGCAGGCGCAGACCATCGAAGCGGATGCTCAGGTGCGCGCCCGCGACACCCTGGACCGTGCCCGCGTGAAGTCGCAGAAGATCGTCGACTCGGTGACGGGTCACACGTCCGCCGTGCTGCGGGATGCCGAGGACCACGCGCGCCAGCTGCGCTGGCAGCAGCAGCAGCTCGCCAGCTTCATGGCCGAGGTGCGCGAGCTGATCCGCCCGGAGGGCATCTTCAGCGACGAGGCATCATCCGTCGGCTCTGCAGCAGCCGCGTCGCAGGTCGATGACGACACCGACGCCGAGACCGTCGAGGTCGAGGAAGCCGAGCTGATCGACGACTCCGACGACGCGGTCGACGAGGTCACCGGCGACGAGGAGTTCCGCGGTGACGAGGCACTGGAGGACGAGCTCCTCGACGAGAACGCCGAGACGATCGACGGCAAGATCACCATCGAGGTCGTCGAGTCCGATCAGAAGGCCTCCCGCTGAGCGACTTCTCCTGACTGACCGAGCGGGGGCGTGGGCGGATATCCGTCCACGCCCCCGCTTCGTTCACCCGTCCTGCTATCGCTCGGAGCCGTCAGCGTGCACGCTGTACCTATGACAGACAGCGTGATCGAGGTGCGGGATCTCCGCAAGGAGTACGGGGGTGCCGTCGCAGTCGACGGCATCAGCTTCGACATCCGCCGGGGAGAGACCTTCGCTCTTCTGGGCCCGAACGGCGCGGGCAAGTCGACGACCATCGAGATCCTCGAGGGCTATCGTCACCGCACGTCCGGCGACGTGCGCGTGCTCGGTGTCGACCCCCAGCGCGGCGGTCTGGCGTGGAAGGCGCGACTGGGGATCGTGCTGCAGTCCACCGGAGAGGCCGGCAACTTCACCGTGCGGGAGCTGCTCACCGAGTTCGCCGGTTACTACCCCCACCCTCGTCCGGTCGACGAGGTGATCGCCGCCGTGGGGCTCGAGCACAAGCAGCGATCCAGAGCGGGCAAGCTGTCCGGTGGTCAGCAGCGCCGTCTCGATGTCGCCCTCGGGATCATCGGACGCCCCGAACTCCTGTTCCTCGATGAGCCGACGACCGGCTTCGATCCCGAGGCCCGACAGCAGTTCTGGCAGCTCATCCGCACCCTGAAGTCCGAGGGCACCAGCATCCTGCTGACCACTCACTATCTCGATGAGGCCGCCCGGCTGGGCGATCGCGCGGCGGTGATCACAGACGGGCGCATCGTGGCGATCGGGAAGATCGACGAGATCGGCGGGCCCGAGGCGAGGACGCCGATGGTTCGCTGGAGGGATGCCGCCGGCGTGCGCCACGAGCAGCGCACGACCGCTCCCGGCGCGGTCGTCTCCGAGCTTCAGCGAGCGGGCGGCGAGCCGGACGGCCTCGAGGTCGTGCGTCCCACTCTCGAGGACATCTACCTCGGCCTCATCCGTGAGCACGGAGCCGCATCCGATTCCGATCCGACCGCAGAGGTCTTGCGGGCAGATGTGGCGGAGTCCGCATGAGCACCACGACTGCCACGCCGAACTTCGGGCTCGCTCGCACCGTTCGCCTCGGGGTCCGCCGCATCCCGTTCGAACTGCGTCAGTACTTCCGCGCCAGCGACCAGGTCTTCTTCACGTTCCTGTTCCCCACCCTCATGTACCTCATCTTCGCGACGATCTTCACGGGCGACATCGGCGAAGGCCCCGACAAGATCAGCATGGCGACGTACTATCTTCCCGGTCTCGTCGCAGGAGGCATCTTCCTCTCCGGGATGCAGGGCCTGTCGATCGAGATCGCGGTGGAGAAGAGCGACGGAACCCTCAAGCGGCTGGGCAGCACGCCGATCTCACCGGCGACGTACTTCATCGGCAAGATCGGTGAGGTCTTCGTCACCGCGATCCTGCAGATCACTCTGCTGCTGGTCGTCGCGGTCGTCCTCTATCAGGTCGAACTGCCCTCGGATGCTGAGGCCTGGGGTCGCTTCGCCTGGGTCTTCGTGCTCGGGCTGCTCTCGTGCACGCTTCTCGGCATCGCACTGTCGGCCGTGCCGCGGTCGGGCAAGACGGCGTCCGCCGTGGTGATCCCGGTCGTGCTGCTGCTGCAGTTCATCTCCGGCGTCTACATCGCCTTCACCGCGCTGCCGGAATGGCTGCAGAACGTCGCTGCGGTCTTTCCCCTCAAGTGGATGGCTCAGGGTATGCGCGCGGCGATCCTGCCCGAGTCGTTCTCCTCGGCGGAGCCGAGCGGATCATGGGATCTCGGGCTCGTGGCGGTCGCCCTCGCCGCATGGCTCGTGGTCGGCTTCATCCTCAGCCGCGCGACGTTCCGCTGGATCAGGCGGAACTGACCGTCTGGCATGCGAACGGCCCCATCCCGAAGGATGGGGCCGTTCGATGTGCGGGTCGGCTGCGATGCCGCGAGAGTGTTTACGCCCGGACGAACTGGGCCGCTGCGGGGCAGTCGAACGGATCAGCACCGGCGGCGAGACCGACGCGGTTGAGGTACTCGATCACGATCGCGTACGACCGGCCGAGGCTGGTCTCGGTGTAGGGCACGTTGTTGGCGGCGCAGTAGTCGCGCACGACCTCGCGAGCCTTCGAGAGGTGCGGGCGGGGCATGTTCGGGAACAGGTGGTGCTCGACCTGGTAGTTGAGTCCGCCCATGAGCCAGGTGGCCCACCATCCGCCGCGGATGTTGCGAGAGGTGCGCACCTGCTTCGAGAAGAAGTCGAGACGGGCGTTGGGATCGATGATCGGCATGCCCTTGTGGTTCGGCGCGAAGGACGCGCCCATGTAGACGCCGAAGACGGCGAGCTGCACACCCATGAAGGCGAATGCCATGCCGAGCGGCAGCATCAGGAACACAGGCACGAGGACGATCGCGAACCGGAGGGCGATGAGGCCCAGCTCGATCCAGCGACCCTTGGCCTTCTTGCTGGTCACCAGGTGCTTCACGCCCAGGTAGTGAAGGTTCAGGCCCTCGAGCGTCAGCAGCGGGAAGAACAGCCACCCCTGCTTGCGCGTGATCAGACGGACGATACCGCGGGACTGCGCGGCGTCGGTCTCGAGGAACGAGATCGTGTCGACCTCGATGTCGGGGTCCTTGCCGACCTGGTTCGGGTTGCCGTGGTGCTTGGTGTGCTTGGAGTCCCACCAGGAATAGCTGATTCCCACCACGCCGGCGGCGAGGATGCGGGCGAGGCGGAAGTTCGCCGGGCCCGTGGAGAGGATCTGACGATGCGCGGCCTCATGGGCGAGGAACGCCACCTGCGTGAGGATGATGCCGAGAGCCCCGGCCATCAGGAGCTGGAGCCAGCTGTCGCCGAGAAGGATGAAGCCGGTGATGACTCCGCCCAGAGCCACGGCGATGCCGGCGGCCACGAAGATGTAGAACCATCCGGCGCGCTGGAGGAGGCCGGTTTCGCGGATGACCTGCGAGACCTGCTTGTAGGCGTGGGTCATCGGAGGAATGTCCGCATTGCCCGAATACGTCTGACGTACCGGTCCGAGAACTGCGTCGGTCTTTTCGACCTGTGAAATGGAGATGTTGCTCTCCCGTCGATCGGAGCCCTTGAGCTGATGTGAAGCCCAAGGCAGATCGCCGAACGCTTAACTCAGGCTAACCCTGCCCTCATGCGATTTGGGGAATACATCAGCATCCCTTGCCGATTCACAGTTCCCCCGCATGGAACGGTCAGGCGCGTGCGCGACGCGGTCGGCTGCGGAGGGCGCGGCGAAAGGGAGAGGTGAGGCTGCGCGGGCGAGATCTCGGCGCATTCGCGCTCTCGAGGGCGTCACGGGCGGCATCCAGCGACTCGAACGAGCCGAGGTCGTCACCGCGCTGGTCGCGGGCGACATGCGCGGTGCCGTCGAATTCGACGAACCCGGCGAACTCGCCGCCGCGGGTCGCGACGTGCACATCTGTGTCGGCCTGTTTCCAGGTCAACGGATCGGAAGGAGGAAAAGTGGTCGTGCTCATGGTGATACTCATTGCTGTGTGACGGGCACGCGTTGTCGCGACCCGCAAGATGTGAGATCGAAGGCGGATGCCGCGCGCATCGATGCGCTTGGTCCGTAATGGCCCTGATCAGTGGCTCCGTGGTGGCCTAGAGGGCGGCCAGAACTCACGTTGCTCCATCAGTCTAGCAGGTCGGCGCCGCGCACGCGGGCCTCCGCCTCAGCGGGCTTCCACACGCGCCGTGGATGACCGGACGATCCAGCCACGATCCAGCGCCCCTCGGGCTCCGGCTGCGGGGCCTCAGCGGCTTTCGAGCCGTCCGACTCCTCCCCCGCATCCCACGCCTCGCGGATGATCTGCCTCGGGTCGTACCGCCGAGGATCCACGGCGGTCCATTCCTGGCGGATGCTCGCCACTCCGGCCTCCTGCTCGGCTCGCCGCGCCGCCTCGCCGACGGTGAGCGTCACCCGGTGGACGAGGGCGCCGAGACGGCCCGCATACTCCGGCAGTCGCCGAGGACCGATGATCACGGCTGCGATCAGCGCGACGAGGAACAGCTTCTCGATCGTGAGTCCGAACATCGTCATGCCTCCGTTGTGCCGACGGCCGACTCCCCGACCCTGCGATCATGCAGCCATGCGAGCAGCAGGGCGATCAGGAACAGCAGGGTCATGGGAATCGCGATCAGGAACATCGACAGCACGTCGGCCGCGGGGGTCACGACCGCACTGAAGAGGACGATCGCGACGACGACGAGACGCCAGCTCCGCGCGATCGCCGCCGCCGACACGACACCGAGCAGGTTGAGCATCACGACGAACACCGGGAGCACGAAGGCGACCCCGGTCGCGAGCACGATCTTGAGGATGAAGTCGACGTAGTACGACGCCTGCAGCAGCGTGCTGTCCTCGGTCGAGGCGAAGCTCGCGAGCAGCTCGACCATGTGGGGGAAGAGAAGGAAGCCCATCAGGCATCCGCCGATGAACAGGGGAACGGATGCCGCCAGGAAGCCGAACGTGTACCTCTTCTCTCTGGTGGTCAGACCCGGAGCGAGGAACGCGAGCAGCTCGTGCATCCAGACGGGACTCGACAGCGCGACACCGGCGAAGAGCGCGATCTTGAGCCGAAGGTCGAAAGCCCCGGTGATGCTGTCGTAGTTGAGGCTCGCATCGCGCGATTCGGCGAGCGCACTGATCGGTGCTCGCACGACCTCGAGGATCTGGTCCGAGAGGAGATACCCGGCGACCACCCCGGTCAGGAGCGCCGCCGTCGCACGGAACGAGCGCGTGCGCGCCTCCCGCAGGTGCGAGGACAGCGGCATCCGGGCCAGGGCGGGCGCGGTGCTCGCCTCGACGGCATCAGCGGCGAGCGAGGACACGGTTTACTCCGCGGGCCGCAGGACGGGCTGCGGGAGGTCTGCGGACTCCCGAGCGTCGACACGGTCCCGGCCCCTCGGCGTCGGCTCGACCCGTGCCTCGTTCGAAGGCTCGGCGACCTCCGATCTGAGGATGCGCATCGACTGGCCGACGCTCTTGGCGAGGGCGGGGAGCTTCGCGGCGCCGAAGACGAGGACGACGATCGCGAGGATGATCAGGGCGTGCCACCCTGTGAGGTTCTGGAGCATGGTCTCTGTTCTTTCGCATGGAGGGGTTGTCGGGGTTCGGGTTCAGTCGGACGGCGGCTCGCCGCCACCACCGGGGCCGCCCGCGCCGTCCGACGGCGCGGAGCCTGCGCTGGGCGTCGTGGCCGTGTCGACGCCGACCACGAGCGTCGCGGTGTATCCGCTGCCGCCGCCGGTGACAGTGGCCAGCTGAAGGGCCCCGGAGTCGTCGCCGAAGACGTTGTCGCCGGAGAGGCTCGTCTGCGACAGGTTCTGCGTCGAGCCCGGGTAGCGGGAATCGGCGTAGACGGTGGCGCAGACATCTTCGGGCAGTGCCAGCTGGGACGTGGCGATGGCGTTGGCCGAGTCGGTGATCGAGGCGAGGTCGGGGTAGACCTCGAAGTGGATGTGCGGCCAGCGGCCCGAGTAGCAGCCGGGGAAGATCGACGTGAACGAGACCTTCCCCTCGGCATCCGCCACCTGCACTCCACGGAGGTAGGTGACATCCTCGAGCCCCGACGAGTACATCGAGTACTCCCCCTCAGCCGTGCAGTGCCATGCGTACACCGCGACGCCCTCGAAGGGGACGCTGCCGTTCGCGAGGTCGACCACCTGGAACTCGAAGGTCAGCGGGATGCCGTCGGCTGTCGCCGACCCGTCGATCGACGTCGTGATGTCCTGTCGCACGATGCCCGAATCCTCGAGGACGTCCGGTCCGTTCGATCCGTCTCCGGGGTAGGGACCTGCGGTCTCGTCGGGGATCTCGCCGGCCGCTGTCGCGGTCGACGATCCGGACGTCGTCCCCGTATCGCTCGTCGATGTCGACTCGCTCGTGCTGCCGCTGCCCGACGGGGCGCACGCGGCGAGCACCATCGCGCCCACCCCGAGTCCGGCGAGTCCGAGAATGCCGCGGCGCGTCACCAGGGTGCGGATGTCGAAGGCAGCGCCCTGATCCACGACCTCCTCATCGGCACGGTCGAGCAGCCGCCCCTCGTAGGTCGGGCCCTCAGGGGTCTGTACGGGTTCGGGAATGCGGCTCATGATCGTGCTCCTCTCGATGTGGATGGGTGTCGATGTACCCATGGTCACGGAGGAGACGATCAGCGAGCTATGCCGCGTCTATGCAGAATCTATGGCTCTCGACGCACCGGCGGATGGAGGACGAGGACGACCACGATCACCACGAGAACGAGGGCGCTGACCGCCACGGGGATAGGCAGCACGGCGTCGAGGAGGACGACAGCCGCACCGACCGGCACGACGGTGTTCACCACCCTGTCGGCGTTCTCGCGGATCGCGATCCACCAGACGCCGAGCAGGAAGATCGCGATCGGGATGGTCACGGTGAACGACGCCTGGATGGTGGAGAGATGGCTCTCCCCTATCAGGACGTCGAGTTCGACCTCGATGCCCGCCGAGAAGGCAGCGGCCGCGGCGAAGACGAGATAGTGCGTGTACCCGTAGCGGAGCGAGCGTCCGAACGTCGTGATCGCCCTGTGGTGCGGCGCCCAGAAGTAGATCCACCAGAGAGATGCGGTCACGACCAGGGTCAGCACGGAGATCGAGATGAGAGGGACGAAGGAGTCGAGTTCGTTCTTCGCGTCGATGATCGCATTGGCGGAGGCGAGGAGGCTCTCGCCGAGCACGATCAGGGTGAACAGCCCGTAGCGCTCGGTGATGTGATGGGGATGCCAGGGCGTCTGCCTGCGGTGCTCGGCGAACACGGGCACGCTGACCTCGACGAGAGCGAAGATCACGAAGGCCACGAGCTGGAGGGGGCCCGACGGGATGAGCAGGAAGAGCACCCAGAGCACCTGCACACCGGCGATCCCGATGGCGTACCGACGCGCGGCGGCCTTGAGATCTCCCGCACCGCGGGACGCCCGGAGCCACTGCGCGATCATGGCCACACGCATGACGATGTAGCCGATCACCGGGACGGTGAAGTCCCCCTCCTCGAACGCCGCAGGGATGCCGGCAGCGAGCACGAGCACCCCGCCCATCTGGATGATGGTGGTGACGCGATACAACCAGTCGTCTGTGTCGAAGGAGGTGGCGAACCAGGTGAAGTTCATCCACGCCCACCACACCGCGAAGAACACCATCGCGTAGGAGGTGATTCCGTGAACGAAGTCGCCGTGGCTCAGCGCGTGGTGCAGCTGGGCCGAGGCGATGCTCACCGCGACGACGAAGACGAGATCGAAGAACAGCTCGAGCGTGCTGGCCGTGCGATGAGGCTGAGCCGGATCCCTCGGCAGCATGCGGCTGAGACGGAATCGAGGCGCTGAAGTGGTGGTCACGCGGTCAGAATATCGGGGCCATTCTCCGACTAAGCAGATGTACCGGAATACAGGTTGATCCACTCCCGTGAATTATCTTCCCCTGAACGTTTGGTTCCGCTAGAGTGAACGAAGTCTGCAGTGCCTGCTGCCAGCACCACCGTGTGGGACGGTGACCGCAACCCGTGATGTGGGATCACGGATGCAGCAGGACCCGAGGGGTCGGGAACGCAGACGATGCCATGGACGTGGGGTCCGTGGTCTGGGGAATATCTGGGGATAACTATGGCGCACTGGGGAATTCTGCGTACATTCACGGCTCAAGGGGCCTCGGCATGACTTCCGTCGAGGATGCTCTGAGCATCACTCGCGCGGGTTCGGTCTTCACGCCGGTCTCTGCTCCGCGAGCCGCGAAGTCGGTCACGCGTACGGTGGTCACACCGCGCGTGTCCGCAACGCTGGAGCGACGCCGCCAGTGGGAGCGGCGTTATCGGATGCGGCTGCGGATCACGGATGCTGGGGTCATCCTGTTCGCGGTCGGAATCACAGCAGCGGTCCAGGTGATGACCGGTGTCGTAGGGGAAGAGGCCCTGCGCAACGGCATTCTGCTGGCCACGCTCTGGTATCTGATGCTCGGCGCGCTGCACACCCGTGACGCAGCGCTGTTCCGCGCCAGCGCCACCGAGTACCGCGGTGTGGCACACGCGAGTGGATTGGCGTTCGGGATCATCGCCATGCTCAGCGTCGTGCTCGGCTGGCAGACGATGCAGCTCGTGCTGCTCGTCGGCCTGCCGCTCGGTGTCCTCACACTGCTCGTCACGCGCTGGGCGTGGCGGCACTGGCTGACGGCGCAGCGTGCGCGAGGTCGTTTCGCCTCGCGCACGCTCGTCGTCGGCAACCGCGACGACGTCGAGTACGTCATCCGCACCCTGCACCCGATCGGCGCCTCCGGGTACCAGGTGGTGGGCGCGACGCTGCTCGACGGCAACGCGCGAGATGTCGAAGCACGCGGCGAGCAGTTCCCGGTGCTCGGCAACGTCAACTCCGTCTCCACCGTGGCTGCCGAACTGGGCGCCGACACGATCATCGTCGCAAGCCGCCCAGACGGCGAGCCCGACTTCGTGAAGCACCTCAGCTGGCAGCTCGAGGGCACCGCCGCAGAGCTCGTGCTCTCGAGCCGCCTCACCGATGTCGCGGGCCCGCGCATCTCCTTCGCTCCTGTCGAAGGTCTTCCGCTGATCCAGGTGCAGATCCCCTCGTACGAGGGCGGTCAGCACGTGCTGAAGCGCGCACTCGACATCGCCGTCGCGTCCGTCGCTCTCATCCCGATCGCACTCATCACGCCGATCCTCGCGCTCCTCGTCAAGCTGGACTCGCCCGGACCGCTGTTCTTCTCGCAGGAGCGCGTCGGTCGCGACGGTCGCACCTTCAAGATCATGAAGTTCCGCTCGATGAAGACCGACGCCGAGCAGCAGCTCGCGACGCTCAAGGAGCAGAACCAGGGAGCGGGCCTGCTGTTCAAGATGAAGGACGACCCCCGCGTCACGCGGGTGGGCAGGATCCTGCGCAAGCTGTCTCTCGACGAGCTGCCGCAGTTCTGGAACGTCCTCATCGGCGACATGAGCGTCGTGGGTCCGCGCCCGCCGCTGCCCACCGAGGTCACCGCCTACGACGGCACCGTGTTCCGTCGGCTCTACATCAAGCCGGGCATCACAGGCCTGTGGCAGGTCTCCGGGCGCAGCGATCTCTCGTGGGACGAGAGCGTTCGCCTCGACCTGCGCTACGTCGAGAACTGGTCGGTCATGAACGACCTGCAGATCATGTGGCGCACCGCCAAGGTCATGGTCCAGCCCAGCGGGGCATACTAGGTACAGAACACTGTGGTTCGGTCTGCCGGGGAGGCGGATGCAGGGCCGTGATGCAGTGAAATGGGTGCGGGAGCACCCGACATGAGGGGGAAATCACCGTGCCATCAACCGTTCGGATACTTGGCACCCACGGCGTTCCTGCCGCCTATGGCGGCTTCGAGACGGCGGCCGAGAACGTCGGTCTGTATCTTCGCGATCAGGGGTGGAACGTCATCGTCTACTGCCAGCTCCCGGGCGAGGGTCCGACCACGGTCGACGACTGGAACGGTCTCCAGCGCGTGCTCGTGCACGAGCCACGTGAAGGCTGGAAGGGCACGTCGGCATTCGACCTGACCACGATCCGTCACGCGATGCGCGAGCACATCGACGGCGACGTCTGGCTGACCTTCGGCTACAACACCGGTGTCTTCGACGTCATCCCGCGGCTTCGGCGGATCCCCAACGTCATCAACATGGACGGCATGGAGTGGACACGCAAGCGCTGGGGCATCGTCAAGCAGGGAATCCTGCTGGCGAACGAGCGTCTCGCCGGCTGGGTCGGCGATGTGCTGATCGCCGACCACCCCGTGATCGCGACGTATCTGCGGCGCCACTTCGGCACGCGGCGCGTTCAGACCATCACCTATGGCGCCCACGAGGTCGTCGATGCTCCGACCGCACCCGTCGAGGAACTCGGCCTCGTGCCCGGCAGGTATGCGACCGTCGTCTGCCGACCGATCCCCGAGAACTCCGTTCTCGAGATCGTGCAGGCGTGGTCGGCCACCTCACGGGGAATGCCGTTGGTGGTCGTCGGCCCCTACGGCGAGGACGACCCTTACCACGCGGCTGTGCGGGCGGCGGCATCCGATGAGGTGCTCTTCCCCGGTGCCATCTTCGAGCCGGAGCGGATGCGGTCGCTCCGCTTCCACTCCGCTCTCTATCTGCACGGTCACACTGTCGGTGGGACCAACCCCTCGCTCGTCGAGGCCATGGCCGCGGGCAACCCCGTGATCGCTCACGACAACTCTTACAACACCTGGGTCGCAGGACCCGACAACGCCTACTTCACCGGAGCCGACGATCTCGCCGGCCTGCTCGACGACGTGCTCTCCGATGACAGCAGACGGCAGCGCATGGGCGCCGCCAGCCGCGACAGGTTCCACGCGGAATTCACCTGGACCAAGATCGGCGCCGAGTACGAGAAGGCGCTACGGACGGCACTCGCGCGACGAGGCCACACGCATCAGCAGACAGGGGTAAACGCATGATCGATGTCGCGGTAGTCGGACTGGGGAAGATGGGACTGTCCCACCTGTCGATGATCAAGGCCCACCCAGACGTGAATCTCGTCGGAGTGTGCGATGCGACGGGGTACCTTCTCGACATCCTCGCGAAGTACACGGGGGTCACGACATACAAGGACCTCGACAAGATGCTCGACGAGGCTCGTCCGCAGGCAATCATCATCGCGACGCCGACGCACCTGCACGCCGGCATGATCCGGCGGGCGCTCGAACGCGGCATCCACGTGTTCTGCGAGAAGCCTCTGGTCATCGACCCCGCTGACAGCATCGAGCTCACCGCACTCGCCGAGCAGAAGGGTCTGGTCACACAGGTCGGTTACCACAATCGGTTCGTCGGCGCCTTCCGCGAAGTCAAGCGACTCCTCGACCTCGACGCGATCGGCACCGTGAACACCGCGCTCGCCGAGGCGTACGGCCCCGTCGTGCTCAAGCCCGCCGGGCGCACCTGGCGAAGCGAGCGAGCGACCGGTGGAGGGTGCCTCTACGACTACGCGGCGCATCCGCTCAACCTCCTCACCTGGTACCTGGGCACACCGGAGTCGGTGAGCGGCAGTCAGCTGACGAGCATCTTCTCCGCCCAGATCGACGACGCTGTCGCGAGCACTCTGCACTACCCCGACGGCACGGCGCAGATCATCTCCAACTGGTCTGACGAGTCGCAGCGCAAGATGACCACCAAGATCACGCTGTGGGGCACCAACGGTCGCATCTACGCAGACCGCCAGGAGATCCACGTCTACCTGCGAGACACGGCGACGATCCCCGAGGGATACCGTGTCGGTTGGAACGTCCGATACACCACCGAGCTCACCGAGGCACCGTGGTTCTATCTGCGCGGCGAGGAATACAGCGCCCAGCTCGACTCGTTCGTGCAGCGTGCGCAGGCCGGTGCGTCCGCCGGCACGAACGACTTCGCGTCGGCCGCGGTCACCGACAGGGTGATCTCCATGATCAGCGAGGACGCGGTGCGCGAGGACTCGCGCCTCACGTCTGACGCAGCATCCGATCTCGCAGTGAACACCGCACCGAAGGGGCGCATCGCGGCGGCATTGACCGCGCTGCGCGGAGGGAAATGACCATGACGACAACCACTCGAACGATGGACCGGCTGCTGTTCGGTGACAACCAGTTCTTCGGCGTCAATCACATGTCAGAAGAGAAGGCACGGGCGCAGCAGATGCGCTTCCAGGACACAGACGCCATCATGAGCGTCCTCGACGCCGCGTACGACGAGGGTGTCCACACCTTCATGTGCACCACTCACGACCGGATCGCCGAGGTGACGGACCACGTCCGCGCGCACCCCGATCGTTACTCGGACATGACCTTCTTCCCGTGTATGCCGTATGCGCACAAGTACGCCAATGCGGTGACGGAAGACGGCTTCCTCGGCGCAATCCGCAAGTTCCTCCCGGAGGAGGGACTCCTCGACAGCATCGCTCGCGGCACCTCCTCGCTCGCCCGCAAAGACATCGAGGGCGTGACGACGCTGCTCATCGACGCCGAGATGAAGATGTTCGAGGGCCTCGACACCCCCGTCATCTGGCTTCAGAACGTGGTCGTCGATCTGCTCTCGGGACTGGGCTTCACCGACGCGTTCCGCATCTTCGCCGATCACGTGCGCAAGCGCTACAACGCGGAACCCGGGTTCATCACGATGAACCTGCCTCGCCTGCTCGACGACCTCGACAAGGCCGGCGTCGAGAACCCGATCGTGTGCTCGAACATCAACAAGCTCGGCTTCCGTATGTCCGGGGGCGTCGACGCGTACCGCGAGGCGATGGACAAGCGCCCGTTCCGCGCGGTCGCGATGTCGGTGTATGCCAGCGGTGCCATCCCGCCGCGGGAGGCCATCGAATGGGTGACCTCGCTACCGAATCTCGAGTCGATCGTCTTCGGCGCATCGAGCAGGGCGAACATCGCGTCGACAGTGAGTCTGGTCGACGAATACTGGCCGCAGCGCTGACATGCCCACCGGTGATCCCAACGTCGTCCTGATCGCGAACCCCGGTGCCGACCTCTACGGCTCCGATCGGATGGTGCTCGAGACCGTGCGGGCTCTCGTAGGTGCGGGGCGACGAGTCGTCGTCACCGTGCCGGCTTCGGGACCTCTCGTGCCGCTGCTCACGCAGGCGGGTGCCGAGGTGGTCGAATGCTCGACTCCCATCGTGCGCAAGGGCCTGTTGAGTCCGCGCGGGCTGATCAGCCTGTTCGTCACCGCTCTGAGGTCGATCGGACCGGGCCTCCGACTGATCCGGCGCGTCGACCCCGGCGCCGTGATCGTGAACACGATCACTCCCCCGCTGTGGATCGCCCTGGCCCGGTGGAGCCGCCGGCTGACCGTGTGCCATGTCCATGAGGGTGAAGGCTCCGTGTCGGGCATCCTGCGACGCGCGCTCTATCTTCCACTCGTGTTCAGCCATCGGGTGATCGCGAACAGCGATTTCACAAGGCGTGTCCTCGCCGAGGCCGCGCCTCGGGTGCGCTCGCGCACTGTGGTGGTGCACAATGCCGTTCCGGGGCCGCCAGAGGTCGTGCCACCGCGTTCGTCCCTCGTCGCGCCGACCCGCCTTCTGTACGTCGGTCGTCTCTCTCACCGCAAGGGTGTGCATGTCGCGGTCGATGCGCTCGACATCCTCGTCCGCGGTCGCCGGGACGCCCGCCTCGACATCGTCGGAGCCGTCTTCCCGGGCAACGAGTCCTACCTCGAGGAGCTGCACGCTCGCATCGAGCAGCGCGGACTCGGCGAGCGCGTATCCTTCCTCGGCTTCAAGGCCTCCGTGTGGGACGACCTGGCCCGCACAGATCTCTCGCTCGTCACCTCTTTGGTCGACGAGACGTTCGGGAACACCGCTGTCGAGGCCGCGCTGTCCGCGCGCCCCGCAGTCGTGAGCAGGGTCGGGGGTCTGCCCGAGGCTGTCAGCGCCTCGCAGAGCGCCACGCTCGTCACCCCCGGCGACGCCGCCGAACTGGCTGCGACCATCGCCGCGAAGATCGACGACTGGCCCGCGCAGGCTCGGCTCGCACTGGCGGATTCCGTCGCCGTTGCTGAGGCGTTCTCGACTGCGCGCTATTCGGACGGCATCCTGGCCGCGCTTGCGCTGAAGGTCTAGCGAACGCTATCCACAGGTCTCTTGTCCCCCATCCGGTGGACATGATATGATCTCGCCACTGGGGATAGTGTCATTTGGGGATGACACAAGCTGACCGATCCGTTCTGAACGGATCGATGTCGGCAACCCTGATTGGGGAATCTGGGGATCGACAATCATGATGATTGCGCGTACAAGCATGTCCATCGCGACCCTCGCGCTCTGCGTGAGCCTGGTCGCTTGCACCGGCAGCAGCGAGGCACCGAGCGGCGGAGGGCCGTCGGCGAATCCGTCGGCGACGTCCGCTTCGGATCCGACCGCGGGCGCCGTAGCACCGAGCGAGTCCGACGGGCCGTCTCCGGACGAACCGGTCGCGAAGATCGAGAGGGCGGGCCAGTCGGGCGACCCGAGCGTGAAGGCGGATCCCGCCCGCACCTCGGATGCGGTGTCCTATGACGACGGCGTGAGCGTCGCGATCGACGATGTCACGTTCGCAGCCGAGACGGCGCAGGGCCCCGGGAGCTTCCCGGACCGCGAGTACGCCCGCCTGACGATCACGATCGACAACGGCTCCTCGCAGGCGATCGACCTCGGCACCTCCGTGCTGACATTGCTCGACGCTAACGGCGCGACCGCCGTGCGCGTATACGCCGCAGAGGCTGAGACCGTCGACCTCGCCGGTGTCCTGGCAGCCGGAGAGAGCGCCACCGCCGCGTACGCCTTCGCCGTTCCCGCCGATGCGCGCGACGAGGTCACGCTGGTCGTCGACTTCGACGGCGACCATACATCCGCAATCTTCCGCGGAGGGCTCGACTGACATGTCATCACTGAGCCCGCGCGCCACCACTCGACTCGACCGCATCTCAGAACGAGGAACTTCCATGACACGCACCGCCCGCGGAGCAGATCGTCTCCGTCGCGTGATCGCCGCGATCGCCACCGCGGCCACGGCGCTCGCCATGATCGCTTTCATCGCGATGCCGACCGAGTCGGCATCCGCTGACACCCCCGGCCAGCCCGACACCGTCACCGCCGACGTCCTGCCGACGTGGCAGATCAACGGCGTCGTATGGAGCCAGGCGGTCGCCGGGAACACCGTGTACGTCACGGGCAGCTTCACCAAGGCGCGTCCGCCGGGGGTCGCCGTCGGCGGCCCCGGCGAGATCGACGCGAACAACGTGTTCGCCTTCGACATCACCACCGGCAACCCGGTGCCCAACTTCAACCATGCCTTCGACGGCCAGGGCCTCGTCGTGCGGGTCACCCCCGACGGCAAGACGGTCTACTTCGGCGGCGACTTCACCGCTGTCGACGGACAGGCTCGCGCGCATGTGGCCTCGTTCGACGTCGCAACGGGTGCGATGCTCGATTGGGCACCGCGCGCTGACGGACAGGTACGCGGTTTCGCGTTCGCCGGTGACACGGTCTACGTCGGCGGCAACTTCCGCTCCAGCGGGGGGCAACCGCGCAGCGAGCTGGCCGCCTGGAGCAGCACGACCAAGGCGATCCTCCCGTGGGCTCCGTCTGCCGCCGGCGACGGATTCGTCTGGGACATGCTGATGAGTCCCGACGCGTCCCGCGTCATCATCGGAGGCTCCTTCACGACGCTCAACGGCGCGTCCGCCTACGGCATGGCATCGATCGACGCCGCGTCGGGCACCGCCCTTCCGTGGGCCGCGACCGACAAGATCAAGACGGCCGGCCTCAATGGCGCGATCTCGAGCCTCAGCACTGACGGCACCCAGGTCTACGGGACGGGCTATGCCTTCGGCGCTGGAGCGTCGTTCGAGGGAACATTCGCTGCGGACCCGTACACGGGCTCGATCAACTGGGTCAACGACTGCCTCGGCGACACCTACGGCTCGTTCCCCAGGGACGGGGTGCTGTACTCCGTCTCGCACAAACACGACTGCAGTGTGGTCGGAGCGTTCGGCGACACGAACCCGCGTTCACGCTGGACCAAGGCCATCGCCGAGAGCACGACACCCACGGGCGTCATCACCAAGAAGGACGCCTACGGCTGGGACTTCACCGGACTCCCGTACACCGAGCAGCTGAACTGGTACCCCGACCTCGAGTTCGGCACCTACACCAGCTCTCGCCAGGCGGCCTGGTCAGTGACCGGCAACGCGAACTACGTGGTGCTCGGCGGCGAGTTCCCGAAGGTGAACAACGTCGCTCAGCAGGGGCTCGTCCGCTTCGGCAAGACGAGCGTCTCGCCGCACGCGGTCGGCCCGGTGTACAACGCGGGCCTCACACCGGCTCCGTACTCGAACGAGTCCGGCGTCGTGCGCGTGCCGTTCACCAGTGTCTGGGATCGTGACAACGCCACGATCACGTACGACGTCTTCCGCAGCCCGTCGGTGAAGATCGCGACCTTCACGCGCAGCGACGGCCGCTTCTGGAACCTCCCGGACCTCAGCATCACCGACACCGGGCAGGCGCCCGGAGCGCAGGTGCGCTACCAGGTCAGGGCCAAGGACGCAGACGGCAACGTCCAGTGGAGCGCGTGGTCGCCCTACGTCACCGTGTCGAGCACGCCGACCGCTGCATACCGCGCGGCAGTGCGAGCGAGCGGAGCCGAGCATTACTGGCGCCTCGATGAGACCACGGGAACCCGCCTCAAGGACGACATCGGAAACGCAGCGGGCACTGCGACAGGCCTCACGCTCGGCTCGAGCGGCGCGATGACGAACGACACGAACGCGGCCATCACCTCCGCGGGCGGCAGCTCACCGAAGATGACGACGCAGGACGTCAACGCCGCGCCCGCCGCAGTCACCGTCGAAGCCTGGGTGAAGACCACGAACACCAGGGGCGGACGAATCGTCGGCTTCGGCGACTCGGCCACCGGCACCTCGACCTCGGGCACCACCGATCGCGTGCTCTACCTCGACGCCTCGGGGCGAGCGAACTTCGCGATCAACGACGGCTCCTACCGCACGATCTACAGCCGGACCGCCGTGAACGACGGCAACTGGCACCACATCGTGGGTACCGTCGGCAGTGAGGGGATGCAGCTCTTCGTCGACGGCAAGCGCGTCGACCGCGACCAGGCCAGAACCTCGCCGAGGATCTACGACGGGTATTGGCGCATCGGCGCCGACCAGACCAACGGCTTCACCAACAAGCCGACCAACGCGGGACTCGCGGGAACGATCGACGACGTCGCCGTGTATCCGGCGGCCCTGAGCCCGTCGGACATCCAGTCGCACTACCTCGCGAGCGGGCGTTCCGCAGCCTGGACCTCGACTCCGACGGATGTCTACGGCGCCGCCGTATCCACGGACAAGCCTGACCTGTTCTGGCGTCTCAACGAGACCGTTGCGGGAAGCATCGTCGATTCGGCGACCGGCGGCACGACCGGAAACCTCTCCGGCACCGTGACCCGGGGGCAGGCATCCGCGATCGGGGCCGGCACGGCGACCACGTTCAACGGGACGAGCGCGCTCGTCGTCGCTCAGGAGGCTTGGACGGCGCCGAGCACCTACAGCGCCGAGCTGTGGTTCAAGACGACGTCGACCAGGGGTGGGACCCTGATCGGGTTCGGGAACACGACCAGCGGACTGAGCTCGTCGTACGACCGTCACGTGGTGATGCAGAGTGACGGCAAGATCCAGTTCGGAAGCGGGCAGCCGCAGACGACGCTCGTGACCCCCACGGCTTACAACGACGGGCAGTGGCACCATGTGGTGGCCACTCAGGGCACCGGCGGCATGAAACTGTGGTTGGACACGCAGCTGGTGGGCAGCAACTCGATGGCAGGGGCTGAGAACTACCGCGGCTACTGGCGCATCGGCGCGGACCGCACCTGGGGAAGCACACTCAGCAACTACATCGCCGGCACACTCGACGAGGTCGCCGTGTACCCCACCGCTCTCTCTGAGCAGCGGGTGCGCGATCACTTCGCCGCAAGCGGCCGGACAGTGCCAGGACGTGCCCCGGTGGCAGCGTTCACATCTGCGGCGAACAAGCTGAACATCGCGGTCGATGCCAGCACCTCCACCGACGCTGACGGGGGCCCGCTCGTCTACGCCTGGAACTTCGGTGACGGCACCCTGGCGGACGGGCCGACGGCGTCGCACACCTTCGCCGCTGGCGGAACGTACACGATCACGCTCAAGGTGACGGACAGCACATCGTTGGTCAACACCCTCACGCGCGCCGTGACGGTCGCTCCGAACCAGGTCCCGACGGCAGTCGTCACCACGAACGCGGATCACCTCGACGTCGCCTTCGACGGGTCGGCATCGACGGATCCTGATGGCACGATCGCCTCGTACGCCTGGGACTTCGGCGACGGCGGGACAGGCACCGGGGCGACCGCGTCGCACAGCTACACGACGGCGGGCACATTCACCGCAACGCTCACCGTCACCGACGACAGCGGCGCCACGGCGACCGCGACTCGCACGGTGACGACGACGCTGGCGCCGAACCAGGATCCGACGGCCGCCTTCACGACGGCGACCGACATGCTCCGGATCTCGACCGACGCGTCCACGTCGGCGGACCCGGACGGCACCATCGAGTCGTACGCCTGGCAGTTCGGAGACGGTGCGACCGCGACCGGAGCCACCGCGGAGCACACGTACGCGAATGCCGGCACCTACACGGTGACGCTCACGACGACCGACAACAGAGGGGGTACCTCGACGGTCACGCACGACGTCACCGTCGCGCAGAACCAGGCACCGACCGCGGCCTTCACCACGTCGGTCGCGAACCTCACCGCCTCCGTGAACGCCTCCGGCTCCGCGGATGCCGACGGTACCGTCGCCTCCTACGCCTGGGACTTCGGAGACGGCACCTCGGGCTCGGGTTCGACAGCCACGCACGCCTACGCTGCCGGGGGCACGTACACCGTGACTTTGACGGTGACGGATGATCGAGGCGCCACTGCCACCACAACGAACGCGGTCACGGTGGCGGCTCCGCAGGTATGGGCGCAGGACGCCTTCACGCGCACGGCGACCAACGGCTGGGGCACCGCGACGACGACGGGCGGCCCATGGACCATGTTCCCGAGCAGCGCGACGGCCCTCAGCAAGTTCGCAGTCAACGGCACGGGCGGCACGGTCACGCTGTCCGCCGGCAACAACTACTCGGCATCGCTCGCCGGCTCCACGCCGTCGACGAACACCGAGGAGCGGTTCACCGTGGCGTTCAACCAGCCGTCGACCGGCGGCGGCTTCTACTTCTCGGCTCTGGGCCGTCAGATCGACAGTGGCAACGACTACCGCGCGAAGTTCCGTGTAGCCTCCACGGGCGTCGTGTCGCTGTGGCTGACGAAGACGATCGGCGGGGTCGAGACGGTCCTGTCGTCTACGACGATCCCCGGTCTCTCGGTCACCACCGCAGATCAGCTGAGCGTCAGACTGCAGGTCACCGGAACGAACCCGACCACGTTGAAGGCGAAGGTGTGGCGCACGTCGGCCACCGAACCCACCGCGTGGGCACTCACTGCCACGGATGCGACGGCGTCTCTGCAGACCGGCGGCTACGTCGGAGTGAACAGCTACCTGTCGGGGAGCGCGACGGCAGTGCCGGTCGTGTACACCTACGACGACTTCTGGTCCGGCCCGGCTCAGTAGGGGAGGCAAAGAGGCCGGGGTGCTCACGCACCCCGGCCTCTTACATGAGTACCGCCGATCAGGGGAAGCGGGCCCCGATGGTCGGCGTCGCAGAACCGAGGATCGTCGCCACCACTGCCGGGATCGTCCGAGCCGACGCGGTCACCCCGGCCAGCAGCCTTCCGGAGCGATCGGTGGCCGCACGACCTTCGATCGCGGTCGAGTTCGCATCCTGCCCGGTCGTGCCGCGGTACGTCGCCCACGTCGAGAAGACGTAGGGGTTCACGTTCTCCGCGCCGCGCGACCAGACGACGAACCAGCTGGGTGCGGCGGCACCGTTGCGCTGGACCACATTGCCGTCCGAGCGGATGTTCAGCTGCGCGGGCGTGTACCGGTGGGTGTAGTCCTCGACGCACACCGTGCAGTTGCCCGCGCTCTCACCGATGACGTTGTTGCCCATCGAGACGTCGCGGATGAGCCACGGCATCGTCGGGTCCGGGAACGGGCGCCGAGCGTTGTGTCCCGGCACCGACGCGTCAGCGGCGCTTCTGCTGTCCTGCACGATGTTGACGGCGCGGTCGCCGCCGATGATCGTGTTGTTCCAGAGGTTCACACCACCGGTGTTGTTGATCTTGACCCCGTTGCCGACGTTTCGCAGCACGAGGTTGTTGACGAAATCGATCTTCTGCGAGAGCTCGAGGAATGCCCCGGCTCCCTTGTTCTCGATGATGTCGGATCCGGCGATGCGGACGTCGTACACGGACTGGTCGAGCCAGACACCCGGTCCGTCGTTGCGCAGCAACGCGGAATCGGTCACCGTCACGCCGCGCGACTTCGCGATCTTCACTCCGCCGGACACCGGCGATGTATTGAAATGCTCGGCGTTGTTCTCGATAGCGAGCAGATCATCGATGACGAGCGCATCAGCGTAATTCGCGCCGAGGCCCATGAGGCCGTTGCGTGCGAGCGTGACATCGCGGACCGTGGCGTTCGACGACCCGACGAAGAGTCCTGTCGAGGCGTTGTCGTAGATCACGACGTTCTCAAGCGTCGCGCGCGGCGCCTCGACCGTGACGGCGCCCATCATCCACACGGACGTCGCATAGTTGCGGATGCCGATCCCCCGCACCACGGCTCCCTCGCCTCGGAGCGAGAGCGCCTTCGTCAGCGTCGAGGTCTTGACGTTGCGTCCGGTCGGATCGGTGCCGAGGTAGAGGCGGTCGTTCGCGACGTCCGTGAAGAATGTGCCCGCCTTGAGATTCGCGAGCGAGGCGACCTCCGCCTGTGCGACGCCATCGATCCAGACCTGCTCGGGATGCGCGGCCATGGGATGCGCGTCGTTCAGCCATCTCCACCCGGCCTCGGTGCCGTCGGCCTCACCCTTCGTGAACGATGGAGTGGAGTCGAAGTCGTACTTCCAGTCGGCGCTGAACCAGCGTCCGCTCGAGCCCTGCCAGTTCTTCAGCGTCGACGCCCCGTCGAACCAGACGGCCTCGCCGGGGTAGGACTGCACCGTGAGCTTCTTGCCCGCGGGGATCACGACCGACTCGTGATACGTGCCTGCCCGAAGCACGAGAGTGGCCCCGGATGCTGCACGGTCGACCGCAGTCTGCACGGTGGCGAAAGGCGCTGCGGACGACCCTGTTCCGGCGGCCGTGCCGCTGGGGCTCACGAACAGCGCACCCGATGGAACGGCGTAGTTCGTCGACCCCACCGCCGCAGAACCGGCCGCGGTGCGAGTGCCGGCAACGTTCCAGACCGGGGCTCCACCTGCGGGGGCCGCCGGAGCGGTCGGCGTCGTCGGAGCGGTCGGCGTCGTCGGGGCCGTCGGAGCGGTCGGCGTCGCCGGGGGCGTTGTCGGCTTCACCTCCTGCTTCGTCGTCACCCGAAGATCGTCGAACAGGACCGCGAGTGCGGGAGTGCTCCGCGAGACATAGAGTCGCACTCCGGTGCGGCCGGCGACCGTGAGTCGCTTCGTCGCACGGTCGGTGACGCTGAGCTTCCAGGTGGACGGCTTCACGCCCACGGCGTGCACACGCGCGTCGATGGTGACGGCGACCGTCCCCGCGAGACGGGTCTCGAGCACGAAGGGGACTCCGGCCTTGACCCGCAGGTCCGGAATCGAGGTGTGGCCGAGCGAGGTCTGCACGCCCGCGTTGACTCGGAGCGTCTCGAGAAGGATCACGCCCTTCGGGTCGACGCGCACCTGGGTCTGATAGAAGCCGTCGGCGGCGAGGCGCGACTGCAGGCTCAGGTACACGCCGGAGCCTGCAGTCGGAAGCTTCGGGAGGGTGAAGACCGTGGACTGGGTCGAGTCTCTGACCGACAGGCCGACAGGCCGAGCGGTGACCGTGGCGCCCGAGGCGGCGGCGGTCAGCTTCGCCGCGCCGTTGGCGACCGAGGCTGAGGTCACGGGTGCCGCGTCGTAGGTCGTGCCCTGGGCCGATGTGCCGAGGCCCTTGGCGACGGTACGGGTCATGGAGTCCTGAACCACGACCACGTCTGTCGTCGCCGCCGCGGCGGGTGAGACGACGACCAAGGGGAGTAGAAGTGCGGATAGGGATGCGATGAGGGGGAGGGTTTTTTTGCGCATGAGGGGGAGGCTCCGATGTGCTTCTCGTCACTGCAGGGTCGGGGTGGCAGCTACGACATCCGCCTTCGGGTGGCGGATTATCCTAGACCATAGCCTGAATTCCCTGGGTAGTCACGCTGGGTTCGCTGATATCGATTGAGTAAACGTCAGCGATCGGAGATCCTTTCGACTCAGCCGAGCGCCGACATCTTTCGGAACCATATGGCCAAGGCCGCGGCCAGGTACAGCAGCGCGGCGAGTCCCAGCAGGCTGTATACCAGCATGAACGCGGGCGCCCAACCCCAGAGCACGAACGCGAAGCACAGCACGCCGTAGTCGGTGGGTAGACCCATCAGAGAACGGACGAGCGAGAATCCCCCGGCCTGCGCCGCCTGCGGCACCCCGCGCTTGCCGCGCAGGAGGTCATTCAGGATCATCCCGAAGAACGTGACCGTCGAGATCACGGCGAACCCGAGCGGAACCAGAAGCCAGAGATCGGAGGGCAGCGGGAAGAAGCGGTACCACCCGATCGCGACGGCGAGCGGGAGGGAGACGAGCTTGGTCGAATCGAGAACGTGATCGAGCCATTCTCCGGCGAGCGATCCGCCCCCACGCAGTCGCGCCACCTGGCCATCGGCGCTGTCCCACGCATAGCCGATCGCGAGAAGCAGCCAGACGACGATGCCGAGAACGATGGACGGGGGCACCGTCGCCAGCAGGACGATCCCCGTGAAGGTGAACGCGGCGCTGATCAGCGAGACCTTGTTGGGCGTGAGGCCGGCGGTGTATGCGCCCGCCGCGATCACTCGACCCACCGGACGATTGACGAACACCGAGTAGGCGGGGGCCCCGCGGGCCCTCCCCTTCTGCGCTGCTGAAAGGCTCCGGTAGGCGTCTGCGAAACTCAGGGGGTCACTCCTCGTGCTCGGAAGTCATCGAATGCCACGGTGTACGGAACGCTGCTGAATCCGGACCCCGCATATGTCGAGATCCCGATGTAGCCGGCGGTCTGCAGGGCTGCGGTGGAATCGGTCGTGGACAGCTGCCAGGCAGCCGGTTCTGTCGTTCCCGCCGCCCAGAGCTTACTCCGCAGCGTCGTCGTACCTGTGCCGAATGCCTGCACTCGCACGTTATATATCGTTCCCGCTGCGAATGTGAACCCGGTGAGGTTCTGCGAGACGAGAGCCGTGCCGCCGCGAGCGAGCTGCGCCGTCACCGAGCCGTCGGCCCCGATCAGCCAGCGTGCACGGTAGTCGTCCGCACCGACGACCCGGGCGAGAGCCGCGACGTAGACCCGCGCGCCCGTCGGCAGTGCGGGGGCCGTGACCGTGAAGGTAAGGTCCGTGCTGGTCGAGGTCGCCGCGTTCAGCGATGCGGTGCGGGTCTGCCCCGCCGCCTGCGTCGTGAACTTCGCGGCGCCGTTGTCGATCGACACGTTCGCCGCTCCGCTGGTCTGCGACCAGACGCCGCCGGTCTGCGCCGTTCCCAGAGCACCGTTCGCCCGACCGAAGTCGTCGGCGGCGAAGGCAGCGCCCGCGGGAGCGACCACGGTCACCGACTGGGTGACGGTGTTCACGGCGCCGGCGTTGTCGGTCACCGTGAGAGTCACCGTGTATGTGCCCGCTGCGGCATACGGGTGCGAAGTCGTCGCGCCCGTGCCGGTGGTGCTGTCACCGAAGTTCCACGCATACGAGGCGATCGAGCCGTCAGGGTCCGTCGATGCCGAGGCATCCACTGCGACGGTGAGATCCGTCGGCGTGGCCGTGAACGAAGCGACCGGGTTCTGGTTCCCCGGGGCCGGAGCCGTCACGGTCACCGGCTTGGTCACCGTGCCCGTCGCACCCTTGTCGTCCGTCACAGTCAGCTTCACCTGATACGTGCCCGCCGCGGCGTACGTGTGCGCCGTCGGCGTCGCTCCCGAACCCGTGGACCCGTCTCCGAACTCCCATGCGTACGACGCGATGGTTCCGTCGGCGTCCGCCGAGGTCGACCCGTCGACCGTCGCTGCGAGTCCGCTCACCGAGCTGGTGAACGCGGCCGTGGGCGCCTGATTGGCGGGAGGAGTGGGACCGCCCGTGGTCGAGCCTGCCCAGAAGTTGTCGAACCGTGTCTGGAAGGGCACGTTGGTGACGGATCCGCCCAGGTACACCCCGAGTCCGGCGTGGCCGGCCGACTGCAACCCCGCCGTGGAGCTCGTCGTGGTCGACGTCCACGCGGTCGGCTCCGTCGTTCCGACCTTCCAGACCTTCGCCCGGACTGTGGTCGGAGACGTGCCGGTCGCCTCGGTGCGCACATGCAGCGCGTCGCCCGCGGCGACGGTCAGCCCGGTCGGAATCGTGGTCAGCACGGTGGTGGTCTGCTGCAGCTGCAGCTGCACCCCGCCGGTCGGAGACACGATCACACGGGACCTGTAGTCCTCGGTGCCGACGCGGCGTGCCGCCACTGTGTAGTACGCGCTGCCTCCGGTCGGAAGCTGCGGCAGGACCACATCGACGTCCACCGCGGTGTCTGTCGAGGAGACGCCGGTGAGGTAGGCGTACCGCTGCGCTCCTCCGGCGGGCTGCTGGAACGCCGCGTATGCACCGCTGACCAGGTAGTTGGATGCCGTGTTCGACAGCGTCCAGGCCCCACCCGTGTTTGCGGTCCCGAGGCCGCTGGCGGCCGTGCGGTTGAACGAATCCGAGGCGTATGTCACTGCACCGACCGGCGCCGACACGGTGATCGAGGCGGTCTTCTGCGAGGTGGCACCCTCGTCGTCGGTGACGGTCAGGGTGATCGTGTAAGTGCCGGCTGCAGCGTATGTGTGCGTCGCCGTGGCCCCCGAGCCCGCTGCCGTCGAGTCACCCCAGTTCCAGGAGTATCCGGCGATCGTGCCGTCGGTGTCCTGAGAAGCGCTCGCGTCGACGTCGACCTTGAGGTCGGCCGCCGCCGAGGTGAACGACGATACGGGCGCCTGGTTGGCCACCGCCTCGACGATCGCCGTCTCGGTGTCGGTCGCGCCCTTGTCGTCGGTGACCGTGAGGGTCACCGTGTAGGACCCGGCGACGGCGTAGGTGTGCGTCGCCGTAGCACCGGAGCCCGCGGGCGATCCGTCGCCCCAGTTCCAGCTGTAGGCCTGGATCGTGCCGTCGGCGTCAGTCGAGGCCGAGGCGTCGACCGCGAGGCCGAGCTTCGTGACCGCGGTGGTGAAGCTGGCGCTCGGCGCGATGTTCGCCGGCGCGCCGGTCGTTCCCAGCGCGTAGTGCTGAGAGACGGCGGTCTCGGAGATGGGCGTCAGATAGACCGCGACCTCGTCGATGGCTCCGTCGAACTCCCAGTCTCCGGGGCCCCAGGTGACGTCGCCACCCACGTGCCAGTATCCGGTGTAGTCCTGCGCGTTCGTCTGGCCGTTCGACCCCTGCAGCACGCCGTCGACGTAGAGACGCATGCCGGTCGCGCCCTGCGTCGCGACCACCTGATGCCACTGACCGTCGTTGTACGACGCGCTGGTCTGCAGCGTCTCGGCGAAACCGACCCACACGCCGTAGATCAGCTTGCCGTCGGGTGTCATGTAGACGTGTCGGTCGTACCCGGAGGAGTTGCCGTCAGCGCTGTTTCCGAATCCGATGATCTTGCCACCGGTCGTGGTGTCCGTCTTGAACCACGCCTCGAGCGAGTACGACCGCGGGTTCGTGAAGGCGTTCTGGCTGATGACCTGGCCGCCCTCGAACGTGGCCGCCGAGTTGCTGACTCCCTCGAGAGCTCCGTTCGCGCCCTTGGTGACAGCGCCGAAGTAGTTGCCCTTCTGGTTGTAACCGGAGGCGTCTGCCGCGACACTGCCGGTCGACTCGCCGAGACGCCAGTACAGCGCGGGGTCGGCGGCGTAGACGGCTGCGCCGTATGCGTCGCTCGGTGCGGTCGAGCCCTCGAGCTCGCGCCCGGATGCGGTGTAATGGGCGGCTGCCTGCTCGCGCGTCAGCGGAGCCCCGTAGATGGCGACCTCGTCGATCTGACCGTCGAAGAACGCGGCTCCAGACCAGGAGGTGTCTCCACCGACGCGCCAGTACCCGTTGTACGGCTGGGCAGAGGTGACATCGGTGCGCTGGGCGACCCGGACGCCGTCGATGTAGAGCACCATGCCGCCGTCGCTGAGGCCGGCGGACATGTAGTGCCACTGACCGTCGTTGAATGCGGACGACGAACTGATCGTCTGAGATGAGCCGGGGTAGACGCCGAAGGTGACGCGTCCGCTGGCCTCCATGTAGACGTGGCGGTCATAGCTGCCGGATGTGCCGGTCGAGCTGCTGCCGAAGCCGACGATCTTGCCGCCGTCGGTGGATGTCGTCTTGAACCAGGCCTCGACACCGAAGGTGTCAGGGCCGGCGATGGCCGAGGTGGTCGACGCGAAGCCGTTGGCCGAGCCGTCGAAGTCGGAGGCGTCACGGGAATCCGAGAGCATGGCGCCCGAGGTTCCGCGGGTGACGCCGCTGCGTACCGCGAGGTCCGATGCACCGGCCCAGTCGTACGAGAGGCTCGCGGACGAGTCGTCGAGCGGCCAGTAGCTCAGGGGCGCGTCCTCGAGCACCGCGGTACGGTACGCACTCGGAGCCGCCGAGCCGGACGCCGTCACGGTCGTCGTCCCGCCGAGGATCGAATGACCTTCGTTATCCGTGGCGCGCACCCGGTATGTGTAGCTCGTGCCGTTCGTGACGGTGGTGTCGACGAACGCCATCGGGGGCAGGCCCCAGTCGGCGGACTTCGACCGGATCTTCTCGTAGGTCTTGACGACCACGTTGTCGCGCAGGACCTCGTACTTCAGGAACTCGCTGTCACGGTCGTAGTTGAGTGGCCAGCTCACGCGGATCGATCCGCCGGTGAGCGCGATCGAGGATGCCGGCCACGCGGTGTTCCAGAGGATAGGGCCCTGTGCGTTCGGAGCCTTGCTGGTCACGGCGAAGCGGGCGAGGCCCTGCTGCCCGGTGTTGTTCACCCGGGTGAACTCGCCGCCGTACACGAGGTACTCGCTGTTGGAGGAGACCGACCACGGACCCTGCGATGCGCCACTGACGTTGCCCGCGTTGAAGGCGGGGAACCAGTGCTGCAGCTTGGGTGCGGGGTTTCCGCCGAAGTCGTAGTAGCCGAGGTTCAGGCCATAGGGCGTGGTGCGCTCGACGTCCTTTGTGACGGCCAGGCCGCGGTAGAACGACCAGGGGTCGCTCTGCGGGAATCCGTCGACGAGGCTGCCGCAGTAGTGCGAGTGGCCAGCCGCGTACACGCTGTCGCCCATGGGCTCGACGTCGTACTGGTCGCCGTGGCAGTCGTTGACCCAGACCAGGTTGCCACTCGACCACGACGCACGGAACGAGCCCTCGAGGTTGCCGCCGTTGCCGAAGACGTAGCCGGTGCCGTAGATGTCGTCGCCGTCGGACTTGAGCGAGAGAATCGCCGCGTCGAGACCGGCGTTGCGGATCACGTTGTTCGCGGAGAAGGGCAGCAGCGAGGCGTCGGATGCCGACACCATGGCCAGTCCGTAACCGGGATTGGAGCTGCCGTTGAGGGTCAGGAAGTTTCCGCCGAGCACGACCTTGTCACCCGCGGGAGAGACGGTGACGACGCGGCCCTGACGTGACTCGAGCACGGGCGCCCAGGGGAGCAGAGTGCCGCTGCGGGTGAAGGCTGCGGCGCCGGAGCGGTCGTTGCCCGAGACTCGGCCGAACGTGCCGGTGATGTACACGGTGTCGTTGGTCGCGGCCACGCCGGAGGTGACGCCGTTGGAGTTCGGGTTGAACGCGGCCAGGTTGCCGCTGGGCAGATCGAACGCGGCGACGCGGTTGCGCGTCTGGGTGTTCACCGTGGTGAAGTCGCCGACGATGTAGAGCCGCGTTCCGTCGGGCGAGGCCTCGACCTGGCGCACCTGGCCGTTGATCGAGGGGGCGAACGACGTGATCAGCGCGCCCGTGCGGATGTCGTAGGCCAGCAGGTTCGATCGGGGCGTCTCGTTCGTCCCCGCGGCCGCGCCCGCCGGGCGTGCGCTGGTGAACTTTCCGGCCGCGTAGACGACGTTGCCCACGACTGCCTGATCCCAGACGATGCCGTTGATCTGAACCGTCGGAAGCGAGTCGGCGGTCACCGTCGGCGCTTCCCCCTCGGGTGGACTGACGTCCGCCTGAGCCGGCGAGATCGCCACCAGCGATCCGAAGGCTATGGCGAGCGTCATCGCGATCGCGATCGATGCTCCCCGTGCGCGGCGTCCCCAAGACAGAGCTGTAGTGCCCATCGTTCATCTCCCCAGATGATGGACCGTTCGCGCTCAACCCCTACATTGGCACCGAACGATGATTCCCCAGTAATCCGTCGTCCGACGGTGACGACCTAAGGTCGAGGACCGACGAAGACGACGTTTGGCGCAGCGGCCAATATATCGACAGTAACACGCACGTCCCCGTCAGGAGAAGAGGGAACTGCAAACTGGTATATCGCATCCGCGCTGGCGCCTGCCGGGATGGAATCCGGCCACACTGTGGTGCCCTCGCCGGTCAAGCCCGCCGCGGGAAGCCGGTCGTCCCCGCCATAGGTCAGCGTGACGTTCGCCCCCGCCGTGTCGACGGGCGCATCCGAATCGTTCGTGAGGCGGACAGTCACCTGGATCGCCGGCCCGCTGGGCTCGCCCGGGATGTCGTTGCCTGCGGTGATCGACTCGATCGTCGTGACTTCGGCGACCACGCCGTCGACCGCGGGGGCGGGTTCGTCGAGAGGCACCTCTTCACCGTTGCCGGGCTTCGCGACGTCGTCGGTGGCACCGGGCGTCGGAGTCTCGAATTCGGTGGGCTGTGGTGTCGGCGTCGGTCCCGGTGTGGTGGTGACCCCCGGTGTGGTCGACGCGCCGGGCTCCCCCTGACCTGAGTTGCTGTTCGCGATCACGCCCCACACGATCCCGCCGATGAGGAGCACGGCGACCACGCCGACGATCGTCCATCCACGCCACCCCATCCGCCGCTGCGGACCTCCGACCGACTCAGTCACTGGTCTCTCCTCCGCGCCGGGTCTCCGCGTCGACGACACGGATATTCCGACATTCTAGGTGAGACTCGCCTGTCGCGACCGGCGCCCGTCCACCCGATCGTATTCGGGTCCGACAGGGTCATCGGCGTGCCTGGAACGATGGGTGAGCAATGAGGCCACGACGAAGAACAGGATGAAGGCAGTCGCACTGTCGATGAGACCGCTCTCCGTGACGGAGCGGATGATGACCAGCGTCAGCAAAGGCGTGATGAGCCATCGGCGCCGAGATGAGATCAGCGCGCTCGCCACGCACCACACGATCAGCGCTCCGATCAGCGCGGTGCCGATGAGCCCCGTCTGGGCGAGCAGCGAGGCCCAACTGCTGTCGAGCACCTGCTCGTCACGCCATTTGATGTCGACCGGGATCTTCTTGGCGGAGAGGCCGATGCCGATCCACTTCTGCCATTCGCTCCAGTCCCATCCGATCACGACCCTCCACACGTCGAAACGCGAGTCGAGAGCGGTGGAGGTGTCGTTCGACCCTGCTCGGGTGGCGAGGCTGCCGAAGACGTCGGTGAACGACCCGATCGCGTAGCCGAGTGGAAGAGCGCCGAGAAGAAGGTAGACGACGCTGCGGTCCCGGATGCCGTTGACCACCACTGCGACGCCGATTCCGACCACGATCGCGAGCAGGCCGGTGCGTGATCCGCTCGCCACGGCGATGCCGACCAGGAGGACGGCGGCGAGCAGCCGCCAGACCCGCACGCCGTTGCGCAGCATGAGGATGACGAGACCGACGATCGGCGCCGCCACAAGGCCGGCGAGTTCGTTCGGGTGGATCTCGGGGATACCCCCACCGAGACGACCGCTCGCCGCCAGGCTCGGCAGTCCGGTCACCGCCGCGACGACGGCCACTGAGGCCATCGCCGCGAGCAGGCACACGATGCTCGTCACCCACGGCACCGTCGTGAGGAGGAAGAGGATCGTCGCCATCACCAGGAACATCCTGCCGACGAGGACGATCGTCGCAGAGTCGTTGCCCGCGAGAATCGACCCGAGAACACTGACGAGCAGCGCGACGGCGATCACTCCCGCGGGTGCGATACCGACGGCGACCCGCTCGCGCGTCCTCGCCGCCAGCGCGACCGTCGCGGCGAGCGCGAGAAGCGCGATGAACGCCTTGGCGACAACCACCCCATCCGCGCCGCCGGAGTAGATCGTCGCGCTGCGCCAGGGGATCACGCTCACGATGATCAGCACATAGAGAGCCCCCACCACCGCCACTCTCGCCGCGCTGGGATGGTGCGCGGACTGCTGCCGAGGCGGGCGCTGAAGATCAGTCGGAGCGAGCATGCGAGCCTCCGGCGCCCGCGGCGACGGTGTCGCGATCGGAGACTCGCCACGACTCGGCGATCGAGCCCAGCGACCGAGACCCCGTGTGCAGCATGACGACGCCCAGAGGGCGGACGCCCATGACCCGCAACCGTGTCGCCACGGCGACGAGGTCGGTCGCCGACGTCGAGTTGTGCCTCACCGTGATGATGAGACCGGCGCCCGGGCCCATGAGCTGTTCGATGAGCGCGGATGCGCCGGGTTCGCACACGACGATCACCACGTCGAAGCTGTCGTGCATGGAGCTGACCAGCTCGGGGAGCTCGGAGACGAGCCTCTCGAGCGTGATGGGCTCCGCGGCGACGAGGACCGCTCTCTTGTCCTCATCGTCCGAGATCGTCGCCCCGTCGAGCACCTCGTTCAGGGTGTGCCCATGACCGGCAACGTGGGCCTCGCGGGTATCGATGACACAGGCGGTCGCGCCGATCAGACGCTGCGCTTCGAGCATCCCGGTGACCGCATCGTCGTCGATCGCTCCGTCCGAGGCGGGGACGAGCACATGCGTTCGCATGCGCCCTCCGGCGAGCGCCACGAGGTTCCCGGCCGCCTCCTCGTATGCGACGATCGCGCCGGAGCCGTCATCGGGACGGAGTCGACTGCGCCGCGGGATCTGCCCGATGACCGGGAGACCCGAGGAGCGCCGCACGTCGGAGATGGTCCGAAGCCGACGGTTCGTCGTCGTGCGATAGACCGCGATGATGGCGCCGAGCGCGAGGCCCGCGATGCCGCCGAGTCCGGTGATCGCGGTCACCTGAGGCGAGATCGGCGCAAGGGGAGCGACCGCCGGAAGCACCTGATCGAGTGCCACGGTGTACCGGGCGTCGTCCTCGTCGTTCTCGGTCTCGCCGATCAGCTCCGAGAGATGCGTCGCGGCCGAGTTGGCGATGTCGGTGGCGAGCTCAGCGGTGGGAGCATCAGCGCGCACCACGAGCAGCACCGTGTCGGCCGTGTTCTCGGCGGACAGCATCTGTCGAATGTCACGGTCGGTGTACTCGTCCTCGTCGAGGTCGAGTTCTGCGCGCACCTTGTCGATCACCTCGGGGCTGTCGACCAGCGGCGGATAGGACTTGATGCGGGCGAGGCTGAACTGATTCCGCTCGAAGAGAGACGCCTCGGTCGAATCGACGCGGAGCAGCAGTGTCGACGTGGCCGCGTACGTCTCGGGCAACAGCTTCGTGACGAACCACCCCATGCCGGCACCGAGTACCGCGAGTACGACGATGACAACCCATCCCTCGCGCAGGATACGTCCATAAGGGACATCTTCCATCGCCAACCCCCTCAGCCGAAGACAGGGCCTAAACCTATCATTCACGGTCCTGTGCTCTGTCACCACGCGGGCTGCCGGGGCCACGACCCGCGACGACCAGCCAACGCAGGCCCAGACCCCCGAGCAGTGATGCGACGGCGAGCGCGAACGGCAGCGTCGACGGTTGCGCACCCAGCGCGATCATCACGATCGCGGCCACGATCGCGAGGATCGTGTCGGAGAGACGGATCACGAATACCGCTACCTGGCGACCGGCGACCGCCCCCAACGCCCCGTACGGGGTCACGACAGCGACGGACATTCCGTAGGCCAGCCATGCGATCACAGCAAGCGGGTCGACCTCGACATCGAACAGGAGCGGACTCACCCACGGGATGAGCACCACGGCGATCGCGCTCATCACCACCGTGCCTGCGAGCAGGAAGACCACGACACGGTCGGCCTCGCGTACGGATCCGCTTCCGCCTGCCTTGTGCTGGTCGGCGAAGCGCACGAAGAGGAAGGACGAGAGCCCGCCTATCACGAGGATCAGCGGAGAGGTGTAGGTGCGAGCGGCCTCGAGCAGACCGACGGCGGTGAGCCCGGCGCCGGCGAGCACCAGCAGACGCAGCACGGTGAACAGGCTCGGGCGCAGCACCTGCTGAAGCCCACGCCACATTCCGTACCGCCAGACCGCGGCCATGTCCGCACCACGGAGGCCCACGAGACGCCTGTCGCTCCGAGGTGACAGGAACCAGCCGACGAACGTCGCGACGATCTGTCCCGCGGCGATGCCGCCGAGGAAGGCGGCGAGTGTCAGGGTGCCCGTGACATGCACCGTGAGGATGATGGCGAGCGCGACGACGAATCCTGCGACGTCGGTGATCGCGGTGCGGATGAACAACAGATGCGCGATCAGCATCCGCCGGACGATCTCCTCGACCGCGAACGCGGCGAGGGCAAGTGCGAACAGCGCCGATTCCGCTGCGTCAGAGAATCCGGTGAGCCAGGCGATCAGGAAGGAGCCGACCGCCAGCACCGCGGATGATGCGAGCAGCATCGCCTCGAGGCCTGCCCTGATCGGGCGCTGCGAGCGGTCGAGCACCACGAGGGAATCGCCGACGAGGCCGGTGACGACAGCGGTGGCGACGATCACCACACCGTACAGGATCGCGAATCGGCCGTACTCCTCGATGCCGAGCATTCGGGCGACGAGGATCTGCAGGAGCAGACCGATACCCGCCTGCGCCGCCTGCGCGATCACGGCCCCCAGTGCCTTGCGCTTCATGTCGCCTCCCCGCCTGACATCCTCGCACGCCATCGACGTCGCTCGATCCCGGCGTCGGAGCGCGGCCATCCGCAGCACCGGCGGCCCCGGTCGTACGCTCTTCGGCTCAGAGCTCGCCGGGCTTCATCGCCTCGGCATCGATCGCCCGTATGATGCGCAGCGTCGCCGTGTCCGGCTTCGGCTCCCCGTCCTGCGTCGCCTCCTTCGCCCGCCGCTGCGGCGCGTAGACCACGAGGGAGTGGAAGAGGAATCGCGCGAAGAAGGCGACGATGAGCGACAGCCCCGTCGCGAGCACGCTGGAGATATGCCAGGTCTCGACCATGAGCGCCATCACGGGGATCCGCAGTGCGGCTTCGACGTTGTTGAAGGTGAACGACGCGGCGAATCGCCCGCCCAGTCCGCGTGCGTCCGTGCGCATGTCTGCGAAGACGAACCGCTCCTGCAGGAGGAAGTTGCCGATGATCGTGACCTCGGCGCCGATGATCGCGGCCCATATATAAGGAACACCTGCGGCGGTGAGCAGCCACATGATCCCCAGGTTCGCGGCCGCGCCGATCACTCCGATGATCGCGAAGAGCGACATCTTGCCGAATCGGAGTCTGGCCAGGTGCGCGACAAAAGTCGCCCCCTGACGCAGGCTCGCTTTGGAGGTCCCGTGACGACGCTCGCCGAACTCCATCGGCACCTCGGCGATGCGGAGGTCCGTGCGAGCGAGGATCTCGAGGAGGATCTTGAATCCCTGCGGCTTGAGGGCTGCCAGGTGCAGACGCGACCGGTCGACGAGGAAGAACCCGGTCATCGGATCGGTGCTGCGGGCGAGACGGATCGGGAACATCGCCCGTGTCAGCCAGGTGGCCGCCCTGGAGACACCGAAGCGGACGGCCGTTCCCAAGCCGCTCGTGTCGCCGCCGCCGATGTATCTCGAGGCGGCGACGAGATCGGCGTCGCCTTCGCCGTGCCTTCCCAGGAGAACGGGAAGCAGCTCGGGCGGATGCTGCAGGTCGCCGTCCATGACGATGCAGAGATCGTGCTGTGCGGCCTCCAGCCCGACGACGACCGCTCCCCCGAGCCCACCGGTGTTGTCGGCCCGGTGGATCACGCGCACGGGCAGCGGAGCATCGGCTGCCACCCGCTCGACCTCGGCGGCCGTGCTGTCTGTGCTGTCGTCGACGAACAGGATCTCGGCGTCGTACGCGGCGAGCGCGAGCGCGGTGCGGGCCACCAGTTCAGCGACGTTGTCGCGTTCGTTGAAGGTCGGCACGATGACGGTGACCGCTGTCCCCACTGTCCGCCCCCTTCGCCTGTACCGGCATCACTGCGGACTCCATAGTTCCATGTGTTCCTATGCGTCGGGAAACCGCGACCTGCTAGAGTGACGGGATGCGGCTGTGGGAGTCGCTGGGCGGATGGGGATCCGCCTCTGGGGAAATACTGATCTGGGGAGATCATGGGGACGCGCATCGGCTATGCCGTGGGTGCTTTCGACCTGTTTCACGTCGGGCATCTCAACCTTCTTCGTCACGCCAAGCAGCACTGCGACATTCTCGTCGCCGGTGTCGTCAGCGATGAGATGCTGCGGCAGGTGAAGGGCATCGAGCCCGTCATCCCGACCGTTGAGCGGGCGGAGATCGTCCGTCACATCTCGTTCGTCGATGATGTGTACGTCGAGACCACGCCGTCGAAGATGGATTCGTGGCGAGACGTGCAGTTCACGCACTTCTTCAAGGGCGACGACTGGCGGGGCACCGAGAAGGGCCTGCGGCTCGAGAGGGAGTTCGGGGAGGTCGGCGTCGAGGTCGTGTACTTCCCGTACACCGCACACACGTCGAGCTCGTCGCTGCGTCGTGCGCTCGATGCGATCAGCGCAGGCGCGACCGTCGGCGGCGCTCCTGCGCTCGCGACGCGCTGACTGCCCCTGACTGACGGCGGGGCGGGCCCGGGCCGGACCCTGCCGTCAGTCAGTTCGCGACGCCGAGCAGGCTGCGCGCCATCCGTGCGACGTGCGGCGGCGTGTGCGCACCGAGCCAGACCGTCCATTGCAGCGCCGGCTCCGCGCACGTCCACTCGACGCACCAGGAGTGCACCGCGTTCGCGAGGCGCTCGCCTTTCGCATGCTGACGGGCACCGTCACCGCGCAGCAGCCACCGCACGGACACTCCCTCGGGCACGTCGATGTGGCGGAACTGGATGCGAGCGGCCGCCTCGATGAGGATGACCCCCTCGGCATCCCACGGCATGCGAGCGGCGATGGCGGCGATGGCCCCGGCATCGGTCGAATCACCCGCGATCAGCACGACTCCCTCGATGTTCTCCCAGTCCGGATCCTCGAGGTGCTCGCATGCGCTGTTCATACGCCCGAGTATAGGTAAGGTTACCCTTATCTATCAATGGCGGATCAGTCGCATCGCCGCATCCGCCGTCTCGGCGCCTGCCCAGCCGAGCGGCTCTACGCTGGATACATGACTTCTCCTGCAGACTCCGCCATCACGATGTTCGGTGCCGATTGGTGCCGCGACTGCATCCGCACCAAGAAGCAGCTCGACTCCCTCGGCGTGGAGTACACCTATGTCGACCTCGTCGCCGACCCCTCCGCGGCCGACGTCGCGAAGGAGATCTCCGGTCGCACGAACATCCCCGTCGTGGTCTACCCCGATTCCTCGCACCACGTCGAGCCGTCGAACGCGGACGTCGAGTCGAAGCTCCGCGAACTCTCCCTGATCTGACCTGAAGCGGCCTCGTCGCGCACCGATACACTGGCGCGATGAGCACCGCGGCTCGGCCCGAACGAGCGTCCGTCCGCCTGCCCGTTCGCACGGTCGCCCTGTACGCGATCGGCTCGCTCGGCACAGGCGGCTACGCCACGCTGCCCGGGCTCGTGCTGACGTACTTCCTGACCGACAATCTCGGCGTCGCCGCACTCGCGGCCGGTCTCATCGTGACCGCGGCGAAGATCTGGGACGTCGTCATCGACCCCCTGATCGGCGCAGCCTCGGACCGCCAGTACGCGAAGACCGGTTCGCGTCGCGGACTCATGGTCGTCGGCGCTCTGACACTCCCCGTGTTCTTCGCGTTGACTTTCGCGGTGCCGCCGGCGTGGGGGCCCCTCGCCGGCGCGGCGTGCGTGCTGCTCGCGTTCCTCGCCACCGCGACGTCATTCAGCCTGTTCCAGGTGCCTTACGTCGCGCTGCCCGCCGAGCTGACGTCAGGGTACGACGAGCGCACCCGCCTGCTCGGGTGGCGCGTGGTCGTGCTCACCGCATCCATTCTGCTCTTCGGCGCCGGCGGACCCGAGTTGAGACGCGCGACCGCCGACCCCGTCACGGGATACCTGCTGATGGGCGTGGTCGCCGGTGTGGTCATCGGCATCGGCATGCTCATCGCATCGCGGACAGCCGATGCGGCCGCGCGGAGCATGGCCGCGGCTGACCGACCGAAGGCCCTCGCCCCCGTGGGCCTGCGTGAGCAGTACGCTGCGGGCCTGCGCACGTTGCGTCGCAGCCAGCCCTTCCGCGCACTGCTCGGCACGTTCCTGCTGCAGGCGCTCGCCACCGGCACGATGCTCGCCGGCGCGCAGTACGTGGCCACTTGGGTGCTGCGCTCGGAGGACGCCGTCACGCTGGTCTTCCTGGCGCTCGTCGGTCCCGCCCTGGTGGCGACGCCCGGCTGGACGATCGTGGCGCGACGCCTGGGCAAGGAGCGGGCGTTCGCGATCGCGAGCGGGGTCTTCCTGACCGCCGCCGCATCGCTCGTCGTCGCGGTCTGGACGCCGGGAGCATGGATGTACGGCTCGATCGCGGTGGCGGGCATCGCCTACGCCGGACTGCAGTCGCTGCCCATGGCGATGCTCCCCGACGTGATCTCGCACGATGAGCGGCACAGCGGGCGCGGGCAGGCGGGCACCTTCACGGGAGTGTGGACGGCGGGAGAGACCATCGGGTTCGCGCTCGGAGCGAGCGCTGTGTCCCTCACCCTCGCCGCGACGGGCTACGTGTCGAGCGTCGCAGGTGCCACAGCCTCACAACCGGATGCCGCGATCACGGGCATCGTGCTCGCGTTCAGCATCCTTCCCTCGTTCCTGATGGCAGCGAGCCTGCTGACGCTCCGCCACTACCGTCTGCGTCGCGCCGACATCGACACCCGACCGGAGTACGCGACATAAGCTGGGATCCCGTCCGAAGGAGACGCCGATGACTTCTGCGACAACGCCCGCCGCTTCGACGGCGAGCCCCGAGCTGGGCGAGGCCGAACGCACTCGCCTCGACACCGCGATCGAGGACCTGCACGCCGGCACCCGAACCTGGGCAGCGCTGACACTGGCTCAGCGGGTCACGCTCCTGCGGGCCGTCCGCTCGAGCGTCGCCGCCGCTGCTGAGGACTGGGCGCACACCGCAGCCGCCTCGAAGGGCCTCGACGCCCGGCATCCGCTGCGTGGCGAGGAATGGCTCAGCGGTCCCTACAGCGTTCTCGGCGCCCTCGACGCCTACATCGAGACCCTCGCGCGCCTCGCGCACGGCACCAACCCGCTCGACGGGATCACGATCGACCGCGCCCCGGGTGGACGCACCCGCGTGCATGCCTTCCCTCTCACGGGCCTCGATCGGTTCCTGCTCTCGGGCTACACGGGCGAGGTCTGGCTCGAACCCGGGGTGACCCCGAACGGCGCACGCGCCGCGGCCGGACTGGCCCAGCGCACGCCCTCGGAATCGGGGGGCGTGGGGCTCGTGCTCGGCGCCGGCAACATCACCTCGATCCCCGTGCTCGACGTGCTCTACGAACTGCTCGCGCACAATCGCACGGCGCTGCTCAAGGTCAATCCGACCCAGGATGCGCTGGTGCCCGTCTACAAGCGGGCGCTCGCACCGCTCATCGGCCCAGGACTGCTGCGCATCACCCGTGGCGGGCCCGAGGTCGGCACCTACCTCACCGGGCATTCCGGCCTCGCGCACGTGCACATCACCGGATCGGCCGCGACCTTCGACACGATCGTGTGGGGTACCGGAGCTGCCGCCACCCGGCGACGCCGTGAGGACCGCCCGCTGCTGAAGAAGCCCATCACCGCCGAGCTCGGCGGAGTATCGCCCATCATCATCGTGCCGGGCGAGTGGACCGACGCCGATCTCACGTACCAGGCCGAGCACGTCGCCACCATGCGCCTGCAGAACAGCGGCCACAACTGCATCGCCGGACAGGTCGTCATCATGTCCTCCGACTGGGCGCAGGCCGATGACTTCCGGGCGGCCCTCCGCCGCGCCTATGCGAACGCTCCGGAACGACCGATCTGGTACCCGGGCTCCCCCTCGCGGATGCACCTCGCGACCGACGCGTACCCTGATGCCCTCGTGCTCGGCGACAGGGTGCTGGTCGAGGTCTCCGACGGCGACGACGCCACGGCGCTGCAGAGCACCGAGTACTTCGCCCCGGTGCTGGGCGTCGTCTCGCTCGCCGGAACCGGTCAGGAGTTCCTCGACTCGGCGGTGGCCTATGCGAATGACCGGCTGCAGGGGACCCTCGGGGCGAACCTGCTCATCGAGCCGTCGACCGAGAAGGCCCTCGGCGCCGGATTCGACCGTGCCATCGCCGCCCTGCGCTACGGGTCTATCGCGATCAACGGCTGGACCGCCTTCGGCTTCATCACCCCGACGATGACCTGGGGAGCATTCCCCGGCAGCACGATCGCCGACGTCGGCAGCGGCATCGGAGTGGTCCACAACGCGCTCCTGCTCGACCGCGTCGAGCGCTCGGTGATCCGCGGACCGTTCCGTCCCTTCCCCCGGTCGCTCCCGGTGGCGAATGGCGGCGGACGCCTCAGCATCCTCCCGAAGCCGCCGTGGTTCGTCTCCGCGCGCACGGGGGCGACGGTCAGCGAAGGGCTCACGCGATTCCGCGCCGACGGCGGTCTGATCCGGCTGGTGAAGACGCTGACTGCGGCTCTGCGCGCCTGACGCACTCCCTGCGGCCGCGAGCCGTCAGGCCGAGAAGCGGTCGGTCGCTGCACGCAGCGCTCGCTGGATGCCGGGCTCCGTCGCCGAGTGACCCGCGTCGTCGACCACGACGAACTCCGCCTCCGGCCAGGCCACGTGCAGATCCCACGCCGTCATCATCGGCGTGCACACGTCGTGGCGTCCCTGCACGATGACCGTCGGGATATGGCGGATGCCGTCGACACCGTCGATCAGCTGACCCTCGCTCCACCATCCGCGATTCACGAAGAAGTGATTCTCGATCCGGGCGAAGGCGATAGCCGTGTCCGGGTCTGACATCGCCTCGATCTGCGCGGCGTCCGGGCGAAGGGTCACGGTCGACGCCTCCCACCGTGACCAGGCCACCGCCGCCGGACCATGCACCGCAGGGTCGGCGTCGAACAGACGCCGGTGGTAGGCCTCGATCATGTGCGAGCGCTCGAGCACCGGAATCGGAGCGATGAACTCCTCCCACAGGTCGGGGAACAGCGCGGCGGCCCCGCCCTCGTAGAACCATTCGAGCTCTGCGCGCCGAAGGGTGAAGATGCCTCGCAGGATCAGCTCGCTGACGGCATCCGGATGAGCCTGCGCATAGGCGAGTGCGAGCGCGCTACCCCACGATCCCCCGAACACCTGCCACTGCTCGACGCCGAGGTTCTTGCGCAGCAGCTCGATGTCGGCGATCAGGTGCGCGGTGGTGACGAAGCGGAGGTCGGCGTCCGGCGCACTCGCGTGCGGGGTGCTGCGCCCGCAGCCCCTCTGGTCGAGCAGCACGATGCGGTAGACCTCCGGGTCGAAGAATCGTCGCTGCCAGGGCGAGGTGCCACTGCCCGGTCCGCCGTGGAGGAAGACCACGGGCTTGCCCTCGGGGTTCCCGCTGACCTCCCAGTACATGCGGTGTCCGTCACCGACGAGCAGCTCGCCCGTCTCATGGGGCTCGATGGGCGGGTACAGCGCGTCCAGGTCCATCGCGCCTGCCTACAGCTCTCCGCCGGACACGGTCAGCGGCTGCTCACAGACGTCCAGACCGTTGGTGTATCCCTGGGCGAACCAGGCCTTGCGCTGCACACTCGTGCCGTGCGTGAAGCTCTCGGGATTGACGGTGCCGGACGACTGCTGCTGGATGTTGTCGTCGCCGACGGTGTTCGCGGCGTTCAGGGCGTCCTCGAGCTCCGCCTCGGTCGGCGGCAGGAGGTAAGGAACCCCGTCGGGGTCCTTCTCCTTCGTCATCTGCCCGATCCACGCACCCGCATAGCAGTCGGCCTGCAGCTCGACGCGCACGCCGTTGCTGTCCGGCCCCGTGCCGTTGTTCGGGTACCTGTCCATGACGCCGGTGATGTACTGGATGTGGTGTCCCCACTCGTGCCCGACGATGTACAGCTGGGCGAGGTTGCCGGCGGATGCTCCGAACTGCTGCTCCATCAGATCGAAGAACGTGGGGTCGATGTAGACCGTCTCATCCGGCGGGCAGTAGAAGGGACCGACCGCGTTCGACGCGGTGCCGCAGGCGGTCGAGGTCGCTCCATCGACCACGATCAGCTGCGGCGGCCGATACGGATCGATGTAGTCCTCCCAGTAACCGTCGAGCGCGAGCTGGGATGCGGCGACACGGCAGTCGACGTTCTCGTTGGCATCCTCGCCGGTCTGGCAGTTCTCGATCACACTGCCCCCCTGCGGCTCCGTCCCGCCACCGGTCGTGCCGCCGCCCAGGAGGCCGGTCAGATCGATGCCGAGCAGGGGTCCGGCGATCAGGGCGATGATGCCGAGCAGGCCGACGCCGCCCGCTCCGGCTACGACGGCACCACGGCCACGTCGGCGGGCCGTGTTGCCGGAGACGTCTGCGTCAGGGTTGAAGGTCATGCCACGAGGGTACTCTGCACCACGGGCTCGCACCGTCGTAGGCTCGAGGCATGACGACCACCATCACGCTCACGGGTGCGGGCGGACAGATCGGCTACGCACTGCTCTTCAGGATCGCCGCGGGAGACCTGCTGGGCCCCGACGAGAAGGTACGGCTGCGGCTGCTGGAGATCCCTCAGGGGCTCGGCGCCGCCGAGGGTGCGGCCCTCGAACTGCAGGACGGCGCCTTCGGACTGCTCGAGCACGTCGAGGTCACGGACGACCCGGCCGTCGGCTTCGACGGGTGCGATCTCGCTCTGCTCGTCGGCGCGAGACCGCGCGGGCCGGGCATGGAGCGCGGAGACCTGCTCGCGGCCAACGCCGGCATCTTCGGCCCCCAGGGTGCCGCGATCGCCGCCCATGCCGCGGATGGCGTGCGGGTCACGGTGGTCGGCAACCCGGCGAACACGAACGCGCTGATCGCGTCGGCCTCGGCGGACGGCGTTCCGGCCGAGCGATTCGCGGCGCTCACCCGGCTCGACGAGAATCGCGCCAGAGCCCAGCTGGCACAGACGCTCGCCGTGCCGGTCGACACCGTGCGACGTGTGCCGATCTGGGGCAATCACTCCGCGACGCAGTTCCCCGACGTCTCGCACGCGACCGTCGGCGGCAAGCCCGTCGCGGATGCGCTCGAGGCCATCGTCGGCGATGTGCCCACGTGGCTCGAGCAGACCTTCATCCCCCGGGTCGCGAAGCGAGGTGCCGAGATCATCGAGGTGCGCGGCTCATCGTCCGTCGCCTCCGCCGCGAACGCCACGATCGAGCATGTGCGCGACTGGGTGCGCGGCACCGACGACTGGACCTCGGCCGGCGTGGTCTCGCATGGCGAGTACGGCGTGCCCGCCGGCCTGATCTCGTCGTTCCCCGTGCGGTCGGTCGACGGAGAATGGCAGATCGTCGAGGGGCTCGAGGTCAGCGAGTGGGCCCGCACGCGCATCGACGCCTCGGTGGCCGAGCTCGTCGAGGAACGGGACGCGGTCACAGCCCTCGGGATGCTCTGAAAGGTCACCGCTCCGGCTCCGCGCAGGGCAGAATGGATGCCGGAGGTGCGCGATGAGCGAGACGATCGATCCCATGAAGGCGACGGCATCCGTCGACGAGGCCCTGACGAGCCCGCTGCATCTGCCGCACGCGGCTGCGGAGTGCCCCAAGTGCTTCACCGAACTGCAGCAGAATCGCGACTTCTGGCTCGCACGCCCTGACGGTTCACGTCTGGTCGGGCTCGTGGTCTCCCGCGAGGGCATGCCCTCGGTGGTCGAGCAGCGCGACGATCTCACGCGTTTCGGGGTGCCGATCGAAGGATTCCGGCACCCCGCTCCCGACATCCTCGAGAGCTGGAGCGATCGGCTGTCGCGATTGATCAGCACACTGAAGCCCGGTGACGTCCTGGTCGTGGCGAACATCAACGCTCTCGGCCGCGACTCCGAAGAGGGCGCGCGTACCGCCAAGGAGCTGCGTCGCCACGGCATCATCGTCAAGGTGCTGAGTCACGACGCGCGTCATCTGGCCGACGCCACGCGTTGAGCTCGCGGGTTCACATGTCTCGCGCTCAGAAGTCTCCCGAGCGAAGTCGAGCGAGAGTTCCCGCTCCGATCTCGGCGCGGGCCTCGGGGCGTTTCCCGTAGAAGGAGACGAGTTCCGCGAGGATCACCGGATCACTCGCGAGATCGCGCGTCGCCCACGAGGATGGACGCGTCGTCGTCGTCCGGACGACCACGCGATCGCCCTCCAACGATGCAGCCGAGATCTCATCCCAGGCCGCATTCACGCGGTTGCGTGGAATCCGCAGCTCGATCCCGTCACGACGCAGGGTGAGGCGATGGCCGTCGAGAGGACGGAACCACGAGCGCACGCCGACGGTGAGCAGGATCAGCCCGATCACCGGCACGCCCAGCAGAGTCAGTATCGTCATCCGTTCGGCAGGAACGGTGAAGATGCTCCACGCCCATCCGGCGAGGAGCAGCGCTCCGGCTGCGACGAACGCGCGCAGCGGCCAGACGACCTCCGCCGCACCGCCGAACACGACCGTCGATCCGTCGACCGCAACCCGTACGACCCTCACCCGTTCGATCCGGAGATGAGCGGTCAACAGCCACGCCGCGACGCCGACCGCCAGCACGACCCCCGATCCGAGGAGCTTCATGGCCGGGGCGGGGTCAGCCAGCAGTGTGACCGCATAGAAGACGACTGCTGCCGTGAGCACGACGCCGAGCACCACCAGCCCCGTCGTCGACCCCTTCTGGCCCTGCCATCCGGCATGGCCGGGAACCCAGACGGTCTCCGCGGTCTTCTCCTGCCCCATCACCCGAACAGACCCTTCCACGCCTTCCCGACGCCGTCACCGACGTCGCCGACGAAATCGGTGGTGTTCTCCCACGCGTCCTCGGCGAAGTCCGTGGTCGCGTCCCATGCGTTCTCCATCCCTGCATCGATGGACTCCCGCACGTCCTGCGGCACCCAGCTCTCGTACGCCCAGACAGCGCCGGCGCCCACTGCCACCGCAGCCCCGCCGACGACGACCGCAGTGCCCCAGACCGGCAGGGTGATCACGCCCGCCGCGGCGAGAGCCGCGACGCCGGCGGTGGCAGCGATGCCGCCGACGACACCGCCGCCGATCTCCACAGCAGTGGAGGAGGGGTCGTCACCTGTGGACATGTCGGAACCCAGGTTCCAGATGTCGATGCCCCAGCCCACGACCGGCAGCGCCTTGCCCGCTCGGGAGAGTCGCCGAGCGAGGTCTTCCGCCTCGTCCGCCGCCCAGCGCATTCCGCCGGGGTTGGCCGCCTCCGCAGCCGCCTTCACAGCCGGGTTCCCGGACCGCAGCTCACGCACGAAGTCGGAGGCCCCGAGGCGGAGATCCTCCGCATGGGAGACAAGGTCGCTCGCCGTCGTCTTCCACGCGAGCGCCTGCCCTTCGAGGTAGATCTTCGGAGCCTCACCGCCCGCCTCGTGGAGCCCGGCGAGGATCTTCTGTGCGGTGGACTGCGTCGGGAGCCCATCGAGGAAGCCGTCGAGATTCTCGCTGATCCAGACTTCGAGCTCGCCCCACCACGAACCGACGTCCTCGGCGATCTTGTTGTACAGGTCGATGCGGTCGAGGTGCTGCTGCCACTCATCCCAGTACGGATCGTCGCGCGTCGCAGGACACACGGGAATCAGGGAGACCGGCCGACCGATCACCATTCCGTTCACGGGGAGCCCCTCGCCGCGGGCCTTCTCCCGATGCGCGGCGAAGTCCTCCTTCATCCGCTCCAGCTGGCCGGCGTACGAGCGCAGCTTCTCCGCCGCGTCGCGCGCCAACCCTGCGATCTCGTCCGCCGCGTCCGTGGTCCGCGACAGGATGGTGACGTAGTCGTCAGCCGATTCGCCGTACCAGTGCGATCGCACGCCCGTGGGGATGAAGCTCGTCGTGCGGGACGAACCGTCGGCCGCGTCTTTCAGACCGGGATCGAGCCACTCCGCAGCCGCCCGCACCTGCGCGGCGTCACCATGGGTGGTCGTGTCGATCGTCATCAGAGGTCCTCGACGATCGTCGCGACCGGGGTGAGCTGATCGATCACGTCCTGCTCGTTCGTCGCGGAATCCTGTGCGATGGCACGGACGATCTCTCCGAGCGTGCCGTTGATCCGGTACAGCGCGTCGACGCCGTCACCGACCCGCATCATGATCGCCGCCACCGCATCGGAAGCGAGGCCACCGTCGACGGCGGTCGGAATGGCGGCGAGCTTGCCTTCGATCGCCTCCACGGCCTCCTCGTGCATGCTCGCGTGGACGGCCATGACCTCCGGGTCCATCGCGATGCGAGTCATGCGATCGCCCCGTCCCGTCGATACGACGCGGGCACATCGAGATCGAAGATCACGACGTCGTACGGCTGCGCGCGCTTGATCTCCGCGAGGTCCTCGGTGCGCACCAGGATCCACGGCTGCCGTTCGCCCGCAAGCGTCAGCAGCCGGTCGAGCGCCGTGTATGCGAGGAGAGCGAGCCGCCCGTCCTTCAACTCCCTGATCTCGACGAGCTGCGCCTCCGGAGTCGACGTCACGCTCAACGGCAGATACAGCACGGGCGGCACCATCGGCTGAGACGGCGTTAGGGGTTCGAAGGTCATGACGGCCTCTCTCTCGGTCCTACTGGTAGCTCGGCGGCACCCACAGCAGCTGGGCGGCGACCAGCCCGCGGTCTCGGCTGACGATCTGGGCACGCCCCGGAATGGCCGGGATCGCCTTGACCTTGCCGATCAGCTGACCCTCCTCGGGGTTTCCCGAGAGCAGGATGCCGGTGGCACCCAGGTCGGTCATCCGCTGGATGATCGGATCGTAGGCCGCGCGGCTGGCTCCGCCGGTGCGACGCGTGAGGATCACGTGGAGCCCGAGGTCGGCGGCCTGCGCGAGCAGAGGTGCGAGCACAGCGACCGGATTGCCCTGCGACGTCGCCACGAGGTCGTAGTCGTCGATCAGCACGAAACCTTCGGCGCCCTTCCACCACGACCGGGAGCGCAGCTGGTCGGGCGTGACATCGGCGCCGGGGATGCGGCTCTGGAAGAACTGCGCGAGCTCGCTCATCCCGCCCTCGGTCATCTCGTGCGACGTGAGGTAGGCGCCGAGATACTCCTGCGGTATCTCGCCCAGCAGCGCTCGGCGGTAGTCGACGACGAAGATCTTCGCCTCCGTCGGGCCGTAGAGACGCGTGATCTCATGCACGACACCACGGAGCATCGACGACTTGCCCGAGTCGGCGTCGCCGTAGAGGTAGAGCAGAGGCTCTTCGAGCGGATCGATCGAGAACGGGGCCAGGTTGGCCTCGTCGATTCCCAGCAGGATCTCGCGGGGTTCCGAGCCGTCGGTCGAAGCGGCGGCGGCGACCGCTCGCAGATCGGCGTGGCTGATGCGCGACGGCAGCAGACGAAGCTTCGGACCCGCGGGGCCGTGCCACGCTGATGCCACCCGGGTGACCAGGTCGTCGATGCCGTCGGCCAGCGAGGAGGCGTCATCGACACCGTCGATGCGCGGCAGTGCGGTCAGCATCTGCAGGCCGTTCTCGTTGAGTCCGCGGCCCGGGATCGACGTGACGTTCTCGGCGGCCTTGCGGTTGACCTCGGAGTCGGTCGGATCGCCGAGGCGCAGCTCGATGCGGGTGCCGATGAGGTCCTTGATGTTGGCTCGGACCTCCATCCAGCGCGACGCCGTGATGACGATGTGCACACCGTAGGTGAGACCGCGCGCGGCGATCGCCTGGATCTGCGGTTCGAGCATCTCGAACTCGGCACGCAGGGTTCCCCAGCCGTCGACCAGGAGGAAGATGTCGCCGTAGCCGTCGTCGGCGAGTCCCTGGGCGCGGCGCTGGCGGTAGGTGTCGATCGAGTCGATGCCGTTCTGACGGAAGTACACCTCGCGGGCGTTGAGCAGGCCCGTGACCTCGGCCACCGTGCGACGCACGATGTCGGGTTCCGAACGCGTGGCCACCCCGCTGATGTGCGTGAACCGCTGCAGGCCGGTGAAGCTGCCGCCGCCGAAGTCGATGACGAAGAACTGCACCTCCTGCGGAGTGTGCGTGAGCGCCAGCGCGACCAACGTGGTGCGGGCGAGGGTGCTCTTGCCGCTGAGCGGAGCGCCCACGATCGCCATGTGACCGGCCGCCCCTCCGAGCGAGATCGCGAGGTTCTCGCGTCGCTGTTCGAGCGGCACGTCGACGATTCCCAGCGGCACGGTGAGTGCGCCGGCGCCCCGCCAGCGCGGGGAGATGAGACCGAGGGCGGGGTCTTCGACGAGGTCGCCGAAAAGCTGGTCGAGCGTCGCGGGCGTCTCGAGCGGCGGGAGCCACACCTGATGGGCGGCCGGTCCTCGGCCACTCATCGTCTCGACGGCGATCTCGAACGTGTTGCGCTTCTCTTCGGGCTCGGCGTCGACGACGACCTCAGGCTCGTCGACGGGCGTCTCGGCCCGCCACACGGGTGCTGCGGTGAAGAGCTCGACCGCTGTCGACCCGGTGCTCTGCGCAGAGCCCGATGTCGCGCGGCGCCGACGGCGGGGCGGGGGCCCGGACACATAGGCGGCGCGGAACTGCGTCATCGTCTCGGTGTCGGACTTCAGGATTCCGGCACCGGGCTGAGTGGGCAGGTGGTACGCGTCAGGAACTCCGAGCACGGTGCGCGACTCGGCGGCTGAGAACGTGCGGAGACCGATCCGGTACGACAGGTGCGTGTCGAGACCGCGCAGCTTGCCCTCCTCCAGGCGCTGCGAGGAGAGCAGCAGGTGCACTTGGAGCGAACGTCCGAGGCGACCGATGTTGACGAACGTGTCGACGAACTCCGGCTTCGCCGACAGCAGCTCCGAGAACTCGTCGGCGACGATGAGCAGAGCGGGAAGCGGAGCGAGGTCCGTGCGTCCGCCACGGCGGGCCTTCTCGTAGTCTGCGACGTTGGCGAAGGGCCCCGTCGCCCGCAGCAGCTCCTGACGGCGGACCATCTCGCCCTGCAGCGCATCCTGCATACGGTCGACGAGCGAGATCTCCTCGCCGAGGTTCGTGATGATCGCCGAGACGTGGGGCATGTCCGCCATACCGGCGAAGGTGGCACCACCCTTGAAGTCGACCAGCACGAAGTTGAGCTGCTCGGGAGAATGCGTCATCGCCAGCGCGAGCACGAGCGTGCGGAGGACCTCGGACTTGCCCGAACCCGTCGCACCGATGATGAGGCCGTGCGGGCCCATGCCCTGCTGGGCCGATTCCTTGATGTCGAGGATCAGAGGGCTGCCGTCTTCGGTCTGCCCGATGGGCACCCGGAGACGGTCGCGCTCGAGACGCGGGGCCCACGCGGCATCGAGATCGAGATCGCGGACGTCGGGAAGGCCGAGCAGCTCGACGAGCTCCGCCTGATCGGTCGCGCTCTTCTTCTTCGCGATGGTCGTGCCACCCGCGTAGAGGGCGATGAGTCGACGCGCTGTCGCCTCGGCCTCGACGATGCTGATCGAGTCTGCTTCGAACGGACGCGCGGGAACCTGCAGGCTGACCAGCTCGGCTCGGCGACCCTTGTCCCCCGGCTCGAACGCGATGCGCAGGGCGTTCGGATCGTCGAGATCGCCCCACCGTGAGGGGAGGTCGATCACGGTCACACCCTGCACGCCGTCGCCGCTGACGAGCGCGTCGTTGAAGGAGGTGCTGACCCCATCGGTCAGGATGACGATGTGCGGCACCTTGGCACCGGATCCGTCACGCGCGAAACGCGACCGCTCCCTGACCTCGGCCGGAAGCATCTCCTCGAGCTCCGACAGCTGAGAGCCGATCATGCGCGCAGCGCCGAGCCCGTCCCTGACCGTGCGCGAGTGCGTGTGCGGCATCCACTTCGCCCACTCCCACTGCGGGAGCACCGCCGCGTCCGCCGCGATGACGACCTGCACCGTGTCGGGATCGTGCATCGTCGCGAGGTGCAGCAGGATGGCGCGCGCGAGGCCGCGGGACTCGGTCTCGTCTCCCGTGATCTCGACACGGGCGTAGTCGCGCAGCGTGATGCCGAGCGAGAGGTTCTTCTGGATCTCGTGCGTCAGCATGAAGCGGTGCGCGGCAGAGGCGGCGACCGGGTCGAGCTGGGCGAGCGGCGGCAGCTCCGGTGCCTCGAGCGAGATGCACAGCGGCTGGTCGCTCGTGCCGACACGCACCGTGAGGAAGTCGGGGTCGTTCATCCCGCGTTCCCATACCCTGGTGCGCTCTTCGGCGATGTACGGCAGCGCCGACGGTGCGGGGAGGTGCCAGTTCGCTGCACGGCGCTGCTGGCGAGCCGCGACCCGCACGGTCTGACGCAGCTCGGTCAGGTAGGCGAGATACTCACGGCGCGAGCCGAGCGTCGCGGCCTGCCGCTGGGATCGCTGACGCCATCCGTTCACCGCCACGAAGCCGAGCGACGACAGCAGGAACATCCCGCCGGTGAGCAGTCCGGTCACCGACTGGTTCGACATCGTGACCATGACGATCGCGCCCACGCTGCCCAGCATCGGCAGGAGGGATCCGAGGATTCCCATACCGCCGTCATTGGGCTGCAGCTCGGGCGGCGCCTGGACGGGGAGCTTTCCGGAGGGGACTCGGGGCGGCGCGAGACGGGGTCCTGTCATGCTCTCTCTCCGGCGCTGCTGTCGGTGGCCAGCAGGAGGCTGATGGTGAAGCTCCGATTGCCGATGCGCACCCGGTCGGCATCGTCGAGCAGAACGCGCTCGCCGGCGACGAGCTCGGTCGTCTGCCCGTCGTCGGATCGGATGTCGGACCCGTTGGTGGAGCCGAAATCGGTCACCCAGGTTCTGCCGCGCGAGTGCTCGAGCCGGAGGTGCGTCTTCGACACCGAGGAGTCGGGGTCGGTCACGGTCACCAGCCGATCGTCGTGCACACTCGCCACCGGCGCGCGACCGATGTTCGCCGCCAGAGGGAGCCCCAGCTGCACGCGCTGGCCGGTGTCGAAGATCAGGAGCAACGCCCCGGACTCGGATGCCGGAGTCGGAGCATCGGAATGCTGCGCAGCCGCCGGGGCGACCGTGAAGAGCGGCTTGTCGTCACCCTGGGCCGCGGGGGCGGGCTTCTCGGTGCGGTGCGAGGCCGCGCGGGCGTCGGTGGGCTCGGAGTCCTCGTCGACGACGGACGGATGGGCACCGAGAGGCACGACCTGCGGAGGAGCGAGCGGAGTGGCGACCTCGGCGACCGTCGCCTCCTGCGGCGCATCGGCGGGCGCCCGAGGCGGGACGGCGACGACGACCGTGCCGGCCACGCGATCGGCCCACGATTGACGACGTCCGCCACGGTCCCATGCGCTCGAGGCGACGACGACCCAGCTGCCGACCGCGACGAGGAAGCCGGCGCCGGTGATGATCCCCCGCACGAACTGGCGCCCCACGCCGGGCGAGTACGGCCGGTCGCCGCGAGACGCGCGCAGACGCAGCACGGCGTTGCCGAGGGTGAGTCCTGTGCGCGCTTCGAGCACGCACAGGAAGATCGCGAGCTCGGCGACCGTGAGGCCGGCCAGCAGCATGCTGCGAGTGGTGATGAGGACGATGGACGCGGCGAGGATGACGGCGGCGCTGTCGAGCGTGAAGGCGGCGATCCGCGCCCCGGTCCCCGCGGGCGAGCCGACGAAAGCCGGACCGAGCCCGTCTTCGGGTCGTCTCGTCCTGGCGCGTGTCGAGACGATCGGAGTGGGGCTGGGAGGCGCGGATGCGGACCGGAGGGGCGCGCCGTCGACACCGGGTGCCGCGGCGATCAGTGCCGGTGGCAGCGCCGGGACCTCCCCGAGCTGGCCGGGTCCGGGCTGGACGGGTGGGATCGCTCCACCGCCCGGCCAGGACTGTGGTTCACCGTTCCCGCTCATCCGGCCATCATTCCACGAACGAGGGACAGCACATTCGCGTAGAGCAGCGCCGCGGGAAGGGCGAGGGCGACGGCGAGCCATTCGAAGGCGTCACCGAAGCGCGACCAGATGAGTGAGCTCGCGCCGCGGGAGACGGGGATGATCACGGCGACCGCCGCGAGGCCCACCGCGAACAGCACGGCGGCGCCGAGCACCTGGAAGCCGGAGCCCAGCGCTGCGGCCGCCTGCAGCCCGGCGACCACGGACACCACCGCCGCCGCCGCACGCGGGAGCCAGCGGAGGATGCGCGACGTCGTGTGCCGAGGGGTGAGGAGGAGTGCGAGCGCGACGCAGACGAGGAGTGCGATGCCACCCGAGATCACGAAGGGGTCGTCCGGCCACGGGCGCAGGAAGGCGAGAGGAGCCATGAGCGCGGCGACGACGCTGAGCACTGCTGTTCCGGCGATGAGCCGGGCCGAGGAGTCATCGACGACGGCGATGATGCGCTCGGGCCGCAGCAGCCCGACCGACTCCGGGATCGCCCCTCGGACCGTCCACCGGCTGGTCATGAAGTGCTTGTAGTCGATGAAGTACCCCTCCGGGAGGTTCACCAGGCTGCTGGGCAGTGCGCGCAGCCCGAGCGGCACGAGTCCGAGAGAGATGGCTGCGGCCTCGGCGGGGCCCCATCGCAGCAGCAGCGAGAGCCCCCAGACCGCCGCGAGACCCACGAGGAGCACCGTCGCCGTTCCGGCGGCCGCGCGCATCGGACGGGCTCGGGCAGAGACGGCGATGACCGAAGTGGTGATGCCCGCGGCGAGGAACCCGGATGCGGCAGAGAGGTGCGCACTCGCGTCGAGCTGAGCCGGGATCAGGAGCGCTCCGGCCGAGAACGACAGGAGGACAGGCGCGAGGACGCCGAGGATGCCGCGCACCCCCGCTGCGGAGTCCCGGCGCGACCATGCGACGGCACCGCTCACGGCGCCGACCACGAGGAGGAGACCGATCAGGAGCCTGAGCAGCGGATCTCCGGCCCCCTGGGCGAAGACCGCGACGAGCAGCAGTCCGCTGACGCCGAGCATCCACCATCGGGCGCCGTGGTCCGCGCGCGAAGGCCGCTCCGGCGCGCCCGTGGCTCGCGCCTGCGGCGCGAGTGCCGTGCGGTCGATCAGCGCGTAGAGGCCTCCGTCGATGAGGTCCTCGCATTCGGTGTCGCCGGGGATCTCGAATCCGCCGGGACCGATCGTCGCGAAGCGATCGGCCGTCGACAGTCCGCTGAGGACGAGCGCGTCATCGAGGGTCTCGTCGAAGGGAAGCGAGAGGTCGAAACGACGGTCCTCGCTCTGAAGAACGATCCGACGCCGTTCTACCGTTTCGACTGACATACCTGAACCCTATCGACCGTGTGCGGCTGCTCGCTCCGCGGCGTGACCGACCACCGACCATGCACGCGTGCGGGTCGTGGACGGCATCCGCCGTCCACGCCCGCCGCGGTGATCCTGATCAGTCCGCGTGCTCGTCGCGGGAGCCCGCCTGGGCGCCCTTGGCACGCGGACCGCGCTCCTCGTCGTCTTCGAGCTTGGGAGCGATCGGACCACCGAGACCGGAGCGCTTGGCCTTCTCCTCCTCGTCGGCGCCTCCCGCGCCGCCCATCATTCCCATACCCGGACGCATGCCGGAGCCTGCTGCGCCGGACGAGCCCGCCGCACCGCCTGCTCCGCCGACACCGCCGACACCGCCAGCGCCACCGACGCCGCCAGCGCCACCGACACCTGAGCCGAATCCACCCGCGCCGCGCGCACCCACTCCGCCGACGGCGGACTTGCCCAGCAGGCCGCCACTGCCTCTCTGGCCGGCGCCGGACGAGCCTCCGAGTGCGGATCCGCCGAGGGTGCCCATGCTGCCGATACCGGCGATCTTGGATCCCGCAGCGATGGCCGCGGCTCCTGCGCCGCCGCCCACGATGCCGCCGATGCCGCTGCCCCCACCGATGACTCCGCCGGGGAGCGTCGAACCGGGGTGCAACGGATACCCGCCTCCGGTTCCTGAACCGCCGCCGCCGGTGCCTCCCGGCAGCACGCCGCCGCCGGGGAAGTCGACCGTCGGGTCATCGCCGCCGGTATCACCGGGGCCTCCCGGTCCGTCGGGGTCGTACTCCCAGTCTCCGGGACCATCGGGAATCGTCGGATAGGTGGGGTCAGGCAGGTACTCGGGGACGGTCGGGTCCGTCGGCGTCGGCGGGACATACTCGCCGACCCCGCCTCCACCGCCACCGGTCTGGTATCCACCGCCACCGGGCGTGTACCCGGACGGGCCGCCGCCGATCCCCGGGGATCCGATCCTCGGGGCGTCGATCTGCGTGCCCGGGATCGGCTCGTCAGAACCGGACGGGGCCTTCGACGACCGGTAGTCGACCTCGTTCATCGCGCGGGCCGCCTGAGCCAGCTTGTTCGTCGGCTCCGTCAGCGACGCCTCGACCTTCTGAACGACCTCGCGCGCGGCATCCTCCCGCTGGTTGCCGAGGAAGTCGCCGATGGCGTCCAGAGCCTTGTCCGCCGCGAGCGGACCGAGGACCGGGTGCACCACCAAGGACGCGCCCTTGGCAGCGTTCGCCCAGAAGGGGTCGATCGATGCCGACGGGAGTTCGGCGGCCGCGATCTCGCGTCGAGCCGAGTTGCCTTCGACGACCGCGGAGTCCACGGCCTCGACGAGTCTGAGAATGGCCGACACCTTCGATCGGATCTCGTCGATGTCAGCGGTCGCCCCCTTGGCGGACTCGCCCTCCCAGAACTCGGAGAGGCGCACGGCCGAGAGCGCTCGCTCCAGTGAGGTGAACGCATTCGTCACGGCGGAGAGCCGCGGGATGATCGAGTCGTCGAGCTGCCGGATGCGGTTCAGTTCCGCCTCGTACCCGCCCGGGCCCATCTGCTTACCGGCCATGGTTTCCCCCTTGTTCGGTGGTGTCTCGTCGTGAGGAGCGTGTCAGTACGATCGCGAGGATGATCCCGCCGATCACCAGCAGCAGGAGGACGATCCCTCCGCCGATGAGCCAGGGCGTGATCGGCGATGCCTGCTGATCGGGTTGCTCGGCGACCGGCGCGTCCGTCGGGACGGGTGTCTGCGCGCCGCCTCCGAGCGCCGCCTTCGCCTCGTTCACGTCGCCGAGAGACGGCTGCGCGTACGTGTCCTCGGTGTCGAAGAGCGGGTTCACGTCAGGATATTTCGACGGGTCGACCGCGAGCATCCCCGTGAGGGAGGCCGCTCCATACCCGGTGCTGTCGTTCCACTCCGGCTCGTGCTCGCCCTTGGTGCCCGTGTTGTGGATCAGGCTCTGGATCAGCTGCCCTGCTGTCGCATCCGGGTACTTCTGCTTGACCATCGCGAGGAAGCCCGCGACGATCGGCGTCGAGAACGACGTTCCCGACCCGATCTGCTGGGCGTCCCAGGAATCCGGGGTCCCCTGCAGGAGGAGCCCGACCCCGGGTGCGGCGACGACGACGTCCTCCGCCAGGTTCGGCTTGCCGTTCGTTCCGGTCTGGATCTTGCCGTCCTCACCGAAGGCCTGCACCGCGACGACTCCGTTGAGCCCCGCGGGCCACAGGCTGATCCCGTCCTCGTTCGACATGCCGGCGACGACGACCGCGTCGGAGGCATAGGCGTCGGCGAGACCTTGCCGCATGTTGATGCTGCTTCCGGAGGAGATCGAGATGATGTCGGCGCCATCTGCCGCGGCGTCCGAGATCGCGCGGTCGAGAGCGAAACGACCGTCGTCGCCCAGCTCCTCGCCGTTCTCCTGGAGGCACTCCGCATCGCCGCCGTCTTCGCCGATGACGCCGTCGAGGACGCCGGTGCTGTAGAAGACCACCTCTGCCCCCGGCGCCACACCCTTGACCGGGGCGCCCCCGGCCGGAGCCTCGCCGGTTCCGGCGATCATCGAGACCACCTGGGTGCCGTGAGAGGACTTGCCGTACTCGGCAGAGACCGCCGGATACGGCTGGCCGGTCGCGTCGAAGCAGTACGAGGAGTCATCGACGGTGACGTTCGCCCCGCGGAGCCCGACCACGTCGGGGTTGATCTGACTGTCGATCACGGCGATCTTGATTCCCGCCCCGTCGAAGCCCGCATCGTGCGCCTCTTGGACCTTGCCGCGATCGAACCACCACAGACCCGACGCGGCGGCCGCTGTCGCGCTCGAGGGCACGGCGATCGCGGCGGCCAGCGCCATAGCGCCGACCGCCGCGATCACTCCGCGGCGAGTGCGTCTCATCAGTAGTCGGCCTCTTCGGGCTCATCGGCACCCGTAGACGTCGGTGCAGATGCCTGGACTCCGGCTGAGCCCCCACCCGTCGCGCCGGTCCCAGCGCCTGTCGATGTCGCGGTGTCGCCGTCGCCCTGGGCAACGGCCGAGTCCAGCAGCGACACGATCAGCTTCGTCTCGTCGGCGAGCGACGCGTCCTGCTCGGCGATCTGCATCACGGCGGCGCGAATCACGTCGTGGGTGTCCTGGATCTTGGCGATGGTCCGCGCCGTGGCGTCTCCCATCGACTGCGCGGCATCGGCCACGGCCCGCCGGAAGTCGACGGTGGCCTTCGACGACCCTCCCTCGGAGACCGCCACCTCAGACGGGCTGGGGAACTCCTGCAGCTCACGCAGGATCCGCTTCAGCTCAGCGAACACTCCATCGAAGTCGATTGCGATGCTCATCGACGACCCTCCCCTTCACAACGGCAGATGATTCCGAAACATCTGCTGCGCCCTCCGACTCGATCGCCGAACAGCACAGTAGACGGCGCGGGCCCGGCGCATCGCTGCGTCGGGCCCGCGCCACGGATCAGGCCCCGAAACGCCCAGCGGCCGACTTGTCGGTCTGGACGTACTGGCCCGAGATCTCCTCGGTCTTGCCCGCGATCTGCGTGAGAAGCTGCTGCATCTCGCTCAGCGAACGGTTCCACTTGGCCTGAGCCTGGTCATACGCCTGCTGCGCGGAACCATCCCACGCCGCACGGAGCTTGCTGACCTCGGACTCGAGACGGTCCAGCTCGGAACGAATACCCTGCGACCCGCTGCGGATCTGCGCTGCCAGAGCGTTGACCTGCTCCGGGCGAACTGACATCGACTGCATCATGTTCTCCTTGAAATCTCTGTGGTCTACGCTCAGGCGCCCATCATCGAGCCGAGGCCCGAGATGGTCTGCTGGTGAGCTTCTTCGGTCGCAGCCTGGTCACGCTCGGTGCCCGCAAGAGCATCCTCGAGCGTCACGAGGACCTCGTTCAGCTGACGCGCCTGCTCGTCCCAGCGCGACATCAGCGTCGTGAACGACACAGCAGCCGCACCGGTCCAGAAACCACGCAGCTGCTCGATCTCACCGCGGACCTTCTTGGTCTGCTGGTCGATCCCGGACTTGGTCTCCCGCACCGCCTGGGCTCCGCGACGCAGAGCCCCTTCTTCTGCGGAGATGACATCAGCCATAACTCACTCCCTCCGGTCCACATGGGACACACGTGCGGGGGAGCGCATCCCAGTCTTGGGACGACAACGAAACAACCCCCCACGAATCTGTTTCACGACACAGGCTAGAACACATCGGAACGAATCGCCAGATTTCATGATGCATCCGAGCGGAGATCCTGCAGTCGATGGAGAAAATCGAAGATGCTCAGTTCCGCGCCCTGTCACGGGCACACGATCAGCGCACTGGTTCCCCCGCGCTTCGAGTATCGCGTAGAGGCTCGAGAGGTCCTGCCTCCGATCACCAGAACGCACAGCATCCTCTGGGAGATCGTGCAGTCGATGGAGAAACGTCGCATCCTGCGACTGTGCGTTGTCGCACGCCTCAACTAGGGTGAAAGGCGGAATGCGCAGCCACGGGTCTCCTCCCGCCCGGCTGCACACCATGGAGGGGGCATCGTTCCATGACTCAGAGCAGCGCAACGGCAGGCACCGTGCTGCGGCTTTCCGTCGTCAGCGACGACCGTCGGCTCGACGTCGGCGTGCCGTCGCAGGTCCCGCTGGTCGAGATCATCCCCGGGTTCGCCCGGAGTCTCGGCGTGCTCGACCCGACCCTCACCCACGGCGGCTACTCGTTGCAGCGAGCCGATGGCACACCCCTGGACCCGGCACGCGGCGCGGCGGCGCAGGGGGTGCACGACGGAGAGCTGCTCACTCTCGTCCGCGGCGGCCTCATGCAGGAGCCGCGCGTCTACGACGACGTCGTCGAAGCGGTGATCGATGCGACGGCAGAGCAGCACGGCTCCTGGACGCCCGCGGACAGCTCGCGCACGGCGCTCTTCGTCAGCCTCACCTTCCTCGCCCTCTGCGCACTGCTGCTCGTCGCCACACCGCCGACGTCCCTCCTGCCCGCGATCATCGCGGGCTCGGGAGCCATCGTCCTCAGCGTCGCGGCCGCCGTGCTCATGCGTCTCCGTCAGCCGGAAGCCGGACACGCCCTGGGACTCACCGCCGCGGCCTACGGAGGGCTCGCGGGTTTCCTCGCCGTTCCCGTGCAGAGCATCTGGGGCTGGCCGCTCGCGGCCATGGGACTGGGTCTCGTCATCGTCGGCGGCCTCGGCCTCGCCGTCACCCAGGAGAAGCCCGAGATCCATCTCGTGCCGATCGCGCTCGGCGCTTCGATCGGCATCACCGCGACGACCGCCGCGATCTTCGGCGATGCGCTCGCTCCCTACGCGATCATGCTCGCCACGACCGCACTGCTCGCGAACGGCATCCCGTGGCTCGCTCTCAGCTCGACGCGCATCAGAGTCATCTCCCCTCAGAGCGACGCCGACATGTTCGCCGCACCCGAGCCCATCGATGCCGACGAGGTCAAGCGCCGCGCCGCCGCGGGGACACGCACTCTCATCGCACTGCGCGCTGCGCTGGGCCTCGCGGCGGTGATCGCGACCCCTCTGGTCGCCGGGAGCGGCGTCTTCGGCGCTCTGCTCTGCGTGCTCGCGTTCGTGGGCATGATGTTCCAGTCGCGTCAGATCCACGCGCGCCTCGGCGTGCTCGTCCTCATGGCCATCGGCGCGATCGGGCTCGCCGTCACCGGTGTGACGGTGGCACTCGCTCTGCCCGACGTCCGCACCTGGATGCTTCTCATCCTGGTCGTGGCCACCGTGATCCTGGTCGGTCTCACGCTGCTCACGCCGAAAGCGCGTCTGCGGCTCACGAGGCTGGGCGACACGGTCGAGGTCATCGCACTCGCTCTGCTGCTGCCGCTCGGCGTCACGACGGCCGGACTCATCTGACCCATGGCGACCAAGAAGGATCTGATCGAGGCCCAGGGCTTCAGCAGGCGCCGCCTGCTCTCGGCGTTCACCGGCGGAGCCCCCGGGGGCAAAGAGCTCGACCCCGCGAAGCCCCTGCGCGCGGTCGTCGCCGGAGTCGCACTCACGGTCGGCGTGATCCTCGTCGGGGTGTTCTGGGGAATCATGCAGCCCGGGCTCCCCGGCGACTGGCAGAACAACCGCCTGATCGTCGCCACCGACACCGGTGCCCGCTACGTCTCCGTCGAGGGCACGCTGTACCCGGTGATCAACACGGCCAGCGCGCGGCTTCTGATCCCCGCCGGAGAGTTCAAGGTGGTGCGCACGGATCAGGCGGCGCTCGACGGGATCCCGGTCGGCCCCTCGATCGGCATCCTCGGTGCGCCCGATGATCTGCCCGCGCCCGCGGCGCTGATCAACTCCTCCTGGACAGCGTGCATCGACGACACGGCCGGCGCCGCCGTGTCACTGTCGAGCGCGCCGATCGCCGAGGTGTCGACGGGAACCGGTGCCGTCGTCCAGCGCGGCGACGAGCTGTTCGTGATCGCAGACGGCAAACGCCACGCAGTGCCCGCCGACGATGCCAACGCCGTGCTCCGCGCCGTCGGACTCGGCACCAGCGACGTCCTCGAGGTCGACGGACGATGGCTCAACCTCTTCGAGTCCGGTGACGAGCTCGAGCCGATCCGCATCAACGGCATCGGCGCATCGGTGCCCGGAACGGATCTGAGAGCCGGCACGATCGTGCACACCCAGGGCAGCCCTGCCGACGAGCGCTACGTGGCGCTCGGCACCGGCGAGCTCGCCAGGCTCAGTCCCCTCGCATATCAGCTCTACCTCCTCGGCAGCGGCCAGGAGGTCGGTGCTCAGCAGGAGGTCTCCCCCGCCGAGGTCGCCGACGTGGAGACCCGCCCGTACATCGGGGGCGAGGACTGGCCGACGCTGCCGTTGACCACGCTCGCCGCCGGCGAGACGCCCTGCGCGATGCTCACCGATGACGCGCACACGGTGCTCGCGGCGACGACCACCGAGTTGCCCGAGCAGCGCTCCGGCGTCGATGTGAAGGTCGGTGGCGGCGCCCTCGTCGAGGTCACGGGTGGGTCCGAGGACGCGGCGGGTCTGGCCGTGCTCATCGACGAATCCGGCACCGCGTTCGCGATCCCCGGTGCTGCAGCAGCGCAGAACGCCGAGGAGTCCGCAAGCGGCCCCATCGCTCAGCTCGGGTACTCCCCCGATGACGTCGGACAGGTGTCGGACGCGTGGATCGAGTTCTTCGCCGCCGGCCCCGCGCTGACCTCCGATGCTGCGAGAGAGTCGCCCGGCTCGGGGACCGACTGATGCGCGGCCGCACAGCCGCTCTCACGGCCGTCGTCCTCGGCGCCACGCTGCTGGGCGTACCGGCATCCGCTCTGGCATCGCCCGCCGTCCCGACGTCGATCGCATCGATGGCGACGTCCGGCGATGCCTGCACACCCGGCAACGTGGTGTTCACGCCCGAGGTCCCACC
>NZ_CAKKLK010000007.1:0-171015 GCF_918698045.1 Microbacterium sp. Bi98 | reverse complement strand
TGTCGAGGTCGGCGATGACCCGATCCAGAAGCTCCGCAGTGCTGTTCATACCCCCAGTCAACCCCGGGCCACCGACATCCGAGACCCGAAACGACCTCGAATTACCCCAGATCAGATCCGTATTCCAATCTCCCGGAATGGCACAGCGCAGGGTGCACGCCATCAGGCGACGCCTATTGTGAACAGAGGTAACAATGTAATAGGGTAACCACATGGAACCCCTCTTCGTCGACCGCCTCCTTCAGATCGCCGACCTGTTCCAGAAGGACATGGCCCGCGCGTTCGCCGGCACGGATCTCACACCGACCCGTGTGCACCTCCTGTGGGTCCTGCAGCACACCGGTCCGTCGACGCAGCAGACCCTCGCCACCCTCTGCGGGGTGACACCCCGCAACATCACCGCTCTCGTGGACGCACTCGAGGGCTCAGGTCACGTCCGTCGCACCCCCCATCCCTCCGACCGCCGCGCCGTGCTGGTCGAGCTCACCTCGACCGCCCTCGAGACCATGTCGCAGATGCAGGAGGAGCACGCGCAGCTCAATGAGACGCTGCTGAACGCGATCGCCCCCGACGACCGCGCCGCGGTCGAGCGTGGCCTGACAGCCGTCGCCACGCATCTCGAGAACCTCGTCACCTCCGCGGCGAGCGCACCCGCACCCGCACCCACACCCGCACCCGCACCCGTACCCACACCGGTGCCGACACCGGCCCCGGCACCGGCACCGGCACCGACACCGGAGGGCACGCCATGACCGAGCATCTGCAGACGACCGCTCCGAGCCCGACCCCGATCGCGCGCATCCTCACCTTCCTCCATCGCGCATGGGTCGCCGAGCTTCGCGTCTACTCGAGCATCGCGCGGGCGATCGCCCGCCGTCCCGCAGTCCCGAAGGGCGGCACGGGGATCGGCTATCACCGTCCCGTGCTCACCGTGCTGTTCATCTTCATCAGCCTCTCCGCTGTCGAGATCCCGATCCTCGACCTGATCGTGCATCAGTGGCCCGCCGTGCGGAGCACTCTGCTGGTGCTCGGGATCTGGGGCGTCACCTGGATGGTCGGTCTACTGTGCGCGATGCTCATGCGCCCGCACGCCGTGGGGCCCGACGGCGTCCGGGTGCGCAGCGGACTCGAGCTGGACGTGCCGATCGGCTGGGCCGACATCGCGTCGATCGCGATCAGTCGTCGCGTCGATGAGCCCAAGCAGCCGCGGGTCATCGGTTCGGAGTACGCCGAGCGGATGCAGGACGAGACCAACATCGAGATCGAACTCGAACGCCCCGTCGCGATCCGGCTCCCCGGCCTCGCGCCGAAGGGCGGGACTCATCAGGTCGACCGCATCCGCCTGTGGGCCGACGACCCGCGCGCGTTCCTCGACGCCGCCCGCCCGTTCCTCGTCGCGGCCTGAACGAGGCCTGATCGCGGCGCGGTCAGTCCAACCCGCGGTCCGCGAGCCACTGCTTCGCGACGAGTACCGGAGCCCGCACCAGCCAGGCGTCCGCGATGATCTCCGCCAGCCGGTCGCGCTCGACCGCATCGAGCTTCACCAGCACACCGGGGTACCCGTCGAAGTGCGGAATGGAGAACAGCCCTTCGGGCTCTGCGGCGAGCAATGCCGCCTTCTCATCGAGGCTGCCGACTCGCACGCCCAGCACGGGCCCCTCCGGCCATTCGAGCCCGAGGTCGGCGAGCTGCCGCAGATCGACCTTGCTCGGCCCACGCACCCAGGCGATCTGACCGCTCGCCAGGCGCCAGGAGGGCTCGCCGGTGTGTCCACCCACACGCTCGGTCACACCGGGGAGCGCGAGAGCGATCTCACGGACATCATCGACGGTCGCCATCCGCCCATCGTCCTCCCGTGAGGCGGCCGCCACAATGGCCGCATCCGCTCGCCGCCCCTCGGGTGGCGTTCAGCGCGAGTCGCGCTTCGCCTGTCGACGCGCACCCTGGGCGCGACTCGAGGCGTCTCGCTTCACACCACCGGTGGTCTGCTGGTGCTCCCGCATCCGCCCCGCTCCTGCGCCCTCATCGAAGGGCGCCTCGGAGCCCGGTCCACTCCATCTGCCCTCACGGGCGCGGGCCAGCCTCTCGTCCTTGAGCTCCTCCGCCTGCTCATGAGCCACGCGAGCGAGTTCTGCGCTGACGATCGAGAGCGCCTCCTCGAACACATAGGCCCGGCCGCGGGCCTTGTCCGACCCGGCGGCTGCGGCACCTCGACCGCCCGCCTGCTCGACGCGCTCCGCCGCACCGCGCCGATAGTTCGTCGTGTGCTTGTTGCGGGCCCGCCTGACCCGTTTGTGCAGGGCGAGCAGGCCGTCCTCGTCGAGTTCCGCCAGTCGCTCAGGCTCGAGCTCGCGGATGAGGTCGCGCTCCTTGTCCTTCAGAACCCACAGGTACTGATCCATGTCGTACTCCTTCGGTCGGGGCTCCCCATCGGCCACTCGTGTAACCGAGTATCCGCTCGGGGATCCCCGCCCGCCATGGGTTCTTGCGCGGAGGGATGCCGGTCGGAGGACATCCTCACGGCTGCCTCACCGCACGATGCGCAGCGTCCGCACCTCGAACGGCCGCAGGCGCAGCTCTCCGCCGACGCGCGGGTCGTCGATCGCATCCTCGATCAGCGAGACCTCACGGATCTCCCTGTGCTCGAAGTCGGCGACCAGCGAACCGACGGCGCGGCGACCGAGCGCCTCGTAGAGACGGACGATGACGTCACCGGAGCCATCGTCCGCGAGCTTCACGCCCGACACCACGATGCCGTCGCCGTCGACGGATACGAGAGGCGCGACTTCGCGCTCGCCGTGCACGACCGTGGGCGCGGTGTTGAGTCGGATGCCCTCGGTCGTCGCGATCGCCGCATCCGCTCCGATCACCAAGCCGATCGTGATCTCGTGGTGCCCGTGATCGGTGTCGGGATCGGGAAACCGCGGTGCGCGCAACAGCGAGAGCCGCACGGTGGTCGCGACCGCGTCGTCCGAGACCTCGCGCGAGGTGTCGTACCCGTAGATCGAGTCGTTCACGAGCGCTACGCCGAAGTCCTGCTCGCGCACCAGCACGAAACGGTGCATCGAGGTCTCGAACTTCGCAGCCTCCCAGCTGGTGTTCGTGTGCGTCACCCGCGACTGGTAGCCGAACTGCGTCTCGGCCTCGGTGTGCGTGGCCTGGATGTCGAGCGGGAACGCCAGCTTGAGCAGCTTCTCGGTCTCGTGCCAGTCCACGTCGTTGCGCAACAGCACGGTGCGCTCGCCCGGCGCGAGCGTGATGGTCTGCTCGATCGTCGACTCCGAGAACGCCCGGGTCACGATGACGGTCGCGACCCCGTCGACGACGGATGCCGAGATCGACGCGACCGCGGTGAGGTCGTCGACGCTGTTGCGGTAGTAGCGATCGATGTCCCAGGCGTCCCACATGTTCGGGAAGTCCTGGTGCAGCTGGAACAGGTTCGCCGCCCGCCCCTCGGCCACCGCCTCTCGGCCCGACGCCTTGTCCACCGCCGAGACGATGAGTCCCTCGGCGGAGATCAGCACGGAGACCAGCTCGTTCTCGAGCCGCCAGCCGCCGTCTTCTCCTGCGAGCAGGACGGATGCCGGGGCCGGCGCCTCGACGAAGCCGGCGCCGAGGGCACGACCGCCGCCGACCGAGGTCGGCACGAACCGCAGCTCGCGCTCGCCTTCTCCCGCGAGGGAGCGGCGCGCGGCGTCGGCGAGCGCCTGCGCATCGGCGAGCACGCGCGAGAGGACCTCGACGGCCTCACGATGCACCCAGGCGATCGAGGTGCCGGGCAGGATGTCGTGGAACTCGTGCAGCAGCACCGTCTCCCACAGGCGGTCGAATTCGGCCTGGGGATATGCGGCGCCGGTGCGCACGGCATCCGTCGCCGCCCACAGCTCCGCCTCGACGAGTGCGTGCTCGCACCACCGGTGCAGCGCCTTGGTGGCGTGCTGGCTGGTGAGCGTTCCGCGGTGGAGTTCGAGATAGAGCTCGCCGACCCATACGGCCGGGTTCGGCAGCTCGGCCCTGGCCGCCTCGAAGAAGGTGTCGGGGTGCTCCCAGACGACCCGCGCGCTGCCTTCGAGGTTCTCGAGGCGCTTCGCCTTGCCGGTCATCTCGCGCGTGGTGCCACCGCCCCCGTCGCCCCAGCCCACCGGTGCGATCGACCGCGACGTCACGCGGTTCTCCTTGAACTGACGAGATGCCTTGGCGACTTCCATGCCGCTCAGCTGCGAGTTGTACGTGTCCATCGACGGGAAGTGCGTGAACACCTGCGAGCCGTCGATGCCCTCCCAGAGGAAGCTGTGGTGCGGGAACACGTTCTGCTGATTCCACGAGATCTTCTGCGTGAAGAACCACTCGAACCCGGCCCGGCGCATGAGCTGCGGCAGCGCGGGCGAGTATCCGAAGCTGTCCGGCAGCCAGACGCCCTTCGAGCGGATGCCGAACTCGCGTTCGAAGAACCGCTGACCGAACGAGAACTGGCGCACGAGCGACTCGCCGGACGGCATCACGGTGTCGGATTCGACCCACATGCCGCCGAGCGGCAGGAATCGCCCGTCCGCGACCGCGGCCTTGACCCGGGAGTAGACCTCGGGCCGGTGCTCCTTGAGCCATGCGTACTGCTGCGCGCTCGACATTCCGTAGAGGAAGTCGGGCTGCTCGTCGATCAGCGTCGCCATCGACGACGTGGTGCGGGCGACCTTGCGGATCGTCTCGCGCACCGGCCACAGCCAGGCCGAGTCGATGTGCGCATGTCCGATCGCCGAGATGCGGTGGGCGCTGGCCTCGGCGGGCGCCGCGAGCGCGGGCGCCAGTCGAGCTCGGGCATCGGCTGCGGTCTCGACGATGTGCTGCAGGTCGAGCACGTCGAGGGCGTCGTCCATCGCCTGCAGGATCTGCATCCGTCGCGGCGAGGTCGCCGGCAGCTCGGCCTGGAGCTCGAACAGGACCTCGAGGTCGAGGGACAGCTCGAACACCTCCTGTTCGAAGACGGCGAGGTCGATGCGGCGGGTGCGATAGAGCGGTTCGCGGGAGGACGTGCGGATGTCGCCCTCCTGCGTCGGCAGGAAGGGGTGGTAGTCGAGCAGAACCGGGTTGGCGGCCGCCTCGAGGTAGAGCTCGACCGGCTCGTCGCCGTGCGCGGTCTCGGTGATCGGCAGCCACTGATTGCGTGGGTTGATGCTCTTCACCGGCGTTCCGTCCGGCCGGTAGACGAGCGCCTCGCACTGGAAGCCGGGCATGTTGATGTCGAACCCGAGGTCGATGACGGCCTCGACCCGACGGCCCGCCCAGTCGGCGGGGACTGCGCCGGTGATCTTGAACCAGGTCGTCGACCAGGCAGGACCCCACATGCTCGGCACGGATGCCGGGGCGAAGTCCAGTGCGAGCCCGTCGGCGGGACTGATCGGCTCTCCGGGGATCTGGTTGACCTCGACGGTGAGGGGGACGGCGGCCGAGTGGACGGCCGGGCGGATGCGCTCGTCGAGCACCCTCTTGACGCGGCCGACGGTGAGCGAGGTGTCGTCATGCATGTATCTGGTTCTCCGGGCTCGACGGTGAGTGGTGCATATGCGTTGTGCGCGACTGGAGCCCGATTCTCGGGCAGGTGCCGACAATGCTATCGGATTTACTAAAGCGATCTAGTGAATCTCGCACCGAGCGTGTCAGACCCCTGTCGTGCGGCTACCGAGCGGCTAAACCGATCAAGTAGTGTGAGGCCCATGACCTCGGCCAAACGCGTCACCATCGCGGACATCGCGCGCATGGCCGGAGTCTCGCCCGGAGCAGTCTCGTTCGCGCTCAACGGACGCCCGGGGGTGAGCGACGAGACGCGCCAGCGGATCCTCGCGATCGTCGAGGAGAACCACTGGCAGCCGAGCTCGGCGGCACGCGCCCTCGTGGGAGCCCGTGCCAACACGGTCGGCTTCGCGCTCGCACGCCCCGCCCGTTCGCTGGGCTCCGAGGCTTTCTTCACCGACCTCATCGCGGGCATCGAATCCCGGCTGTCGGAGAGCAAGGTCAGCCTGCAGCTGCGGCTGGTCACCGACATCGCCGAGGAGATGGAGGTGCATCGGCAGTGGCGCTCGTCGAACCAGGTCGACGGCATCATCCTCATCGACCCCCGCGACGACGACCCGCGCAGCGACCGGATCGCAGCCCTCGACGCCCGCGCCGTGTTGATCGGCTCCAAGCCATCACCCGACGGAGCGGTGCCGAGCGTCTGGATCGCCGACGACGAGGTGGCCGAGACCCTCTTCTCGTACCTCGCCGCGCTCGGACACACCCGCATCGCCTACGTGGCGGGTCCCGCCGAACTCGAGCACACCCGGCTGCGTGCCGAGGTGCTCGATCGCATGGCTGCGGACGGCGTCTCGAGCGAAGTGATCACGACGGACTTCTCCCCCGCACGCGCATCCGCGGTCACGCGATCGCTGCTCTCCGCGAGGCCCCGCCCGACGGCGATCGTGTACGACAACGATGTGATGGCCGTCGCCGGCCTCCGCGTCGCTCAGGAGATGGGCCGCGCGGTGCCCCGCGACGTGTCGATCGCCTCCTTCGACGACTCCGTCATCGCCGGCCTGATCAATCCGTCGATCACCGCGATGACCCGCGACACGTTCGAGCTCGGCGAGCAGGCCGCGACACTGCTGCTGCAGCAGATCGTCGCCGGGACCAACCTCCCGAGCGCGCAGGGCCCGACGCCGACGCTCACCGCCCGCGAGAGCACCGCCCCGCCGACGGCCGCGTCCTGACGGAGCCCTTCGGCCGCTACGGCGTCGCGCTCAGCCGCTGACGACGGTGTTGACGGAGCCGTAGGGGTCGACACCGCTCGTCGACAGATCAGGACGGATGAGGTGACGGATGCCGCGCGCGGCGAGCGCCGCGTCGTCGCGCACCGTCTGAGACGTCACGAAGGCGGGGTCGAGCCCGCGCTCGCAGGCATCCACCCACGCCTGGAACACGGCACCGCCGGGGCTCAGCGCCGCCCGACTCACCGGCACCTCGCGCTCGTCGACCTCGACGACGATGGCCGTCTCCCGCTCCGGCGTGGCCGCCCGTTCGCGCAGTTCGGGGATCAGCTCGCCGAACCGGCGGCCGATCGGCTTGGCCGCACCGCTCTGATCGACCAGGCCCAGCGAGTACTCCAGTTCGGGGAAGTCGCCGAGCTCCCGGCTCACATCGTGCGAGCACCACCAGGTCACGCCCCAGAGGTTCTCGGTGCGCACCGCGGATCGCAGGGTCGCTTCGAGGAATCCGGGCATCTCGCTCTCGTCGAGGCAGTTCGACGGAGCGCCGACCTCCTGCAGCCAGACCGGTCGATCCCGATCCGTCGCGAAGGCGCGCGAGAGCTCGATGAGGTACTCGGCGTGGCGGTCGGAGGCGACCGAACGGCCGCCGTAGCGCTGAGCCGTGCCGTTGAAGATCCAGGAGTGGATGGTGGTCATCTCGCCCAGCCGAGACGCGTGCGCGGGGGTGAAGCCGTGCCCGTCCATGTACCAGACCGCGTCATACTCGCTGTGCACGTGCGAGAGACCGGGGGCCGCGCCCTCGGCCGCGGAGAGCAGCGACTCGATCCAGTGCCCTGCCTCGTCGATCGTCACGGGCCACGGGGACGGGTGCGTGTGCGCCGAGAACTGGTTCGTCTCGTTGCCCAGCGTCAGGCCGAGGAAGTTCGGCGCATCGCGCAGCGCACCGGCCAGCGTCTGAACGAGGTCGACCTGCCCGCTGAGCGCCTTCGGATCGGTGAACATGTTGCGGTCGTGCCAGGTGTACAACCATGACGGGACGAAGTCGAAGCTCGACAGGTGCCCCTGGATCACGTCGACGCTGACGTCGAGTCCGAACTCGGCGCCGATGTCGACCATCGAGCGGACGTCGTCGATCGCCTTCGGGCGGATCAGAGTACGGTTCGGCTGCAGCACCGTCCACAACGGGAAGACCCGGACGTGATCGAGACCGAGCTCGGCGAGCGCCGCGAAGTCCCTGCGCACATCGTCGGGGGTGAAGTCGAGCCAGGAGTGCATCCAGTCTTTCGACGGCGTGTAGTTCGCCCCGAATCTCAGGCGAGCATCGAGAGCGCGGCGCTGCGTCATGTGTCCGGACCTTTCCGACAGAGCCCTCCGACGAGGACGTGGTCGCACCACTATAACGCTTGAGCAACAGACCGCTACCCGGAATACCGCGGCCCGCCGATGCACGAAGCCTCGAGACCTTGACAGCGACGGGATCGGATGGTTTCATCTGCTAAAGCGTTGTAGTCCGCTGGACGGACACCGCCAATCGCCCGCCTCGAGGAAGAAGCACGATGAAAGTTCCCGCACGCATTGTCGCTCTGGCAACATTCACGATCGGCGCCATGGCGCTCGCCGGCTGCACCGGAGGCGGTGCCACATCCGGTGCCGACGGACCGATCGACACCTCCGGCGAGCTGAGCGGGACGATCCAGTTCCAGACCTGGTCGCTGAAGAACGAGAAGTTCACGCCCTACTTCGAAGACCTGATCGACGCGTTCGAGAAGGAGCACCCGGAGGTCACGGTCGAGTGGCTCGACCAGCCGGGCGACGGCTACCAGGAGAAGATCCTGAGCCAGGCGAACGCCGACACGCTGCCCGACGTGCTGAACCTGCCGCCCGACATCGCCTACCCGCTCGTCGCCGCCGGCAAGCTCGTCGACCTCGAGACAGCCGACCCCGACCTGAAGTCGGCATACAACACCGGCGCATGGGACGCCTACAGCCAGTACCCGGGTGTCGACGGCACGTACGGTCTGCCCTGGTACCTGTCCAGCGACGCATCATGGTGGAACCTTGCTCAGCTCGCCCCCTACGGCGTCACCGAGGACAACCTCCCGACGACGGTCGACGAGCTGCTCACCCTCGCGAAGGACGTCGCGACCGAGTCCGGCGGCAAGGTCCAGCTGCTGTCATCGATCCCGGCACTCGACACGTTCACGTCGGCGGGCATGGAGGTCATCAACGACGACGGCGAGTTCGACTTCAACACCGACGAGGCCGCGGCCATCATCGAGAAGTACGCCGACGCGTACGCGGCCGGAGCCATGCCGGCCGAGGCGCTGACCGGCGACTACGGCGGAAACGCCGAGGCGTACATCCAGGAGAAGGTGGCCTTCACGACCGGTGGCACGGGTTTCACGACCGACCTCGCGAAGGACGCGCCCGCGCTGCTCGAGAACACGGTCGCCACGCAGCGACTGGGCATCCCGCCGCTCTACGTGCAGGGACTGAACGTCTCGGCCGACTCCGACAACAAGGAGGCCGCCCTCGCGTTCGCCGAGTTCGCGACGAACGAGGAGAACCAGGTCGCGTTCTCATCGCTCGCGGTCGGCACCGCTCCCGGCACCTCCGCGGGCGGCGACGCCGTCGTCGAGAACATCTCCTCGTCGATCACCGACGAGAAGCAGCTCTCCGCGATCGACACCGTGTTCATGGCCATGGAAGACGCCAAGGCGATCCCGTTCCAGTGGACCTCCGACATGGCGACGTACATGACCCAGCAGATCGCGCTCGCCGTCAACGGCGAGGCCGACGCGCAGGAGCAGCTCGACAAGATCGTCGAGTACGCCAACGCGAACCGCGTGGACCAGTAAGCCATGAGCGCGCACACCAGCATCCGGAGCCGGAGGACGACCATGCGATCGCACCGGTGGTTCACCCCCTGGCTGCTCCTCGGCCCCGCCGTCGTCTGGGTGCTGGTGTTCGCGCTCTGGCCGTTCCTCAACACCGTCTTCCTGAGCTTCACGGACGCACGTCCCCTGCGGACCCCCGAGTTCGTGGGCGCCGCGAACTACGAGCGGATGTTCGGCGACGAGATGTTCTGGAACGCCCTCACCACGTGCATCATCTACGTGGTCGTCTGCGTGCCGTTGCTCACGATCCTTCCCCTGCTGCTCGCCCTGCTCGTGCAGAAGAAGCTGCCGGGCATCGCGTTCTTCCGCACCACCTTCTACTTCCCCGTCATCGCCTCGGTCGTCGTCGTCGCCCTGATCTGGACCTGGCTGTTCGACAGCCGCGGCATCATCAACCAGACGCTCGAGTTCCTCGGCCTCGTCGACAAGCCCATGGCGTTCCTCGTCGACCGGTGGCTGCTGCTCGGCTGCGCGATCCTGCTCACGGTGTGGAAGGGTCTGGGCTACTACATGGTCGTGTACCTCGCCGCGCTCGGCAATGTCGGCAAGGAGCTGCACGAGGCGGCCATGCTCGACGGCGCCGGCTCGTTCCGTCGCTTCCTGTCGGTGACGATCCCGTCGGTGCGCGGAGCGATGCTCCTCATCGCGGTGCTCATCGCCGTCTCGGCGATGAGAGTGTTCGCCGAGCTCGACGTGCTCTCCAAGAGCACGGGAGGTCCCGGCGGATACGACATGTCGCTGGTCATGCTGATCCGCCAGGTCGGCTCCGGCCTGAACGGCAACATCGGCTACGCCTCGGCGATCAGCGTCGCGCTGTTCCTCCTCACCCTCATCCCGCTGGCCGCGATCGCCTTCATGAATCGCGAGAAGAAGGCGAAGGTCTCCGCATGAGCACCCTCACTCCGCCCCGCATCGACGACGACCGTCGCCCTGACGATCAGTCGGCTGCGACCACGCGCGAACCCATCTTCCGCCGCCGCGGTTCCGGCGACTTCAGCAAGCCGACGCTCGGCGGGCTCATCGGCCGCTATGCGCTGCTGCTGCTCGTGCTGGTGCTCGTCATCGGCCCGTTCCTCTGGCAGCTCTCGACGTCGTTCAAGGGTCCGCAGGAGAACATCTACTCGTTCCCGCCCAACCTGATCCCCCGCGAGCCGACTCTGCAGAACTACGCCACGGTCGCCGAGATCGTGCCGGTGTACCTCTACGCCTGGCACTCGCTGCTCGTCTCGGTGGGCACCGTCGTCAGCAACGTGGTGCTCGCGACCTTCGCGGGCTACGCTCTCGGATGCATGCGGTTCCGCGGCAAGTGGATCGTCATGGCCATCCTGCTCTCGACCCTGCTCTTCCCCGGCGAGGTCACGGTGACGAGCAACTTCCTCACCATCCGCTCGCTCGGCCTCGCCGACACCCTGTGGGGCGTGTTCCTGCCCGGCGCCATCAGCGCGATGAACGTGCTGCTCGTGGCCACCGCCTGCCGCATGATCCCGAAGGACGTGCTGGACGCCGCGACGGTCGACGGAGCGACGACCTGGCAGCGCATCCGTCACATCGTGTGGCCCAACATCCGCGGCATGGTCTCGGTGGTCGCGATCTTCGCCTTCATCGGCGCCTGGGACGACTACCTCTGGCCCCTCATCGTGCTCTCCGATCCGTCGAAGTACACGCTCACCGTCGGCATGGCCTACCTCAACAGCAGCTTCTCGGTCGACCCGCGCCTGATCGCGGCGGGCACCATGATCGCCCTCGTGCCGATCGTCATCATGTTCTCGTTCACGCAGCGGTTCTTCTTCAAGGGCGTGCAGGAGGGCGCGGTCAAGGGGTGAGCGACGCCCAGCTCACGCCCGCCGACGGACCCGCCGATCCTCCGTCGTCCCGCCCTCACTCCGGCGTGCTCCGCGGTGAGGTGTTCGCCTACTCGTTCGATCCGTCAGCGGGCGAACAGCGGATCGATGTTCCCGGACTCGCGGACGTCGCGATCAGCCCCGACACTCTGCTGCACTGGGCGTTCTACGCAGACGGCGATGCGGCGACCCTGGCTCCGCATGCCGCCCTCGCGGTGACCGTCGATGTCCGCGGGGACGGCGGCGCGCGGCTCGGTGAGACAGCCGCCGTGCGTGACCGGTACGACTTCGCCATGACCGCCGATGCCCAGTTCGCGGCGCGCTGGAGCATGCCCGAGCAGTGGAACGCCGACACCGTGTCGCTGGCGCCGATGCTCCCCGGCTCGGCCCCGCACACCTCCGCCACCGTCGAGCTGGTGCTCGGCAGCGGATCCCTGGCGGGGATGGGCGGACTGCCGCCGCTCGTCACGGGATTCGTGCAGGTCCTGGTCGAGGAGCAGGTCGAGCAGCAGGATGCCGTCGCCGACCCGCCACCGGTCGAGCGAGTGGACACTCGTCGCGGCAGCCACTCGGGCCCGCGCTTCTCGCGGGGCAACACCATCCCCGCCGTCGCTGTGCCGCACGGCTTCACCTTCGTCACCGCGGCGACCGATGCCTCGGACACGCGCTGGCCGTATCGGCCGAGCATCCACGATGATCCACCCGGGCGACGCCTCGAGGCCCTGCAGTTCTCGCACCAGCCGAGTCCGTGGATCGGCGACCGCTCGGTGCTCCAGCTCATGCCGTTCGACGGGCATCGGGCCTCCGAGCGCGCCGCGCGCCGCCGCTGGATCGCCCCGGGCACCGAGCGAGCCCGCCCCCACGAGTACGCCGCCGATCTCGGTGATGGTCTGCGCGTGGAGATGACCGCGACGTCGCACACTGCCGCCTTCCGCGTGCATGGCGCAGACACTGACGCGATCGTCGGCTTCGTGATCGATCAGCCCACCGATGACGGCGAACTGCACTGGACCGACGGCGGTGGCTTCGAGGGGTGGACGCCCGAGGGCTCCGAGGACTGGGGCAACTCTCCCCGCTGCTACTTCGCGGGCGCCGTGCTTCATGGCGAGGGCGACCCTGCGACGAGTCTGCGCGGCGCCCTCGACGACGACGGACGGGCGCGGGTCGCGGGCTACGTCGCCGGCGACGGGTCGCTCGAGGTGCGCGTGGCCGTGTCATTCCTGTCGGTGGAGCAGGCCAGACGCAGTCTCGAGATCGAGTGTCCTCCGGGCATCGCATATGACGAGTTGCGAGCGGAAGCCGCAGCCTCCTGGAACCGGGTGCTGGGCCGCGTGACGATCCCGCCGCTCGACGCATCCGAGACCCCGTATCGCCGATTGGCCGACGAGGAGAATCGGAATCGGATCGCCGCCGCATTGCATCGGATGCATCTGTATCCGAACTCCGCCGCCGAGAATGCCGGCACTGCAGAGGCGCCGCGGCATCGCTTCGCCGACGTGTTCGCCCCACGCACGCCGTTCGGGGAGAGTGAGACGAGCGCGCCGATCGTCGACGGCGAGCTCATCGTGAACAACGGCTATTGGGACACCTATCGCACCGAGTGGCCGGCGCTCGCGCTGCTCGATCCCTCGCTGACCGGCAGGCTACTCGACGGCCAGCTCGAGCAGTACCGTCGCGGAGGGTGGATGGCGCGGTGGAGCGCACCCGGATATGTCGACAGCATGGTCGGCACCTCCAGCGACCAGATCTTCGCCGATGCCGCCCGGTGGGGCGTGGCGTTCGACCGGGCGGAGGCGTTCGAGAGCGGATGGCGCAACGCCTGCGAACCCGGGCCCGATGCGCGACGCGGCCGCAAGGGCATCGCACGCGGACGCTTCACCGGCTACATCTCGTCCGAGGTGCCGGAGGGCATGAGCTGGACCGTCGAGAACGCGGTGAGCGACGCGGCGCTGGGCCGGTTCGCCGAGCGTCTGGCCCTCGAAGCCGAACGCGCAGCCGCTCCCGGCTCCGACCGCGATGCCGCTCGCTACCGTTCGTTCGCCCGCTATTTCGCCAACCGAGCACGGTCGTATCGCACACTCTTCGACTCGGAATCCGGGTTCCTCCGCGGCAGGGATGCCGACGGCGACCACGCCCCCGAGTTCGACCCGCGCTCCTGGGGAGGCGACAACGTCGAGACGAACGCCTGGGGCATGTCGGTGGGCGCCGTGCACGACGGCGCCGGCCTCGCCGCGCTGCACGGCGGACGTGGGGCCTTCGGACAGCACCTCGACGCGCTCCTCGCCGAGCCGGAGACCGCCGACGAGCGATTCGGCGGGGCGTACGGCACCGTCATCCACGAGCAGCGCGAGGCGCGGGCCCTGCGCTCGGGCATGTGCGCGATCTCGAATCAGCCCGCCCATCACATCCCCTTCATGTACGCGTTCAGCGACCGGCCGTGGCGAGCCGGCGCGATCGTGCACGAGCTGGCCGGGCGTCTCTTCGCAGGCGCCCACATCGGACAGGGCTTTCCCGGCGACGAGGACAACGGCGAGATGAGCGCCTGGTGGCTGTGGGCCGCGCTCGGTCTCTACCCGCTCGAGCTCGCGTCCGGCGTGCTGCGGATCGGCTCGCCCCTCTTCGACGACATCCGCGTCGATCGCGCGGACGGCCGCTCGCTGCGCATCCGCTCTCATCGCCGAGAGCCGGGAGCGCACGTGCTGCAGCGTGCCCGGCTCGACGGGGTCGACCTGCCCAGGGCTGAACTTCCCGTCGACGCCCTCGTCGGGGATGCGCTCGCCGGGGATGCTCTCGTCGGGGACGTCGAGCTCGAACTCTTCTTCGGAACCGAGCCCGCGGATGCTCTCGACACGGGTGAGCGGATGACGGATGAGATCGCGCCCTGGTGCCGCGATCTCACGGCAGACACAGGAGGCGTCATCGCGTCCGCATCCGTCATCGATGCGGACCGCCTGTTCGACGACGGCGACCCGAGCGACCGGAGCGACCCGAGCGGTTCGAGCGGCGTCGTCCTGGCGGCGGGCGAATGGGCAGGATGGCGTTTCGCCGAGCCGCGCGCGGTCTCCGATCTCACAGTGACGATGGCCACCGGCGCCCCGTCGTCTCGGCTGCGATGGGAGATCCTCGACGCGGACGGATGCTGGGCGGCGGCTCCGACCACCTACGACGCGGAGCTCCCGGCCGATCGCACGACCCCGTTCGAGCTGGTGTCGCGCGTCGTGACCCCGGCGATCCGCCTGCGAGCGGATGCCGAGGTCACGATCCGTCAGATCGAGGTCTTCGACCTCGGGTGATGGCCTCGAGCGCGCGTCGTCACTTCGACAGGACGAACGAGAGCTCGGTGACGTTGCCGGCGACGTCGACCACCTGCAGCGTGTTCTCCCCCACGACAGCACCGAAGACACCGGGCTTCACGAAGTTCAGGTCGCTCCACGCGTTGTCCGCGAGGTCCTTGACGACCCCGTTCACGGAGAGCCGGTCGATCTTGCCTTCGTCGAAGAGCTTGTAGCTCACGCGTTGGTAGCTGCCATCGGCCTCGACCTTGGTGAATCGCGCGCCGTCCTTGATCGTGACGGTCGGCGAGGTGGTGTCGCGAGGTGCCGCCCGGTACTCCGTCGCCTCGCCCTTCAGCGCCTCGGTGATGCCCGAGAGATAGGCCGACTGATCGGTCGCGGTGAGGTTGTAGGCGACATAGACGCCGTAGCCGTCGGCGACCGTGCGGGTCGCGAAGTCCTCCGCCGTCGCGGCGCTCGTGTTCGAGAGGTCGATCGCCGCTGCCCCGAGTCGGGTGCGGTCCTCCAGCCCCGGAACGGTGGGCGCGTCATAGGTCGGGTAGTACGGGTTCCAGGCGTAGTCGAGCACGCCGGCCGCGTCGAACAGCGTGAAGTCGGTCGTCGTGTAGCTCGGACCGATCGCATACAGGCTGATGATCTTGTCGGGTCCGAGACGGTCGCGCAGCGCCGTGGCCAGCCATCCGAACGACTGCGGGTTGGGCTGCGGGGTGCCGTTCGCCCCGTATTCGGTCCACTCGTCGTCGAAGTCGATGCCGTCGAGACCATAGGTCGTCACGGCGTCGGCGAGCTGCGCGGCGAACGCATCCGCCTGCGCATAGGAGGTGAAGTTCGCGAATCCCGCACCCTGATGGTTGCCGAGCACCGAGAGCAGCACCTTGGTGCCGTTCTCCTGCACCGGACGGATCTGCGTCTCGGCGTCGTCGAGCGTCTCGGTGACCCGCTCGTTGAAGTGCAGGTACGCCTTCTCGCCGTCGTAGTTGATGTTGGCGGCGAAGATCATGGCCATGTCGATGGCGGCGTCTCCGGACTCGGCAAGGGTGTAGTCGGCGACGTTGGCTAAATCGTTCGAGTTCACCTCGACGTACACGGCGAGCTGCGGGTCGACCGGCTCGGTCGTGTCGGCGGCGGCACCCGTGGTTCCGGCGAGCATGCCGGCAGCAGCGGTGGCGAGCACTCCGAGACCGGCGATGCCCTTTCGGAACCGGTGATTCCTGACGTTCTGGTTCATGACTGATCGTCTCCTTCGGCGTCGTTGTCGAATCCGGTCGCGCCGTCGCGACCTGTCGCCGACTATAGCGCTTAAGTGATGTGACGGGAAGGCAGAGAAGAAGGGGCGGATGCCGCAGCATCCGCCCCTTCTCGACCGCCTGGACCCCTCGCTCAGATGGTCACATCTCCGACGAGATTGACCTGGATGCCCATGCCCGCGAACATCGCGGCCTTCGCGATCAGCGCCTTGTCGGCCGTCTCGGCGTCGGGCGCGTAGACGAGCTGCGCGTGGTTGGCCTTGTGGCGGGCCATGAACTGGTCGCGCGAGATGCCGTGCAGCACGACGTGCGCGATCGGCCACTCCGGGTTCGTGGCATCCTTGCGTCGCTGCGTCTCCTCCGCAGGCAGCTCCACCACGGAGGCGCGGAAGATGTCGGCCTGCAGGATGCCGTCGGCGATGAACACGCGCGACAGCACGATCTCGCCCGGCTTCGAGACGCCGTTGATCGTGGCGCCGCCCGCAGGGAAGAAGACGTGACCCTGTCGCCAGCCCTCGGCGTTCTGCCATCCGCCGAGATGCGAGGCGGGCACCGAGCCCGAGATCTCGTAGACCCAGACGAACTCTCCGTCGAAGTCCTCGCCCCAGCGCACGTCGTGCAGGGTGTTGTCGGGCACCAGACCCATAGCGCGCCAGACGCGGTCGGTGACGAGGGCGTCGACCGCCACCCCTTCGTCAGCCTCGTTGAAGTGCGGGAAGGCCCGGCCGTCGTGCAGCACCCGCGAACCGTCGCGAGAGGTGACGGGAGGACGCTCGGTCGAATTCAGGATGCCCTCGGCGAGGTCAGATGCAGGGACGAGGTCCTTCAGGCCCTGCTGGTACTGGATGCCGACAGCGTCGAGCCCGAAATCGTCGGCGATGCGGAGTGCGGCGATATACATCTTCAGCTGCCACTGCACCTGCTCACGGGTCAGCTCGGTGGCGGCATCCTCGCCGTAGCGGAAGGTCATGCCGGCGTCGATCAGCCAGTCGTAGGCGGCATCCGCCTCATCCTCGCCGACCTCGAGCATCTCGGCGTACAGCGCGGACTGCGAGAGGCGCTCCTTGTAGATGCCCGTCTGGTTGAGCAGCTCGTCGTCGAAGATCGCGTTGTACATGCCCATGCAGCCCTCGTCGAAGACGCCGATGATGGCCTTCTCGGCGCGCAGCTCGGCGGCGAGCGCCTCACCCAGCTGCTTCTCGGGGCTGTCCGGCAGCTCGGGCAGAGGACGCACATGCGAGGCGTCATGGGTGATCGACCCGGTCTCCGTCCACTCCCTGATGCCGCTCGTGAACCAGTCGTCGGTGAAGTCGACCGACCAGATCGTGGAATAGGGCTTGCCCATCTTGGTGAGGCCGGCGTTGAGGCCGAGGAGTCCGACCAGGCCGGGCCAGTCCCCGGCGAAGTTCGCGACCGTGAGGATCGGCCCCTCGTGGGTGCGCAGTCCTGCGAGCACGTGGTGCGAGTACTGCCACACGGCCTCGGCGACGATCAGCGGAGCATCCGTCGGGATGTTCTTGAAGACCTCGAGGCCCATGCGCTGGCTCGAGATGAAGCCGTGGCCGGTCTCGGGATCGACGTCGTTGGCTCGGACGACGCTCCAGCCGAGCTGTTCGAAGACGCCGGTGACGCCCGCTTCGAGTTCGACCTGCACGGGCCAGCCGCCCGTGTTCGCGGCTTCGCGCAGGTCGCCGGAGGCGATCAGGTACGCGGTCTTCGGCGCGGACACCGGTCGGGATGCCGTCGTCGGCAGGGTATAGGTCATGACTCGCGTCCTCCTTGATCGCACGTGTCCTGCAACTGTACGTGAAATCGGTTTCAGCACGCAAGCAGTAGGACAGAGCGTCGTCTGCGTCAGTGCGTGGCGGTCGCGCCCGCGCGGGCGGGCTGGACCTCGGCCGGCAGCACCACGGTGCGCGACGGACCACCGGCCCCACCGATGCGCTCGAGCAGCATCCGCGCCGCCCGGACTCCCATCTCGCGTGCCGGGAGGCGCACGACGGTCACCGCTGTGGGCGAGAGGGTGGTGAACGGCAGCGAGCCGATCACCGCCACGCCGACCCGCGGCGGGGTCAGGCCGTGCTCCGTCAGCACCTGGATCGCACCGACGCCGATCAGGTTGTTCCCCGCCACCACCGCGTCCGGCGGCTCCGGGAGCGCGAGCAGCTCTTCCATGGCGCCCCTGCCTCCGTCGACGCGGAAGGTCGCGAAGCGCAGCAGCTCATCGGCATCGACCTCGGGGGCGCGCGCCGCGAGCGCAGACCGCCAGCCGGCAGCGCGCTCTGCGGCCGTGTCGATCCCCTCCGGACCGCCGATGTACGCGACCCTCCGGAATCCGGCGGCGAGCAGCGCTTCGGTGGCCGATGCCCCGGCCTCGCGATTGGCCATGACCACACCGTCGACGTCGTAGACCGTATGCCGATCGACGGCGACGACGGGGCGCCCCGTGTCGAGGATGCCGTCGAGCCTCGTGCGTTCGGACGCGGGGGCGATGATCACGCCCGACATGTGCTCGGAGACCGCGATCTGGAGGTAGGTCGTCTCCTTCTCGGGCTGCGAGTCGGAGTTGCAGAGCACGACCGAGTATCCGGCCTCGGACGCGACGTCCTCGACGCCTCTGGCCATCTCGGTGAAGTAGGGGTTCTCGATGTCGGGGATCACCAACCCGATGACCTCGGACCTCTGCCGCCGCAGATTGCGAGCCGTGCGGTTGGGCGTGAAACGCAGCTGCTCGGCGGCCCGGCGCACCGCCTCGACCTTCGCGGCGGAGACGCTGGTGCCGTTGAACACCCGCGAGACGGTGGCGGGCGAGACCTGCGCGAGTCGAGCGACATCGTAGATCGTGGCCATCGGCACACTGTAACCGGTTTCAGGTCGCCACGGAGAGTTCGTCTGCGCCGGCGCGTCAGTCGGCCAGCATCCGATCCCGCACCTGCCTGCGCAGGACCTTTCCGATGAGCGAGCGGGGCAGCTCGTCGACGACCGTGATGCGCTTGGGCACCTTGTAGGGCGTCAGCCGCGTGCGGCAGAAGTCGCGCAGCGCACCGGTGTCGAGCACAGCTCCCTCGCGGAGCACGACCGCAGCGGCGATCTCCTCTCCCCCGCTCGACCGCGGAAGGCCGACGACCGCGGCCGCGACCACGTCCGGGTGCGCCTCGAGCGCGTCCTCGACCTCACTGGGCGACACGTTGAAGCCGCCCGTGATGATGAGCTCCTTGAGGCGGTCGACGATCGTGACGAAGCCGTCGACCGAGACCTCGGCGATGTCGCCTGTGCGCAGCCATCCGTCAGACAGCAGGACATCGGCGGTGTCGCCGGGACGGCGCCAGTACCCCTGGAAGACCTGCGGGCCGCGGATGAGCAGCTCGCCTCGTTCGCCGACGGGCAGGTCGACGTCGGTGTCGGCGGGGTCGACGACGCGGATCTCGGTGCTCGGGAAGGGCACTCCGACCGTGCCAGGGCGCCTGCTCCTGCCCATCGGGTTGCCGAGCGCGACGGGCGAGCTCTCGGTCATGCCATAGCCCTCGACGAGCAGACCGCCGGTGGCCTCCTCCCACCGCTGCACTGTCGCGACGGGAAGGCTCATCGCCCCGGAGATGGCGAATCGGACGGTCGAGAGGTCGATGGTCCCCCGCGATGCGGCTCGGGCGAGCTGGTCATAGATCGGCGGGACCGCGGGCAGGAACGTGGGCGGACTGGTGCGGGCCGCCTTCGTGACCAGGCCGAGGTCGAACGTCGGGAAGAGCACCAGCTTCGCGCCGATGCTCATCGCGAAGGTCAGGCACAGCGTCATGCCGTAGGCGTGGAACAGCGGCAGCACGCCGTAGAACGTCTCCTCGCCGTCGACCAGACCGGGCACCCATGCCTGGCCCTGCATCGCGTTGGCGCGCAGGTTCGCGTGAGTGAGGATCGCGCCTTTGGGCGTGCCCGTGGTTCCGCTCGTGTACTGCAGCAGGGCGGTGTCGTCGAGCGTCGGGCCGGCGACCTTGCGCGAGAGCGGCCGATGGTCGACCAGCTTCCTCCAGGCCACTGCTCGCCGTGTCCGCGGGGTGGCCGTCAGCTTCGCACGCGCCGCGCGCGCCTTCGGGATGGGCAGGCGCAGCAGCATCCGCTGAGCGGCGGGCATCGCCTCGGTGAGGTCGACGCTCACGATGTGCTCGACTCGCAGATCGGAGGGGAACTCGGCGATCGTGTCGACCGTCTTGTCCCAGACGATCGCGACCTTCGCTCCGTGATCCTCGAACTGGTGCCGCAGCTCCCTCGCCGTGTAGAGCGGGTTGTGCTCGACGACGATCGCTCCCAGACGCAGCGCCGCGTAGAACGCCACGACGTGCTGCGGGCAGTTCGGCAGGACGAGGGCGACCCGGTCGCCCTTGTGCACGCCCAGGCGCCTCAGCCCCTCGGCAGCGCGTGCGATCTGGTCGCCGAGCTCGCGGTAGGTTGTGACCGCACCGAAGAACTCGAGCGCCGGTCGACGAGCGAAAGCGGCGATGCTCGCCGACATCATCTCCGGCAGCGTCTGCGTCGGAGCGTCGATCTCGGCGGGCACACCGTCCGCGTAGGAGTCGAGCCATGGCCGGGATTCATACGGGGAGTCGGACATGGGTCCATCCTGCCCCGACCGGCTGTGAGCCGGCCCGCCCCACGCGGCGCGAGATGCGAGCGGCTAGCTGTGCGCCGCCACCACCTGCGCGACGGCGCGACGCTCGTCGTCCGTCGGTTCGGCGATCGCCATGCGGCAGTGGGTGTCGACCACATCGAGCACGCGGTAGGCCTCTTTCATCCGCGCCATGTCGCCGCCGATGAGCGACACGACATCGTCGACCGCGGCCTGAGCGACCGCGATGGCGTCGGCATCGCCGGAACGGCCGGCGTCGGCCAGGGCACGGAAGGGCTTCGGGGTGACCGAGGAGACGCCCGAGACGACACCCTGGGCACCCACCTGCACGGCCGCGATCAGGTCGCGGTCGGCGCCGGTGTAGAGGTCGAAGTCGGCGGGCACCGCGGCCCTGTAGGCGGCGATGTCGTCGAGCGACAGCTCGCTGATCTTCGCGCCCACGATGTTCGGCAGCGCGGCAAGCCGCGTCAGCAGCTCGACCGACACCGGATTCCCGCTGCGCGCGGGATAGATGTAGACGTAGAGACGACCGTCGCCGATCGCGCTCGACAGCGCCTCGTAGTACTCGAAGATCGACTCGTCCGTGGCCTTGAGGTAGTAAGGGGTGAGGGCGGCGAATTCGGTCGCACCCAGTCCCTTCGCGATCTCGACGAGACGCAGCGCCTCGAAGGTGCTCGGCTGGCCGACGTGCACGACGACGCGCATGCGGTCCTTCAGCTCGGCCAGCGCGGCCTCGACGATCGCCGCGAACTCGGTCGCGTCGACGGCAGGGAACTCGCCCGTGGTGCCGAGGACGAAGGCGCCCTCGTTGCCCGATTCGGCGACGAAGCGGAAGATCGCTCGCGATCCCTCGAGGTCGAGTGCGCCGTCGCGGTGGAAGGCTGTGGGCACGGCGGTGAGGATGTCGTAGCGGGTCACTTCTCGTTCTCCTTGGAGTTCTTGCGGGTCTTGCGCGGGCGCCTCGTGGCGGCCGGGACGCTGCGGACGGTCGACGTGAGCAGGTCGGGGTCGGCGGCGAGCTCGCCGTGCGCCTTCTCGATCTGCTCCCGGCTCTCGGCATCGAGGATCGAGTCCTCGAGTGAGCCGCGCTCGGCACGGGGTGTGCGGGCCGCGCGGATCGCCGGCATGACGATCGAGAGCACGGCGAGCGCGAGCAGCACGATCGCGATCGGACTGACGACCTCGAAGAACGGCCGCGTGGGCAGGATCGCCAGCGTGCGAGCCAGGTTCTCCTCGGCCAGGGGGCCGAGCAGCAGGCCGAGCACGATCGGCCCGGCCGGCACCTGCATCCGCTTGAGCAGCACTCCGATGACACCGAACACGAGCATCGTGACGACGGTCGACAGGCTGTTCGAGGTGGCGTATGTGCCGATGATGCAGAAGATCAGGATGCCGCTCCACAGGTAGGGCTGCGGCACATCGAGCAGCTTCACCATGCCCTTCATGCGCACGAGGCTCAGCCCGAGGGAGAGCAGGGTCGCGACGAGCATGATGCCCACGATCGAGACGACGAGGTCGGGGCGGTTGGTGAACAGCGTGGGTCCGGGGGTGATGCCCCAGATGATCATCGACCCGATCATCACCGCCATCACCGAGTCGCCGGGGATGCCGAGGGCCATCGTGGTCGTGAGGGAGCCGCCGAGCGTGGCGCTGGACGCGGTGTCGGATGCCGCGACGCCCTCGATCGAGCCCTTGCCGAACATCTCGGGGTGCTTCGATGCCTTGCGGGCTCGTTCCCATCCGATCAGACCGGCGATGTCGCCACCGGCTGCAGGGATGAGCCCGACCCCGAGACCGACGGCGCCGCCGACCGCGGTGGCTCGACCGCTCTGCTTCAGCTCGGCGCGATTCGGCCACCAGCGGCCGAGGCTCGAGATCGGGCGCACGTGCGACTTGCGATACGTGAGCAGCTGGTCGAAGAGCTCGGCGATGCCGAAGAGTCCGATGATCACGGCGATGAAGTTGACGCCCTCGACCAGCTCGAGCACTCCGAAGGTGAATCGCTGGTCCGCCGTGGCGGCATACGTTCCGACGGTGCCGAGCATGAGGCCGAAGAGACCCGCGAGGATGCCCTTGAGCATCGACTTCGACGAGATCCCGATCATGATCGCGATGCCGAAGACGACGAGCGCGAACAGCTCGGGCGACTTGAAGTAGTCGCGGGCGAAGCTGGCGATCGGCACGGCGGCGACGGCGAAGAGCACGAGGGAGGCGAGGATGCCGACGGCCGAGACGATCGCCGAGATCGTCAGCGCGAGACCGGCTCGCCCCTGCTTCGCCATCGGATAGCCGTCGAGAGTCGTCGCGATCGACGCGGGAGTGCCGGGGGTGTTGATGAGGATCGATGGCACGCGGTCGCCGAAGTTCGCGGCGACGTAGATCGTCAGCAGCACCGCGAGGCCCTGCACGGGCTCCAGTGTGAGCGTGAATCCTGCGGCGAGCGCGACCGCCATGGTCGCGGTGATGCCGGGGAAGGCGCCGACCATGAAGCCGAGCAGCAGCCCGCCGAGCATGTACAGCAGGATCGAGATGTCGAGGAGCGAGTTCAGCCCCTCCATGAGCGCGTTCACAGCGGGATCCTCAGGAGCATGCCGAACACCACGTAGACGAACGCGGTGACGGAGACGGAGTAGATGATCAGGCTCAGCCACCGGCGGTGCCCGTAGAGGAGCATGAGAGCGGCCATCAGCACGGCGGCGGCGATCGGGAAGACCTCGATGCGGTAGCCGAAGAGGATGACGGATCCGAGCGACCACACCGCGATGAAGGCCCCGGCGATCAGCAGGGTGGCGATGACGCGGACCACGCCGCCCGGCTGGATGCGGTCGAGGTCTTCGCGGCCGGGAGCGGGGCGGGTGATCGCCAGAGCCAGGATCACGAGCGAGACGACGACCGCCGTGACCGCGAGGACCATGGGCCAGAAGCGCGCGTCGATCTGTCCGGGCAGTGCCTCTCGGCGCAGCGGGATCTGCGTGGCCAGGAAGAGATAGCCGGCGCTGAACGCCAGGGCGACGGCGCCGAAGACGATCTCGAGCGGTCGCGAGGGCGGTGCCCCCTGGTGCGCGTCCTGCTCGATCGCAGGAGTGACATCGGCGTGGGACATGGTGCTCCTTCCCTGGTCTGACGTGCGGCGACGGACTGCGGGGCCGGCGTGCGGCCGACCCCGCAGTCGGAGCCGGTCAGCCCAGGAGGTCCTTGAACAGGTCGAACTGCTCGTTCACGAACGTCGTCCACTCGGCCGAGTCGCGGTAGACCACGAGGTTGCCGGCATCCTTCTGGAACTGCTGGTAGGTGTCGGACTCGACGGCCTCCTTGACGGCGGCCTCGAGCTCGCTCTTCACGTCATCCGGCAGGCCCTTCGGGGCGTAGATGCCGCCCCAGCCGCCGAAGACCACGTCTTCGCCGATCGCCTCGTCGGCTGTCGGCACGTCCTCGGCGTCGGGGTGACGCTCGTCGTTGAGGACTGCGAGGATGCGCACGGCCTCGCCCTGCGCGAGAGCCTCGCCCAGGCCGGACACGGCGGCGACGGTCTCACCGGAGGCGGCGGCGGCGACGGCCGTCGCTCCACCGTCGTAGGGAACCGGCGTGAACGCGGCGCCGGTCGCGTCGCCGAGGCCGATCGTCGCGGCCTCCCAGATGGAACCCGCGCCGGAGTTGGCGACGGTCACGGCGCCGGCCTCGGCCTGGGCGACCAGGTCTTCCAGAGTCTCGATGCCGCTGTTCGCGCCGACCGTGACGACACCGGGGGCGAGCATGATCTGGCCCAGCAGGTCGAAGTCCTCGGGCAGCACGTTCGCGCTCTGCGTGGTGTTGAGCATCGCGATCTCGACCGGGGCGAACCCGATGACGTAGCCGTCCGGATCCTGCGATCCGACGTATTCCATCGCGAGAGCTCCTGCCGCACCCGGCATGTTCTCGGGGATCACGCTGACGCCGAGGATGCCCTCGAGCTCGGTCGCGAGGGCACGCGACGACAGGTCGGATCCACCGCCCGGGTTCGCCTGGATGATCAGACGGATGTCATTCTCGGGAAAGGCGGATTCCGCGTCTTCACCCTCTTCGACCTTCGTGCAGGCCGACAGGACGAGAGCGGTGGCGGCGACGGCCGCGAGAGCGGCGGCGGCCCGGGTGATGCGCTTGCGGGGCATCTTTGCTCCTCTACGTGGGTCGACCTTGTTGTCGACCCCCTGACCGTATCAGTGTTGACTGTTAACAGTCAACACTGATACCGGTATACAACTCTCCGCCACCGCCTGTCATCCGCGCCCCGGCAGGTGCGAGTATGAGAGCAGCTACGAGGGGAGCGGAGCAATGTTCGATGAACGCAGACGCCAGCAGGCACTGGAGGAACTCGGGATCCTGGACACACCACGGGATGAACGAGTGGATCGGGTCGCCAGGCTGGCTCAGCAGATGTTCGGTATGCCGATGGTGAGCGTCTCGCTCCTGGACGGCGACCGCCAGTGGCGCAAGTCGGAGATCGGACTCGGCGGGCGAGAGGCGCCCCGACAGGATTCGTTCTGCGACTACACGGTCGGCCAGGACCGCACGGTGGTGATCGAGGATGCCAGCGCGACCGAGAACTTCGCGGCGAATCCGTTCGTGGTCGGTGATCCGCACCTCCGGTTCTACGCCGGGCACCCGCTGCACGCACCCGGCGGCGAACCGGTGGGAACGCTGTGCGTCCTCGACACCGAGCCGCACACCTTCTCGGAGGCGCAGCGCGACCTGCTGCGCGACCTCGCCTTCTGGGTGCAGACCGAGCTCGCGGCCGACGCCGAGCTCGATCAGGCCACTCTGATCCAGAGCGCGCTGCGACCGCACTCGCTCCCCACCATCGCCGGCTACACGATCGCGGGCGGGGGCGCCTCGCGTGGCCGCCTGGCGGGTGACTTCTACGACCTCCGCCTCCACGGCGGCGCGCTGCGCATCACCCTCGCCGACGCGATGGGCAAGGGCACGGGTCCCGCCATCGTCGCCGCGGGCGTGCGCGCCTCACTGCGCACCGCTCCCGAGCGCAGCATCGCCGAGGCCGTCGCCGACGCCGACCGGCTGCTCGAGGAGGACCTCTCCGATACGACGATGTTCGTGACGGCGGTCCACGCCGAGCTGCAGCCCGAGACCGGCGATCTCGAGGTGATCGACGCCGGGCACAGCCTCGCGTTCATCCTCCGAGCCGACGGCTCGTGGGAGCACCTTCGCTCGACCGGCCTCCCCCTGGGGATGGGCGCCGCCCTTCCGGACCAGGATGCTCGGGAGTCCCGGAGCACGCGCCTCGAACCCGGAGACGCCTTCGTGTGCTGCAGCGACGGCCTGCTCGACGTGCTCGACGCCGATGACCCGTTCGCCCACGTGGCCCGCGTGCTCGACGCGCTCGGTCCCGATGGGGCGATCAACGAGGCGCTGCAGCTCATCTCGGACGATCGAGCGACCGACGACATCACCGTGGTCGTGGTGCGGCGCGACGCATGACCGCCCGCTTCGCCGCGATCCGCATCATCGCGGTGCTGTCGGTGCTGCTCGGTGTGAACTACGTCGCGTGGCGCTGGCTCGAATCGGTGAACTGGTCGGCGTGGTGGATCGCCGTGCCCCTGGTGATCGCAGAGACCTACAGCCTGATCGACACCTTCCTCTTCTGTCTCACGATGTGGCGGGCCAAAGAGCGGCCGGCTCCCGTGTCGCCGCCTCAGGGCACGGTCGACGTGTTCATCGCGACGTACAACGAGCCGATCGAGCTCGTGATGACGACCGCGCGAGCAGCGCGCGGGATCGCCTATCCGCACACTACCTGGATCCTCGACGACGGTGCCCGACCCGAGCTCGAGCGGGCCGCCCGCGACGCCGACATCGGCTACCTCACCCGCTCCGACGACTGGATGGGCAAGCCCCGTCACGCGAAGGCGGGCAACCTCAACAGCGCGCTCTTCGAGACCGACGGAGAGTTCCTCCTCATCCTCGACGCGGATCAGATCCCCGATCCGCTGATCCTGCACCGCACGCTCGGGTACTTCGCCGACGACCCGGAGGTCGCCGTGGTGCAGACCCCGCAGTGGTTCGTCAACGTCGACGAGGCCGATCCGCTCGGCAGCCAGGCGCCGCTGTTCTACGGCCCGATCCAGCAGGGCAAGGACGGCTGGAACGCGGCGTTCTTCTGCGGATCGAACGCCGTGCTCCGTCGCGACGCCCTGATGCAGCTCGGCATCATCGGCTACGTGCGCGAGGTGACGGACACCGCGGCTCGCGCGCTGCGCACCTCCGAGACCCTGGTCGAGAAGGAGATGCGCTCGGCATCCGATCCCGAACTCCGTCGCGAGCTTTTCGCACTGCACGTGACGATCGGCCAGAGCCGTCGTGATCTCGCCGGCGGGGCGCCCGTGCGCGAGGTCGCCGACGCGGTGCTGGCTGCGGTGCACAACGCCTCGGTGATCCTGGTCGCCAAGGATCTCGCCGGCATCAGATCCGACCTCGCGGAGCTGGGCTCCCTGCCGATCGCCCACGATGCGCAACTCGACGCGATCGTCGTCGACGAGGCGGGCCTGACGGCGCTCGCCCAGTCGGATCTGTCGCCGATCACTGCTCTCGACGCCGTACGAGCGCTGCTCGACGCTCTCCGCCTCGACCGCGGCGACGAGGCGCAGCCGATCCTTCCGCTCGCCACGATCTCGGTCACGGAGGACATGGCCACCGCGATGCAGCTGCACTCGCTCGGCTGGCGCAGCGTCTACCACCACGAGATCCTGGCGAAGGGCCTCGCGCCCGAGGATCTGCGGACGATGCTGACGCAGCGCCTGCGCTGGGCACAGGGCACGCTGCAGGTGATGCTGCGCGACAACCCGCTCGCGAAGCGCGGACTGTCGATCGGGCAGCGGCTGATGTACTTCGCCACGATGTGGAGCTATCTCTCGGGGTTCGCCGCCGTGATCTATCTCACGGCGCCGGTCGTCTACCTGGTGTTCGGCGTGCTTCCCGTGACCGCCTGGTCGGTCGACTTCTTCGTGCGGTTCCTGCCCTACTTCCTCGTCAACCAGCTGCTGTTCCTCGTGGTCGCCAAGGGGCTGAGAACCTGGCGCGGGCAGCAGTATTCGCTCGCGCTGTTCCCGGTCTGGATCCGCGCATGCTGGACGGCGTTCGCGAACGTGGTCTTCGGCCGCCCCCTGTCGTTCGCAGTGACGCGCAAGGACGGACGGGATCCGCGAGGAGTGCCGTGGCGCGAGATCTGGCCGCAGCTGACCGCGATGGTCGTGCTCAGCGTGGCGCTCGTGATCGGCATCACCCGCGTCGTCATCGGAACGGGCGACGGCACCGGCACCCTGGTCAACACCGTGTGGGTGCTGTACGACCTCGTCGTGCTCAGCGTCATCATCCAAGCCGCCCGCTACCGCGGACCGGCCCGAACCCTCGAGGAGGAGAACCATGGATCTCAGCACTGACATCAGGGACGGCTTCGCCGTGGTCTCCCTGTCCGGACGCCTCACGGCGACGGGAGCACCGCTGCTCCGCAAGGCGGTGAACGACCTCGTGGCCGGAGGCGAGTCGAGGATCGTGATCGACATGGCCGACCTGCAGTTCGTCGATTCGTCGGGGCTGGGAGCCCTCGTCGGCGGTCTGAAGAGCGCCAGGGTCGCCGGCGGCGATCTGCGCATCGCGGCAGTGCCCGAGGCGGTGCGGACGGTGCTGCACCTGACGAATCTCGACCGCGTGCTGCTCGACCACCCGACACCCGAGACGGCGTTCGATGGGCGTTGAGGAGCGCCGGGCGCACGTCGCGGGCCTCGCCGGCCCCGCCTTCGTCGAGCACGTCCTCGACGCCCTGGACGCCCTCTGGGAGTCCGCCCCGCATGTGGCGCCGGAGGACCGCACGCTGTTCGCACTGGCGGTCAGCGAGGTGTCGACGAACATCGCCACGCACGCTGACGCGCAGGGCGAGCCGGATGTCGGCATCACCGTCGAGGTCGACATCGAGGTCGGCTCCGACGACCTCGTCGCGACCTTCGTCGACACGGCCGATCCGGCCAGGATCGACTGGGATGCGGTCACGATGCCCGGCGTCGACAGCGAGAGCGGACGCGGCCTCGCCCTGTCGAGCGCTGTGCTCGACGATTTCGAGCACAGCGGCGATGCGACCGGCAACACCTGGGTGCTGCGTCGTCGCCTGACGCCTCCTCCCGCCTGATCCGGACGGAGATCTGTCGGAGACCGTCAGAGATCCGACGCGCAGGCGCCGTCAGGCGGGTCGGTCGGCGAGCTCGCTGAGCATCCGGTCGCGTGCGCCGTCGAGGTGGGCCGTGAGCACCGCCGCAGCCTCGTCGGGGCTGCCGGAGCGCATCACCTCCATGAGCTTCATGTGGTCGTCGGACGACTCGTGGAGGTCGTCGTCGTGGTTGATGGTCACCTCGAGGAGCGACGCGAAGGTCGGCAGGTACTGACTCCACGCGCCCTGCAGACGCGGGTGGTCGGCGAGGACGTAGATCTCGGAGTGGAACTCGAGGTCGGCGGCGACGAAGGCGGCGTGATCGCCCCTGTCTGCGGCCTGACTCATGCGATCGACCGCAGCCGCCATCGATGCCCAGCGCTCGTCGTCCTCCACCCTCATGGCGCGCGACAGCGCGAGCTGCTCGAGGGCGCCGCGCAGACTGTAGAGCTGATCCACGTCGTCCTGCGAGAGCCCGGTGATGTACACGCCCCGAGGGCGCTGCACTTCGACGAGCTTCTCGAAGCTGAGCTGGGTGAGGGCGTCGCGGATCGGCCCCCTGCTCACCGAGAACTCCTCGGCGAGGGCCTCCTCGGTGATGCGCGCGCCGGGCGAGAGCTCGCCGCGCACGATGCGCTGACGCAGGACCTGCGCCACCTGCGCGCCGAGGGACTCTCCGCGCTTGACGGTCTGTGTCACGGTGACCTCCTGTTAACTGTTGACAGGATACACACCGACGGGGGAACGCCCCGTGGGGCGCTCCCCCGCATGCTCAGCTGAGCCAGGCGGGAACCCGACCGCGCAGGAAGGCGCCGTCGAGCGAGAAGCGGCCCGCGCCGGTGAACGCGAGCGCGAGGGCCGCGACGCCGAGAACCGCGACGAACTCGTAGCCGCCCTCGCCGACCCAGAGGCCCGCCGGAAGGTGCACCGCGAACAGGGCCACGATCATGTCGATCGCGAGCAGGATGCCGACGGGGCGTGTGAAGAGTCCCAGCGCCAGCAGGATGCCGCCGATCAGCTCGATGAAGGCGACGACCGGAGCCGCGATCTCGGGCAGAGGGATGCCCATGCCTGCGAAGCTGCCGATGGTTCCGGGGAGGGTGTACTCGAAGATCTTCTGCGCCCCGTGAGCGGCGAAGACGGCGCCGACCACGACGCGGAGGACGAGCAGTCCCAGCGAGGCGGCGGCAGAGGGGCGGGTGGTGTTCGTCATGAGGAGGTGTTCCTTCGTGGCAGGACACCGCGCGCCAGGCGCGGAGCAGGGGCGATCCCTGCATCCACGCTATGAAGACGACTTTTCCGTCTCCTGTACGAGTCGCGGGGCAGACGCCCGCCCCGTTCTCTTCCGTAGACTCGCCGGATGGCATGATGCGCGACATACGGGAACATCGGGCACAGCCGGAAAGGGGCAGAGGCGAAGGTGAGGGCACGATCGGTGTTCGGCGTGCTGCGCCTGACGACAGCAGCCGTCTGCACCGTCGCCCTCGTGCACCGCCTCTTCTGGGGTCTGAGCTCGCGGACGATCGCCGGCGAGAACTTCTTCGCCTATCTCACCGTGCAGTCCAACTGCGCCCTCGTGGTCGTGCTGCTGATCGGCACGGTGCTCGCCTTCATCCGGGCGACGGACCCCCGCTGGTTCACCGTGGCTCTGGCCCTCGTGCTCACCTGGACCATCACGGCAGGGCTCGCCTTCGCGCTCATCGTCTGGCAGGCGGGTCTGCGCGGCATCCGCGTCGACGTGCCCTGGTCGGACCAGGTGCTGCACTTCTACCTGCCGGCCTGCACCGCCCTCGCCTGGGTGCTCACCCCCGGGCACCGCGGGGTGCCGTGGTGGGTGGTGCCGACGGCGCTCACCTTCCCGCTCGCCTGGGGCGGCGTCACCATGTGGCGCGGACCGTCGGTGGGCTGGTACCCGTATTACTTCCTCGACCCGCGGCAGGTGTCCGGCCCGCCCGAGTTCCTGATCACCAGCGCAGTGGCCCTGGCGATCTTCGCTCTCGTCGCGACGGTGATCGTGCTCGTCAGCAGGATGCGACGGCGCGGCCACGAGCGGCCGGAGGTCTGAGCACGCTCGAGCCGGCAGGATCAGGCTCGCGTGATCAGGCAGGGGGCGAGCAGGCTCGTGCGATCAGGCAGGGGCACTGAGGAAGGGCGCGAGCGAGGCGATCGCGGCCTCGACCGCCTTCTGGTCGTTCAGCTCGGCGAATGTGCCCGCCGCTTCTCCGCCGACGATGCCCACCACGACGTTCTCGCCGGTGGCCGGTGCGAGGTTGATCCACGTGCGGATCAGCGCATCGCCGCCGACCACATGCCAGAGCGTGGCGGCGGAGGCACCCGCTGCATCGGCGCCGTCCTCGGGCTCGGGCTCGGGCTCGGGCTCGGGCTCGGGCTCGGCCACGATCAACGGATCCTCGAAGCGCAGCCACACCGTCTCGATGCGCCCCATGCCGAGTTCGGCGATCGCTCCGCGGTGACCGAAGGGCAATGCGGGAGAGAACTGCAGGCCCTCGCTCTTCAGCACACCGAGCGGCACCGTGATCAGCACGCGGTCGAACGACAGCGATTCGCCCGAGGCGATGCCGAGGCTGACTCCCGCTTCGTCGTAGGCGACGCGACTGACCGGCGACGAGAGGCTCAGCTTCGCACCCTCGAGCAGCCCCTCGATCGCCGGGGTGAGGTCGCCGAGTGGCGCCAGCATCTCGTCGACCGGCAGTCGCGGGGGGAACCACGTCGAGACATCGGACGCATCGGCGCCGGCACTGGCGGCCACCGAGGCGAGCAGTGCTGCCAGCCCCGGCTCCTCGAGGTCGGCACCCGCCGCCGCGAGCGCGTCGTCGAGAGACGCGTCGGTCAGGCCCTGCTGGGCAGTCGCTATGGCGGCCTGCACCGGCTCGATCGGCACCGGCTCGACGTCGCCGTCGGTCGACCGCCACAGCGAGCCGGTGACCGGAACCGTGCGGATGTCGAGGGCGTTGAGAGCGTCGAGCAGGACGTCGTCGGAGGACCCGAGCAGCCAGCCGCCCAGCTGAGCGGGGAACGGCCAGGCCTTGTCGTCGACCACGGACTGGACGCGTCCGCCGACGCGGTCGCGGGCCTCGAACACCGTGACCTGCAGCCCCTCGGCGACGAGGCGGGCTGCGGCGGCCGCACCCGCGAGTCCTGCACCGACGATCGCCACACGCTCACCGCTGTCGGCCGCGCGGAGGAGCTGATCGGCGGCCCGGTCTCCAGATCGGAGCGCAGCCGCGATCGTGCCCGGCGCGTCGACATCCGTCGCCTCGCCGGAGATGAACAGGCGGTCGTCGATCGGCTCGGCCAGCGCCTCGCGGGCACTCGCCTGCGTGCCGACGGGAGTGAAGCTCGCGGCGCCCAGCGCGAACGGGTCGGTCGTCCAGGAGCTGCGGGCGAACGCCGCGGGCGTGATCGACCCGGCGGTCGGCTTCGGAGTCGGCGAGCGATCGGGCGTGGGAGACGGCGCCGGCTCGGGCGTGCAGGAGGCCAGCAGGACTCCCAGGACACCGGCTCCGGCGCCGATCAGCAGTGTGCGACGCGTCATCCTCATCGTGTCGCAACGATACCGCGCGCGGGTGGACGACGCGTGCCGGCTGCACCCTGCGAGCCGCGAGCTGTCAGCCCCGGCCCGGATGCCAGAGCACGACCTCGGCCGATCGACGCATGCGGCGACCACTGGGCATCGGGATGACACCGGCGGATCCTGCTGCGAAGACGCGCATGCCCGGGCGGTTCTCACGCTCGGCGCGCAGAGCGGCGTCGAGTTCGGCGACGCGGCGGCGCAGCATCCGGTTCTCGTCTTCGAGGTCGAGAAGGCGTGCGATCGCAGGAAGGCTGACGCCTTCCGACGACAGCTGAGCGACTTCGCGGAGCTGCTCGATGTTGCGGGTCGAATATCGGCGTGAGCCGCCGGACGTCCGGCCGGGCACGACGAGCCCGATGCGGTCGTACTGTCGCAGGGTCTGCGGGTGCAGCCCCGAGAGCTGGGCGGCGACGGCGATCGCGAACACCGGGGTGTCGGCATCCATGTGCTGGTCAGCCATGTTCCCTCACCTCTTCCTCGGTGTTCGCGTTCGTCATCATCAGGTGCTGCGGTTCTCTAGCGGCGGGCCTTGGCCATCAGGTCTGCCCGCGGATTCTCCGAGGGCTCGAGCGCCTGGAACTTCTCCAGCGCCTCCCGAGCGGCTTCATCGAGGTGCGACGGCACCGCGATCTGCAGCTCGGCGAGCAGGTCGCCGGTGCCCTTCGAGGTCGTGACCCCACGCCCCTTGACGCGCAGAACGCGTCCGGACGGCGTACCGGGCGCGACACGGAGCTTGACCGTGTCGCCGCTCAGAGTGGGAACCTCGATGGTCGCGCCGAGGGCGGCCTCCGTAAAGGTCACCGGCACGATGACGCGCAGGTTCAGCCCCTCACGGGTGAAGACGGGATGCGGTCGCACAGCGATCTGGACCACCACGTCGCCGCTCTCGCCGCCGTCGGGCGAGGGACGCCCGCGGCCGCGCAGCCGGATCTTCTGACCGTCGGCGACGCCCGCGGGGATCTTGACCTTGAACGGCTTGCCGTCTTCGCCCTGCAGGGTGATCGTCTCGCCCTGCACGGCCGTCACGAAGTCGAGCGTGGTGCGCGCCGTGACGTCGGCCCCCTTCTGGGGTCCGCCGAAACCGCGGTATCCGCCGGAGGTCTGCCCGAACCGACCGGAGCCGAACGAGCCGCCCTGACCCTGGTTGAACATCGCGAAGATGTCCTCGAAGTCGGCGGACTGCTGCTGCCCGCGCCCCTGCTGCCCGAACCGGCTGAAGACGTCTTCGAAGCCGCCCGCGCCCGCGCCGCTCGCCGTGAAGCGTGCGCCCGAGCCCATCGCGCGGATCTCGTCGTACTCCTTGCGCTGTTCGGCGTCAGAGAGCACGGAGTACGCCTCGCTGACCTCTTTGAACTTCGCCTCCGCCTTCTCATCACCCTGATTGGAATCGGGGTGATACTTGCGAGCGAGCTTGCGGTACGTCTTCTTGAGATCAGCGTCGCTGACGTCCTTCGTGACCCCGAGGGTCTTGTAGAAGTCCTTGTCGAACCAGTCCTGGCTAGCCATCGATCACCTACTCTGCGGGTACGGCGACGACGACCTTCGCGGGACGCAGCTCGACGTCACCGAGGCGGTAACCCACCTCGACGACCTCGAGCACCGTGGTCTTGTCGGCGCCCGGGGTGGGCTGCTGGAAGATCGCCTCGTGACGCTGCGGGTCGAATTCCTCGCCCTTCTCGCCGTACGAGACGACACCGAGACGCTCGACGACCGCACGCACCTTGCCGGCGATGACGGCGAAGGGAGTCCCCTCGACCAGGTCACCGTGCTGCGCGGCGCGGTCGAGATCGTCGAGCACGGGGATGAGGCCCTTGGCGGCCTCGCCCTTCGCTCGCTCGATCTCGACCTGGCGCTGCTCTTCGGTGCGGCGGCGGTAGTTGGCGTATTCGGCCTGGAGGCGCTTGAGGTCGTTCAGCAGCGTCGACTCCAGGTCGGCGAGCACAGCATCCTCTGCTGCGGCCTCGCCGGTCTGGGTGGCGCCGAGGATGTCATCGACCGTCAGATCGTCGGGGGCGCCGTCGACCGGCGTCTCGTCGGATCCTTCTGCGGCCGCGGCCTCGCGCGAGTCGGGATTCTGCGGCGCGGGGCCGGATGCCTGAGCATCCGACCCCTCGCTGCGAACCTCGTCGTCACCTTCGAAGTTCTTGTCCGTCATGATTACTTCTTCTCGTCCTCGTCGTCGACGACCTCGGCATCGATGACGTCCTCGTCGGAGGAGGTGTCATCGGCCGGAGCCTCGCCCGCGGCGTCGGCGCTCGGAGCGCCCTCTGCCTGGGACTGTGCGTAGATGGCCTCGCCGATCTTGCCCTGCGACTGGTTCAGCTTGTCGAACGCGGTCTTCACGGCCTCGTCGTCATCGCCGGCCAGAGCCGTCTTCAGAGCGTCGACGTCGGCCTTGACCTCGGTCTTGACGTCTTCGGGCAGCTTCTCGTCGTTCTCGGTGATCAGCTTGTCGATCGAGTACGCGAGCGTCTCGGCCTGGTTGCGGACCTCGGCGGCCTCGCGGCGTGCCTTGTCCTCAGCCGCGTGCTCCTCGGCCTCGCGCACCATGCGCTCGATGTCCTCCTTCGACAGCGACGAGCCGCCGGAGATGACGATCGACTTCTCCGTGCCCGTGCCCTTGTCCTTGGCGGACACGTGCACGATGCCGTTGGCGTCGATGTCGAACGTCACCTCGATCTGCGGGATGCCGCGGGGAGCCGGGGCGATTCCGGTGAGCTCGAACGTTCCCAGGGGCTTGTTGTCGCGGGTGAAGTCGCGCTCGCCCTGGAAGACCTGGATCGCGACGGACGGCTGGTTGTCGTCTGCCGTGGTGAAGGTCTCGCTGCGCTTGGTCGGGATGGCCGTGTTGCGCTCGATGAGCTTGGTCATCATGCCGCCCTTGGTCTCGATTCCGAGGCTGAGGGGCGTGACGTCGATGAGCAGCACGTCCTTGCGCTCACCCTTGAGGACACCGGCCTGGAGGGCTGCGCCCACGGCGACGACCTCATCGGGGTTGACGCCCTTGTTGGCCTCCTTGCCGGTCTCGCGCTTGACGAGCTCGGCGACGGCGGGCATACGGGTCGATCCACCCACGAGCACGATGTGATCGATGTCGGCGACCTTGATGCCGGCTTCGCGGATGACATCCTCGAACGGCTTCTTGGTGCGGTCGAGGAGGTCCTTGGTGAGGTCCTCGAACTTCGCGCGGGTGATGGTCTCGGAGAGCGAGACGGGGCCCGACTCGGTCAGCGACAGGTAGGGCAGGTTGATGCTGGTGCTGGTCGAGGAGGAGAGCTCCTTCTTGGCCTGCTCAGCCGCCTCCTTGAGACGCTGCAGAGCGATCTTGTCGCCCGAGACGTCGACGCCCGTGGTCTCCTTGAACTGCTTGATCAGGTGGTCGACGAGACGCTGGTCCCAGTCGTCACCGCCGAGGCGGTTGTCACCCGCGGTGGAGCGCACCTGGATCGTCGAGAAGTCGTCGTCCTTGCCCACCTCGAGGAGCGAGACGTCGAAGGTTCCGCCACCCAGGTCGAAGACCAGGATGAGCTCGTCCTCCTTGCCCTTGTCGAGGCCGTAGGCGAGGGCTGCGGCGGTCGGCTCGTTGATGATGCGCAGGACGTTGAGGCCCGCGATCTCACCGGCCTCCTTGGTGGCCTGACGCTCGGCGTCGTTGAAGTACGCGGGGACGGTGATGACGGCATCCGTCACCGTGTCGCCCAGGTAGGACTCGGCGTCGCGCTTGAGCTTCTGGAGGATGCGCGCGGAGATCTCCTGCGGCGTCCACTTCTTGCCGTCGACGTCGAACGTCCAGTAGGTGCCGACGTGACGCTTGACGGATGCGATGGTGCGATCGACGTTCGTGACGGCCTGGCGCTTCGCGGTCTCACCGACGAGCACCTCGCCGTCCTTCGTGAATGCGACGACCGAGGGGGTGGTGCGGAAGCCCTCGGCGTTGGCGATGACCTTGGGCTCGCCACCTTCGAGGACACTGACGACGGAGTTCGTCGTACCGAGGTCGATTCCAACAGCACGTGCCATGTGATTCTCCTTTGTTGCTGAGGTTGATGTGGGTCTGGAAATCCGGGGCGATCAGGGAAACCTGAGTCGCGATGACTCAACTGTACTCCGACCCCCCGAGGCTGTCAAATGAAGTTGATACAACCCGGCTCAACTTTGCGACCAGACGCGCACATTCGCACCCGAGGTGCCGCGAGATCCTCGAAACACCGTCGTCACACGGCTCGCCTACAGTCGCACCATGAGCCGCCCCATCCTGCTCGCCGTCTCGCACGGCACCTCGGATGCCGAGGGTGCCCGGGCGATCGCCGACCTGGTCGATGCGGTCGCCGCCGCGCTTCCCGACGTCGAGGTGCGCAGCGCCTTCGTCGACGTGCAGCAGCCCGATGCCGCCGACCTCCTTCCGACGATCGAGGGGCCGGTCGTGATCGTGCCGCTGCTGCTGTCGCGCGGCTTCCACGTGCACCACGACCTGCACGGGATGGCGGCGAAGAAGCCGGACGCCGTCGTCAGCGACGCGATGGGACCCGACCCCCGGCTCGCCGAGGTGCTCGCGGATCGACTCGCGGCAGCAGGTGCGGCCTCCGCCACGTCCGCCGACGCGGCACGGCTCGAGCCGGTGATCCTCGCGGTGGCGGGCTCTCGCGACCCCGCGTCGGTGACGGATGCCGAGGCCATGGCCTCCCTGCTCTCGCTGCGGCTCGGCGCGAAGGTCGAGCTCGCCTATCTCGCGGCCCGGCAGCCCGACCTGCCCTCATCGATCGCCGCGCACCCCGACGCGGTCGTCTCGACCTATCTGCTCGCGCAGGGCTTCTTCTTCGACCTCACGATCAGGCAGACCGCAGGACGCTCCGTCACCGCGCCCCTGCTCGACGGCGTGACGGTGCCGCAGCCGCTGATCGACCTCGTCATCGCCCGATACGACGAGGCGGCGGCTCGACTGCCCGCCACTGCCGCACGGTCATGACCCCGGACACGCCCTCCCGGGTCGGCACGGTCACGCTGGTCGGTGCCGGACCCGGCGACGCGGGCCTGCTGACTCTGCGCGGTCTGCGCGCGCTGCAGCAGGCCGACGTGATCGTGGCCGACCGTCTCGGAGCCCGGGCCGTGCTCGCGCAGCTCGCCGAGGACGGAGTCCTGCTGGATGCCGAGGTGGTCGACGTCGGCAAGCTCCCCGGTCACCACCCGGTGCCGCAGGACGGCATCAACGCACTGCTCGTCTCGCTGGCCGGGGACGGGCGCCGCGTGGTGCGGCTCAAGGGCGGCGATCCGTTCGTCTTCGGCCGCGGTCGCGAAGAGCAGCTCTTCTGCGAGGCGGCCGGCATTCCCGTCGAGGTGGTCGCCGGGGTGACGAGCGCGGTCGCGGTGCCCGGCCTCGCCGGCATCCCGCTGACGCAGCGCGGAATCGCCGAGACGTTCACCGTCGTCAGCGCACATGATCAGATCGTCGCGCTCGGTGGCGGACGCGACCACACCGTCGTGCTGCTGATGGGCGTGAACACGCTCGGCCATTCGGCGCACGTCCTCGCGGCCGGCGAGCGCGGCGGGGACTGCCCCGTGGCGATCATCGAGGACGGGTTCGGCGCACGGCAGCGCGTCACCGTCGGCACGCTCGCGACGATCGCGCATCTCGCCGCCGAGCGGCAGGTGCGCTCCCCCGCGGTCGTGGTCGTCGGCGACGTCGTCATGCTCAGCCCGCACGCCGAGGCCACCGCGAGTTAGGCGACCCTCAGCTCCGAGATGGCAGACTGAGGACGTGCGAATTGCTGAGGCGGACACCTACGACGTGCTCGTGATCGGCGGCGGCCCCGCCGGCCTCTCCGCCGCCCTGAATCTCGGCCGTTCGCTCATGCGGGTGCTCGTGGTCGACGCCGATCGCCCGCGCAACGCCGCCACGCTGAACTCCCACGGCTTCCTCACCCGTGACGGAGTCGCCCCTCACGAGCTGCGTCGCATGGCCCGCGAAGAGCTCGCCGCGTACCCGAACATCGAGGTGCGCACACGCGTCAGGGTGCTCGAACTCCGCAGAACGGATGCAGATGCGGATGCCGATGCGGCCGGCGGGTTCACGGCATCCGTGGGGCGCAAGGATCCCACCGACGTGGTGACCGCCCGGACCGTGCTGCTCGCGACGGGCCTGCGCGAGACCCTCCCCGACGTCCCCAACCTCCGCGGCTTCTACGGCATCAGCCTGTTCAGCTGCGCCGCCTGCGACGCGTGGGAGCTGCGCGGCCGACGACTCGCGCTCATCGGCGAGACCCCCGACATCGCCGAGCGAGCCCGCCTCATCGCGCGCTGGACCGAGGATCTCACGATCTTCACCCTCGGAGCCGACACCGTCAGCCCCGCCGAAGAAACCGAGCTCGCCGCCTCCGGGGTGGCCGTGCAGCGGCTTCCCATCGCCGAGCTCGTCGGCGACCGCGGCCGCATCGAGGCGATCAGACTGACCGACGGCACCGTCGTCGCGGTCGAGGGCGGCTTCGTGCGCCCCGAGTGGGAGACCGATCTGTCGTTCCTCCGCGGCTTCGCACCTGCCATCGACCACGACGGGCACCTCGTCACCGACCGGTCGGGGCGCACCGACGTCCCGGGGCTCTACGCCGCCGGCGATGCGGCGATCCCCGGCCCTCAGCAGCTGATCGTCGCCGCGGGGGCCGGCGCGAGGGTCGCGTCCGTGATCGTGCACGACGCGGTCGGGATCGCGACAGCGCACTGACTCGGTGCCCGCACCGAGGGCTAGGCTGACCGGCATGACGCGCATCTCGCAGGTCTCGCCGCTCGTCCGCCTCGCCGCCGCCTCGGTGGTCGCGCTGGCCGTGCTGCCGCTCAGCGGGTGCCTGTATGCGCAGATCCCGGTGAACGTCCCCGACGGCGACGGACCCGATCCCTCCCCGACCGCGATTCCGTCCGAGCAGCCCTCCGACGAGCCGTCCGGCGATCTGCCGTCGTCGATGACCTTCGCAGACGGCGCAGACATCCCGGCGAGCGCCTACATCCAGTGGGGAGATGGCTTCGTCGTCGACGACGGCTGGAAGATCGTCAAGCCGGACGACGGCAACGGAGGCTGGACCTACGGCACGGTCGACGACACGTGCACCGCGCAGTTCTGGCAGGGGCTCATCCCCGACGTGCCGACCGTGGCCGGCGATGACAGCGTGAGCTCCGATGCGATGCTCGCCGTCATCCTGGGCGAGGCGGATGCCGCCGCGATCACCCCGCTGTCGACCACCGGAGGCTTCAGCTACCAGGTCGGCGGCAATGCCGAGGTCGAGAACCGGCAGGTCCTCGGGCAGGAGGCCGACCGTCAGTGGGCGATGGCGGCGCGCGCCTTCACCGCGACCGGGGTCGGACTCTACGTCATCGTCGACTGCACCGGCGGCGACATCGACGCGACGATGGCCGAGGTGATCGACAAGAACGCCGTCGTCATCTCGTGAGCCGGGCCTCGGCTCACTTGCCGCCGGGCGGGCCGACCAGCAGCAGGATCACGTACAGCGCGACGATGCCGACGGCGAGCAGGATCGCGAGCACCCACGGGCGACGCAGGAACCAGCGCATGAGGCGGTCGTACCAGCGCGCGTCGCGCGGGTCGTCGGTCTGCTCCAGGCGCCAGTCGCCGGCCAGCCGACCGGTGCGGTGCAGCCAGATCTCCATCGGGATGGTCGCGTAGGGCACGATCGCACTCGCCACGGCGAGGATCGCGACGCCGAGGTGCCAGCGCTGGTTGAGCGCGACGAGCACGGCCGTCGCCGCATAGGCGAGGAACACGAACCCGTGGATGCCACCGCCCACCGTCACGACGACGCCGGGCGCACCGGCGGCACGGGCGATGATCGCCGAGATCAGAAGGGTCCAGGTGATCGCCTCCGCGATCGCGAGAACTCGGAACAGGCGGTCGGGTGTGCGGAACACGGGACTCCTCGGGTGGGGGGGGTTCCTTCAGCGTATCCGGAATAGCTATGAGGGCCCGGGCGTTGCCGAAGGCATGGTGACCGTCGACTCCGCAGCCCTCGGGCAGGTGCTCGACGCCGTCGACCTCCGCGTCGGTGTCGCCCGTCGCGTCGCACTCGCCACCGGCGGCATCCTGCCGATCCCCTCAGGTGCCGCCACCCTCGTGTACATCGCATCGGGTTCGGTGCACGGGCACCCCCCGCTGACCACCGGATGCCGCCTCGACGTAGACGACGCGGCCCAGCTCGTCGCGGTGGACGATCGCCCGCTGAGCGCGAACCTGTTCGCCGGAGACGCGTTCCTGACGCTCGGCCGCGCCGCGATCGCCCTCGAAGCCGACGGGACGGCCGACCTGGTGGTCGTCGACCTGGAGTTCTCGGACAGCGCCTCGATGATCGCCGCGCTTCTTCCCGATCCGATCACCGTCATGTCGTTCGCCGCTCTCGAGCCGGCGGCGGCCGCGCTCGCCGGCAGCATGGGCCCCTCCGACCCCGCCACCTGCCCCTCCCGTCAGGGCGATCCCGTGATCTGCCGGATGATGGCGCAGACCGTTCTGCTCTCGGTCATCCGTGCCTGGGCGGCGAACGGCTGCGCACCGGCCGGCTGGCCCTCGGTGTCGAACGATCCGTTCCTCGACCGGGTGGTCGAGGCGATCCACGAGCAGCCCGGACGCGACTGGACGGTCGAGCGCCTCGCGAACGTCGGCGCGATGTCTCGGTCGGTGTTCGCCGAGCGGTTCCGCAGCGCGATCGGACGCTCACCCGCCGACTACGTCACCGAGGTGCGCGTCGACGCGGCGAAGCGGATGCTGAGCGAGGGCCGCGCGATCAGCGAGATCTCGCGCGAGTTGGGCTACGCCTCGGATGAGGGTTTCAGCCGTGCGTTCCGCCGCCGCACGGGGATGACACCGTCCGCCTGGCGGGCATCGCAGCTCACCGCCGTTCCGGCCTGAGCCCGGCGACCGCCCTGCCGGGCACGGCGAGACGGGTCAGAGCCGCGCCGCCGCGGTGCTCATCCGGTTCGACGCACCGAACAGCACGGCACCGAGCAGCAGAGCCGCCGCGCCCACGACGTAGACGACCTCGACGCTCAGCGTGTCGACGAGCAGGCCGCCGACACCGGCGGCGATCGTGATGGCCCCCTGGAACCCGACGACCACGAGGCTGCCCCCGGCCTCGAGGCGATCGGGGGTGCGGTGGCCCACCCAGGTGTTGATCACGAGCAGCCAGGACGAGAAGAAGAAGCCCCAGACGAGCACGACGATCGCGATGCCGAGGACCGATCCCGACAGGAAGATCATCGACAGCACCGCGGCCGCGATCACGAGCGGCGCCAAGACGGCGAAGAAGGCGAACGTGCGGTCGATGAAGAACCCGAGGCCGAGGTTGCCGGCGAGACCGCCGACGCCGAAGAGCGCGAGCAGCAGGATGATCGTCGAGCCGTCGACCTCGGGGATGCGCTCGAGAGCCAGTCGCACGTACGTGTAGGCGAGGAAGTGCCCGAGCACCACGAGCACGTGTCCGACCATGCCGAGCGCGATGCCGGGGCGGCGCACCGTGTCGACCAGGAGTCGGATGCTGGACGCCTGCTCAGCCGGCACCGAGGGCAGCACGAATCTCAGCGCGACGGCCAGCAGCACCATGAGCACACCGGCGACCGCGAACACCGTCTGCCAGTCGACGATCTCGCTGAGCATCACGCCCAGCGGCACTCCGGCGACGGTCGCGAGCGAGACGCCCGCGGACGTGAACATGACCCCCCTGCCGAGGTGCTCCGGGCCGGCGAGGCGCACGGCGACCGTGATCGACATCGCCCAGAACGCGCTGATCGCGGCCCCGAGCAGGAATCGGGCGAGGAGGACGATGATCAGGTTGGGCGCGACGGCGACGATGAGGTTCGACACCGCCGCGGCGAGCGCCATCCAGACGAGCAGCGATCGACGGTCGAGGCGGGGGAAGATGAGTCCCACCGTCGGTGCGACGATCAGGCCGACGAGAGCGGTCACCGTGACGGTCTGTCCCGCCTGACCGGGGGTCACGCCGAGCGCATCGGCCATCTCGGTGAGCACGCCGTTCGGCAGGAACTCCGCCGTGACGAGCAGGAAGCCCATCAGCATGAGCACGATGAGCCCGCCGTAGCGGATGCTCTCGGTGCGGGCGGTCGTCACGGGCACGGGCGCGGTCGTCGTCATGGTTCCACACTCGCAGCGCTGCGGCCCCTCCGCCCGACGCGGCGTCCACGGCATCCGACCATTCGTCCGGATCGGGTCTGGACACCGGTCGGCTCCGCACCCTAGGCTCGACGACGCACCGGGGTTCTCCCGGAAGGCCAGAGCGAGAGGAGTGGATGACATGACCACCGTCTCTGTCGTGCCCTTCGCCGACATCCTTCCTCTCGAGGCCTCCCGCTCCTGATCCGCGCGTGGCCTCCCTCTTCAGGAGCCACACCGTGTCTGATCTGTTCGCTTCTTCCGAAGCATCCTCTTCCCGTCTCTCCGGTGCGTCGACCTTCGACGCCTCCCCCTTCGAATCGGTCCCGACGTTCGCCGATGTCGAGCCCGGCGACGGCCAGCGCTGGACCACCTGGCCGGCGATCACCCCCTCTGAACGTGGGCCGCTGCCGTGGCCGGCCTGGGTGGTGACGAGCGCGGGCGCGCTCGACACCGAACTCGGCATCCTGAAGACCGGCAAGGAGGCCGACGTGTTCCTGCTCGAACGGGCGGTGCCGGATGACCCCGCCCAGCGCACATTGCTCGCCGCCAAGCGCTACCGCGACACCGATCACAGCAGCTTCCACCGCTCGGGCGTCTATACCGAGGGCCGCAGCACCAGGAACACCCGCGACACCAGGGCGCTCGCGAAGAAGAGCGAGCACGGCCGGGCGGTCGCCGCCCTGCAGTGGTCGTTCGCGGAGTTCGATGCGCTGTGCCGCATGTGGGAGCTCGGCGCGCCGGTCCCCTACCCCGTGCAGGTCAACGGCACCGAGCTGCTGATGGAGTTCATCGGCGACGCGAGCGGGGTCGCGGCACCCCGCCTGGCGGCGGTGCGCAGCGACCGGGACGAGCTGGCCGGTCTGTACGACCAGATCGTCGACCTGATGCGGATCTTCGCTGCGGCGGGCTTCGCCCACGGCGACCTCTCGGCGTACAACCTGCTCGTGCACGACGGCCGGGTGCGGGTGATCGACCTGCCGCAGATCGTGGACATCATCGCGAACCCGCGGGGCCTGGATCTCCTGCACCGCGACTGCGTCAACATCTGCGACTGGTTCACCCGCCGCCGTGTCGAACGCGACCCCGAAGAGCTGTTCGCCGAGCTGCTCGCCGCGTCGTACGCGTGAGGGCGGCGCGCCTCGCACCGGCACCCGGCGCGCCGTCACCGTCCGTTCACCCCGCGCCGCCAGACTTCGAGCATGAGCGATTCCCCGCAGAGCGGCGCGGTGCCCGAGCCCGCTGCGACGGCCAACAGCGGCGCGGTCGGCGTGATCGGCCTCGACCTGCGCGGCGAGACACCGGCCCCGAAGAAGCAGGTCTACTCGTGGGCGCTGTGGGATTGGGCGACGCAGCCTTTCAACACCGTCATCCTGACCTTCATCTTCACGGCCCTGTACCTCACGACCGAGGCTTTCCTGCCGGCGTCGATCGCGGGCCTCGACGCCAAGGATCCGATCCGCGAAGCCGCTGAGGCCGATCTCGCCTCGGGGCTCGGCCTCGGGTCGACGATCGCCGGCATCGCGATCCTCCTGATCGCGCCGGTGCTCGGTCAGCGAGCGGATGCCGCGGGGCGCCAGAAGCTCTGGCTCGGGATCGGCACCGGCGCGCTCGTCGCCTGCATGTTCGGCCTGTGGTTCGTCGAGCCGACGCCCGCGCTGTTCTGGCTGGGCGTCGCATTGATCTCGGCCGGCTCCGTGTTCGGCGAGATCGCTGCCGTGAACTCGAACGCGATGCTCGTCGGCATCGCGAACCCCAAGACCGTGGGCCGCATCTCGGGGCTCGGATGGGGGTTCGGCTACATCGGCGGGATCATCGCTCTCGTCCTGGTCGTCATCTTCTACATGCTCGACTGGTTCGGCCTGCCGGAGGACGGGGGGCTGCCCTTCCGCATCATCGCCGTCGGCTGCGCGATCTGGGCGATCGTCTTCTCGATCCCGATCTTCCTCAACGTGCCGGAGCCGTCGCTCGGGCGCCCCGAGCGCAAGGTCGGCTTCTTCGCCTCCTACGGACTTCTCGTGAGGGACGTCGTCGGCCTCTACCGCAACCCCGAGACCCGTCAGACGTTCTGGTTCCTGCTGTCGAGCGCGGTGTTCCGCGACGGACTCGGCGGCGTCTTCGCCTTCGGGGCCGTCATCGCCAGCCAGGTGTTCGACTTCGCCTTCCTCGATCTCGTGATCTTCGGCATCGCCGCGAACCTCATCGCGGGCGTCTCGACGATCATCGCCGGCCGCTACGACGACCGCTTCGGGCCGAAGCGCATCATCCTCATCTCGCTCGCCTCGATGGTGATCGCGGGGCTCGCCGTCTTCTTCCTCGTGGATGCGGGCACGGTCGTGTTCTGGATCGGCGGCCTGTTGCTCTGCGCATTCGTCGGTCCCGCGCAGGCGGCATCCCGGTCGTTCCTCGCCCGCATCACCCCGGCCGGGCGCGAGGGCGAGATCTTCGGCCTCTACGCCACGACCGGGCGGGCGGCGAGCTGGATGGCATCCGGTGCGTGGACGCTGCTGATCGTGCTCTCGGGGTCGACGTCGTACGGCATCCTGGGCATCGTGCTGGTGCTGATCGCCGGGTTCCTCCTGCTGCTGCCGGTGAAGGCGACACAGCGGGCCTGATCCGATGGCCCGCGGACGTCGCAGCCCCGGGAATAGCCTGACCGCGTGACGGTCATCATCGCTTTCCTCGCCAACATCCTCGTCGCGATCGCGAAGACGGTCGCGGCCGTGATCACCTCTTCCGCGTCGATGGTCGCCGAAGCCGCGCACTCGTGGGCGGATGCCGGCAACGAGATCTTCCTCCTGATCGCCGACCGCCGTGGTGCGCGGGCGAAGGATGCCCGGCATCCGCTGGGCTACGGGCGCGCGGCGTTCGTCTGGTCGTTGATCGCGGCGTTCGGCATCTTCACCGCCGGCTCGATCGTGTCGATCATGCATGGTGTCCAAGAGCTGTCCGAGACCGGCCCGGTCGAGAGCCCGACCGTCGCGTACACCGTGCTCGGCATCGCATTCGTGCTCGAGGGCGCGTCGTTCACGCAGGCGATGGTGAAGTCTCGGCGGTTGGCACGCGAGCGCGGATCGTCGACGTGGGACTACGTGCTCGACACCAGCGACACGACGCTGCGGGCGGTGTTCTTCGAGGACCTGGCGGCTCTGATCGGCCTCGTGATCGCGGCCGGCGCGATCGCGATGCACCAGGTCACCGGCGTCGCCGCATGGGATGCGATCGGGTCGATCCTCGTCGGCATCCTGCTGGGTGTCGTGGCGGTCATCCTCATCGGGCGCAACATCGCGTTTCTGGTGGGCTCCAACGCGTCGCCCGCGCTGCGTGATCGAGTCGGGCGGGCGCTGCTCTCGTCTCCGCAGATCCAGCGGCTCACGTATCTGCACATCGAGTACGTGGGCCCGAACCGCCTGTTCATCGTCGCCGAGGTCGACCTGACCGGTGACGCGCGCGAGCACGATGTGGCTCGAAGCCTGCGCGCGATCGAGCGGCAGATCGAGGCGCACGACGTCGTCGAGACGGTGGTGCTGTCTCTGTCGGTCGACGACGAGGAGTCCCTCGAGTTCGGGGCAGCTGTCTGAGTTCATCCGGCACACGCGAAGAGTTCATCCGGCACGCGCGAAGACGGGCGGCCGCCGCGTTCTGCCCTGCGCCGAGGCGCTGAGTCTTGGGGTGCGCCATTGCTGTGCGGGGTCCCACCACCTCGGCCCTCGCACCTGCGGAATGCCGTCATTCATCCGGATCTCCCACCCGGACGTTCCCAGACTCCGGTGGTGCCACCAGCACAACGGCACCCCGTTGTCGGTGTGCGTCGGCCCGCCCCTGGCGTGTTCGGTGACGTGATGGATCTCGCACCAGGATGCCGGGACATGGCACCCGGGGATGAGGCATTCTCTGTCGCGGGCGATGATCGCGCGACGTTGATGCACGGTGAACACCCGATCGGTCGTCGTGATCCCGACGATCCGACCCTCGTCGAGGAGAACTCGCTGGATGGTGCCGGAGCATCCGACGTGGGAGGCGACACTCAGAGGCAGTTGGCCCCGCGCACCGCTGACGCTCGCACGCCCGGTGCCGTTCACGAGGTCGTTCGCATCCACCGTCACGACCAGCACCGGTGCGGCGCCTCCGAGTGCGGGCATATCTCGATGACGGGCGGCGATCGCCAATGCCGCGGCGAGAGCATCATGACGCTTCTGCGCCGGCGTGCGGTCATCGATGACGGCACGCGGATCGGAGTTGTACGGATCCTCGTCGCCGTCTGCCGCATCGCCGTCTTCCGCGTCACCGCGATCGGCCGCGGGCGTGAACGCGACGCCGGGCATCGGCGGCCCGTCCCCCTTGGGGTTGTTCAGCGCATCGAGGATCAGCTCCAACTGCGCGGCGACCTCGGGCGTCAGGTATCCCTTGATCGACCGCAGCCCGTCTCGCACCCGCCCGAGGGTTATCCCCCGACGCCGGGCAGGCTCATCACCCGGCCCGTCTCCATCAGGGTCGAGCAGCGCGACCAGCGTCTCAGCAAGCAGCTTCAGCTCATCGAGTGTGGGCGCCGGGCCACGGACCTCCCCGTCGGGGCCCGCCTCGGCGTCAGGTCTGATGCCGCGAGCCGCGCGAGCGAGACACGTGTCGGCGTCGAGCCGATCAGCGGCACCGATGCGATGCGACACCTTCTCGATCGGCTCTGTCGCGGCGAGCATCCCCGCGACTCCGATCACCCCATCGAGCAGCGCCTCCCGCAGCGCCGGCCAGCGAGCAGGCAGCCGATCGCCGGACACCAGATTCACGTCCCGGCGGACCAGAGCGACCACCTTGCCGACGCGCGTCGCCTCTCGCACGTCTGTCAGCAGGGTGCGCTGCAGCAGTTCGTTCTGAGTGCGGCACCCCGTGGCATGCGGGAAGTCCACCGCATCCCCTGCGGCGATCGTCTCGACCACCACGGCTTCGACCCGCCGGAACGCCGCGCTCGCAGCCTGCAGCACCTCGACCCGTTCTGCATCCGTAAGCCCCGCGAGCGCGTCGTCGGACAGCACCTGATCGAGGTCGGAGACGACCTGATCGAGAAGGGCACGAGTGCGGGATGACATGACTCCATCACACACGGGGCCACCGACATTCGAGCCCTGAAGTCAGCCTCTTTTCGGCCAGGTCAGAAGCATATTCCGGAACACTGGACATGCATTCCGGAACACCGGCGAGCGCCTACCCACACCGACCGCCAGTACCGCCACGCGCTAGTCAGTTCTCCCAGTTGTCGGCGAGCTTGTTCAGCAGCGTCGCGAGCTGATCGCGCTCCTCATCCGTGAATGCGGCGAGCGCCTTGCCGAGCGCCTCCCGCCGCTCGCCGCGCATGCCCCGAGCGACCTTGCGCCCTTCGTCCGTCAACGCGATGCGCGTGCGCCGCGCGTCGTCGGGGTCGGCCTCGCGGCGCACGAAACCGTGAGCGACCCCCTGTTGCACGAGCCGCGAGGCCCGGGGCTGATCGACTCCGATCGCCGCGCCGAGATCACTGACGCTGAGAGGAGCGGATGCCGCGGCGAGCGCCTCGAGCATCCGCATCCGCGCCGGGCCGCCGAAGCGTCCGGACGGGTCGTTCGCCCACGGCGGCATGCCGGGGTGCACAGGGTGCCCGCGTCCGTGACTCCCCTGCTCGAAGTGGTCAGGGTGGGGTCCGCCGTGCCAGCCGTGCGGCCCGCCCATCCCTCGCGATCCGCGACCACGGTCGCCGGGGCGCCTTCCGCGAAGGCGCGACAGGGCGCGGGCGATGGCCTCGGCGGGGTCGTTCTCTGGGGCGCTCACAGATCGATTTTACATGCGACTTGACATGGATCTGCACTACATGTCACACTACATATACATGCATAGTGACAAGCACATGCTCCATGACATCTAAGGACTCCACCCATGAACACCTCTGACACTCAGAACACAGACAGCACCTCCCGCCCCTTCGGCTACTGGCTGAAGGCCGTCGACCGCCTGATGGCGGCCGAGTTCGACTCCGCTTTCGACGGCGAGCATGCAAGCCGCCGCGACTGGCGGATGCTGAACATCATCGACGGCACCGCGCCGGCCCGCCGCCCCCTCAACGCACACAAGCTGCACAGCCTGGTCGAGCGCGGCTGGGTCGTCGCCGACACCGACAGCGACCGCGGCTGGACGCTCACCGACGACGGCCGCGCGGCGAAAGACCGCCTCAGTGCCGTCGTCGACGGCATCCGCGCCAAGGTCACCGACGCGGTCGGACCCGAAGACCTCGAGACCACACTGGCCACGCTCGAGCAGATCGCTCGCGCGTTCGGCTGGGACGAGCAGACGCCGCTTCCTCGTGGACGCGGCCGTCGCCGCGGCTTCGGCCGCCACGGTTTCGGACCCGGATTCGCCCCGGGGCGCGGTTTCGGCCGCCACCACCGACACCCGTTCGGACGCGATCACGGTGTCGCACCCGACTTCGCGTCCGAGCGCGAGCACGACCACGAATCGGATGCCGAGTTCCGCCGCCGCGAGTGCGGTCACCGCGGACACCCGGGCCACGACCGCTTCGCGGACGCACGCCGCTCACACCACGGCCACCACGGCCACCCGCGTGACATCGCGGAAGACCGTGACCACCGCCATGGTGGTCACGGTCACGGTGGGTTCGGAGACGTGCGCCACGGCGAGCACCGCGTCGCCCGCGCGGCGCAGCACGCCTACGAGCGCGGCTTCGACGCCGGCTTCTCCCGCGGCCGCGACGCCTGAGGCGTCACACCCGCATCCGCTGCACCCAGAACGCCCCGTTCGCTTCGGCGAACGGGGCGTTCCCGCGCGTCGGAACCGCACCCCGAGGCAGCGCATGCCAGGAGAACAGCGCCGACCCCGTCGCGAGCCGCGGAGAGGCGCCTAGCGCAGAGCGGGCAGAACGACCTCGTCGACGAGCTGCACCACCGCATCCGATTCGAGTGCGCGCCGCCGCAGGCTGACGCTGCCGAACGCCGCGCGAAGGTCAGGCGCCCGGTTCTTCCGGGTGGAGCAACCGGGAGGCACCGAGAATCTCGATGCCGAGCAGGTGGCCGTCGCGATCGAAGTCGAGAAACAGCTCACCGGAGATGTCGTCGGGCAGGTTCACCGCGACGGTTCTCGCGACCTCGCCATCCGCGATCGCTGCGCCCACCGTCACGTACGCGGCGTCGACCTCAGGGTCGCGTCGCAGCTCACCCACGCCACAGAGTCGCGGCGGCGGCGGCGACATCCGGGGCACCCGCCGACTGCGCGAACGACACCGTCGTGCCGAGGTAGACCGCACCGGCGATCGCCGCCGCGAGCAGCACGATGAGGAATCCGAAGATCACCGCCGACAGCGCGCGGTATCCCCCGGATGTCGGCACCTCAGGTGCCACCGACGGCTGCGCCCAGTCGTCGGCCACCGGCGCCGGCTGATCGCCCGTGAGGATCGCCGGCTTGGGCCGCGACCGGCGAGTGCTGGGAAGCATCGCCTCGGGCGGAGGCGGCGGAATGACGGCATCCGGAATCTCGGACTCCGCGGGAGGCGGCGGGATCACCGCATCCGGAACCTCGGACTCGGGCGGAGGCGGCGGAATGACAGCATCCTCCGGTCGGATGTACGGATCTCTGCTGTCACTGCTCATCTCAGCCCCCTACGGCTCCGACGTCGGTCGTGCCGACGTCCGTCTTGTGGAAGTTCTGGAACGAGCGGGATGCGGTCGGCCCGCGCTGCCCCTGGTAGCGGTTGCCGTACGGGCCCGAACCGTACGGGTTCTCGGCCGGCGACGTCAGCCGGAAGAAGCACAGCTGACCGATCTTCATTCCGGGCCACAGCTTGATGGGCAGCGTCGCGACATTCGCGAGCTCGAGCGTCACGTGCCCCGTGAACCCGGGGTCGATGAAGCCGGCGGTCGAGTGCGTGATCAGCCCCAGGCGACCGAGCGACGACTTGCCCTCGAGGCGAGCCGCGATGTCATCGGCCAGGGAGACCTGCTCGAACGTGGCACCGAGCGCGAACTCGCCCGGGTGCAGGATGAACGGCTCGTCGGGGTCGACCTCGATCAGCCGAGTCAGCTCCGGCTGATCGACCGACGGGTCGATGAACGGGTACTTGTGATTGTCGAAGAGACGGAAGTACCGGTCCAGCCGCACATCGATGCTCGACGGCTGGATCATCTCCGGCTCGTGCGGATCCAGACCGATGTGGCCGGAGGCGAGTTCTGCTCTGATGTCGCGGTCGCTGAGAAGCACGGCCCCAGCCTAGTTGGCACACGCCGCCGACACTTTGGCCATGACGGATCAGGCGGGTAGGCTTGCGTTCACCTGCTCCTCGGATGCAGGTGCGGGGCTGTAGTTCAATGGCAGAACTTCTGCTTCCCAAGCAGATAGCGCGGGTTCGATTCCCGTCAGCCCCTCCACAGGACCCCCGGCTCGCCCGGGGGTTTTCTCTTGCCATCCGTTTCCTCCTCCGCTCCGAACAGGAGCAGATGGGCCCGTTCTCGTGCGCCCGAGAGGAGTTCCGATGCTCGAATCGTCGACCCCGCCGCTCGCCGACCTCGACGGGTACCGCAATGTCACCGACCTGCTGGTCGCGCGAGTCACCGCAGCTCCCGACCACGTCGCCTTCGAGGTCAAGGGAGCGAATGTCGGTGACGCGTGGCGCCCGATCACGACCCGCGAGTTCCTCGGCCAGGTGCGCGCTCTGGCCAAGGGCTTCATCGCCCAGGGCGTGCGGGCCGGTGATGCCATCGCGATCATGGCTCCGACTCGTTACGAGTGGGCCGTCGCCGACCTCGCCGCCTGGTACGCCGGCGCTGTCGTCGTGCCGATCTACGAGACGTCCTCGCCCACGCAGGTGAACGCGATCATCGCGGACGCGGATGTGCGTCTGGCCATCGGCGGCACCTCGATGCACGCGGTGCTGCTGCAGTCCGCACTCACCCACACGGAGCGGATCACGCTCGGCGCCTGGACGATGGATGCCGCAGTGTCCGGCACGCTCTCCGATCTGGTGGCGCGGGGCACCGCCGTCACCGACGAGGAGCTCGAGGCCCGCAGGGCGTCCGCCACGCAGGACGACCCCGCCACCATCGTCTACACCTCCGGCACCACGGGCGAGCCGAAGGGGGTCGTGCTCACGCACCGGAACTTCCTCGGGCAGGTGCTCAACATCGCCGCCGCCTACCGCGAGATCGTGAACGAGCAGGGCAACACCGTCATCTTCCTGCCCCTGGCCCACGTGCTCGCGCGCGGCCTGCAGCTGATCTGCCTCGCCAGCGGGATGCGCATCGCGCACCTGTCCGACCCGTCGACCGTCGTCGCGACCCTTGACACACTGCGCCCGACGTTCCTCGTCGTCGTGCCGCGCGTGCTGCAGAAGATCGAGGCGGCAGCCGCCGCCAAGGCGTCCGACAAGGGTCTCACCGCCGTGTGGGAGAAGGCTCGGGCGACGGCGATCGCGTGGGGCCGGCGTGCCGAGCGGGTCGACGCGGGCCTCACCCCCGGAACGAGCCTCGGGCTGCGCCTGCGTCACCGCCTCTACGACGCCGTCTTCTACCGCCGCCTCCGCGCTGTGATGGGCGGGCGGGTCGACTACATCCTCTCCGGCGGAGCAGCGCTCGACTCGGAGCTCTCGCTCTTCTTCCGCGGCATCGGCGTCCCTGTCATCGAGGGCTACGGCCTGACCGAGACGACCGCGCCCCTCACCGGCAACCTGCCCGGTCGCATCGCGTCGGGCAGCGTCGGCTCGCCGCTTCCGGGACTCACGGTGCGCATCAGCGACGAAGGAGAGGTGCTGGCCCGCGGGCTCGGTGTCTTCAGCGGCTACCGCAACCCCGCGCACGACGACGGCGCCTTCATCGACGGATTCTTCCGGACGGGCGACCTCGGGCGCCTCGACGACCAGGGCAGGTTGATCCTCGACGGCCGCCTCAAGGACGTGATCGTGACCTCGAACGGCAAGACGGTGGTGCCGACGCGCTGGGAGAGCGCGGTCGAGGCGGATCCGCTCGTCTCGCACGCGGTGATGGTGGGCGAGGGCAAGCCGTATCTCTCGGCGCTTCTCGTGCTCGACCCCGAGCAGACCGTGGCCTGGGCGGCATCCGAAGGCGTCAGCATCCCTCCGACCGCCGAGGCCGACCTCCGCGCCGTGACCGACCCGACCCTGCGCGCTCGCCTGCAGCATGCCGTCGACGCCGCCAACGCGCTCGTCGCTCGCAGCGAGCAGGTGCGCCGTTTCAGCGTCGTGTTCGCCGACCTCGACGACCGCGGACTCGTCACCCCGACCATGAAGCTCAAGCGGAGCGTCGTGCTGCATCGCGCAGCCCTCACCGTCGAAGACCTCTACCTCTGACAACCGGAAAGAACACCATGTCCTCCCCCACCTCCTCCGCACCGAAGTCATCCCGGTCCTCGCTGATCGCGATCATCGTCGCCCTCGTCATCGGCGCCCTCGTCGCACTCGCCGGCAGCCAGGGCGGCGCGACCGTCGGCGGCATCCCGCTGTTCGCCATCGCCGTCGCCGCGGCCTTCGCGATCCAGATCCTCGCCTTCATCCCCGCGATGCTGCTGCGCACCGAGCGGTTCTTCGACCTCACCGGCAGCCTCACCTTCCTCGCCATCTCCGTGGCCCTCGTGCTGATGACGCCCATGCCCGATGCCCGCAGCTGGATTCTCGCGGCGATGGTGATCCTGTGGGCGGCACGCCTCGGATCGTTCCTCGCGATGCGCGTGCACAAGGCCGGATCCGACGGCCGCTTCGACGAGATCAAGGGATCGCCGGTGCGCTTCCTGCAGGTGTGGGTGATCCAGGGCGCGTGGGTGTCGATCACGGCGGCAGCGGCGTGGATCGCGATCAGCACGGATGCCGCCTCGCGAGCGCCCATCGGATGGCTGACCGTCGTGGGCATCATCGTGTGGGTGGCCGGGATGACCGTCGAGATCGTCGCCGACGCGCAGAAGTCCGCTTTCCGCGCCGACCCGCGTCACAAGGACGAGTTCATCCGCACCGGACTGTGGTCGCGTTCGCGCCACCCCAACTACTTCGGCGAGATCGTGATCTGGGTCGGCGTCTTCCTCACCGCCGCGCCCGTGCTCGGCGGATGGCAGTGGGTCGCGATCCTCTCGCCGCTCTTCGTCATCCTGCTGCTCACGCGCGTGAGCGGCATCCCGCTGCTCGAGGCTCGCGCCGAGAAGAAGTGGGGCGACCGCGCCGACTACATCGAGTACCGCGAGAGCACGCCCTCGCTGATCCCGCGGCTCACGCGGCCCGTGGTCCGCGAGCACGCGGCGTAAGATCGCCGTCGCGCGAGGGGCGCTCGCGAGCGCCTCTCACGCGAAGTCGAGCTCGCCGCGCACGATCGAGTCGCCCGAGTGCGCAGGATCGCCGTCGACCGGCTCGAAGGAGATGTCGACCAGGCGGTACTCGTCGAGGTCCACACTGTCGGGGACGCGGAACGTGCCCGAGGACTCGTCGAGCACCCCGAGGCTGATCAGCGCCTGTCCGTCCTCGCGGATCAGCCACACCTCGCGGTAGTCGCCGGCGACGAGCTCGTCGCCGTCGAGGGTCACCGTCAACGTGCGCCGGCCGTCGCCGTCGTCGTCGATCCGGGCCTGTCCCTCCGCATCGGGGTGGTCGGGGAACGCGGCGAGCTCGGCCGAGGCGATCACGGCAGAGGAGGGCGTGAGGGTGCGGGCGATCCAGACGCCGGCGCCGATCGCGACGACGAGCGCCATCGACGCGGCGAGGATCCACGCCGTAGCCGACGAGCGGCGGCGTGGACGGACACGAGACCGGTGTCGCGGCGCAACCGCTTTCGCAGCATCCGCCTCAATCGCTGTCGCCGGACCGGCCGCCGGGACCGGTGCCGATGCAGCCGGTGCCGATGCGGACTCCGACTCCGGCGGGTGGACGTCGGATGCCGGGTCGGCAGCAACCGCCGAGGTCAGCCCGAGTTCGCCGTGGATCCTCGACCAGACGTCGGCGGGCGGGGATTCCAGGTCGCCCTCGACGACGCTGGAGCGCGCCACGAGCGCCACCCGCGACATCGCAGCGACCTCGGCGGCACAGTTCTCGCACTCGACGAGGTGTTCCATGTCGGCGTCGGATCCGGCCGGTTCGCCCATCGCGATCAGGGCGATCTTCTCGTCATCGAGATGTGACACGGTTCACCTCCAATCGGTCGCGCATGCGGGCAAGGCTTCGGCGGATATGGCTCTTCACGGTGCCGAGCGGCATCCCCATTCTGCGTGAGATCTCTTCGTGGGTCAGGTCATCGTAGAAGGCCAGTCGCATGACGGCCTGTGCATCCGGCGCGAGCTGCTGGAGCTCGCTCGAGAGCAGCAGCGTCTCGGACAGATCGATCGATTCGGAGACGAGGGCGTCGGGCGGAGTGAGTCGTTCCATCTCGGCCTGCAGCTGCTGCACCTTGGCGCGCGCCTCGAACGTGTCGGCGATCCGGCGCCGCGCGATCGTGATCAGCCAGGTCGACAGTCGCGCCTTCGACGAGTCGTATCCGGCACGCGAGTTCCACGCCGACACGAAGGTGCGCTGGGTGACATCCTCGGCATCCCCCCGATCGCCGAGCGAGCGCAGCGCCAGGGTGAAGACGACCGGCGACCACCGCCGGTAGAGCTCCGCGAGCGCCTGCTCGTCGCCCGCGACGAAGCGCCTGTCGAGCGCCGCTTCGGCTTCGGTGGTCTCATCCACCCGGAGTCTCCTCTCCATGGTGATCACCCCGCCTCATCGCGGGACCGCCACCGCGACCACGTTATCGCGGTAGTGCCCGGTCTGGCTGTCGAAAGGTCCGCCGCACGTGACCAGCACAAGGGCCGAGGGGCCACCACGCTGGAAGAGCTCGTCGGTCGGCAGTGCCGCCTTCTCGTAGTAGGTCAGCGACTGCACCACGAACTCGCGGCTGGTGCCGTCGGCCGCCGTGATGAGGATGGTCTCGCCGGCGGGCACGTCCCGCAGGCGAGCGAGCGGTCCGATCGGATAGTCGATCGCGTCGACGTGCGCTGCGATCAGAATCCGGCCGCTCGTGCTCGTGGCATCCGCTCCGTATCGATACCAGCCGGCGATGGCCGGGTCGACGGGCAGTTCCATCTGTCCGGTGTCGGCCACCCCGACGTCCGTCACCGGCATGTCGATGGCGAGCGACGGGATGGCCAGACCCACGGGAGCGACGGATGCGGTCGGGGTGGGGAGAGCACCCGGCCGCACGGCGACGTCTCTCGCGGGAGTGGGAGGGACGGGCGATGGAGTCGTGGGGGGCGACTCCGTGGAAGGAGGGAGATCCGCGCCCGCCCCTCCCGGTGTGCATGCCACGAGGCACGCCGCGGTGACCAGGGCGCCGAGCGTCATGATGACGCGGCGCAGACGGGCCGTCCGCAGCGTGCCTCGGAGCATCAGCGCACCGTCTGGCGGCGACGGACGATCAGGCCCGCACCCACGGCGGTCGCGATCGCGAGGGCGACGAGACCCGCCGAGAGGAGGGCGTTCGCCGAGGCATCCTGCTCAGCGAGGTAGCCCGCGGTGCCGGAGGGCACTCCGTCGGGGTTCGAGTGGAGTCCCGAGATCGTCTGAGCGGCGATCGCGAGGTTGCCGTCTTCGGCGCTGCCCCACGCGTAGACGATCGTGTTGACGCCCTCTTCGATCGCGACGTCTGCCGGACCGATGACCGGGTCGGTCGTGCCGGTCAGAGCGACGGCGGCCGACACGGTGCCCGCGGGAAGGTCGAGCTTGGCCTCGTTCGGGTTCGTGAGGTTCTCGATCACGGGCGATCCGCCCGCGAGGATGTCGACCGCGGGCGCCGCGGCGGTGTGACGCACGGTGAGTCGCCCCTGGCCGGGAGCCGTCTGCGAGATGTCGTTGGTGAAGAGGTTGAGACCGGGTTCGCCCGCTTCGGTCAGGTGGGCCACGGCGGTGTAGTTCCCGCCTGCTTCGAGAGCGAGGGTCGCGGGGCCGAGGATGGGCGCGCTGGCGTCGGCGGCATCGGGAGCGGTGAGCGCCACCTCGTACGAACCGGCGGGCAGCTCGAGCGGTCCGGCGAGGTCTCCGGGCGCGAAGTCGTCGAGGGTGAGCTCGCCGTTCACGTACACGTCGACGGGGGTGTCGGGGATCGCGTGCAGCACCGAGAGCTGTGCGGCCTGGGTGGTGGCGGCGCCGGCCGGCATGGCCAGACCGAGAGCGGTGATCATTCCGACGGCGAGGCCGGCGGCGACTGTCTTGCGCATCTGTTCCTCCTGTACCCGGACCGCCCTGTGCGGCCCTTCATAGGAGTTGTTCTCCGGGAGCGCCGGGTTTGGATGCACCTGGATGAAGATTTCTCAGATCGCCATGTCGATGTCCGTTCCGGCTATCCGAGCAGCCACTGCTGCAGGGGGTATACGAAGTAGAGCAGCGAGAAGGCCTCGTAGAGCGCCCCGATGATGAGCAGCGCGAGCGCGGGGAGGCTCAGCCAGCCGATGTGCTGGAGTCCGCGCAGGTAGGCCGTGCGTCGATTCCGCGCACCGATCGCCTGTGGGCGAACCCAGTATCGGCCCAGCAGGAACGCGCCCAGCAGCAGAAGGATGTAGGCCTGCAGCTCGATCACGAGAGTCAGCGAATGCGGGATCAGCGCGACCCACCCCTCCGGCGTCGTCGGCACGAGGGTCACTCCGGTCGTCACCGACCAGACCGCGAACGTCGCGAGTCCGAGGAACGGCACGACGAGCGAGGGCAGCAGGATCGTGAGGGCGCCGAGCCGCAGGGTGTTGACCGCCAGGATCGTCAGCGCGAAGAGCCAGGGACTGCTGAGCAGAGAGGTGACGAGGCTCGCTGTGCCGTCGTCCTCCAGCGCCTGGGCGCGGCCGGCGACCAGGTCGGGGAAGAGCAGCCCGAGGATGAAGCCGATCGCGAAGGTGCCGTAGGCGAGCGCATTGAGAAGCGCGTAGACGCGGAGGTTCGAGCGGATGATCTGGAAAGGCCTGCGGATGAGTGTCATGGGTGCTCCCGTCGATGGACTAACACGGTGTGTTAGTGAGGGACGCACGCCACGCTAACACACTGTGTCACCGGGGGTCGTGGAGAATGGGATGATGACCGCCGACCCGAGCATGCTGCCGACGAAGGACCGCATCCTGCACGCGGCACTCACGATGTTCGGCGAATCACGCGGCGCGAAGCTCAGCGTCCGCGCGGTCGCAGCGCGGGCCGGTGTGAGCACCGGGTCGTTGCGGTTCCATTTCCCGACGCAGCGGGCGCTGCTCGACGAGGTCCTCCGCGTGGTCTACGAGGTGATCGCACCGGACGACCCGATCCATGACGAGTCGCTGACGGCGAAGGGGCGGCTCCTCGCATGTCTGAGGCAGGTGCTCGCTCCGTCCGGAGTCGGGGCGCAGGCACGCGAGGCAGCCACGATCCTGCACCGGACCTTCATCGAACCCGAGCTCACGGACGAACTCCGTGATGCCTACCTGGCCATCGAGCGCGAAGGGCAGCGGAGGGTCGAGCACTGGCTGTCCGTCCTCGAAGACGAAGGCTCGCTCCCGGCAGGAGACAACGCCACGCGCGCGCGTTTTCTCAACTCCGTCCTCGCCGGCCTGGCCCTCGAACGGGCGCTCCCCTCGGACGAGTCGATCCTCGAATCCGAGACGAACACGCTCACGATGGCGGTCGATGCCGTGTTCCGCGACGACTAGCGAGGGCTCAGTCCGCCGCCGCCTTCGCCGCGCGCTTGGCCTCTTGGAAGACCCGGATCGCCTCGTACCGCTCGGCTGAGCGAGCCTGTCGCTTCTCGCGCTGCTCGTCGCGGTCCTTCGGAGGTGCGGTCGTGACGAGGTCATCGAGCAGATGTCGCACCGACTTCTCGATCTCAGCGACAGCACGGTCGAACACCTCCCTGTTGGCGCGGGAGGGGGCGTTGGCACCCGAGATCTTGCGCACGAACTGCACCGCGGCCTCATGGCATTCGTCATCGGTGGCCGGTGGGGCGAGGTTGTTCAGAGGAACGATGTTGCGGCACATGCCTGACAGGGTAGAGCGCTGAGCGCCGGAGTCAAGAGGCATCGGACCGACGACTTCCCCACCTATCCTTCCGAGCAGGCACAGCCCCACCCGAAGGGGTGGTCAGCCGCGCACGATGGCCGCGAGCTCGGCGCGTGACGCCGCCCCGGATTTGCGCAGCAGGTTCGACACGTGGAACTTCACCGTGTTCTCGCTCACGTTCAGCGTCTCGGCTATCTCGCGGTTGCGGCGCCCCGCCGACACCAGTCGCAGCACATCGCGCTCTCGCGGGCTGGCGTCGATCGCATCCGGCAGATCGCCCGGCTCGGCCGGTGGATCGAGAGGAAGGCGGATGCCGACTTCCGACCCCCATCCGGGTGTCGAGGCCACCGACAGGTCGCCTGACAGCGCAGAGACCTGCTCGGCGATCGGCCGAAGTGCGTCGTCGTGCGTCGTCAGGTCTCCTCGGCCGTCGTCGCGGATCGCGATCAGCAGGTTCAATCCGTCGCAGTCCCATTGGATGCGCACGCGTCGCGTCTCTCCGCGGTCGACGATCGCCAGCACGGTGCTTCTCACGATCGAGCGCGCAGAGTGGGCGATCACCCCGGGGAGCGCGCGACCGTTGGCCGGGGGCTCGACGAACTGCACGTCGAGTTCGCTGTATCGCACGAGCGGGCGCAGATCGCCGCGCAGACGCTCGAAGGCGCCCGTCACCGGCTCGAGTCCTGCTCCCTGCTCATCGTTGTGCGTCCGCAGTCCGACCAGTGCACCGGCCGCGACATCGACCGCGATCGTGCGTGCCGCCCGGTCGTCGAGCCGCTGCGAGCGCAGCGTCGCGAGCAGGGATTCGAGGGTGAGGGCGTAGCGGTCCCGCTGCTCGGCGAGGGCGAGCGCGTGGTCTGCGGCCAGTCGGCGTGATCCCGCCGGCCCAGCATGCTCTTCGATGCTCATGATCACCTACTCTATTCGTCCCTCTCCCTTCGGGTAGGTGGAACGGTCCCGAGGCGGGAGCGCCCGAAGGTCGCGCGATCGCAAGAGTGGAGACATGCCTCTCACCGCCACGATGTCGCCCGGCGCCGCCATCTCCCTCATCGCCAACGAGCTGCTCCGCGTCGCGGAGCGCACGAGCGTCGCGAACGCGCATCAGCTCATCGATCTGGCAGACCTCGTCGTAGATGCCCGGCGCGTCTTCGTGCTCGGAGCCGGCCGCTCAGGGCTCGCCCTGCGAATGACCGCGATGCGCCTCATGCACCTGGGACTCGACGTGCATGTGGTGGGCGACACCACCACTCCGGCAATCGAGGCCGACGACCTGCTGCTGACGGCGAGCGGGTCGGGAACGACGGAATCGATCGTGCGAGCCGCGCAGCGCGCCTCGTCGGTCGGGGCGCGCATCGGCGCGCTCACGACCGCAGCGACGTCGCCCCTGTCAGAGCTCGCCGACGTCGTCGTGCGGGTGCCTGCCGCCCAGAAGCTGGACCGCACGGCCGACGCCTCGCACCAGTACGCGGCGAGCCTGTTCGAGCAGGCGGTAGTCGTCATCGGCGACGGGCTCTTCCACGCCCTCTGGCAGCGCCAGGGCACCAGCGCCGACGACCTCTGGCCGCGCCACGCGAACCTCGAATGAGCGGCTGCCGCCCCACCATCCACCCCGCAGAACGAACGGAACACCCATGAAACTGCAGTTCGCCATCGACACGCTCAGCACCGAGAAGGCCCTCGAGCTCGCCGCCGCCGCGGCCGCGCACGTCGACATCCTCGAGCTCGGCACCCCGCTGATCAAGAGCGAGGGCCTCTCGGCGATCACCGCCCTGAAGAGCGCCCACCCCGACAAGGTGATCTTCGCCGACCTCAAGACCATGGATGCCGGTGGACTCGAGGCCGACATCGCCTTCGGCGCGGGTGCGGATCTCGTGACGGTGCTCGGCGTGGCCGACGACAGCACGATCACCGGCGCGGTGAAGGCCGCGAAGAAGCACGGCAAGGGCATCGTCGTGGATCTGATCGGCGTCGCCGACAAGCCCGCCCGCGCGCAGCAGGTCATCGGCCTCGGTGCCGAGTTCGTCGAGATGCACGCGGGTCTCGACGAGCAGGCGCAGGACGGCTACTCGCTCGACAGCCTGCTCACCGACGGCACCGCATCCGGCGTCGCCTTCTCCGTCGCGGGCGGCGTCAACGCCTCGAGCATCGCCGCCGTCCAGGCATCCGGGGCGCAGGTCGCCGTCGCGGGCAGCGCGATCTACAGCGCCGAGAACGTCGGAGACGCCGCCGCCGAGCTGCGCGCCGCGATCAGCTGACGACCGCACAGAGAGGGGCCGACCGGCGATGCCCGGTCGGCCCCTTCGTGCGTCGAACGCCCCGACGGCGCCGCTCTAGACGACCCGCGCCGTCACAAGCAGATACTCCCAGTCCATTCGACCGTCTTCGAGGTGGCGGTCGCCGAGTGCGGCCAGGGCATTTTCCAGCTCTGCTCGCCGCTGTTCGTCGTCGCCGATGCCTCGGTACGCCGCCGCGGTCGGGCCGTAGAAGTCCCGGAAGAAGTCCCGGAACTCCGCACCCGACGCGAACCTGTCGACCGACAGCTGCCGACGCTCCGTCGACAGCTCGGCCACGCGGTCTCCGAGGAGGGCGCGCACGTGCTCCTCGTCACCCCAGAGCGGCGGCGGCTGCACACCGGCAGGCGGCGCGGGGACGAACTGCTTGAGCGTGGCGAACAGCTGTCCGACGAACCCCTCCGGCGTCCAGTTGATCAACGCCAGCCGTCCATCGGCGCGCACCACCCGCGTCAGCTCGCCGGCCGCCACCTCGTGATGCGGCGCGAACATCACGCCGACGCACGAGAGCACGGCATCGAAAGAGTCGTCTGCATAGGGCAGCGCCTCGGCATCCGCCTCCTCGAAGGCGAGTTCGACGCCCTGCCGTGCAGCATCCTGCCTGCCGATCTCGAGCAGCTCGAGCGTGAGGTCGCTCGCGACCACGGATGCGCCGGTGCGCGCAGCTTCGATCGACGCGTTGCCGGTGCCGGCGGCGACGTCGAGCACCCGATCGCCCGGCCCGATGCGGCTCTCGGCGACGAGCACGCGACCGAGTTCGGGGATCACTTCGCGCGCGACGGCCGAATAGTCGCCGAGCGCCCAGACGACTCTGTGCTTCGCCTTCAGCGCGCGGTCGGCGTCGGCCTGGAGGTCGGTGGTGGTGGTGTTCATGGTGGGCTCCTCTGCCTTGTGATCCTCACGCTACGAACCCCGCGCAGACCGCTCTAGTATCCGATCTGTACCGGGTCTATCGTGAGGTCCGTGGGCGCCCCCTACTATCAGTTCTGCCCCGTCGCCAAGGCGATGGAGCTGCTGGACGAGCGGTGGACGATGCTCCTGCTGCGTGAGCTTCTGCTCGGCACCGAGCACTTCAACGAGCTGCGCCGCGGCCTCCCCCGCATGTCGCCGACGCTGCTGTCCCATCGACTCGACCAGCTGCAGCGTGCCGGCCTCATCGAGCGGATCACCCAGGGTGCTGACGTCCGCTACGTGCTCACCGTCGCGGGTGCCGAACTGCGTCCGGTCGTCGAACAGCTCTCGGCGTGGGGGGTGCGCTGGATCGGCGAGCTCGGAGACGCCGACCTCGACCCCAAGCTGCTGCTGTGGGACATGCACCGCAATGTCGATCACGGCACCGTCCCCGATGCGCGCACGGTGATCGCACTGAATTTCACGGATGCGAGTCCGGCGCAGCGCCGGTGGTGGCTGGTGATCCACGACGGCGAGGCCGACGTGTGCGACGCCGACCCCGGGTACGACGTGTCGGTCGAAGTGCGCTGCACGCTCCGAGCGCTGACCCGGTTCTGGCGCGGGGACATCGAATGGACGACGCTGCTGCTCGCCGAAGACGCCACCGCGACCGGCCCGAGCGACCTGCGGCGAGCGCTGCCGTCGTGGTTCATCCGCCCGGGATATGCCGCGGTGCCGCGGGTGGGTGCGCCGGTGGGGGCGGGCCGGGTCTAGACGGTCGGACGGATGCCGGCGAGCATGATGTCGAGGAAGAGCTGCCTGTCTCCGGCCTCCCCGATGCGCACTGCATGCTCGATTCCGCACACGAGATGCTCGATCTGCACGATGGACAGATCGGGTCGGATGATCTTCTCGTCGCGCGCCCTCTGAAGCACCCCGTCGAATGCGGCGAAGATCTCGATCTTCATGTCGCGCACGGACTGTTCCTCATCGTCGGGTGAGAGCAGACCGGACGCACGATCGTCGTCACGGGCGCGACCGCGGGCATCGGCTACTTCGCGGCGGAGCAGCTCGCCGCGGCGGGCGCCGATGTGGTGCTCGCGTCGCGATCCGAATCGAAGCTGCACCTCGCCGAGGCATCCATCCGCGGCCAGGTGCCCGGAGCCTCCGTGCGGAGCGTGCTGATCGACCTCGCCTCGCTCGACTCGGTGTCTCGCGCGGCCGACGAGCTGCGCGAGCTGCCCCGCCTCGACGGAGTCCTCCTCAACGGCGGCGCCATGACGGGCTGGCGCGGTGCCCCCACGGCCGACGGCCTCCCCCCGATTCTGGGAACGCACGTGATCTCGAACGTCCGGCTGCTCGCCGGCATCCTGCCGTCCTTGATCGCCACCGGAGAGGCGGAGGGCGTCGCCAGCCGCATCGTGCACACGTCGACCGGCTTCGTGTCGCAGTTCCGGCTCGACGTGGATGACGTCAGGGCGACCCCGCGCAGCGCCATCGCGGCCTACACGAAGGCCAAGACGGTGACCGAGGTGTTCGCCTTCGAGCTCGACCGCCGCCTGCGCGCCGCTGTCCTTCCCGTCGCCTCGCTCGTGGTGCGTCCCGGAGTGGGCGTGGACGCCAAGACGCCCGAGCGCACCGGCATCCACGACGCCTCGACCCCGGACCGGCGCAACCCCTACACGCCCTGGGCTCAGGGAAAGGACACCGCCGCCTGGGCTGCGGTGCGCGCGCTCGCGGATCCCGCCGCGCAGGGCGGCGAGTACTACGCGCCCGCGGGGCGGCTTCGCGGACTTCCCCTGCGAGTCGAGCCGCTCGCCCGCACCCACACCCCTCCTGCTGAACTCGCGCAGAGCGTATGGGACCAGCTCGAAGAACTCGCGGGCGTCCACTTGTCGCTGCCGATCCGGCGTTGACCCGCTACTCCTCGCCGCTGTCGAGGAATACTCCGACACGGCCGCCGTCGAGCACGAACTGCAGCGCCACGCCTGACAGGAAGCGCTCGGCGAGCTCGTCGGGGGTCTCGGAGTCGAACGGCACCGCGACGGTCGGCGGGAATGCACCCACGCCGCACGCCGCGTACCGTTGGCCCTCGAAACTCCAGGACGTCTCGGTGAAGTCACGCACATCGGGCAGCTGGTCGTTCCTGACGGCATTGAGACAGACGTTCTCCGACGAACGCTCTCCCGAGTCGGCGTACCACCCGGGCGTCAGGAAGACCGTCAGGCCGGAGAACTCGGCCGATGCCGCATCCTTCTCCGCGCCGAACCACCCCGGCGCGATCATTCCGGATCGCGTGAGCTCGAGCGTCTCGATCTGCGGCGCACCCGCAGACGACGACACGGGCGGTACCACGGCGAAGGCGTAGGCGATCGACGCCGCGAGCGCGGCCGACGCCGCCACGGAGGCCACCCACAGCGGTGCTCGCCACCTCGCCAGGCGCCCCGGCCACCCGGTCACCTCGTGCGACGCCGCGGGCGCGACCGGCTCGTCCCACGTGGACTCGTCGTCCAGTCGGTCGAGCAGGTCACCGCTCTCGCGCGATGCATCGGCCGAGGGATGCACCACCCGCAGCTCGGCGCGCTCCGAGTCGGCAACGGAGTCCAGAACGGGCGCTGAGCCAGCGGCCTGGGATGCCGCCGCGCCCCCGGTCGACGCCGCGCTGCGCGAGGATTCGAGCTCCTCGAGTCGGCGGACCGCGGACGGGTCGCTCGCGATGTCAGCACGCGGACCGTAGGCACGAGCCCGTAGCTCGCGAAGCTCGTCATCAGCGGCAGCATGCATCCCCGGCATCGTCTCACGGCATCCTCGCCGCGCACAGCAACGGGCGGATGGAGCGTGACACCGCTCCATCCGCCCGCGCCGGGGGTCTTACTTCTTGAATGCGTCCTTGACGTTCTCGCCGGCCTTCTTCGCGTCGGCCTTGACCTGGTCGGCCTTGCCTTCGGCGGCGAGCTTGTCGTTGTCGGTCGCGTTGCCGATCGCTTCCTTCGCCTTGCCGGCGATGTCCTGAGCGGCGTTCTTGATCTTGTCATCGAGTCCCATGAGGAGCTCCTTTCGTGAGGGTGATCGTGACGGCGGGAGGATTCCCGTCGTCTTATCGCCGTTGCGTGTCGCGACCGACGATAAGTCTGTGGAGGGGTGTCAGCGGCGGACCTTGTCGAGTGCCTTCTCGGCCGCCTTCGCCGCCTTCTTGGCTGCCTTGGCGCGTTCCTTCTTCGCCTTCGGGTCGTTCCACATGCGCACCAGCTGGTGCCGCACGGACTCGCCCTTGTTCACCTGCACGGTCGCTGCCCGACTGCCCACGACGTAGGCGACGAAGGCGATGGCGCCGATGAGGAGGATCTTGTTTCGCATGGTGCTGTCCTGCTTCCTGGGGTGGTGGGGGCGAGGTCCGAGGTTCACGACAGACGTCGCTGGTCGTGCGCGAGCCGCGCCCGGAGGCCGGTGTGGATCGAGACGAAGGTCGCGCTCTCGCGGCCGGTCAGGGTGGCGAGGTTGGTGAGCAGCTTGTCGATGTGGTCGACCAGCTCACGCGGATCGGTGTTCTGCCGGGGCGTGACGGCCACATGCAGCACCGGCTCTCGACGGATGTCGTTCGCGGTGACCTGCGACGACAGGATCTCCGCTCTCCCGGCGAGGGAGTTCTTGACGGCATCCGACACGAACGACTCGGTGACCGTGACACGTCCGAGCGGGTTCTGTGCTCCGCTCGAGCGGAAGGCGGTCTTCGACCGGCGGCCCGAGATGCTGGTGAGGGCGACGATGAGCAGCACGATCACGATGACGATCGCGGCCACTGCGCCGATGCCGATCCACGAGAGGCTGCCGCCGGCGATGGCCGTGGCGGCGATCGCCTGGTCGAGCCATGAGCGGGCGTCCGTGCCGGCCGACGTCCAGATGTCGGTGGCGGTCGGCCAGCTCATGATGGCGATGCCGAGAGCGCCCAGTCCGAGGAAGAGCAGGCCGATGATGAGCAGCAGGGTGCGGTTCAGCGCACGATTGGTGTTGTTCACAGCTCGTCTTCCTTCTCGTGGGGGCGCTCGATGCGCACGCGGGTGCGGACGCTGCGGGTCAGCCGGTAAGTCTGCAGCTCTGCCTCCGTGGCCGACTGCACGGCGCCCTTGTCGAGGGGGATGCCCGCGCCGGGGCGCACGGTGACGTCGACACTGCGGTGGCCGACTCCGACGGTGATGCTCTCGCGAGCCAGGCCCGTCTCCTCCGAGAGGTGCTGGGCGAGCGCGCTGGCGATCACGCCGTTGTCGACGACGACCACCCTGTCGCCCGCCTCGAGGGTGTGCCGTGACAGGCGACCCGGAGTGACAGCCAGCACGACGAGCACGACGCCGATCAGGGCGAGCACGACGCTGCCCGCGATCACGAGTCCGGCCGGCTGTGCGGTGGGCAGGCCGACCAGCCATCCGCCCGCCGCGGCGGGACCCAGCAGGAGAGCGGGCTGCGCCGCGAGGCTCAGCACGATCTCGAGCCCGATGTAGGCGAGGGCGAGCATGAGGAGGATGACCGCGACGAACATCGCGACGGTGCGCGGCGAATGCGTCTCGCGTCGGACGACGCGACGAAGAACCGGGGTGCTCATCGCACTCGTCTCCTCTCTGGGATGGTGGCACCGGTGATGGTGAGGGTGATGCGGGTCACGTCACGTCCGAGAAGACCGCTGAGACTCTCCTGCAGCTGCTCCTGCAGCTGACGAGCTCGGTCGAGGACGGGGACGCTCTGGGAGATCGCGACGGTGTCGTCGAGATCGGGGACGGGAAGCGGGGTCGCTATGCGCACGGCGATCCCGCCCGGGTGCTCGGCGACGTCGACCTTCACGTCACCGCGCGGCACACCGATCAGGGTTGCGGACGCCTTCTCGGTGACCGTGCGGTAGACGCGTTCCTTCACGTCGATGCGCCCAGGGACGGTGGCCTCTGCGGTGGCGGCCCGCGCGGGGCCGCCACCGGCGACGAGGTGCTGGTCGACGCGCATCAGGAGGTGCGCCGCCCTGTGAAGGCGTCGGCGAGACCGCGGACGTCGAGCTTGCCGGAGGCGATCCGGCCGATGACGGCTCCGACGCCGGCGAACAGGGCCATGAGGAGGAATCCCCAGAACCCGAACAGCAGAGCGGCCAGGGCCAGGAGTGCGCCGATCAGGGCGCCTGTGGTGGTGGGGGTCATGAGACTCGCGACTCCTCGTTCTCCTGGTTGTCGTCACCGGGGACGTGCACGTCGTTGACCTCGACGTTGACCTCGACGACCTCGAGACCGACCAGGCGGCTGATCGCACCGGCGACGGCGGCGCGCACGTTGCTCGCGACCTCCTGGATCGGGGCGGGGTACTCGACGACGATGGTCAGGTCTGCGGCGGCCTGCGTCTCGCCGACCTCGACCTTGACGCCCTGCGTCAGGTCGGTGGCGTTGACGGCGTCACGGATGGCGCCGAAGGCACGTGCTCCGCCACCACCGAGCGCGTAGACACCGGCGACCTCACGGGCGGCGATGCCGGCGACCTTGGCGACGACGCCGTCGGCGATGACCGTCTTGCCCGCGGCATCCGAGTCGGCGGGGACGCGCGACGTCGAGAAGGCCGACGTGCGGTCGACGCGCGAACCCGAGGCAGCCGGCTTCGGCGCGGTCGACGTCTGAGCGAGCTCCTTGTCGGCGGGGCTGGTGGGGGTGTTCTGATCCTGAGTTGCCATGACCATTCCTTCGTCTCACGATGTGCCGGCCGGGCCGTGGTGGCTTCGCCGGGAGCGTGTGTGGGTCGCTCACAGATAGGACGAGCGCCGAGCGGGATTCGTCACAGATTCGTCGGGAGAATCTGCGAGACAGCGCCCGAGCGGCGATCGACGGCAGAGAACACGCGGTCGCTGGCCGTGCAGGCACTGGCCGTCGCGGGCCGGGACCGCGAGGATGATCGGATGAGCCACGACTCCCCCGCCACCGCCCTGCTCGTGATCGACGCGCAGGAATCCTTCCGCCAGCGACCCGACGAGTGGGCGGCCACCGCCAACCCGGGCGTCATCGACAACGTCTCCCAGCTCGTCGCGTACGCGCGTCGGTCGGGAGACGCCGTCGTGTGGGTCACGCACTCCGAGCCGGGCAGCGGAGGAGTCTTCGATCCGGCCAACGGCTTCGTCCGGGTGGTCTCCGACCTCGACCCGCAGAGCGACGAGACCGCCGTGACGAAGACCACCGTCAACGCGTTCACATCGACCGATCTCGAAGATCAGCTCCGGCGCCGCGGCGTCGGCCGAGTGGTCGTCTGCGGCATCCGCACCGAGCAGTGCTGCGAGACGACGGCCCGGATGGCGGCCGACCTCGGCTTCACGGTGGAGTTCGTGACGGATGCGACGACGACCTCGGCGATCGAGGCGACGGACGGGCTCGCGGCCGTCTCGGGTGACGAGATCATGCAGCGGACCGAGAGCATCCTGGCGGCGCGCGGATTCGCGACGATCGTCCGCACGGCCGACCGGGTGGGTGTCTCCGCCTAGGTTGGAGGACATGCCCTCGCCGCTCGCGCTCCCCGACCTCACCGGCCACACGATCCTCGTCACCGGGGCGAACGCGGGCATCGGATACTGGTGCGCGGAGATCCTGGCCACGCAGGGTGCCAGGGTGCTGCTCGGATGCCGGTCGGCAGAGCGCGCACAGGTGGCCGTGTCGTCGATCCGCGCGCAGGTTCCGGGTGCCGACCTCGACATCGTGCCGGTCGATCTCGGGTCGTTGGCGAGCGTCGCCTCGGCGACGGCATCGCTCGACGAGCGGCTCGATGCGGTGATCTGCAATGCCGGGGTCAAGGCGGCGGATCGCAGCGCCCGCACCGCGGACGGACTGGACCTCATGGTCGGCACCAACGCGATCGGACACTTCGCCCTGGTCGCCCAGCTCGACCGTCTGCTCGCCGACGACGCTCGGGTCGTGGCCGTCGGATCGCTGGCGCATCGCTTCGCCGAGATCGACCCCGGCACACTCTCTCAGCCGTGGACGGGTGCGTCGCTGCGTCAGTACGGCCGCTCGAAGGCCGCCCTGATGGCCCTCGCCTTCGAGCTGAACCGCCGGTGGCGGGGCACGGCGCGGTCTGCGCTGTGTGCTCACCCCGGTTACGCCGTCGATCCGCTGACTCCGCACCGCGACGGACTCGCCGCGGTCTCACCTCTGACGCGCGCCCTCGCGTCGGTCAGCCGCCCGCTCGTGCAGGGCAAGGATGCCGGGGCCGCGCCGATCCTGCATGCTGCCGTCGCGGCCGATGCCACCGGCGGCGATTATTGGGGTCCGGGCGGGCTGCTCGAGTTCCGCGGGGCGCCGAAGCGGGTCGCCGCGAGCGCCCAGGTGCGGTCCGTCGACGTCGGCGCGGAACTGTGGTCGGTCGCCGAGCACCTCTCGGGCGTGCGCTTCACGATCTGACGATCTGACGGCGGATCAGGCGAGCTCCTGGAGTGTCGCGGTCATGTCGCCTCCGGCGTCCCCGGTGTTGACCGTTCCCTTCGGCTCGAACAGGATCGCGTGCACCTCGTCCGTCGCCTTCGGGCAGTGCTCGACCCCGCGCGGCACGACGAAGACGTCGTTCGGGTGCAGAATCACGTCGCGGTCGCGGAGCTGGATGGTGAGCTGGCCGCTCACCACCATGAACAGCTCATCGGTGTCGGGGTGGGTGTGCCAGACGAATTCGCCCTGGAGCTTGACGACCTTGACGTCGTAGTCGTTGACGCTGGTGAGCCGGTGCGGCTGCCAGTGCTCGGTGATCGCCGAGAGGGCGTCGTGGACGTTGCGCACATCGTCTGTCATGCTCACGAGCCTAGCCACCGGCCGGCCACGGCCCCCTCCCGATGAGCAGCGCTCAGGCGGCTTCGGCATCCCTCGACGGGATCTCGTCGATCGATCGATACACGGGCAGCCCGCGCTCGAGCGCGATCTCGACGTCCTTGTCGGCGCCGGCGGAGTCTCCCGGCAGGCGCAGCACCGCGTCGCAGTGCTGCAGCAGTCGGTGGGCCGTCTCGTACATGACGTCGCCCTCGGCGGCATCCGTCTCGTCCATGCCTCGGAGGATCGGCAGGGCGACCCATTCGCCGATCATCGGCACGTGGCCGAGACGGTGGATGGGGGCCGCGACCTCTTCGAGGGCCTCGAGGTTGCGGGCGATCAAGGCGGGGTCGCCGCCCGTGCCGGAGCGGTAGGGGCCGGCGATGAGAATCAGCAGTGGTGTGTTCATGGAGAAGACTGTAACGTTAACCGTGCAGGAACGTGCAACTTCGTGAATGAACGGGATGGGAGCTTCGGATGCTGAGTGCGCAGCGAAAGGATCATCTGCGCGAGATCCTGCGCAGAGACGGTCGCGTGGTGGCGAAGGACGTCGCCACCGATCTCGGCGTCTCCGAGGACTCGATCCGTCGCGATCTGCGCGAGCTCGCCGACACGGGCGAACTCGTCCGCGTCTATGGCGGCGCTCTGCCGGTTCCGCCGGCCGATCGGCCCGTCGACGAGCGCTCGTCGCTGGCCACCGAGAGCAAGGAGCGGGTCGCCCGCCGCGCCGTCGAGCTGATCCTGCCGGGCTCGACGATCGTGCTGGATGCCGGAACCACGACGCTCGCGATGGCCCGCATGCTGCCGTACGGCGCCGACCTGACCGTCATCACCCCCAGCCCGGCGATCGCCCTCGCCGTCGCCGAGCACTCCGACGCCCGCGTCGTGATCATCGGCGGCGAACTCGCCCGCTTCTCGATGGTCGCGAGCGGCCCCCTCGCCATGGAGGCCGTGCAGCATCTCGCCGCAGACCTGTTCTTCCTGGGCGTGACGGGCGTCGATCCCGTCCACGGCCTGACCACCGGCAACCTCGACGACGCCGCCACCAAACGCGCGATCGCCGCGCGCTGTGCGCAGACCTACGTCCTGGGCAGCGAGGAGAAGATCGGCGCCATCTCGCGCTTCCCGGTTCTGAACGTCGACGCCATCACCGGTCTCGTGGTCGACCCTCAGGACGCGAACCCGGTCATCGGCGATCTCGCAGAGGGCATGCCGGTGCTGCGCTGACCGGTGTCAGGTGATGGTCGCCGCCACGATCGTCGGCGTCATGATCGCCACCATCGCGGCCGTGATCGCATCGTTGACCGCCTTGGCGACGGCATCCCCTGCCCGCGATCCTGCCGTGAGCTGCTCGATCCGCTTCTTGAGGTCGCGCGAGGACAGCCCGCCGCACTCCTCGCGCAGGATCGCGTGCGCCGCGTTGAGATTCTGCAGGATCGCAAGCAGCGCCAGGTCGGCCTGCGTCGGAGCACCCGTTCCGGCGAGCACCGCGGCGAGCCGCGCCCTCAGCGCCTGCTCGGGCGTCGAATCGGATTCGGGAGTGCGTGCCGACCCCCAGCCGAAGAATCCGCGCTCCCCTCTGACGAGCACGCCCTGCACGATGAGCGACTCGACCACGATCTCGAGCGGATCGAGCTTGGGGCGCACCACGAGCGACTGCAGCCGCTTGCCGCGCAACGGCACGAGGCGCTGCAGTGTCGTATCGAGGATCGGGTTGCCCGTCGGGTCGGTCGACACGATCTCGACGACAGGGTTCTTCTCGTCCGACACCGCGATGCGTCCGTGCAGGGCGAGGTCGACGATCACGGCCGCGATCTCGCCGTACAGGCGGTTCACGCTCACCGCGCTCTCGACGCGGCCATCAGGCCGGAGAAGCAGCATGTGGAGTTCCTCGACGATCAGCATGCATCCACGCTATGACGGGCCACCTCACGACGGCATCCCCCGGACGGATGATTCCGGAACACCCCCCACACGCACGAACGCCGCGCCCTCCGGAGAGGACGCGGCGTTCGATGAAGAGTGGTTACGCGCCGATCTTCTTGGCATCGTCCGCGTTGAGCACGCGGAAGAGCAGAGCCGCGATGACCGCGCCGACCACGGGGGCGACGATGTAGAGCCACAGCGAGGCCCAGTCGAAGTACCCGCCGACCGAGAGGCCGAGTGCCACCGCCGGGTTGAAGCCGCCGCCCGAGATCGAACCGACGGTCGCTGCGCCGACGAACACCGTCGCCCCGATCGCGAGGCCGTAGAACGAGTTGCCCTCGGTGTCCTTCGAGGTCGCGGTGTTGAGCACGACCCAGACGAGGATCAGCGTGAACAGCGCCTCGACGAAGAAGGCGGGTCCCACCTCGACGACCAGAGCCTCGCCACCGGCGGGCCACACGGCGAAGCTGACCAGCGCGGCGAGCGCGCCACCGACGAACTGCGCCACGAGGTAGGCGATGAAGTCGACGACGCTGAGGCCGCCACGGAGGAAGACGCCGACGGAGACCGCCGGGTTGAGGTGAGCGCCCGAGATGTGGCCGGTCGAGAAGACGAGCACGGCGAGTGTGAAGCCGATCGCGAGCGGAGTCAGCGGGCTCTCGCTGTTGACCGCCGCGATGATCGTGAGGACGAAGAGGAACGTGGCGATCGCTTCGGCGAGCGCCTTTCGGGGAGTACCTGACATGAGAAGTGCTCTTTTCTGAGAGGTGAGGGAAGGCGACCCCCGTCCGCCTGCGCACTCCAGCCGACGCACCCTCCGATAACGCCCCCGAATCTAGCGACGGCAGTCGGAGTCCGGGCGTACGCCGCGCTGGCGCCTGTGAAATACCTGAATGCGATGCGACGGCATGTCAACCCCGTCGCCACATCGGCACGCTTGTCCGTACTGTTCCGGGATGACTTCCGACACCGCCACGACGCCGGAGGAGCCCACTCGCCTGCGTCGCGCCATCACCGGCCCCCTGCTGTTCGCCTTCATCCTGGGCGACGTGCTCGGCGCCGGCATCTACGCCCTGATGGGTGTGCTGTCCGAGAAGGTCGGCGGGATGCTGTGGGCACCGCTGCTTCTCGCTCTCCTGCTCGCGCTGCTGACCGCGGGGTCGTACGCCGAGCTGGTCACCAAGTACCCGCGCGCCGGCGGGGCATCCGTCTTCGCGGAGCGCGCCTTCCACAGCCCCGTCGTCTCGTTCCTGGTCGGGTTCAGCATGCTCGCGGCCGGCGTGACGAGCGCCGCGGGCCTGGCGATCGCGTTCGCCGGCGACTACCTCGGCACGTTCTTCGACCTGCCGACCATTCCCGTCGCGATCGTCTTCCTCGCGATCGTCGGAGCACTCAACGCCCGCGGCATCCGTGAGTCGCTCGGCGCGAATCTGGTGATGACGGCGATCGAGCTGAGCGGTCTCGTGATCGTGATCGTCGTGGTCGGGATGTTCGTGGTCGGCGGCGGCGGCGACGCCTCACGGCTGACTCAGACGCCCGAGGGGACGCCCGTCGCCCTGGCGGTCCTGTCGGGAGCGGTGATCGCCTACTACTCCTTCGTCGGCTTCGAGACCTCGGCGAACATGATCGAAGAGGTCAAGAATCCGCGGCGCACCTATCCCCGAGCCCTCTTCGGCGCGCTCTTCACCGCCGGTGCGGTGTACGTGCTCGTGGGGGTCGCGAGTTCCATCGCACTGCCGGCGTCCGAGCTGCAGGAGTCGAGCGGACCGCTGCTGTCGGTCGTCGAGGCCGCGGGTGCCAGCATCCCCTCCTGGCTGTTCAGCCTGATCGCCCTGATCGCGGTGGCGAACGGTGCACTGCTCACGATGATCATGGTGAGCCGCCTGACCTACGGGATGGCCGAGCAGAACCTGCTGCCCGCCGTGCTCGGCCGCGTGCTGCCGAATCGAAAGACCCCGTGGGTGGCGATCCTCACCACGACCCTCGTCGCGATGGGACTCACGCTCGTCGGCGATCTGGCGACGCTCGCCGAGACCGTCGTGCTGCTGCTGCTCTTCGTCTTCCTCAGCGTCAACGTCTCGGTGCTGGTGCTGCGACGTGACCGCGTCGAGCACGATCACTTCCGCATCTGGACGGTCATCCCGGTGCTGGGCATCGCCTCGTGCATCCTGCTGCTCACCCAGCAGCGAGGGGTCGTCTGGCTGTTCGGCGCGATCCTGCTGGCGGTCGGCGCCGTGCTGTACCTGCTCGCCCGCTGGGGCCGCAACCGCTCCGACCGCCGCGACCACGACGGAGCCCCGTCATCCACCACCACGAAGGAGAACGATGAGCACGCCTGACCTCACCCCCGACGCCGACGACGCCATGACGAGCGAGGAGAAGCGCCACGACCAGCTGACCGCGGCCCCTGATGCCACCGAGGCCGATGCCGCCCCGCGCATCGAGGTCTCGGAGCACGACGGGAACACCCGCATCGACATCCTCCCCGATGCCGCCGTGCGGCCGGGACCCGGACCCGGGGTCGAGGTCGACGACGAGCCCGAGCAGTAGCCGGAGCGGCGGCGAGAACGCGCGCGGGATCGCCCCCGCGATACTTCAGCGTTCCGATATATCACGACTCACCCCTCGAAAGCAAGCTCTGAGCGTATGCTGACTCCGAGACCGCCTCCGCGGTCTCGGAGTCGGTGACCCGGACCCCGTCACCACGATCGGGGGGACGCCATGAGCATCACCACAGATCCGAGCACCGACACGCGGTCGGATGCCGAGCTCGCCGACGCGACGCGCAGCGGAGACGCCCGAGCGTTCGCCGTGCTGTGGCAGCGCCATTCCGAGGCGGGGCTCCGCGCGGCCCGGGCAGTGACGCGTTCCATCGACCCTGACGACCTCGTCAGCGAGGCCTTCACGAAGACGTTCAGCGCGATGCAGAACGGCGGCGGACCGACCGATGGCTTCCGGGCGTATCTCTACGCCGCCATCCGCAACGCCGCCGCGACGTGGGGCGGCAAGCAGAAGGACATCCCGATCGAGTTCATCGAGGAGATCCCCGATGAGGCCCCCGACGCGATCGAGCAGCTGTCGGACAAGACGATGCTCGCGGCGGCGTTCAAGAATCTGCCCGAGAACCACCGCACCCTGCTCTGGTACCTCGAGGTCGAGGGCATGAAGCCGCGCGAGATCGCTCCGCTGATGGGACTGACTCCGAATGCCGTGTCGGCGCTGGCTCTCCGCGCTCGCGACGGATTCCGCCATGCCTGGCTGGATGCGCTCATCGCCGACCCTTCCCGTCCCGAGGAGTGTCGCTGGGCGTGCGGGCGGCTCGTGCGCCGCTCTCGCCGCCCGGTGAGTCGGCACGAGCGCCCCCGCCTCGAATCCCATCTCGAAGGGTGCGCCGGCTGCACGATCATCGCGCGAGACATCGACACGGCCTCGTCGAAGCTGCGAGCCGTGCTGCTGCCCCTCGCACTCGGCAGTGCCGGCGCCGCCGCCTACGCCGCTCTCGAGCCCGGCGCGGCAGCGAGCGCCTCCGTCATCGGACCGTCCGCCGCCCTGCGGACCCGCCGCGTGCTCACCATCGGGATCGCCGCGGGAAGCGCGGTCGCCCTTGCGGCGACGGTCGCCGTGGCGATGGTCGGCCCCTGGTCGCAACCCGCGGCAGACGGCGACCGTGGTGAGGCGTCCGGGCCCGCCGCCCGACCAATCGCCCCGACTCCCGGTGCCACACCCGCGACGGACGACGACACGTCACCGACGCCCCCACCTGTCGCACCGCTCATTCCTGCTCCGGTGGAGCCGCCAGTGCAGCCGGTCGTCGAGACGACTCGGCAGGACACACCTGTGCGCGCCGTTCCGGAGCCGCCGAGCGCCCCGGTGGCCGCACCGCCGGCGGCGGGCCCTCCGGCGACCAGACCCCCCGTAGCGACCCCGCCGGTCGAGGTCCCGCCGGTCGAGACCCCGCCCGTGTTCGCGATCGGTCCGGACGGGTGGGACACCAGCAGTCCCCTCGCTGTCTCGGTGAGCGGCACCGGCATCCCCGGCAGCACGGTCGCCGTCATCGACGAGCTCGGCTCCGTCCTCGCCCAGGCGACGGTCGACGGCGACGGTGAGTTCACGCTCTCCGTCGCGGGAGGCGAACTGAGGCAGGGCATGACGCTCACGGCCCAGCACACCTCACCCTCCGGCGACGTGGGCCTCAGCGAGCCGGTCGGACCCCTCGCATTCCCCGTGCCGGTCATCTCTGGCGATCAGCCCCGCCCCCACCTCGAGCGGGGGGATGCTGACGCCGACGGCGAGCAGGACGACGCGCTCGTCACTCTCGAGGGCATCCCGGGCGGCTGGGTGCAGGTCGCCGTCGACGGCGTCGTGGTGCCCCACCTCATCGCCATCGACGAGGTGACCTCCGACGACTACATCCCCGACATCCACCTCGGATTCCACCTGCTCACCCTGCGATACGTCGATGCGGAGTCGGGCGTCACCGGTCCTGGAGCCGACTACGCGGTCGTCGTCACCCCGGGCGGCAAGTGACGTCCGGGCACGGATCCGACCGGAATATTGGTTGCGGCGTCAGGAACGGGCGTCGTCAGCGTCTTGATAGTGGGACGAGAAGCCGGCCCTGGGGACCTGAGTCGACTTCGTGTCCGAGAGCTCGCGTTCCCCTACGGACGCGGCACTAGCGGGTGGGGCTGCTCCCCAGTCCCACCCGCATTCCCTTCCGCACCCGTGTGGGGGCCTACAGCCAGCCCTTGCGCTTGAACGCCCAGTAGAGCCCGACGCCCATCGCCAGCATCAGAGCGACCGCCATGGGGTATCCGAGCGTCCAATGCAGCTCGGGCATGTGGTCGAAGTTCATGCCGTACACCGTGCCGACGAGCGTCGGGGCGAACAGGATCGCCGCCCAGCCCGAGATCTTCTTGACCTCGTCGTTCTGGCGGATGCTCAACTCGGTCATCCGCCGCATCTCCTCGTTCTGCCGCCGCGCCACGATCGTGGACTCGACGGTCAGCGCGTTGTCGAGCACCGTGCGGAAGGTGTTCGCGCGCTCCGACACACGCAGGGTGTGGTCGAGCACGTCGCGCAGGTACCGCTGCAGTTCCTCGTCGACCTCGTACTTCGTCGAACCTCGCAGCAGCGAGTCCAGCATGCCCGCGAGAGGCTGCACCGCGCGCTGGAAGTCGATCACCTCACGACCGAGTTCGTAGATGCGCTGCGTCGCGTCGACCTCGTCCTCGAAGAGCTGGCTCTCGATCTCGTCGATGTCGTTCTCGAGTCCCGACAGCACGGGTGCGTACTCGTCGACGACCTCGTCGAGGATCGCATAGAGCACCGCCTCCGGACCGAGCTTCAGCAGACCGGGGTCGTCTTCGAGTCGGCGTCGCACCCGCCCCAGGTCGGGAGACTCCGCGTGGCGGATCGTCACCACGAAGTCGGGCCCCACGAGCACATGGATCTCGCCGAACTCGACCTCCTCCGCGGCATCCAGATACCGGGCGGATCGCAGCACCATGAACAGCACGTCTCCGTACCGCTCGAGCTTCGACCGCTGGTGACCCGAGAGCGCATCCTCGACGACGAGAGCGTGGATGCCGAACTCGTCGGCGACCTCGCGGATCTCGGCTTCGCTCGGCCGGTACAGACCTATCCAGCTCATGCCGCCGCGCTCGCGCAGCACCTCGAACGTCTCACTGAGGCTCCGCGGATTCTCGGTGCGGACCCCGTCGACGTAGATCGCGTTGTCGATGATCGCCATCGGCGTTCCCTTCGTCGGTATGCCGCGGCGGTCGTGCGCCGGGCCCTAGGCGGCCGGCGGTGCGACGCAGGCGACCGCCGAGTCCGTGATGGCCTGGTGATACTGCTCGGCCGTGAACGGAAGCCCGAACTCGGGAGCGGTCTCACCCGCGGCTGCAGGCACCTTGGAGGCGATCGCCGCGAGCTCCCACGCCAGGTACATCGCGGTCGTCGCGCCGGTCGTCGAGTTGTTCAGCGACACCGCGACCGTGAAGCCCGTCTCGGGGTCGGAGAACGCCGACGTCTGATACCCGGGAGTCCAGCCCGCCTGTCCGACCATCGAGCCGACGAGCAGAGCGCCGCCCGTGGCCTGGAGCCAGGAGGGAGCCTGGGGGCCCTGCGGCAGGGGAGCTCCGAAGCGGTTCGGCTCGTCCTTCGTGCGCAGCTTCTGCGCGGCTTCGGCCTGGGCGTACCGACCGAGATCCTCGATCGTCGACACGACGCCGGAGTCGGTGTAGCCGGTGCTCGACGAGAGCGTGGTGATGTCGACCGGGGCAGCACAGTCGTACCCGCCTTCGACGGGCGTCAGGTAGTGCCCGTTCATGACCGGTCCGTCAGAGGGCGGGGCCGGGGCCGGCGAAGGCAGCGACGTCGCCGAGAGACCGAGCGGCTGGGTCACGTACTCGGCGATCAGCTCGGACGCCGTGCGGCCGGACGCCCGCTCGAGTGCGAGTCCGAGCAGCAGGTAGCCGGCATCCGAGTTCGTGTAGGTCGTCTTCGGAGTGGTGCGTGGGGCGCCGAGGCCGTACGCCGCAAGCTCGAGGGGTGCCCACACGCGCTCGGGGGTGGTGAGCCATGCGGCCTGCGCGGTCGCCTCGGACGAGCCGACGCCGCTCGTGCTGTTGCACAGGTCGAGCAGCGTGATGTCCTTCATGTCAGCGACGCCCGAGACGTGGTCGGGCACGGGGTCGTCGAGATCGACCACGCCGTCATCGGCCAGACCGTAGAGCACGTCGCACGTCATGAGACGCGTCATGTCCGCGATCCGGAAGGACATGTCGGTGCTGATCTCTTCGTCGCCGCCGGGGGTCTGGGCGCCGAGACCGGCGACCCAGCTGCCGCTCCACGGAGCCCACACGCCCACGACGGCGCCCGAGGCACCCGATGCGGCGAGCGCGTTGGTGATGGCCGCCTCCATGGCGGCGACCGTGTCGTCAGGCAGAGGGCCGTCGACCTGGGACGGAGGCTGGTAGCTGAACTCCGGTTCGGCCGTGCAGCCGGTGAGGAAGAGCCCGAGCGCGGCTGCGCCGGCCACTGCTGCGCGGAACGTGCGCGACGAGAGAAGCTGCATGAAAGGGGACCCCCGGAAGACGTGTCTCCCGAGTCTAGAACGCCCATCCTGAAAGAAAGGCATCACCGAACGCCGTTTAGGGTGATCACCATGCCCCACACGTTCGATGCCGACGTCGTCTCCGCGATCCTCCGCCACATGAACGGCGACCACACCGATGACAATCTGCTCATCACGCGCGCCTTCGCGCCGGCCGGAGGGTCTCAGTCGGACGAGATCACCGACGCCGTGATGACGGACCTCGACGGCGACGGCGGAGTCTGGAAGGTCACCCGCTCCGGCGAGGCCTCAGAGCTTCGCATCCCCTGGCCCTCCGGTCCGATCACGGAGCGCCCCGCCGTGCGCCGCGAGGTCGTCGCGCTCTATGATCTCGCCTGCGAGAAGCTCGGGGTCGAGCCGCGTCCGCACGCATGACGCTCGGCTCAGCGAGGGGTTTCCTTTCAGGTTAGGCGACCCTTACACTGGGCACATGTCCGAGATCCTCTCCTTCTCCGCAGCCCTCCGTGAGCGCTCCTCCGGTTCGCACTCGCGCAGCGAGGGTGCCGGCTTCATGTCCGACCTGCTCAAGGGCGAAGGATCGCGCGAGGACTACATCGCGCTCGTCGCGCAGCACTACTTCATCTACGAAGCCCTCGAGGGCGCGGGCGAGCGCATGCGCCAGGACCCCGTGGCATCCGTCTTCCTCAGCGACAAGCTGACCCGCCTGCCCGCGCTCGAGGCCGACCTCGAGTTCCTCCTCGGGGCGCACTGGCGCGATGTGATCGTCGCGCTGCCGACCACGCAGCGCTACGTCGAGCGCATCCGCCAGGTCGGGGCGACCTGGGCCGGTGGCTTCGTCGCGCATCACTACACGCGCTACCTCGGCGATCTGTCGGGCGGCATCTTCATCGGACGCGTCATGGCACGCCGCTTCGGCTTCGAGACCAACGGCATCGGCTTCTATCTGTTCGACGACATCGCCGACCCGTCGGCGTTCAAGGACGTCTACCGCGAGCAGCTCGACTCCGCCCCCTGGGACGACGCCGAGCGCGAGCGCGTGATCGACGAGGTCCTGCTCGCCTACCGGTTCAACACCGAGCTCTTCGAAGACCTCGACCGCGCACGCGTCGCCGCCTGACGACGAACGGGCTCAGCCCTTCCCGACCTCGGGAGTGGATGCCGCGAGCCACGCGTCGCGCATGAAGCGGCGCACATCCTCGTCGACGCGGATGTCGCTCGGGCGCAGCGCCCTCGACAGGTAGAGCCCGTCGAGGGACGTGAGCCGAGACAGCGCCACATAGGTCTGCCCTGGAGCGAAGGCGCCTGAGCCGAGGTCGATGATCGCGCGGTCGTAGGTCTTGCCCTGCGACTTGTGGATCGTGACCGCCCACGCGAGGCGCAGCGGGAACTGGGTGAACTCGGCCACGACGTCACGGCTCAGCTTCTTGGTGCTCGGCTCGTAGGAGTATCGGAACCGCTCCCAGACCGCGGGCTCGACATCGACCTCTTCGCCGTCGATCTCGACGCGCACGGTCTCTCCGAGGATCCGCACGACCGTGCCGATCGTGCCGTTCACCCACCGCGGCGGCTCGCCCGACATCGAGGTGTCGTTGCGGAGGAACATCACCTGCGCGCCGATCTTGAGCTTGAGCTCCGACTCGGCCGGCAGCGACGCCTCGCCCTTCCCGAACTCGCCGCTGACCTCGGCACGCGCCGTCTGCTCCTTGCCGGGCAGCGCTGCGAGGTGGCGGCTGTTGATGGTGTTCACGATGTCGTTGCGGGTGGCGAGGGTGATCATCGGCACCTCTCCCGGCTCCGGGTCCGGTGGTGTGCGCGCGCCCTGCGTGTTCAGCACTCCCGCGATCTCCGCGGTGACCCGCCCGTACCGCACCGCGTTCAGCATCGCCTTGAAACCGTCATCCGACTGCCGGTGGATCTGCACGAGCTCGCGCACGTGCAGCTCGGCCCGGGTGTCGACGGCGAACAGTCCCCCGTCGTCATCGTCACCCTCACCGCCGGCCGGACCCGCCCAGACCTTGGCATCGAAGAACCAGAACGAACGGTAGTGGTCCTTGACGTAGCGCAGCTCGTCGCCGCGCGGCGGCACGGGAGCCAGCTGATACGGATCGCCGAACATCACGATCTGCACTCCGCCGAACGGGATGCCCCGCTTGCCCCGCGCCTGACGGAGCGAACGGTCGATCGCATCCATCAGGTCGGCGTTGACCATCGAGATCTCGTCGATCACGAGCGTCTCGATCGCATTGAGGATCCGTCGCGTGTTGTCGTTCTGATCGATGTCCGAGTCGCCGATCAGTCCGATCGGCAGCCGGAACAGGGAGTGGATCGTCTGACCCTCGACGTTGAGCGCGGCGACGCCGGTCGGCGCGCAGATGGCGATCTGCTTCTTCGTGTTCCACGAGAAGTACTGCAGCAGCGTCGACTTGCCGGTGCCCGCTCGACCGGTGATGAAGACGTGCTCGCTGGTGTCCTCGATCAACCGGAACAGCTCTTGCTGCTCTTCGGACAGGGCGGGAAGCGACACGGTTCTCTCACACGGACGGAGGCGGGAATGCACGGCGAGACCGTGCCTCCCCATGCTACGTGGCGGCGCCGCCCGGCATCCGAGGAACACAGCGATCGCGGCCGACGCACACCGACTCACGCACGGCGTCGTCCCAGGCCACGCTTCTAGACTGACGCCATGCAGCAGGTCGAGACGAAGGCGCCCCGGCGCTCGCGCCTCGCTGCCGATCTCGCGCTCCTCGCGGTCATCGGCCTCGTGCTCGTCGCCGCTCTCGGTGCAGGTGGAGCCACCCTGTACCAGCAGTTCTACGGGCCGTCGGCGTTCGTCGTGCGCTACCTCGACCTGCTCTCGGAAGGACGAGCGGCTGACGCTCTGCGCGTGCCCGGCGTCGCGATCGATCGGGAGACCCTCGAGATCGCCGGCATCGGAGCCACCGCGTCGGAGGCGCTGCTGCGTCACTCGGCACTCGCGCCGCTCACCGACGTCGAGGTGCAGTCGGAACAGGCCGACGAGTCCGGCAAGACCGAGGTGACCGTGTCGTACGAGGCGAGCGGGCACGCCGGCACCACCACCTTCACCGTCGAGCAGGACGGCTGGGCGGGGGTCACCCCCAACTGGCGCTTCACGACGAGCCCGCTGGCCGTGGTCGAGCTCACGGTGCGCGGTGCCGATCAGTTCGCCGTCAACGGCTTCGAGATGGATCGCCGCCAGGTCTCACCCGCCGGGGCGGAGGCCGCACCCCTCGATCCCCTTCCCCTGCTGGTCTTCACGCCGGGGCTGTACTCGGTCACCGTCGACACTGCGATCGCGGAGTCCGAGGGCATCGGCGTCCTCGCAGACACCCCGCTCGCCACCACGCCCGTCGACGTGCAGACCGAGCCCACCTCGGACTTCGTCGCGGTGGTGCAGCAGCGGGTCGAGGAGTTCCTCACCGCCTGCACCACGCAGGAGGTGCTGCAGCCGACCGCCTGCCCGTTCGGCCTCGAGGTCTCCAACCGCCTCGCCTCGCTGCCGAAGTGGTCGATCGCCGCACAACCGCAGGTGAGCGTCGTGCCCGACGGCGGACACTGGAAGATCCCTCCGACGGATGCCGTCGCGCACGTCGACGTCGAGATCCGCTCGCTCTTCGACGGCTCGGTTCAGGAGCGGTCGGAAGACGTCCCGTTCCAGGTGAACGGATCGATCACGATCCTCCCCGACGGCAAGGTGTCGATCCGGGTCGGATCCCCCGACGAGGAGTCCACGGGCTGACGCCCGCCGGGAGCACGGTCACCGCGCGTCGCGCTCCGCCTGACGCAGGTCGCGCTCGGCGAGCGCCGCGAGCTTCTGGTTGTACTCCTCGAGCTCGGCCTCGCCCGTGCGGTCTGCATGACGGTCGCGGCGCTTCTGCAGCTTGGTGTCGCTGCGGCTCCACTGGATCGCCACGGTGATCGCGAGGATCAGGGTCGGGATCTCTCCGATCGACCACGCTATGCCGCCGCCGATGTACTGATCCTCGATGGGCGTCGGGCCCCAGGTGCGCCCCATCGACCCGAACCAGTCGGCGACCATCAACCCCTCCTGCATCATGATCGCGACGCCGAAGAAGGCGTGCATGGCCATGATGGCGATCAGGGTGATGAGGCGCCCCGGGTAGGGCAGACGGTAGGGCACCGGGTCGGCGCCGACCAGGCTCAGCACGAACAGGTAGCCGGAGATGAGGAAATGCGCGACCATCCACTCGTGGCCGAGGTGCTCGAACATCGACCAGCGCACCAGGTCGGTGAAGTAGAACGCCCACAGCGACAGGATGAAGATGCCCGCCGCCACGAACGGGTGGGTGACGACCTTCGAGAACGGCGAGTGCACGGCCCACATGATCCATTCGCGACCACCGCGGGTGCCGTCGTCGCGCTTGTGGATCGCTCGAAGGGCCAGCGTGACCGGCGCCCCCGAGACCAGCAGCAGCGGGATCGCCATCGACAGCATCATGTGCCCCAGCATGTGCACGCTGAAGAGATACTCCTGATACGCGTTGATCGGGCCGCCCGTGACCCAGAGCAGCATCAGCATTCCCAGCACCCAGAACACGGTGCGGTGGATCGGCCAGCGGTCACCACGGAGCCGCAGTCGGCGCACGCCGGCGAGGTAGAGGAAGAGGCCGAACCCGGCGGCCACCAGCCAGAGCACGTCGATGTCCCACGCCGTGAACCAGCGGTCGATCGTGAACTCCGGCGGCAGCGGGGAGCGGGTGAGGTTCTCGGCGGGGGTCTGCACGAACGCCGCCTCCTCGCCGGTGGGCGGGGGCGTGCGCGCGAGCGCGGCGGCAGCTCCCGAGGCCAGACCCATCAGAGCGACCTCGCACAGCACCAGCATCCAGAACCAGCGCGCGGCTCCGTCGTCCTCGAGCCGAGGGATCAGGCGGGTGCGATACCAGGCGCCCAGCATTCCCATACCGACGAGGAGCACGACCTTCGCGAGCAGGATGGTGCCGTACGGCGTCCAGAGCTGCGAGATGTCGCCGAATGAGACGACGGAGCGGGCGAGACCCGAGATCGCGACGACGGCGAACGCGGCGATCGCGAGACTCGAATAGCGGCTCACCAGCTGCGCCGTGCCCACGCCCGAGCGGTCGCGCAGGATCACGACGAGCAGCAGGCCGCCGAGCCACACCGCCGCGCCGATCGTGTGCAGCAGGATCGAGTTCACCGCGATGTTGTGACCGGCGAGCTCCCCGGAGTGACCCTGCGTCGCCAGCGGAAGGAAGGATGCCGCGGCGAGGATCGCCGTGATGAGCGTCGGCGTCCACGTGCGCCACGCGAACGCGAGCACGGTGATCACCGAGCCCATGATGGTGGTGATCAGCCAGGACTGACCGAGCGGCAGCTGCAGCAGGAATCGTCCGAGCTGCTCACCGAACTCGCGCTCGGCGCTCAGCTGCGGGTTGAAGGCCGCCATGAAGGTGAAGAATCCGCTGATGCCGGCGGTGACCGTGAAGACGGCAGCGCCGGCCGAGGCCGTGTTGAGCGCCGTGTCGAATGACTTCTCCTCGCTGCGCAGGGCGAACAGCGCCAGCACGAGCGAGCCCAGCATCGCCGCGGCCGCGATGTTCATCACGAGCTTGACGATGGGGGTGGCCCAGCGCACGAAGGGACCCGGATCCTGCAGAAGCAGCGGAGCCGCGCCTCCGCCGATCACGAGGGCGAAGATCACGCCGATCAGTCCGGTCGCGAGCAGGATGCCGATTCCGGCCGCGCGATACGCGGAGCGGGTCGGGGTCTGCACGGCGCGGGCACTCACCCCTCCAGCCTAAGCCGCGGATCGGGGGAGGACGCACGAAGGCCGCCCCCGACGGATCGGGAGCGGCCTTCGAAGAGGTGCGGTCTTACTTGACGGCAGCCTTGAGCTTGGAACCAGCGGTCACCTTGACGCGGTGGCCGGCCGGGATCTTGATCTCGGCGCCGGTCTGCGGGTTGCGGCCCGTGCGAGCTGCGGTCGCGACCTGCTCGAACGAGATCCAGCCCGGGATCGAGACCTTGCTGCCCTTGGCAACAGCGTCGGAGACCGAGGAGAACAGCGCGTCGAGGACACCCGAGACGGTGGCCTGGCTCTGGCCGGTGGCAGAAGCGATGCTCGCGACGAGCTCGGTCTTGGTGATGGACTTGTCAGCCATGTCATCCTCCAGCGACGAGGTTCCCGTCGCATCGTTGTGGTTCAGAGGGCTGCTGCCCTCCGTTGGTCGAGTGACCGCCTTGAATGTACCAACCACCACCCACATTTCCGCGTCATTTCGCGGGTTTTGGGCTTTTCGGCGGCGTGTCGTGGGGCAGAAGTGACGAATGTGACTCGTGGGGCATCGATTTCAGCGCGCCCGTCGGCCTCATCGTGGGAAGGAGATCTCTTGCCGCGAAGGGGCGGAATCACCGTTCGATCCTTGCGTGAGAGAGATCTCCTTCGCTCGGCGCGCGCAGATCAGCCCGGGCGACGACGCGTCTCAGGTCGGTTCGGCCGTCGTCGTGGCGGTCGGGGATGCGTCGTCGGCCGTGGCGGAGGCCATCGCGGCGCGGCGCTTCGCACGACGGGTGCGGGTCTCCTTCGACAACGGGTACCGGGCGTCCAGCCGGGGCTCGAGGACGATCCGACGCAGCGCAGTGAGGATCACGTACCCGCCCACCCAGTAGGACAGGAACAGCACGAGTCCATACGAGAACGTGAAGCTCAGCAGCGTGCACACGATGCCGATGCCGACATAGAGCCAGGTCCAGGCGTGGGCGATGCGATCACGCGCGGCCTGCTGGTCATCCGTGCGCTGCTGCAGCGAATCGACCCGGCTGCTGAGTGCCTCATCGTCGATCGTGGCGAAGAGGTCCCGCACCGGCACCTGCAGCGCATCCGCGACCAGAGACAGCGTCTCCAGGCTCGCATCCTGTCCGGCTTCCAGGCGCTGCACGGTCCTGAGTCCCACGCCGCTCTCGGTCGCCAGTCGTTCCTGAGTCCACCCCTGCGCCTGGCGCAGTTCCGTGATTCGTGTCGTGTTCATGTCCTCCATGCTCTCCAGCGGCCCCGATCCGCCGCCACGCCACCGAGCCGCCAGTCAGCCGCCAGCTGGCCGCCATCGACCCGCCGCCCCGTCGCCGTCGCCGTCGCCGCGTCAGAGCGGGCGGTGGGCGGCGACCACCGAGCGTGCGGTGCGCTCGAACGCCGGCGTGACCCGCTCGTCTCCGTCGAGGTACCCGCCGACGAGCGCGGCGTCGCGCAGCAGCACGAGGGACGCCGCGACATCGACGGGGCTCTCGAGGCCGGCCTGCTCGGCGACGGCCTGGAGCGTCGAGCGGAACCACTCCCGGTGCTCGTCGATCAGCAGACGGACGGCACCGTCGGCATCCGGATACTCCGCTGCCGCGTTGATGAACGGGCAGCCACGCGTGTGCCGGAGGCGGATGTCGGCGGCGATGCCGTCGATCACGGCGTCGACCAGCTGCGCAGGATCCGTCACCGCCTCGCCCGCGTCGGCGAACATCGCGCGGAGCATCTCGTCTTCGTTGCGCAGGTACGCGAGGACGAGGTTCTCCTTGCCGCCGAACTGGTTGTAGAGCGTCGCCCTGGTGACCGCGGCCTCATCGATGATGCGGTCGACGCCGACCGCATGGATCCCCTCTTCGTAGAAGAGCCTGGTGGCAGTGTCGATCAGCCGGGTGCGGGCTGCGCTGGGCCGCTTCGGAGCCGTCGTCGGAGCGGAGGTGGGAGTCGTGGTCTTCATGATGATCCCTCTCATCGTGTCATCCGATTCGGGTTTTCGGGAATAGGTTGTGCTAGATAGAACGTTCGGTCTACTATCAGCGTAACGCACTCGCACCGGGCGGGGCAGACACAGGAGAAGAAACGATGAACAGCACGGACAAGACCCCGATCGTCCTGATCCACGGACTCTGGATGACGCCGAAGAGCTGGGACACGTGGGCCGAGCGGTTCCGCGCGCAGGGCCACGAGGTGATCATCCCGGGATGGCCCGGGATCGACGACCGCTCCGTCGAGGACATCCGCCGCGACCCGTCGGCCCTCAAGGGGATCGGCCTGAAGCAGATCGCCGACAACTACGAGCGCATCATCCGTGCGCTTCCGGTCAAGCCGATCATCATGGGCCACTCGTTCGGCGGCGTGCTTACCCAGATGCTCGCCGACCGCGGCCTCGGCGCCGTCTACGTGGGCGTGGCCCCGGGACAGACCGCCGGCGTCACCGCACTGCCCCTCTCGACCCTGTGGACCGGAACGCCGATCCTCTCCAACCCCTTCGGCATCAACGGAGCCAAGCCGCTGTCGAAGCGCCACTTCCACTTCACGTTCGGCAACGACCTCCCCCGCGCAGCATCCGACGCCCTCTGGGAGGAGTACGCCGTGAACTCCTACAACAAGGTCTTCTTCGAGGGCGTGACCTCGGTGCTCAACGAGAAGGGCGGAGTCACCCACGTCGACTACGCACGCGCCGACCGCGCCCCGCTGCTCGTCATCACCGGCGAGATCGACCACGTCGTGCCCCCGGCCATCGGACGCGCGATCGTGAAGAAGTATCACTCGTCCGGCAGCACCGCCATCGTCGAGTACAAGGAGTATGCGGGCCGCACCCACCGTCTCGTCAGCCAGGACGGCTGGGAGGAGATCGCCGACTACGCGCTCACCTGGGCGGTGGAGCACGCGACAGCATCCGTCGCCTGATGCGGGGCGCTGCGGCGCCTCGGAGCGCATCCGCGATACGGAGAGCGCCTCGATGTGCGAAGGAGATCTCGCGCAGCGAAGGACTGGATGACGCATTCGGTCCTTCGCTGGGTGAGATCTCCTTCTCTGCAAGCGAGGACATCAGCCGAGATGCCTGCCCTGAGCGACCGCATCCATGATGATCGCCTGCACTTCTGGCCAGCGAGCCATGATCTGCTCGTACCCGAACCGCAGCACGTGATAGCCACGGAGCATGAGCTGTGCGTCATGCTCGATGTCAGCCGTCCGCTGTGCTCCGACGTGTGTCGCTCCGTCGATCTGAATCACCAGGCGCTCGCCGATCAGGAGGTCGACACGGTATCCGTGCAGCCACGCCTGCTGCACCATCGCAAGACCCAACCACCGCAGCCTCGACACGAAGATCGTCTCGAGACCCGAGTCCGAGAAGGGCCTGGCGGATTCGAGCAGCTCCCGGGCGGCGGGCGGCAGCTCGAATCGCGACAGCACACGCTCGTCGACGAGCCCCTTGTTCAGAGCCGACTCCCAGATCACCAGGGCGGTCTCTCTCGGCTGGCAGCGCGCCACCACGACGAGGGTGTTGACGAGCCCGTCGACGGTGGAGTCGGGGTCGCGCTGAACCACCGGGCGCGACCAGTGGACGACGACCTGCGACGGCACCCGCACGCGGGCGGCATTCGGGCGGGCAGCCACGTGGACGGACGATGCGTTCGGCACCCACAACCCCATGCGCTCGGCTGCGGTGACGCAGGTGATGACGACCCCGCGAGTCGCGGCGCCCACGACGATCGGGTCGGCGTCGGGCAGCGCAATCCATCCTCGACGGATCGATCTCACCGCACCGAGCTCCTTCGCACGGCGCAGTGTGTGAGCGCTCACCCCGAGTGACCGAAGTCGCTCGACGCGCGCGACCCCACCCTGACGTTCGAGCTCGGTGACCGCATCCATCAGGCGATACTCCCCCGTGGTCGGCTTCCGAGGAGGCCGCGCACCCGGCCCCTGTAGAGAACCGTGAACTCGGCCCCTCGGTGCAGAGCGACTGCTGCGAAGGAGATCTCATGCAGTGAAGGAGCGAATGGCGCAGCATCCCCTTCTCAGCGAGAGATCCCCTTCGCAGCGAGCGCCGCAACACGAGTCGCGGATGCCGGGATGCGGATGCCGGGACACAGGCCCGGGCATAGCGAAAGGGGCGAGGATCCGAAGATCCTCGCCCCTTTCGGCTTGTCTGCTGAGACTTACCAGCTGGACTTGGTGACACCGGGCAGCTCGCCACGGTGTGCCATGTCACGGAAGCGGACGCGCGAGACGCCGAACTTCGTGAGGACACCGCGGGGGCGGCCGTCGATGACGTCGCGCGAACGCACGCGAGCCGGCGACGCGTTGCGCGGCAGCTTCTGCAGGCCGACGCGTGCGGCCTCGCGGGCCTCGTCGGTGGCGTTCGGGTCGACCAGGGTCTTCTTCAGCTCGGCGCGACGCTCTGCGTAACGCTCGACGATGACCTTGCGCTGCTCGTTGCGAGCGATCTTGCTCTTCTTAGCCATTGATCAACGCTCCTCTCGGAATTCGACGTGCTGACGGATGACCGGGTCGTACTTTTTGAGCACGAGGCGGTCGGGGGTGTTGCGGCGGTTCTTCTTGGTCACGTACGTGTAGCCCGTACCTGCCGTGGAGCGCAGCTTGATGATCGGACGTACGTCCTGAGCCTTCTTGGCCATTAGAGCTTCACACCCTTCGCCTGGAGGTCCTTGACCACGTTCTCGATGCCGCGGACGTCGATCACCTTGATGCCCTTGGCGGACACGTTGAGCGTGATCTTACGACCGAGCGAAGCGACGAAATAGGTCTTCTTCTGCACGTTCGGGTCGAAGCGACGCTTCGTCCGGCGGTGCGAGTGCGAGACGTTGTGACCGAAGCCGGGAACAGCTCCTGTCACCTGGCACACTGCTGCCATGATGTGACTCCTTCTATACCGTGAGACCGGACGGTCTCACCCAAGATCCCTTGTCTGCGCGCCACCCCGCATCGCCGATCTCTCGGCCGAAGAACGGGAAGCACGCGAACTACGCACAGGAGTGTGCGCAGACAAAGAGTCAGTTTAGCACGACCCCGAGTCAGACCCGGACGACCTCGAGCAGCAGCGCCGCCCCCGGCGCGAGCAGGGGCAGGGGCACCCCGACCGTCTCGAAGAACGCGCCGGTCGCCTCGATCCCGGCATCCAGCCAGGCGGGATCCGAGACCTGGTGCCGCGTCGCGGTGCCCAGCTCGTCCCGCACCCGCAGCCGGTAGCGCCCGCCGGGCTGCAGTCCGGGGATGCGGGTGCGCGGCGTGAACGCGTCGACCGACGCACCCTGCCGCACCCACGCGAACACACCGCGGGAGCCGTCGACCGTGACGACGCCGTGCAGCAGCGTCTCGTCGTCGACCTCGTCGCTGCGCACGGTGACCCCGGAGTGCAGCAGCGGCCGCAGCTCGCGATAGAGCGCCGTCCAGCGGGTCAGCGCCTCCCGCTCGTCATCCGTGCACCGCGTGATGTCCCACTCGATGCCGGCGTGCCCGAACAGCGCGGTGGCCATGCGGAACGGCAGGGATGCCGCGCGATGCGTCGTCTCGGCGACCGGCGGACCGACGTGAGACCCCACGACCTCCGGGGGCACGAGAGTGCCTGTCCAGCGCTGGATCTGCTGCCGTTCGATCGGATCGTTCGAGTCCGAGCCCCAGACGCGCTGGGTGCGCTGGAGCACCCCGAGGTCGACGCGGGCTCCGCCGCTCGCGCACGACTCGATCTCGAGAGAGGGATGCCGCTCGCGCAGCGCGTCGAGCAGGGCGTAGAAGGCGGCCGTCTGAGCGTGCACGGACGCGCGGCCGGTGTGCGGCGACACCGCGGCGTGCAGGTCGCGGTTGTGGTCCCACTTGATGAAGTCGATGCCGATCTCGGAGACCAGGGCGTCGATGCGCTCCAGCAGGTGGGCCGCGGCATCCGGGTTCGCCAGGTCGAGCACCTTCTGATGCCGCCAGGTGGGCGCGTCGGGCGCGGCCTGCAGCACCCAGTCCGGATGCTGCGCGGCGAGGTCGGAGACCGGGTTCACCATCTCGGGCTCGAACCAGAGACCGAACTGCATCCCGAGACCGTGCACCTGATCGGCGAGCGGCCGCAGCCCCTCCGGCCACTTGGCGTCGTCGATGAACCAGTCGCCGAGTCCTGATCGGTCGTCGGGCCGTCCGCGGAACCATCCGTCGTCGAGCACGAACCGCTCGACGCCGACGGATGCCGCAGCCTCGGCCAGCTCGATGATCTTCGCGGGGTCGTGGTCGAAGTACACGGCCTCCCAGGTGTTGAGCACGAGAGGGCGCGGCGTCGTGGGGTGTGCGGAGAACGCGCGGACGGTCTGATGCAGGCGGGCCGACACGGAGTCGAGCCCGCTCTCGCCGTAGGCGAGGAACACCTGCGGCGAGACGTAGGTCTCCCCCGCGCCGAGCCGGATCTCGCCGGGCAGCAGCAGTTCTCCCCCGCCGAGCACCGCCCCGTGAACGCCGGCGCCCTCGGGGAGCCTCTCGACGCCGACTTCGAGGTCCCCGCTCCACGCGACGTGCGCGGTCCACAGTTCCCCTCGGCGGAAGCCGAACCCGTCGGTGCCGATCGCGGTCAGGTACGGGGCGTCGTGGCCACCGCGACCGCGGCGCACCTGACGCAGGTGCGCTCCGTGGCGCAGGGCGCCTCGCTGTGGTCGCCGCTCGCCCGTCCAGCGTCCGGTGTGATCGAGCACCTCGGTCGCATGTGCGGGGATCGGCAGCAGGATGCGCGCGGCGAGCAGGTCGAGCGGCTCGGCAGCATCCGCCGTGCTCGTCACCGACACCTGGGCGGTGAGCACGCCGACGGCATCCAGCTCGAGATCGAGGACGACGGATGCGCCGGCCGCGGGATCCGCGAACTCCCCGCGCAGCGATGACTCCGTCGCCTTCCACCCGGTCGAGCGCAGCAGCGGAGCGCTGTGCAGCCCGCCGCGGTGCCAGGCGAGCGCCGGGGCGCCGGACCATCCGTCGGCTTCGACGGCCAGCAGCGGGAAGGTGCGCGAGGCGTCGAACGAGCTGAACGTCACAGCTCCGGTCGACGACACCGCGAGTGCGTCGAGGTCGGCGGTGTCGAGCGCCGCGCCCCAGTGCAGCAGCCGCGCACTCGTCGTGTCGATGACGACGCTGACGCCGGCCGAGGTCAGGTGGACGAGTTCGCTCATTGCCGCTCCAGACGAAAAGGGGGAGGCCCGCCCGTGAGCATACGGGCGGGCCTCCGAGAGGTGTTACTCCGTGACGGGGATCGATGCGGCCTTGAGCGCGTCGATGGTCGCCGTCTGGCCCTTCTCGATCGCGTCGAGCAGAGTGCCGTTGCCCGAGACCGCGGCCTTGAAGCCGTCGGACACGTCCGAGTAGGTCTGGGTCATGGTCGGGCCCCACGCGAAGTCGGGGGAGACCTGGGTGGCTGCGTCGGCGAAGACGTCGTAGATCTTCTGTCCGCCGTAGAACTCGACGCCCTCGGCGTAGACCGGCAGCTCGAGACCGGCTGTCGTGGCCGGGTAGAGGTTGGCGGCCTCGGCGAGCGCGGTCAGCGCCTCATCCGACGTGTTGAGCCACAGCGCGAACTTCGTCGCCTCGTAGACGTGCTCGCTGCCCTTGAGGACAGCGGTCGACGACCCGCCCCAGTTGCCGGCCGCGGTGCCGCCGGCCTCCCACTGCGGCAGCGGTGCGACAGCCCAGGAGCCGGCGGTGTCGGGGGCTCCGCTGGAGATCGAGTTGGCGCCCCAGACGGCGGAGTTCCAGGTCCAGACCTGACCGGAGTTGTAGGCGTTGTTCCACTCGTCGGTCCAGGCGGGAACCGTGGCGACGAGGTCGTCGTCGAGCATGCTCTGCCAGAAGTCGGCGACCGTGGTGGTCGCGTCGTCGGCCAGCGACACCGTCCAGCCCTCGTCGTCGCTCGAGAACCACTGAGCGCCGTCCTGCCAGGCGAAGCCGGCGAACTGGTTGATGTCCGACTGCGAGAAGTTGGTGATGTATCCGCCGAGGTCACGGATCTTCACGGCCGCCTCGCGGTACTCGTCCCACGTGGTGGGGATCGCGATGCCGTTCTGCTCGAAGAGGTCGGCGCGGTAGAACAGCGCCATGGGGCCGGTGTCCTGCGGAACGCCGTAGACGCCCTCGGTGCCGAGGGTGACCTGTCCCCAGGCCCAGTCGACGAACTGGTCCTCCGCGGCGACGACGTCCTCACAGCCGCTGAGGTCTTCGAGGCCGTCCTGCACGAGGAAGTTCGGCAGCGCGTCGTACTCGATCTGACCGAGGTCGGGCGCATCGCCGGCCTTGATCTGGTTGAAGAAGTTCTGGTACGTGCCGCCGTTGCCGTTCGGGCCGGTCTGCACGTCGACCTGGATCTCGGGGTTGGCCTCGTTCCAGATCTCGACGACGTCTTCGATGCCGGGGATCCAGGAGGTGAACTCGAGCGTGACGTCGCCGTCCGCCGGGGTGCACGCGGCGGCGGCGTCGCCGCCGGTGCCGGAGCTGTCTCCGCCGGACGCCGAGCAACCGGCGAGCGCGAGTGCCGAGATGGCGATGACAGCGGCTGCCTTCATCTTCGAATGCTGCATTTCGATCCTTTCGTGGATGCGATGGGGGTGGTGCGATAGGGATGGTGCGGTGGTGCGGGCCGTCCGGTCGGTCCGGGCGGCCGCCTGCTCACTTCAGGGCGCCGGCGCCCAGTCCGTTGCGCCAGAAGCGCTGGAGCAGGAGGAAGGTGACGATCAGCGGGATGACCGACAGCAGAGCGCCGATCAGCACGAGACCACGGAGTTCCGGCAGCTGGTTCAGCTGGTTGTTCCAGTTGTAGAGACCGAAGACGACCGGGAAGAGGTCTTCGGATCGCAGCATGATCATCGGCAGGAAGAAGTTGTTCCAGATGGCGACGAACTGGAAGAGGAACATCGTCACCAGCGCGGGCGTCATCAGTCGGATGCTGACCGTGAAGAACGTGCGGATCTCCCCCGCGCCGTCGAGCCGACTCGCCTCGAGCAGTTCGTCGGGAACGGAGGAGGCCGCGAAGATCCGCGCCAGGTAGACGCCGAACGGACTCACGATCGACGGCAGGAACACCGACCAGAACGTGTTGGTCAGCTGCGCCTGGCTGAAGATGAGGAACAGCGGCAGCGCGAGGGCCGTGGCCGGAACCAGCACTCCGCCGAGCACGATGTCGAACATCAGGTCGCGGCCCGGGAACCGGTACTTCGCGAGGGCGTAGCCGGCCATGGCGGCGAGCAGGGTCGCGATGGCGCCGCCGAGCGCGGCGTAGAGCACCGAGTTCAGCAGCCAGCGCAGGTAGACGCCGTCGCGGTAGGCGAACAGCTCGGCGATGTTGTCGAGCAGGTGGAAGTCGGCGAACCACAGCGGGGCGGTGGTCAGGATGTCGCCGGTCTCCTTGCTCGACGCGACGAGCAGCCACCACAGCGGCAGCAGGAAGTAGACCGTGAACACGGCCATGATCAGCATGGCGCCGGTGCGGGAGATGCCCGATTCGCGAGCACCCTTTCCGCGCGGGGCCTGTGCGCGCGAGCCCCGACCGGGGGCGACGATCGTCATGGTGCTCATGCGTTCTGCTCCTTGCGCTGCATGTACTTCATGAATCCGAACGACAGCACGAACGTCGTCACGGCCAGCACGACCGAGAAGGCGGCCGCGAGGTTGGTGTTCGGGATGGATGCCGTGGCGTAGACGGTCATGTTCGGGGTGAACGTGCTCGTGACCGCCGAACTGAACGAACGGAAGACCTGCGGTTCGGCGAGCAGCTGCAGCGTGCCGATGATCGAGAAGATCGCGGTCATCACGATCGCCGGGCGCACCAGCGGGATCTTGATCGACCAGGCGATGCGCCACTGTCCGGCGCCGTCGAGGATGGCCGCCTCGTAGAGCTCCTGCGGGATCGAGAGCAGCGCCGAGTAGATGATCAGCATGTTGTAGCCGACGTAGACCCACGTCACGACGTTCGCGATCGACCACAGCACGAGGTCTGCCCCGAGGAAGTCGATGTTCTTGGTGATCGCGGTGAACGGCGAGAGGTTCGGCGAGAACAGCGAGCCCCACATGATCGCGGCGATGACACCGGGCACCGCATACGGCACGAAGAACGCGAGGCGGAAGAAGCGCTTGCCGCGGACGAGCGGCGAGTCCAGCAGCAGCGCGAACAGCAGGGCCAGGCCGAGCATGACCGGCACCTGCACGACGCCGAAGGTCAGCATCCGCCCCATCGATGCCCAGAAGGCCTCGTTCTGGAAGACGAGCACGTACTGCGTGAAGCCGCCGAACACCTGCTCGGCCTTGCCGAAGGTGCCGTCGCGCTCGACCACGAGCAGGGACTGCCAGAACGCGTAGGCGATGGGGACGACGTAGAACAGCGCGAACAGCACGCCGAAGGGCACGATGAGGAACGCGATGGCGCCCTTGTGCGGGATCCGTCGGCGGCGGCCCGGCGCCTTCGGCGCTGAGGCGACCGCCGGAGCGGCGAGCGTGGTGGTCATACATCCTCCTTGATGATGCGGACCGCACCGGCCGGCACCAGGCCGGTGGCGCGGGCGTCGGTGACGAGGTCGTGACCTGCGGCCGCGACCTCGGCATCCGTGGATCCGTGGTTGATGACGAACAGGAACGAGCCGGCATCGCCGGTGCGGCGCACGATCTCGACGTCGGGTCCGGCGCCGGGGACGGGCGCGACACCCGCGGATGCGGCGAGCCGTGCGATCAGTGCGCGGTAGTCCTCGCGAGCGGGCTGGGTGCCGAGGAACCAGGCCTCGCCCGCTCCCGTCGCGCGCCGCGTGATCGCGGGGCGTCCGGCGGCGGGGCCGTCGACGAACGACGCGATGACCTCGGCATCCGTGGCCTTCAGGCGCTCGCTCCACACTGTCGCGGTCGTGCCGTCGGTCAGGGTGACGGTCTCGTCGGGACGCAGGGGCGTGAACTCCTCCGAGCGGATGCCGAGCAGGTCGCGGAACGCGCCGGGATAGCCGCCGGTGCGCACTCTGTCTTCTTCATCAACGATGCCGCTGAAGAAGGTGATCAGTGCTGTCGCGCCGTTCTCGACCGCGCGGGCGATCGCCGCGGCATCCGCATCGCCGATGAGGTGCAGCGCGGGGACGATCAGCAGGCGGTGGCCGTCGAGGTCTGCGCCGGGGCGCACGACGTCTGTCGTGATGCCGGCATCCGCCAGCGCGGCATGCGCGGCATGCACCTGGCCGAGGTAGGTCAGCGCCTCGCTCGGACGGCCCTCGTTCTCGGCGGCCCACCAGCTCTCCCAGGAGAAGAACAGTGCGGCGTCGGCGACGACGCGCGTCCCGGCGACCTCGCCCAGGCGATCGAGGAGTCCGCCGAGCGCGACGACCTCGCGCCACTGGTCGGAGTCCTCGCCCGCGTGCGGCACGAGTGCCGTGTGGTACTTCTCGGCGCCCTGGGTCGACGCCCGCCACTGGAAGAAGCAGATGCCGTCGGCGCCGCGCGCGATGTGGGCGGCGATGTTGCGCTGCAGCTCACCGGGAGCCTTGGCGAGGTTGTAGGGCTGCCAGTTCACTGCGCCGGTCGAGGTCTCCATGAGCAGCCACGGCGCACCCTGGGCGAGGCCGCGGGTGAGGTCGGCGGCGAACGAGAGCTCGCCTCGCGCGTCGTCGAGGCGACGGTCGAGGTAGTGGTCGTTGGCGATCAGATCCATCTCGCCCGCCCACGACCAGTAGTCGAGGTTGCGGATGTGCGCGGTGACCATGAAGTTGGTCGTCACCGGCACGTCGCTCCGCTCGCGCAGGATCGCCGCTTCGGCGCGGTAGAGCGCGAGCTGCTCGTCGGAACTGAAGCGCTGGAAGTCGAGGATCTGCCCCGGGTTGCGCAGCGAGAGGGCCTGAGCGGGCACCCGCACGTCGTCGAAGTCGCTGTAGCGCTGGCTCCAGAATGTCGTGCCCCACGCGCGGTTCAGCGCGTCGATGTCGGCGTACCGCTCGCGCAGCCAGCCACGGAAGGCCTCGGCGCTCGTGTCGCAGTAGCAGAGCGCGTTGTGGCAGCCCAGCTCGTTCGACACGTGCCAGAGCGCGACGGCCGGGTGGTCGCCGTAGCGTTCGACGACACGGGTGACGACCTCGGCGGCGTACGCGCGGAAGAGGGGCGAGCTCGGGCAGTACCCCTGACGACCGCCCTGCTGGAAGACGGTCCCGTCTTCGCCGACCGGCAGGATCTCGGGATGCTGCGCGGTGAGCCACGGTGCGGGCGAGGCCGTGCCGGTGCCGAGGTTGATGCGGATGTCCGCGGCGTGCAGCAGCGCGATGATCTCGTCGAGCGCCGCGAAGTCCCACACTCCCCTGGCGGGGTTGATCGACGACCAGCCGAAGATGTTGATCGCCACGAGACCCACGCCGGCCTGCTGCATGAGCCGCACGTCGTCGGGCCAGACGCTGCGGTCCCACTGCTCCGGGTTGTAGTCGCATCCGAAGACGAGGCCGCGCCCTGCGGAGAGGGTGGCGATGCGGTCGGACACAGCGGCGGCCATCGGTGACGCTCCTTTGCGGATCATGTGTGCACGTGCACAGTTCGCTGCGTCGAAACAGTGATCGGGATTTCTGTGAACGTGCACACATCGTCGCATGTCGTGGCGAATCCCGTCAAGTCCGGGTCGCTAGGCTGTCGATCATGAGCACTTCGGCCCGTCGTCGCAGCACCGTGCACGATGTCGCGCGCGTCGCCGGAGTCTCCAGGGGAACCGTCAGCCGCGTGATCAACGGCGGCTACGTGTCGGACGCCGCGCGCACCGCGATCGAAGAGGCGATCCGCGAGGTCGGCTACGTGCCGAACACCGCCGCCCAGAACCTCGTGCGACAGCGCACCCAGGCCATCGCGTTCATCGTGCACGAGCCGCACGCGCTGTTCCTCGAAGACCCCAACATCGGCGCGATCATGCTCGGCACGAACGAGACTCTCTCCGAGGCGGACTACCAGATGGTCTGCCTCGTGGTCGACTCGGTGCGAGACACCGAACGCGTCGCGCGATACCTCAACGGCGGGTTCGTCGACGGCGCTGTGATCGTCTCGGCCCGAGCGCAGGATCCGATCACCAAGGCCGTGATGCGACTCGACCTGCCTGTCGCCTACGTCGGCCACCCACCCGACGTCGATGCCGCCTGGGTCGGCGTCGACAACCGCGGCGCCGCGCAGGCCGTCACCTCACGTCTGCTGGCGACCGGTCGCACGAGGGTCGGCATGATCGCCGCCGCCCTCGACCGCGACTCGGGCACCGATCGACTCGCCGGATTCACCGACGCTCTCGGCGACGACTTCGATCCGGACCTCGTCGAAGAGGTGCCGCTGTACTCCTACGCCGACGGAGCCGCCGCCATGAGGCGACTGCTCGACCGAGCACCCGACATCGACGGAGTCTTCGCCGCGTCCGACGCGGTGGCCGCCGGAGCGATGTGGGCGCTGCGCGAAGCGGGACGGCGTGTGCCGGATGACGTCGGCGTGGTCGGCTTCGACAACAGCACGTGGGCGACGCGCACCACCCCGCTGCTCTCGACCGTCGACCAGCCTGCCGAAGGTCTCGGGGCCGCGGCCGCGGCATCCGTCCTCGCGCAGCTGCGCGACGATCAGCGTCCGCGCGAAGGGATCATGCTGCCGACGCCCGTGGTGTGGAGAGACTCGGCCTGAGCGCCCCTCCCCCAGCGGAACGGCGAGACCGTCGGGTCGCCGGAGATCCAGAAGCGCCAGGGGAATGCCGCGGTCCCGGCGATGCCGGCCACACCGACCCTCGGCCCGGTCGCCACATCGGTCACCGGTTCGTCACGCAGCCACAGCTCGGCGCGGGCGCCCGCGAAGTCCGCTCCGGTGATCGCGTCGATGCCGTCGTGGATCGGATGCCGCAGGCCCGCCGACTGGCCGAATCGACCGGGCCCCCGCGCGAGGTCGCGCAGCGCAGTCGCCGTCAGAGGGGGCGTCGCACGGCGGCGCACCGCGACGGCATCCGCCCCGTGCACCACCTCGCCCGCACGCAGCAGGATCCCGCCCGCCTGACCCTCGGGGCCCGAGACGACGTTCACGCACGAGTGGATGCCGTGACTCAGATAGACGTACAGGTGCCCCGGCTCGCCCCACATCGTCGCGTTGCGTGCGGTGCGCCCCATTCGCGCGTGCGACCCGGGGTCGGCCGCCGGTCCCGTGCCCTGCCCGTGATAGGCCTCGACCTCGGTGAGTCGGAGTCGCACCTCGGAGCCGGCCACGACGGTGCGCAGCTCGCCGCCGAGCAGCAGCGGAGCGACCTCGACCGGCAGCCCGCTCAGCTCGGCGCGGGTCGCTCGGTGCAGGGCATCCGTCGGCATGGGCTCAGAACTGGGGGGCCGTCTGGCACCACGAGGCGTCGAAGCCGGTGAGCGCCACGATCTCGTCACCCGTGCGCAGGTCGAGCAGGTGCGTCTCGAGGTTCTCGGGCAGCGGCAGCAGCATCTGGTCGTAGGGGTTGTCGGCCAGCTCCGGCGCTATGACGACCGCGGCGTACTGACCGCTGGGCGACGCGCAGGCCTGCAGGATCGAGTCGGTCGAATCGACCTCGACGAGCGGTGTCGCCGCGCCCTCGTCGTTGACCCGGATGACCGCCTGACCGACGGGCAGACCGTTCTCGTCGCGCGACACCACGTGGCGCAGCGTGCCGCCGGGGTACGGCGTGATCGTGATCGCGGTGCCGTAGTCGGGAGTCGATGCTTCGAGCGGTACCTCCGACCCGTCAGCGAGGTTCAGCTCGACCACCGTGCCGTCGAGTCGCTCGACGATCGCCGTGTACGTGCCCCGCGAGATGCCCTGGATGGTCGTCGCGAGTCCGAGGGACTGCACTCCCGCATCGGTCGAGCGGTCGACCAGCGAGAGCGCACCGTCGAAGTCGATGAAGAGCACGGCGGAGCTGTCCGGCACGAACTGCCAGACGAAGATGTTCGCCTCCTTGCCCCCGACCTCTGTCACCACCGGTTCGTCGTCGCCGCTCAGCGATTGGGTGACGAGCACGCTGGCGCGCCCCTCCGTATCGCTGAGCTCCTTGTCGGAGTAGCTGTAGCCGACCAGACCCCCGCGGTCGGAGACCTGGATCGCCCCGACGTATCCGACACCGGGCAGCTCGAGCTCGCGCTGGTCCGTCCCGTCGCGGTCCATCACGAGCAGCTTCGAGCCCTCGTCCTCCTCGACCGAGACCACGAGCTGCGACGACGTCGCGCGGAAGTCGTTGATCTTGTCGGCCGCGAACACGGGCTGCGCCTTCTCACCCGACAGGTCGGTGCGGAAGATCTGGTCGTTCCCGTCGGGGTCTCGGCGCAGCAGGAAGATGTGGGATGCCGGAGTCGAGAAGCTCGTCGACAGCGTGGCGCTCGGGCCGCCTCCGGCGCCGACCGCATCGGCGACCTTCACCGTGTACTCGGTGTCATCGTCGAGCGGCACGGTGAAGCGGATGCCGATGCCGCGGCCCGCGGCGTCGAGGGTGAAGGGCACGGCGGGATCGACCGTCACCTGCGATTCGTCGATCGCGGCGAGGGACTGGTTCGCGGTGAGGATGACCCGGCTGCCGGAGGTCTCGATGGCCTCGGTCGGGTCGACCTGCACCTCGGTGATGCGGGGTCCCTGGGTGAGGCTGACGACGCCGAGTCCCGCCCCCACCAGCACGAGGATGCCGAGCACAGCGCCGAGCGCCAGCAGGAACCGGCGGTCGCTCGGGGCGCCGGACTTCTCGGGCTTCGCCGGCTTCTCCGGCTTGGCGGGCTTCTCGGGCCTGGCGGCCTTTGCGGGCTTGGCGGCCTTCGCCGGCTTGGGCTTCTTCTCGGCCTTCGGCTTCTTCTCGGCCTTCGGCTGCACCGGCGCCGGGGGCGCGTAGTCGGTCGTGGAGTGAGCCGCGAACGACGTCGTGGACTCCGCATCAGGCGGGACGAAGGTCGAACGCGTCGGCCGTTCGCCGCCGGCCCCGCGAGCCCCGCGAGCCGCAGGCGAGACGACAGGCGTGTCGGTCGCAGGAGAGGTTCCGTCTCGCTCTGCCCCGCCGCCCTCGTCCGGCGATTGGGCGGTGGGTTCGGCTGCGCCGGCGTCGCTCACCGACGGCGACGGGGAATCCGCGGCAGCAGCGTCCGCTTCCGCCTCGCGGGCGGCGCGCAGCTCGGCGCGCGTGCGCGGCACCGCCGGGAGGTCGGGGCGCTCGTCGTCAGTACTCATACGGGTCCTGAGGCTCGTCGATCGCGGTGACGGTGGTGGGCTCGACGTGCAGCGAGCCGTCGGCATCCGCCTTGACCGTGCCCTCGACCTCGACCCACTGGCCGGTGTCGAACTCTCCCGCATCGATCGTCACCGGTAGCGTCGCCGGCTGCGCGTCGATCACGCAGTGCGTGATGACGAGGCGCGTGAGGTTGACGCCGTCGGCATCCGTGGGGGTGACGAAGCCGGTCAGCGTGACCGTCTTGCCGTCGTAGGCGGCGGTGTTGGTCGCCGTCGCGAACACGCTCGCCCAGTCGCCCACCCCGAAGGTCGCGGTGTCGGCGACCCCGAGGGTCACATCGTCGGCCCCGGCGAACAGCGCGGTCTGCTCTCCGACCCGCGACATCGCCAGCTCGACCGACAGCGATGCGGGCGGCAGCACGAGTGCTGCGATGACGACACCCGAGGCGACGACACCTCCGGTGACCGTGCCCACGAGGGCGAGGCTGCGGCGAGGCGACGGCTCGGCATCCGCATCCGTGCCGTGCCCGTGATCGTGTCCGTGGTCGCCTTCTTCGCCGAGCGGCAGGGTGCACGACCAGATCGCTCCGGCAAGAGTCACGACGGCCGCGGCGCAGGCGAACCACACCGACTCGGGGCTGATGTAGAGATTCAGGCGACCGGTCAGGCCGAGTCCGAGCGTGACGACCGAGATCACCGTGGCGAGACCGATGCCGAGCCAGCGGGCGCCCAGGGCACGGGCGCGCGAGCGGGCCTGCGTGGGGTGCGCGTGATCAGACAAGGACGTTCACCCCGATCCCGATCGCGAAGGCGGCGAACAGCACCACGCCGACGATCCCGACGAGGGTGCGGGTGGTGAAGGTCGTGCGCATGAGAGCGAGCATCTTCACGTCGACGAGCGGGCCGACGAGCAGGAACGCCACGAGCGCGCCCGACGAGAAGGTGGAGGCGAACGACAGGGCGAAGAAGGCGTCGACGTTCGAGCAGATCGCGACGGTCATCGCGAGGGCCATCATCGCCAGGATGGACAGCACCGGGTTCGAGCCGATCGCCAGCAGCACCTCGCGCGGGATCAGCACCTGCACCGCTCCGGCGAGCGCCGATCCGATCACGAGCGCGGGCATCACGGCGCGCAGCTCGACGAGGAACTGCGTGAGGCTGCGGCGCACCGGTGTGCCGTGCTCGTGCGTGACGCGGTCGCAGGTGTCGATGAACCGCTGGGTGAGCAGCGAGTCGGGCGAGGGGTGGCGGCTGTAGATCCAGCCGATGAGGTTGGCGATCAGGTATCCGCCGATGAGACGGGCCACCAGGATGCCGTCATCGAAGCCGAATGCCGCGTGCGTGGTCAGGATCACGATCGGGTTCACGATCGGGGCGGCGATCAGGAACGTCAGCGCCTCGGCCGGTGCGAGCCCGCGCATCATGAGACCGCGGGCGAAGGGCACGTTGCCGCACTCGCACACCGGGATGAGCATGCCGAGCAGCGACAGCACCGCACGCCGGGCCCATGCGCGCTTCGGCAGCCAGCGGTGGATGACGTCGGCGGGCAGCCACACCTGGACGACGATCGACAGCAGCACGCCGAGGATCACGAACGGCAGCGCCTCGATGAGCACGCTCAGGGCGAGGGTCAGTCCGTCCTGAGCCCTGCTGGGCAGGCTGGCGGTGAAGAGCGACGGAAGGAACCGGTCGATCAGGAAGAGCGCGAGCACGATCGCGGCGCCGAGGCCGACCCCGATCCACGGCGAGCGCGGCGATCGGGAGGGCCGGTGCGAGTGCACCGTCCGTGGAGCGGCCTGGGTGGTCACGCGTTCGCTGCCTCTTCGGCGTCCCGCTTGTTGGTGCAGGAGGCGCACAGCCCGAAGATGTCGACCACGTGCGCGGCATCCGTGAAGCCGTGGAGGGCCGCGGTGCGGTGCGCCCACTGCTCGACGTCGGTCGCCTCGATCTCGACCGTGAGTCCGCAGTTGCGACAGATCAGGTGGTGGTGGTGGCCCTGCGTCGTGCAGGCGCGGTAGAGCGCCTCGCCTTCGGGGCTCTGCAGCGAGTCGGCGTCGCCGGCTGCGGCGAGTCCGGCCAGGGCCCGATAGACCGTGGCGAGGCCGATGCCGGTGTTGTCGTCGCGGAGCGAGGCATGCAGATTCTGCGCGCTGACGAATCCTCGCGCGTCGGCGAGGGCTTCGCGCACGCGATCGCGCTGCCAGGTGTTCCGCTGAGCCATACCCACGATTCTAGGCGCGCCGCCCTTGCCGGGCCCTGGGAACGTCAGGCCCGCACGCGGCGCACGCCGCCTCGGGCGCGCTGGATGATCCAGCACACGACGTAGATCGTGAACGACAGGGTCGTGATGTACGGACTCACCGGCAGCGTGCCCGCGAGGGCGAGCAGGATGCCGCCGACGGCCGACACGAACCCGAAGAGCGCCGCGAGCAGAGGCACCGCGACCGGCCCTGCCGAGACGCGCATGGCGGCCGCCGCGGGAGTCACGAGCAGCGCCATCACGAGCAGGGCGCCGATGATGTGCACGCTGACCGCGACGATCAGACCCAGCAGCACCATGAAGAGCAGGCTCACCGCGCGGGTCGGCACACCGCGGGCCGCGGCCGACTCGGGGTCGAGCGAGTCGAAGCGCAGCGGGTTCCACATGAGCAGCAGCCCGAGCAGCACGACGATGCTGATGCCGAGCAGCCACCCGAGGTCGGGGCTCGAAACCGAGACGATCTGTCCGGTCAGCAGACTGAAGCGGTTGGCGCTGCGCCCGTCGTAGAGCGACAGGAAGAGGATGCCGAGGCCGAGGCCGAACGGCATGAGCACCCCGACGATCGAATTGCGATCTCGGGCCTTGGCCCCCAGGACGCCGATCAGGATCGCCGCCACGAGCGCACCGCCGAGGGATCCGACGACCACGCTGCCCCCGAAGAGCAGCGCTGCGGCGGCACCCGCGAACGAGAGCTCGCTGACGCCGTGCACCGCGAACGCGAGGTCGCGCTGCATCACGAAGACGCCGATCAGTCCGCCGACGATGCCGAGCACCGCACCCGCGATGATCGAGTTCGCGAGCAGGGCGACGAGCTCGCCGTAGTCCTGGAACGAGAACACGTCACTCCAGTCGACCGCAGGCACGATGCCGGTGATGACGTTCAAGCGGCACCTCCGTGGTCGTGGTCGTGGTCGTGCAGGTGGTGGGGCTCGGCATCCGGCACCCCGACGACGACGAGTCGGTCGCCGGCGCGCAGCACGAACACCGGGGTGCCGTAGAGCTCGGTGAGCACGCGGGTCTGCAGCACCTCTTCGGGGGTGCCGAGCACGAAGCGACCGCCGGCGATGTACAGGATGCGATCGACGCGGCCGAGGATCGGGTTGATGTCGTGGGTGACGAACAGCACGGCGGCGCGGCGATCGCGACGCTGGCGATCGATGATGTCGGTGATCGCGACCTGGTTCGCGAGATCGAGGTTCGACAGCGGCTCGTCGCACAGCAGCAGGGCGGGTTCGTCGGCAAGCGCCTGACCGACGCGCAGTCGCTGCTGCTCACCGCCCGACAGGAGGCCGACCCGGCGGTCGGCGTAGTGCGCGGCTCCGACCGAGGCGAGCAGCTGATCGACCTTGGCCTTGTCGCCGCGGTGCGGGATCGGGAAGCCGAAGCGGCTGCCCTGCACACCGAGCGCCACGAGGTCGCGGGCTCGCATGCTCGTGTCGGGAGCCAGCGAGCGCTGCTGCGGGATGTATCCGATGCGCGGGTTGCCCTTGCGCACCGGCCCGCCGGCGACCGAGATCTCGCCGGCCGACAGCGGCTGCAGGCCCAGGATGCTGCGCAGCAGCGTGGTCTTGCCCGAACCCGACGGTCCGAGCACGGCGATGAACTCCCCGGGCTCGACGGTCAGGTCGAGGCCCGACCACAGTTCCCGATCACCGCGCTGGAGGGCGGCTCCCCGCACCTCGAGCACGGGGTTCGACTTCTCGGCTCCTGCCCGCGCGTCGGCGGCGGCGCTCACGACTGGAGCGCGTCGGCGAGGCTCTGGATCGCGTCACTCATCCACTCAGAGTACGACGATCCTTCGGGCAGCAGCTCCGTGAACGCGACGAGAGGGATGCCGGCGGCGGTCGCGGCATCCTCGACGCGCTGCGTCTCGGCCCCGCCGGTCTGCGCATTGGTGAGCACGGCTGCCACGTCGCCGCTGGCGACGACGTTCAGGGTCTCGAGCAGGGTCGCGGGGGCGACATCGCTGCCCTCCTCGACCGACTCCGCGAATCCCTCGGGGGTCACATCGGTGAGTCCGGCGGCGGTGGCGATGTAGCCGGGCAGCGGCTCGGTGATGATCACATCGGCGCCGGCGGCATCCGTCTTGAGGGTCTCGAGGTCGACTTCGAAGCCCTCGAGGTCGGCGACGATGTCCTCGGCGTTGGCGGTGAACTCCGCCTCGCCGTCGGGGTCGATCGCGGCAAGCTCATCGGCGATCGCCTCGACCACGTGGATCATCGTGTGCGGGTCGAACCAGACGTGCTCGTTGAAGCCTTCGATGTGATTGTGGCCCTCATGCCCCTCTTCACCCTCGGCGTGGTCGTGATCGTGCTCTTCCTCGGTCGCGCCCTCCTCATCGGAGTGACCCTCGTTGCCCGGGAAATCGTGCGAGAACTCGACGGCGGTGACGATGTGCGGGTCCTGGGCATCCTGCAGCAGGGTGTCGATGAAGCCGTCGTAGCCGCCGCCGTTCTCGATCACGAGGTCGGCCTTCTGCACCGTCAGGCGGTCACGGGCCGAGGCCTCGTACGAGTGCGGGTCCTGCGTGGCCGAGGTGATGATCGAGGTCACGTCGACGCGGTCACCGCCGATCTGCTCGGCGAGCGAACCGTAGACATTGGTGCTCGCGACGACCGTCACCGCTCCGCCGTCGCCGCCCTCTCCCGCAGCGGGGGTGGTCGAGCATCCGGCCAGCGAGAGTGCGGCGACGGATGCGAGGGCGAGGGCGACGAACGGCTTCTTCATGTCCCCCACTCTAATCGCTAATGAGAACCATTATCAAATCGGTGGGCTGGGGTGGCACGCTTCACGATCGATTGCAGGGCCGTCGCACGGATGCAGGACGAGAAACCGTGTTCTCGCCCTGCATCCGTGCTTTCGTCCTGCAATCAAACCGGCTCAGCCGAGGAGACCCGGCGCGATCCACACGGTCGAGTCCGCCGGGACCGCCCCGTCGACCACCGTGCCGAGGACGACATCGGCGGCATCCGCTCCGAGGTCGAACGGCTCGGTGCCGAAGTTCGTCACGATCTGCCAGCCGTTCGGGCGAGCGAAGCGCAGCACATCGGGCCGGCCGGTCTCGATCCACTCCAGGCTCTCCTCGGTCTGCAGCTCGTGCCGCAGCCGCAGCGCCTCCCGGTAGAGCAAGAGCGTCGACGACGGATCGGCGGCCTCGACATCGACCGCGGACTCGGCGAACCACGCGGGCTGCGGCAGGTGCGCCTCGGCGGATCCGAAGCCGAACGACGGTCCGGATGCGGTCCAGGGCAGCGGCACGCGGCATCCGTCCCGTCCCAGTCCGTCGAAGACGGCACCACGGAAGAACGCCGGGTCCTGACGCTGCTCGGGCGCGACGTCGGCGACCTCGTGGAGGCCGAGCTCCTCGCCCTGATACAGGTAGGTGCTGCCGGGGAGCCCGAGCAGCAGCAGCGTCGCAGCGTGCGCTCGGCGAAGACCCGCCTCGCGATCGAGCTGATCCTCCGGCCCGCCGGCCGCGACCCACTCGACCCCTTGCTTCACTCCGGTGCGCCCCTCGAGCGGCGCGAGACCGTAGCGCGTCGCGTGGCGGGTGACGTCATGGTTCGACAGCACCCACGTCGTCGACGACCCGGCGGCCTCGGACTGCGCGAGGTTGTCGGTGATGATCGTGCGGAACTGCGTCGCGTCGAAGTCGGCGACCAGCAGGTCGAAGTTGAATGCCTGCCCGAGCCCCTCGGCCGAGGCATACCGTGCGCGGCGCTCGGGAGTGCTGACCCAGGCTTCGGCCACGGCGGTGCGGGGCGGGTCGTACTCGTTGAAGACCCGGCGCCACTCGGCGTAGACCTCGTGCACGTCGTCGCGGTCGTGCAGCGGATGGTTGCCGTCGTGCGGGAGCAACTCGAGATCGGCGGTGCTGGGCAGCGGCTCGGTCAGATCCTTCGTCAGCATGTGGGCGACATCGATGCGGAAGCCGTCGACCCCGCGGTCCGACCAGAAGCGCAGCGTCGTCAGGAAGTCCTCGCGCACCTCCGGGTGGTCCCAGTTGAAGTCGGGCTGCTCGGGGGCGAAGCTGTGCAGGTACCACTGGCCGTCATCGACCCGCTCCCACGCCGATCCGCCGAACGCGGCGGTCCAGTCGGTCGGCGGCTCCGCGCCGTCGGGACCGGATCCCTCGCGGAAGATGTACCGCTCGCGGGCCGCCGAGCCGCGGCCCGCGGCGAGCGCCTCCTGGAACCACTCGTGCAGGTCGGACGAATGGTTCGGCACGATGTCGACCACGACGCGGATGCCGCGCTCGTGCAGCGCCGCGACCATGTCGTCGAAGTCGTCGAGCGTGCCCAGGCGCGGATCGACGTCGCGGTAGTCGGCCACGTCGTAGCCCCCGTCTGCCAGGGCCGACGGATAGAACGGGCTGAGCCACACGGCGTCGATGCCGAGGTCGCGCAGGTAGTCGGCCCGCGAGACGATGCCAGGGATGTCACCGAGGCCGTCGCCGTTCGCATCGGCGAAGCTGCGGGGGTAGATCTGGTAGACGGCGGCCTGGCGCCACCATGCGGCCGTCGTGTCGTCGCGGGTCTCGGTGAGAAGCGCATCGGTCATGAGGGGTGTTGCTCCTTCGTGTTGCGGTCTGGGGTGTGCGACGTGTCAGCCCTTGACGGCGCCCTGTGTGACGCCCTCCATGACGAAGCGCTGCGTGAACAGGTAGGCCAGGATCGCCGGGGCCATCGCCATGAGGTACGAGGCGAACGACACGTTGTAGTTGTTGCTGAACTGGGTCTGGAAGAGGTTCTGCCGCACCGGCAGCGTCTGCAGCGCGGGATCGGAGATGATCAGCGACGGCATCATGAAGTCGTTCCAGGCGTAGAGGAAGGCGAAGATGCCGACCGTCGCGCTCATCGGCGCCAGCAGCGGGAAGATCAGCTGCCAGAACGTCTGCCAGGTGGTGGCGCCGTCGATGCGGGCGCTCTCTTCGAGCTCGATCGGGATCGACCGCAGGAACGCGGTGAACAGCAGCACGCTGAAGCTCAGCTGGAACATCGTCGCGAGGATGATCACGCCGAACGGGTTGTCGAGTCCCACCCAGCCGGTCAGCTGGATCTGCGGCAGCGCCACCACGGGGAACGGGATGAACATCGCGGCGAGCAGATAGAAGAACGACCAGCGGAACAGGCGGTGGTCCCAGTTGCGGACGATCGCGTACGACGCGAAGGCCGCGAGCACGATCGTCGCGATCACGGTGCCGGCCGTGACCAGCAGCGAGATCCCCGCGCCGACCGGGAACTTCGTGAGATTCCAGGCCTCGACGAACCCGTCGATGCTGAAGGGCGCCGGCAGCGAGAACGCGTTGCCGTCGACCGCCTGACCCGTGGTCTTGAACGCCATCGAGATCGTGACGTACAGCGGCAGCAGCACGGTGACGGCACACAGGATCAGGATGATCGTGCCCGACCAGTTGACGCGCTCCATGCGGACGCGCGGCTTCTTGCCCGAGGTGGGGATGGTGGTGAGTGTCTGCGTCGACATCAGAGTGCGTTCCTTCCGCGGGTCAGCGAGAGCTGCAGCAGGGAGATGAGCACGGCGACGATGAAGAAGATCGTCGCGTTGGCCATCTGGTAGGCGTAGTCGCCGCCGTTGAAGCCCGCGATGATCGTCATCGCGACGCTGCGGGTGGCGGTGCCGGGACCGCCGTTGGTGAGGCCGACGATGATGTCGTAGGCGTTGAGGAAGCCCTTGAAGCCCAGGATGACGTTGATCACCACGTACCCCGCGACGAGTGGAAGCGTGATGCGGAAGAGCTGCTGCCTCTTGTTCGCTCCGTCGATGCTGGCTGCCTCGTAGACCTCGCCCGGCACCGAGAGCAGGCCGGCGATGTAGATGAGCAGTGTGCCCGGAACCGCCTGCCACGCGGTGACGATGACGATAGCCACCCACGCGAGATCGGGATTCGCGAGCAGACTGGTCGAGAGCCACGGGATGCCGGTGGCGGCGCCCGCGGCAGGGATCGAGTTCGAGAACAGGAAGTTGAAGACGTAGGCGATGATGATGCCCGAGATCACCATGGGGATCACGAAGATCGTGCGCAGCCCCGTCTTGAACCGGATGCGGGAGGTCAGCCCGACCGCCAGCAGGAACGCGATCACGTTGACGACGATCACCGTGGCGATCGAGAAACCGAACGTGAACAGGTAGCTCTGCAGGATGGCCGGGTCGCTGAACATCGCGATGTAGTTGGTCAGCCCGTTGAAGCTCCACTCGCCGATGCCGATCGAGTCGGTGAAGCTGAAGAAGATGCCCATGATGCCGGGTACGGTGATCGCGAGCGTGAAGATGACCAGCGTCGGCAGCAGGAACAGGTAGTAGATCGGCTCGACCTTGCGGGTGCGGCGACCGAGCTTGCGGGTGCCTCCCGTGATGATCGCCGTGGTGTCGGTCGTGGGGGTGTTGGGCTTCGTGATCGTGCCCGCGGTCGGCCTCGACGACGAGGGGTTGGGGGCTGCCGGGTTGGGCAGAGCGGTGTTCGTCATGGCGTGGACTCCTCTGTCTCGCCGGATGCTGAGTCCTCACCGGAGGCGTTGTCCTGGGTCGACGGGATGGGAGCGCGGAACGCGATCCTCGCCCAGTCGGCATCCATGGTGCGCAACGTGGAGGTCGGGGACGCGCCCAGCACCATCGCCTGCGCGTAGTTGAAGACCGGCAGGGTTCGGGGCACGAGCACCGAGGGTCCCTGATAGATCTGGCCGTTGTCGTAGTACTCGATCATTCCCTCGATCCGAGGGTCGTCCGGGGCCGGTGCGTCCTTCGTCGGGGTGAACCCGAGCTGCGACGCGTTGTAGGCCTCGATGTTCTCGGGCTGGAACAGGTACTCGAGGAAGTCACCTGCTGCCTCCTGGTGCTGCGACCCCTCGGGGATCATCGCGGCGAGGTCCATGTTGACGCGCACGCCGAGGTCGGCGGGATCGTCGGTCATCGGCAGCGGGAAGGTGCCGAGGTCGAGGTCGGGAGCCGTCTTCTCGATCTCGCTGAACGCCCACGGCCCCTGCAGGTACATCGCCGCCTCGCCCTTGCCGAATGCGAGATTGCCGTCGCCGTAGCCGCGGCTCGCGGCATCCGCGTTGGTGTACTCGGTCGCGAGGGTCATCATGCGGTCCATGGGCTCGGCGAAGTCCTTCTCGAACGACACCTCGGAGTCGGGACCGACCTCGGTGCCCTCCTCCGCGAGGGTGTCGAAGAAGTCGATCACGTCGACCGAGCCGCCGGCGGTGTAGTCGTACCAGCCCTGCGCGACGGTCCAGTCGTCCTTGAAGGTGGCGTAGAAGGGGTCGATCCCCGCCTGCTTCAGCTGATCGCACACGGCGAGCAGCTCGTCCCACGTCTGCGGGACCTCGAGGCCCTGCTCGTCGAAGATCTGCTTGTTGTAGATGACCGACGCGCCCATCACCGAGTACGGCAGCGCGCTCGTGCGGCCCTCGCACGAGCCGTACTGCTCCATGAGCGGCTGCAGGTCGTCGCGGATGGTCGAGGCGGCCTCGGTGTCGGAGAGATCCGTGAGCGCGCAGCGCTGCACGAACCGGGCGATCTCGTAGTTGTAGTTGGCCAGCATGATGTCCGGCGGGTTGCCGCGCACGAAGCTCGCCGACACGACGTCGACACCCGAGGTGTCGATCTCGACGCGCACCTTGTCCTGCGAGGAGTTGTACTCGGCGACGAGCTCTGTCATGAACTCGATCGCCTCGCGTTTGCTGAACGTGAAGCGGATGGTCTCGGTTCCGCCGGCCGTCGAGCAGCCGGTCGGAGCCGCTCCGACCAGGGCGAGCGCGGCCGCACCGGCCACCAGCTGCGCCGGGCGTGGGGGTTTCACAGACACCGTCGTCCTTTCGTCCTGTAGATCCGCAGACTAAATCTAGTGAGCGAATTTACTTCGATGAACGGTACTCTCTCATCTGGACGAGAGTGAGGTCAAGGCCCGTGACAGAAGTCTCCGCAGGTCTCGGCACCGGACGAGCCAGCGTCGGCGCCATCCTCGACTTCGCCTGGGCGGCCGGGGAGTTCACCGCGACCGAGGCGATGGCGAGCACCTCGCTGACCCGTTCGACAGCGATCGACGGGATCGACACCCTCGTCGACGCCGGGGTGCTGCGCGAGCTGCCCAACGCCCGCGCCGCCGGAAGCTACCGCGCAGGACGCCCGGCGCGACGTTTCGTGCTGGCATCCGACCTGGGCGTCGTCATCGGGGTGGATGCCGGAGACACCCACCTCGCGGTGACCGTCGCCGACCCCACCGACCACACTCTCGTGCACCACCGCACCGACCTCGACCCGACACAGACCGCGGCAGCACGCCGTGCCACGATCCTCGACCAGATGCAGCACGCGCTCGCCGAGGCCGAGGTCTCGCGCGAGGCGGTGCTCGCGATCTGCGTCGGCGTCGCCGCGCCCGTCGACCGGGCGGGCATCTCTCCGCCGCATCCCGAGGGCTTCTGGGAGCGCACGAACCCCGGTCTCGCCGAGGCGCTCGCCGACTGGGCCCCCGTCGTGGAGATCAAGAACGACGCGCAGCTCGCCGCGATCGCCGAGGGCTCGGCCGGCGCAGCCATCGGATGCCGTGACTACGTCGCCCTGCTCGCGAGCGAACGCTTCGGCGGCGGCGTCGTGGTCGACGGCCACGTGCTGCACGGCGCTCACGGCGGAGTCGGCGAGGGTGTCGTGTTCGACCACATCATCGGCGTCGGCTCGGCCTTCGGTCTGCGCTACGCCCTGCAGGATCAGGTGCGGGCGGCGGTCGAAAGCGGCGAGATCTCCTTCGAATCCCCGATCGGGCGGCTCGCACGCGAGGAGCGCATCGACCCCCGCGCCGTGCTGACGGCGGCGGCAGCCGGCGATGCCGATGCGCTCCTGGCCACCTCCCGCGTCGGCGCGACGCTCGCCCGTGTGGTCGGCGTGCTCGGCAGCATGTACGACCCCTCCCGCGTGATCGTGTGCGGGGCGGTGGCCGAGAGCATCGCCCCCGTTCTCACGGCTGCGCGCGAGGTGCTGCCGGCCCAGCTGCACCTGCCGGCACCCGAGATCCTCGCCTCGACGCTGGGCGCCGAGGTCGTCTCGATCGGCGCCGTCGCGACCGCGCGCAGGGCGGCGCGCGAGGTGGCCGTGCCGCTGCTCGCGGAGCGGCGGCTCAGCGCGGTGAGCTGACGTCGTGCGAGAACCAGAGCCGCAGCGCTCCCCGTCATCGATCGAACTGCTCCTCGACGCAGGGGCCGAGGCCGCGGTCCGGGCCGAATGGAATGCTCTCGCGGCGCGCGGCCTGTCGAGCCTCGCGGGGCACACGTCGGCGAGCAACCGCCCTCACATCACGCTGGTCGCACGCGTCGACCTGTCACCGCCCGGACCAGATGTCTTCGCCGGCATCCCGTCGTTCCCGATCACGCTGGGCGCTCCCCTGCTCTTCGGCTCCGGAGATCGCCGTGTGCTGGCGCGGAGCATCGTTCCCCGTGCGGAGTTGATCCACCTCCGCGAGACGATCCTCTCCGCCGTCGGGCCGGGTGACGATGCCCCGCATACCGCGCCGGGCGAGTGGATGCCGCACGTCGCCCTCGCCCGACGGTTGCGGGTCACCGATCTGGCGGATGCGCTGGATCTCATCGGCGGCGACATCCACGCTCACGCGCGCAGTGTGCGGCACTGGGACCCCGGCACCGCGCAGATCACTGCGCTCGCGGAGCTGCGTCAGGCGTAGTCGCTGTCGTCCACCGGGGAAGGCGCCGACCCCAGGCTCTCGATGGCACCCCACAGCGCCTCCGGGACCTCCGCCTGCTCCAGCTCGTCGAGCTGCTCACGACGATGCGGTCTCGACACCCCGACGACTGTGGAGTCGACCAGCGGGGACCGCAGCGAGTAGTGCAGCGCTGCGGCAGCCATCGACATTCCATGGTCGGCGCAGACGCGCTGCAGACGCTCGGTCCACCTCAGCAGCTCCTCGCCGGCAGGTCGATAGGCGTACTGCGCACCGGAATGCGGCCCCTTGACGAGCAGTCCCGAACCGAAGGGCGCAGCGTTGAACACGGCCATGCCGCGTGCCTTGGCGTCGGCGAACACACTCTCAGCCGAGTGATCCACGAGCGTGAATCGGTTGTGGATCAGCACGGCGTCGAACACCCCCGTCTCGACGTACTTCGCCATCAGCGGGACCGGAGCCGCCGCCACACCGATCGCGTCCACCACGCCGGCGCTCCGCAGTTCGATGAGCCCCTGCACCGCACCTCCGATCGAGATCGTGTCCTCGAACGACACCGAGTACGGGTCGTGCAGGTGCAACAGCGGAAGCCGGTCGACCCCGAGCCGCGCGGTCGTCTCCTCGAACGAGCGGAGGACGCGGTCTCGGTCGAACACGCCCGTCTCAGGGTCCTGATCCACCTTCGAGATGACTCGCGAACCGTCCAGCCCCAGCTCGCGCAGCGCGATGCCGATGACGGCTTCGGATCGACCGGCCGAGTAGTTGTTCGAGGTGTCCACGAACCCGTGCCGGCTCGTGAGCAGGTCGATGGCGACATCGACGGCCGCTCTCTCCTCGGCGGATCCCGGCTCCGAATGCCGGCCGAGGCCGGAGGTTCCGAGAGTGATGGCAGTCGGTTCGATCCTCATCCGCGGGGAGTCCGTTCTGTCGGGGCGGTCATCACGGTTCTCCGCCACTGTATCCCCGCTGTCCGCCTCACTCCACGAGCAGTGCGGGCTCCTCGAGCACGGATGCCACGTCGGCGATGAAGCGGCTCATACCGTCGCCGTCGATCACGCGGTGGTCGAACGAGCCTGCGACCGTGGTCACCCAGCGGGGGCGCACCTCGCCGTCGACGACCCACGGCTTCTGGCTGATCGTGCCCATGGCCACGATGCCCGCCTCGCCGGGGTTGATGATCGGGGTACCGGCATCCATCCCGAACACACCGATGTTGGTGATCGTGATCGTGCCACCCTGCTGGTCGGCGGGGCTGGTCTTGCCCTCGCGCGCCGTCAGGGTGAGCCTGTTCAGAGCGCGGGCGAGGTCCTTCATACTGAGGTCCTGCGCGTCCTTGATGTTCGGCACGAGCAGACCGCGAGGCGTCGCCGCGGCGATTCCCAGGTTCACGTAGTGACGCACCGCGATCTCCGCGCCGCCCTCGGTCTCGATCCACGCGGCGTTCACCATCGGGGTGCGACGGGCGGCCCAGATGACGGCGCGGGCCATGATCAGCAACGGCGAGACGCGGATGTCGGCATAGTCAGGCGATGCCTTGAGCCTCTTGACGAGCTCCATCGTGCGGCTCGCGTCGATCTCCTTCCACACGGTGACGTGCGGAGCGGAGTACGCGCTCTGCACCATCGCCGACGAGGTCGCCTTGCGCACGCCCTTCACGGGGATCGACTCGGTGCGGTCGTCGGACACCGGGGCGGATGCCGGCGCTGCCGACACTCCACGGGCGAGGCCCGCCGGCGTGCTCTGCGGTGCGGGCACGGTCTCTTCGCGCACGGCGCCCCACTCGGGCGTCTCGATGTTGCGGAAGACGCTGGCCTGCGAGGCGTGGGTCATCACGTCGTCGCGAGTCACCTCGCCGTCGGCTCCGGTGGGCGTGACCGTGGTGAGGTCGACGCCCAGATCGCGGGCGAGCTTGCGGATCGGCGGCTTCGCGATCACGCCGACCGACGAGCGCACCGGGCGCTCCGCCGGACGCTTGCGCCGCGACGTCGCACCGCCGCCCGTGCCGTAGCCGACGAGAACCGACCCGCCGCCCTCTTCCGGCGCGGGGGCCTCCGCGGTGGCGATCTTGCCGGGTCCGGCGTCGTCGCGCGCATCGGTCACGAAGGTGATGATCGGCGAGCCGACCTCGACGGTCGCGCCCTCGGAGGCGAGCAGCTCGCCGACGACTCCGGCGTGCGGCGACGGCAGCTCGACGAGCGACTTGGCGGTCTCGATCTCGCAGATGACGTCGTTGATGGCGACGGAGTCACCCGGCGCGACCTTCCATGCCACGATCTCGGCCTCGGTCAGGCCCTCGCCCACATCGGGGAGGTTGAAGTTCTGCGTGCTCATGTGCGGTCCTTTCGGAACGGTGAGATCAGGGTGAGATCAGTAGGCGAGCGAACGGTCGACGGCCTCGAGGATGCGGTCGGCGTCGGGGAGGTAGGTGCCCTCGAGCTTCGCGGGCGGGAACGGAGTGTCGTATCCCGAGACGCGGAGCACGGGAGCTTCGAGCGCGTAGAAGGCGCGCTCCATGACGGTCGCGGCGATCTCGCTGCCGATGCTGACGAAGCCCTGGGCCTCCTGGGCGTAGACCATGCGTCCGGTCTTGCGTACCGAGCTCAGGATGGGCTCGTAGTCGACCGGAGACAGCGACCGCACGTCGACGACCTCGCAGCTGGTGCCCTCGGCCTCGGCGAGCGCGGCCGCCTGCAGCAGGGTCGTGACCATGGCTCCGTGTCCGACGAGCGTGACGTCGGATCCCGTGCGCACGACGCGAGACGAGTGCAGCGGGGCGGCGGACGCGTCGAGCTCGACCTCGCCCTTCTGCCAGTAGCGGCTCTTCGGCTCCATGAAGATCACCGGGTCGTTCGACGCGATGGCCTCCTGGATCATCCAGTACGCATCGTTCGGCGTCGACGGCGACACCACCCGCAGGCCGGGGGTGTGCGCGAAGTAGGCCTCAGGGCTCTCCTGGTGGTGCTCGACCGCTCCGATGTGCCCGCCGTAGGGGATGCGGATCACGATGGGCAGGCTGATCCTGCCCTCGTGGCGGTTCGTGAGCTTGGCGAGCTGGGTCGTGATCTGGTCGAACGCGGGGAACACGAAACCGTCGAACTGGATCTCGATCACCGGACGGAACCCGGCCATCGCGAGCCCGATCGCGGTGCCGACGATGCCCGACTCCGCGAGGGGGGTGTCGAGCACGCGGCGGTCGCCGAAGTCGCGCTGCAGGTGCTCGGTGACCCGGAAGACACCGCCGAGCTTGCCGATGTCCTCGCCCATGAGCAGGACCTTGGAGTCGTCTTCGAGCGCCCGGCGCAAACCCGAGTTCAGCGCCTTGCTGAGGGGCATCGTCTCGAGGGTCATGCGTGCACCGTCCTCGACGTCGTGAACTTCTGCGGCCATACGCACGTTCGGCGGCCACTGCGCGCAGCGCGGGCCGCGAAAGTCGCTCCTGGCCGAGAATCCTGAAGGCAGTCCATCACTTGCCGTCTCCTTCGAACGATGCCTCGTAGCGCGTGTGCCAGGCCTTCTGCTCCGCCACGAGCGGATGCGGGTCGCTGTACACGTGATCGAAGATCTTGTCTGCGGTCGGCGATCCGAGCTCGACGCTGCGTGAACGCAGGTCCTCGGCGGCGTCGGCCGCCTCGGCATCCACGTCGGCGAAGAACTGCCCCGCCGCTCCCCTGTTCTCGAGGAAGGCGCGCATGCGGTCGATCGGGTCTCGCAGCGCCCACGACTGCTCTTCGTCGGAGCCGCGGTACTTCGTGGGGTCGTCGCTGGTGGTGTGCGCGCCGAGACGGTACGTGACCGCCTCGATCGCCCGGGGACCCTGGCCGCTGCGGGCTTCGTCGAGAGCGACGCGCGACACGGCGTAGCTGGCGAGGACGTCGTTGCCGTCGACGCGGACGCTGGGGATGCCGTAGCCGGCGCTGCGCTCGACCAGCGGCACCCGCGACTGCGTCGCGACCGGCACCGAGATCGCCCAGTGGTTGTTCTGCAGGAAGAAGACGGTGGGAGCCTGGTAGCTCGCGGCGAAGACCATCGCCTCGTGCACGTCGCCCTGGCTCGACGCCCCGTCGCCGTAGTAGACGATGACGGCTTCGTCCTTGTCGACGTCGCCGGTGCCGGATCGACCGTCGAAGTTCAACGCCATCGCGTAGCCGGCTGCATGCAGCACCTGCGAGCCGAGAACCAGGGTGTAGAGGCGGGTGTTGCCGTTCTTGGGGTCGGTCGGATCCCAGCCGCCGTGCGAGACACCGCGCATCAGCTTGATGATGTCGACGGGGTCGACGCCGCGGATGCGCGTCACGGCGTGCTCGCGGTACGACGGGAAGAGCGTGTCCTGGGCGCGGGCGGCGCGGGCCGAACCGACCTGGGCGGCCTCCTGCCCACGACTCGGCGGCCACAGCGCCAGCTGTCCCTGTCGCTGCAGGTTGGTCGCCTGGGTGTCGATCGCGCGGATGACCACCATGTCCCGGTAGAACTGCTCGAGCTCGGCGTCGCTGATCGCCTCGATCAACGACAGATACTGCTCAGCAGCCGGACTCGGCGTGAAGCGGCCATCCTGATCCAGGACGCGGACGAGTTCAGTCTCTGACGAGGTCACGACCCCCACGCTACCCGCGCGCGCATGCCCGGTCACGCATACCTAGGACGTCCTCGCATCTGCCGGGAACCCGGAGAAACGGCGGAACGGCGCGGATCAGCGCAGTGACGATGCGACCTCGAGCACGCGCGCCACGGATGCCTCCTCGCCCACAGAGATGCGGATGCCGTCACCCGGGAACGGGCGCACGATGAGGTCGGCGGCGACGAATGCGGCGGCGACCTCGTCGGTGCGCTCGCCGGTGGGCAGCCAGATGAAGTTGGCCTGCGAGTCGGGCACGTCCCAGCCCTGCCGACGCAGCCCCTCGAGCAGGCGCGTGCGGCGCTCGACGATCACCGCGACGCGCTCGAGCAGCTCGGACTCGGCGTCGAGGCTCGCGATCGCGGCGTTCTCGGCTGCCGACGTGACGGAGAGCGGGATGCCGGTGGTGCGCGCGGCATCGAGGACCTTCTCGTTGCCGATCGCGTATCCGATGCGCAGGCCCGCGAGTCCGTAGGCCTTCGAGAAGGTGCGCAGCACGACGACGTTCGGATGCCGCTCGAACACCCGCTCGGCGAGACCGTCGACCGCCCCGGGCACCGTCACGAACTCGGCGTAGGCCTCGTCGAGGACGATCAGCACATCGGCGGGGACGCGCTCGACGAACGTCGCGAACTCGTCGCTCGTGATGATCGGACCGGTCGGGTTGTTCGGGGTGCAGAGGATGACGGCACGCGTGCGATCGGTGACCGCCGCAGCCATCGCGTCGAGGTCGTGACGGGAGTCGGGCGTCAGCGGCACCTGCACCCCGGTCGCGCCCGCGACGAGCGGCAGGCTCGGATAGGCCTCGAACGAGCGCCAGGCGTAGACGACCTCGTCACCTACGGAGGCGGTCGCGAGGATCAGCTGGTGGAGGATCGAGACGCTGCCCGCAGCCACGTGCACCTGGTCGGGCTCGACGGCGTACCGTGCACCGAGTCGTACGCGAAGGCGGCCGGCGGTGGCATCCGGGTATCGGTTGATGGGCGTCGTGTGCTGCAGCGCCGCGGCGACCGACGGAAGCGGCTCGAACGGGTTCTCGTTGCTCGAGAGCTTGAATGCGTCGGGGCCCGCCTGCTTGCCCTGTCGGTACGGCGCCAGGGCGGCGATGGCGGGACGGATGCGCGGAAGGATCGGGTCGGTCACAGTCATGAGTCTAGATTCCGCGGCGCTCCCGCGCCCCACATGGAAGACTGGACGGACTATGCGCTTCATCATCCGAGTCGTCGTCAACGCGTTCGCCCTCTGGGTCGTGACGCTGATCCCCGCCCTGCAGGTGCAGATCAGGGCGTTCGCGCCGGGCGAGACCCTGCAGCTCGTGCTGACCCTGCTCGCGGTGGCCGCGATCTTCGCGCTCGTGAACACCGTCATCGGCACGGTGGTGAAGATCGTCGCGTTCCCGCTGTACATCATCACCCTCGGACTGATCGGCTTCGTGATCAACGGCTTCCTGCTGTGGCTCACGGCGTGGATCACGAGCGGGTTCGGCTGGGGTCTCACGGTCGGCAGCTTCTGGTGGGGCGTGCTCGCCGCGCTCATCATCTCGCTGATCAACGGTGTCTTCGGCTTCATCCTGCGTCCGCAGAGCAAGAAGCAGCGTCGGGACTGACGCCTGCCTGCGCACCTCGCGCGGCCGTCATCCGACACGCTCGGCCTGATACTCGGTGCGCTCGACCACCTCGGCGGTGTCGAGCTCGCGCCAGAACTCGTGCATCGCATCGATTCGCAGGTCGCTGAGCTCATCGGCCATCTCCGCGGTGTCGATGTACGTGTCGAGGTGGTGCGCGTCGACCGTCAGGTCCCCGAGGGTGTCCTGCGGGGTTCCTTCAGTGAGCAGGGTGATGCTGTCATCCGACCCGGTCCCCTCGGGCGATCCTCCGCCGGCCAGCCCGGAGACCACGTCGTCGGAATGACGCAGCTGGATGATGGTCTGGTCGTCATCCAGGGTCGGCTCGACCGGGCTTCCCGCCGTGATCTGCATCTGCACGTCGAACGGACTCTCCATCGCGAGGTGAGCGGCGACCATGGCCGATTGCGAATGGGCGACGACATCGACCTCATCGCCCGGCTGCGCCCCCGCCGCCTCGAGCGCCTCGATCGTCGCCTGATACGACGCGGATCTCTTCCCGGTGTAGAGCTCGGCGTTGGACTTGGAGTCCCACGGCTGCGCACCTCCCCACGCGACGCTCTGCGTTCCTTCCAGGTAGGCGACGAACTTCGTGGTGCCGTCGGCGAAGGAGTACTTCTCGACGGCGACCTGCGCTCCGACGGCGACCGGCATGCGCCTCAAGGCTCCGGCCAGGCCCGAGGGCGCCCCCTGGGGCGAGGACGTCTTCACCGGCGAGACCGTGACGGGGTCGGCCGTGCCCTGCAGCCTCTCGCCGGGGAGCACCTTGCCGAACCCCGAGAACGCCCCGACGAGCGCCGCGGTCCCGAAGACGTGGTCGTACAGGGCGGGCGTCACGAGGTTGCCCGTGAGGCCTTCGAATCGTCTGGCGCGCCACTGAGCGACGAGGTCGTCGGCCATCTTCGAGATGCGTTCGTCCGACGCAGCAAGACGATCGGCTCGTCGTGTCAGCCGCTGCGCCGTGCTCGGATCGGTCTGCGCGAGCATCTCCGCCTCCGCTCGCAGCTCGACGTATTCGTAGGCATCGGCCATGAGAAGGGTGGACTCGGCGGTCTCCTGGCACTCGGAGCGGAGTCGAGCGACGTGCTCGCCCGACGCCCACAGCCCCACCGTGTCGACGTGCTCGCTGAAGCCAGGAGAGTCGACGATGATCCGATGCGCTCGCATGATGGCCGAACGCGCATCGTCATAACGGGAGGCGACGGCATCGATGCGGTGAGCGACATCGCGCAGCACGTCGGGGTCGACGGCGATCGCTCCCCCGTGGTCGATCGTCAGCCCTGTCATGAGACGTCGATCCGTTCGGCCTCTGACTCACGGCTGCGCATCTCGGATGCCTCGACGCGTGTCCTCCGTCGGAGATCGTCGAGCGAGTGCTGCATCGCGCGCACCCCGTCGGAGTGCCAGTCGGTGTCGGCGGTGAGGACGGCGAGCGATGCGCGCACGTCGTCGAGCGCCTCGACCGCGCTGCGGAGCGCTGCCACGGCGCGGGACTGGGCCCAGGCGGTGTCTGCGGCGCCGGTCTGTGCGAGTGCGAAGGAGTACATGCGCCCAGCATCCGCGATCCACTGCCGCTGCGATGTGCGGACGACCCTCGGATCTCGGGCCTCGTGAGCAGTTGGCTCGGTCGCGGCACCGGTGCAGAACGGGTGCGCCCGCCCGGCCCCGGATCTCCGGCATCGCGCGATCGGGCTGCGACCGGCAGAATAGGACGGTGACATCCCCGGATCCCTTCCGCGTGATCTTCGTGTGCACGGGGAACATCTGCCGCTCTCCGATGGCGGAGGTGGTGTTCCGCGATCTCGCGGAACGTCAGGGTCTCGGCTCGCGGATCGTCTCCCGCAGCGCGGGAACAGGCGATTGGCACCTCGGCGAACGGGCCGACCACCGCACTCTCGATTCCCTCAGCCGCCGCGGCTACGACGGCTCACTCCACCGCGCGAAGCAGTTCACCTTCTCCTCCTTCTCGGAGAACGACCTCGTCGTCGCCCTCGACCGCACTCATGAGCGCATCCTGCGCGAGTGGGCCGCCAACGAGGACGAGGAGGGCAAGGTCACCCTGCTGCTCGCCTTCGACCCCGACGCGCACAGCCAGGATGTCCCCGACCCCTACTACGCCGGCGCCGAGATGTTCGATTCGGTGCTCGGTATGATTGAGACCGCGACTCGCGGGCTGTTCCGCCAGCTCGAGCCGGCTCTCCGCCAGCCCCGCACGCCCCGCACTCCCGGGGCCCGATCAGGAGGACTCCCCTGACTTTCCAGCCTTCGCTCCCGCCCCAGCCGCTGAGCCCCCTCGACGGTCGCTACCGCGGCGCCGTCACCGGCCTCGCCGACTTCCTCTCGGAGGCCGGCCTCAACCGCGCCCGTGTCGAGGTAGAGGTGGAGTGGCTGATCGCGCTCACCGACCGCTCGCTCTTCGAGACGAGCCCCCTGTCGGATGCCGACAAGGAGCGCCTGCGCGCCCTCTACCGCGACTTCGGCCAGGCCGAGATCGACTGGCTCGCCGAGAAGGAAGCCGTCACGCAGCACGACGTGAAGGCGATCGAGTACCTCGTGCGCGACCGCCTGTCGGCCCTCGGCCTCGACGCGATCGCCGAGCTCACCCACTTCGCCTGCACAAGCGAGGACATCAACTCCGCGTCCTACGCCCTGACCGTCAAGCGCGCGGTCGAGGAGGTCTGGCTGCCGGGTCTCGACGTCGTGATCGCGAAGCTCCGCGAGCTGGCCGCCGAGCACGCCGACGCCGCGATGCTCTCCCGCACCCACGGTCAGCCGGCCACTCCGTCGACCATGGGCAAGGAGCTCGCCGTCTTCGCGTGGCGTCTCGAGCGCGTGCGCGCGCAGATCGCAGCATCCGACTACCTCGCCAAGTTCTCGGGCGCGACCGGCACCTGGTCGGCGCACATCGCCGCCGACCCCGACGCCGACTGGCCCACCATCTCGCGCGAGTACATCGAGGGCCTGGGTCTGGGTTTCAACCTGCTGACGACGCAGATCGAGTCGCACGACTGGCAGGTCGAGCTCTACGATCGCGTGCGTCACGCCGGCGGGATCCTGCACAATCTCGCCACCGACATCTGGACGTACATCTCGCTCGGCTACTTCGCGCAGATCCCCGTCGCGGGCGCGACCGGATCGTCGACGATGCCGCACAAGATCAACCCGATCCGGTTCGAGAACGCCGAGGCCAACCTCGAGATCTCCGGCGCCCTGCTGGCATCCCTCGGACAGACCCTCGTCACCAGCCGACTGCAGCGCGACCTCACCGACTCGACGACGCAGCGCAACATCGGCGTCGCGTTCGGCCACTCGCTGCTCGCGATCGACAACCTGCGTCGCGGTCTGAACGCCATCTCGCTCTCGCGCGACGTGCTGCTCGCCGACCTCGACGTGAACTGGGAAGTCCTCGCCGAAGCAATCCAGACCGTCATCCGCGCGGAGGTCGTCGCCGGCCGCTCGTCGATCAGCGACCCCTACGCGCTGCTGAAGGAGCTCACCCGCGGTCACCGCGTGGGCGCCGCGGACCTGGCGGAGTTCGTCGAGGGACTCGAGATCGGGGATGCCGCGAAGCAGCGTCTGCTCGCCCTCACCCCCGCCTCGTACACCGGCATCGCCGAGCAGCTCGCGAAGTAGCGCGAACGCGCGGGTGCCGCTGAGGCATCCGTGCGTGCACTGCGGGGCCAGAAACGCACCGTGCGCGCGATGCGGGGCCAGAAACGCACCGTGCGCGCGATGCGGGGCCAGAAACGCACCGCAATCGGCCGAATCGGATGCGAAAGCGACCCCGCAGCCAAGCGACCCGCAGCGAAGCGACCCGCAGCGAAGCGACCCCGCACGAATCTGACCCGGCGCCGGGTCACGAACGCCGTGCGGGCTAGGGGCGGGGCTCTCCGGAGTGCGCGCCCGCCGGATCCCGCGGCATGAACGCCGCGGCGATCAGGGTGAGCACGGCCACGACGGCGGCAGCGATGAACACCCAGACGGATGCCGAGATGATGGTTGCCGGGTCCTCGGGCCCCGCGCCCTGCGCGATCACCGAGTTCGAGATCGCGCCGAACACGGCCACCCCGAGCGCGCTGCCGGCCGAGCGGGCGAAGGCGTTCATGCCGGTCACGGCACCGCGCTCGCCCCAGCCGACCGAGGCCTGAGCCGCGATCAGCGTCGGGGCGGCGCTCCAGCCGAGGCCGAAGCCCAGGACGAATGCCACGGCGGCGATCGAGAACGGATTGGGCCAGGGAGAGACCACCGCCAGAGCGATCGCAGCGACCGCGGTGATCGACATGCCGGTGAGCGCTGTGCGTCGGAAACCGATCCGCATGTACAGCCGGCCCGCGTTCGCGGCGGCGAGCGGCCAGCCGAGGGTGAGCGCCGCGACGGCCAACCCCGACAGCAGCGGCGCGATGCCGATGGACCCTTCCAGATATGCGGGTGCGAAGCTCGTCACGCCGGTCATCAGGGCGCCGATGCCCAGGGAGACGATCGTGGTCGTGAGGATCAGCGGCCGCGCCGCCAGGCGCAGGTCCACGATCGGCTCGGCTGCGCGACGCTCGACGAGGCCGAAGGCCACGAGCGCCGCGGCGCCGAGTCCGAAGCAGACGGCACTGGGGATCGACAGCCACGCCCAGGCGTTGCCGCCCTCCAGCATCCCGAGGATCAGACCTGTGAGTCCGACCGTGAGCAGCACGGCACCGGCGTAGTCGATGCGATGACGCTGCGTCTGCTTCTCTTCGTGGTACCGCCGCAGCAGCATCCATCCCGCGATCAGACACAGCGGGATGTTGACCCAGAAGATCCACCGCCAGGCGTCGAGCTGGGCGAAGATGCCGCCGAGCGCCGGCCCGACGACAGAGGAGATCGCCCACACCGAGGCGATGTACCCCTGCACCTTGGCGCGCTCGGCGACCGTGTAGATGTCGCCGACGATCGTCATCGACATCGGCGCGACGGCACCGGCGCCGAGGCCCTGGATGATGCGGAACACGATCAGGGCGGTCATGCTCCAGGCGAAGCCGGAGAGGACCGACCCGAGCAGGAACAGCGCGATGCCGAGCAGGATGATCGGCTTGCGGCCGACGGTATCGGCGAAGCGCGAGTAGATCGGCACGCTGACCGCCTGTGCGAGCAGATAGACCGAGAAGAGCCAGGGGAACTGCTGGTAGCTGCCCAGATCGCGCACGATGCTGGGCACCGCGGTCGCGAGGATCGTCGCGTCGATCGCGATCAGCCCCGTGGCGAGCATGAGGGCCCCGAGCACCGGGCCTCGTTCCGACCTGAGTCCGATGGAGGCGCGGTCGATCGAGGCAGTCACTACAGGGAAAAGCCGTCGCAGCCCGGGACTATTCCGGTCGCGATGGAGAACCTTGCGATCCGGTCAGGAGGAGCTTGCGATCCGGTCAGGAGGAGGACGTGCGGCCCGGCTTGTCGGCGCCCGGCTCGTCGGGAGTCTCGGGGTCGAACAGCACGGGGCGGTCGACCTTCTTGGTGACCTCGGCCGGGTCGACCACGAGGATCAGCATCGCGAGGAACAGCAGCGTGACGATGAATGCGCCGCCGCCGACCACCAGGCCGAGCGCGATCGGCGTGAGGCCGTCGTAGGTGCCGTTCGCGATGGCGTTGTTCACCCGGGCGGTGAAGGCGCCGGTCGACACGAGGGTCACCACCGCGGCGAAGACACCGCAGCCGAGAGCGATTCCCAGCAGGTGCAGCGGGCGCAGAATGTCGCGTCGGGTGGGCTTCTCGTCGCTCATCGCTCTCCTCCGTGCCCGGCGGGGGCGGGGTCGTTCTCGATCGTGGTCCCGGCGGCGACAGCATCCGCTCGCTTCGGGGTCAGACCGGCGATGCCGAGGAAGACCGCGACGATGGCCGCGTATCCGCCGAACATCCCGACGCCGAGGATGATGCCGGTGAGCTCGAACGCACCGGCTCCCTCGATGGCGTACGGCTGCACGAAGCCCGCCGGGATCGCGATCAGGAGCACGGCCAGCAGCAGGCCGAAGGCGCCGAGGGTGATCGAGTCCCGTGCGGTCGCATCGCCGGCTTTGCGAGCACGGAGTCCGACGACGAGCTCGAGGATGCCGGTCGAGACCGCCCAGGCGATCACGACGACGAAGAAGAGGTCTTCGGTACGCCATGCGGGCACACCGGCAGTCATCCCGGCGACGAAGCTCAGCAGGGCGAACACGACGGACGGCCAGCGCTGACCGGCCGGGTAGACGAGCCACGCGGCGACGATCATCACGAGGCCGGTGGTGAGCACGAAGCCGCTGAAGACGGAGAGACCGACGGCCGCCGAGTGATCGGGCGAGAAGGTGATCATCACTGCAGCGGCGGCGGCGAAGAGCGCGCGCAGCAACTGGAGGTGACGCACGGTGAACGCGCGGGCGGTGGCAGACATGAAGATCGAGGGTCCTCCGGGGGGTGTTCCCCCCAGTCTACGCGGGGGCGCTGAGTGGGCGCCGACACCGGAGAGGTGTTCGCGGGGCCCGATGGATCTCCCCAGATCGATCATCAGGCCCCGCGACAGAACGCAGCGACGGGGGCGACACTGCGTCAGGCCGAGTGGTCGCGAGGTCGGGCACCCTGCTCACGACTGCTCAGCCGATAGACCCCAGAAATAGCACCTCGTCCCCTACGCGATGCTGGTGTGGTCGTATGCTCACTCTAGGGCTCGATTCTTCACATACCGGAGGGGGTGCTGTGATGAGCATGGAAAGTGGTCTGCGCCGATATGCCGATGTATTCGCAGCGTCCTTCCGCGACGCGATCAATGCGCGTGGATTGACTCTGGCGCGGCTGCACGAGCAGCTGCGCGCCCGCGGCAACAGCGTGTCCATGGCGACGCTCAGCTACTGGCGGTCCGGAGCTCGGCGCCCCGAGGGTGCCCAGTCGATGGCCGCGCTCGGCGACATCGAGCAGCTGCTGCACCTCGAGCCCGGCTCTCTCACCGCCCTGCTCGGCACCACGAACCGCACCGGTCCGCTCGGACCCAACCTCTTCCCGCTCGACGAGCAGGAGCTCGAGGACGCCGTCAAAGAGGCGTTCGCCGCTCTCGGCGCGGAGTACCCCGACACGTCGCGCGAACTCACGACCCACTCGGTGACGGACGTGGATGCCGCGGGCAACGTCTCGTACTCGATCACGCGCAGCATCGTGCAGTCGACCGTCGGCACCGTCGCGTCGATCCCGTTCCTCGAGATGACACCGGGCATCAGCACTCCCGCCCCGTTCATCGAGGCGGTGGCGGGAGGACGCATCGCTGCCCGGTACTCGCACCCGAACGGCGAGGTGCACGGCGTCCTGTTCGAACTCGACGTTCCTCTGACCGCTCCGAGCACCGCGATGGTCGAGTGGTCGGTCGCCTACCCCCCGGACTATCCGCCCCAGCGCGAGACGGGTCATGCCGTCGCCCGGCAGACCAGGGAGCTGCTGGTGTGGACGCGATTCCACCCCGACGCGCTGCCCGACCGGATCGAAGAGCGCGTCGAGACGCCGGACGGCTCGAAGATCACCGAGCTGTCTCTCGAGGGCCGCAATTCGGTGCACCAGGTGCGACGCGCATTCGGACCCGGACTGCTCGGCGTCGCCTGGAGCTACGCCGACGGGCGCTGACCGCGCCCGTTCGCGGGCTCAGAGTCGACCGACTCACCCGGGCTGATCGCCGACCGCGACCGGACGCCCCGGAGTGTTCGACCACTGGCTCCACGAGCCGGGGAAGACCTTCGCCTCGATGCCGATCTCATCCAGCACCAGCGCGGTGTGCGCCGCCGTGATGCCCGAGCCGCAGTAGGCCGCGACGGGCGTCCCCTCGGTCACCCCGAGGGCGGCGAAGGTCGCCTGAAGGGTATGAGTGTCGAGGATCCGGCCCTCGGCATCCAGATGGGCGGCCATCGGGACGTTGAGCGCGCCCGGAATGTGCCCGGCGATCGGATCGAAAGGCTCGTGCTCTCCCCGATAGCGATCCGGCGCGCGCGCGTCGAGCAGCACACCGGTGTCGACGAACGAGGCGGCCTCGTCGATCGAGATCGCATCGCCGCCGATCTCGTCGAGGACGACGTCGCCGGGCTCGGCCTGCACGTCATCGTCGGCGACCGGAAGGCCGGCGGCCGTCCACGCGCGGATGCCGCCGTCGAGGACGCGCACGTCGACACCGCCCTGACGCAGCAGCCACCATGCTCGTGACGCGCTGACTCCCTTGGCGTCGTCATAGGCGACGACGACGTCACCCCGGTTCACACCCCACCGCCGGGCGGCATCCTGGAGCGTCGCCGTGGAGGGCAGGGGGTGCCGGCCGTCCGAGGGTTCGCCGTGGGTGGCGAGCTCGGTCGCGAGCGGCACGAAGACCGCCCCCGGGATGTGGCCCGCGAGGTAGTCCTCTCGGCCGTCGGGCCGGTCGAGTCGCCAGCGCACGTCGATCACACGCACGGGGGTCTCGGACGTCAGCAGATCGTGCAGTTCGGTGGCGCTCACGAAGTTGCTCATGATCCGAGGCTAGCGAGACGCCGTCCGGATCGCGCACCCGGCCGTATTCCGTCGACATATCGGGCCGATCGGCGATTCGAGACGGCGGTCGGCGCGGCGCTAGGCTCGTCCCGGCCGCGTCGAGAAAGGACAGCATGTCCACTCGATTCCGCTTCATGAGCCTGCGCCGACAGGAGGTCGCCCTCATCGCCGTGACGGCGGTCTGGGGCAGCACATTCCTCCTGGTGCACTGGGCGATGCAGAACTCGGGGCCGTGGTTCTTCGTCGGCATCCGGTTCCTGGTCGCCGGCGCGATCAGCATCGTCATCTTCCGACGGGCGCTGCGCGGCATCCGCTGGCGCGACATCGGCGCCGGGGTCGCGATCGGCGTGATGATCTATCTCGGATACGGATTGCAGACCGTCGGGCTGCAGACCATCGATTCGAGCACCTCGGCGTTCATCACCGCGATGTACATCCCTCTCGTGCCGCTCGCGCAGTGGGCCGTCTTCCGCAAGCGCCCACCGGCCATGGCGTTCGTGGGCGCCGCGCTCGCGTTCCTCGGACTGCTGCTCATCGCGGGACCCGATGCGTTCGCCCTGACCCTCGGGTCGGGCGAGATCCTGACGCTCATCAGCACCCTGCCCATCGCGGCCGAGATCATCCTGATCAGCGTGTTCGCCGGCCGGATCGACCTCGGCAGGATCACGATCATCCAGCTCCTCACGGCCGGAGTGCTCGGCATCCTCACCATGCCGGTCGTCGGCGAGGGCCTGCCCGAGTTCTCGTGGATCTGGGTCGGCTGCGCAGTCGGACTCGGAGTGGCGAGCTGCGTCATCCAGCTCACGATGAACTGGGCCCAGAAGTCCGTGTCCCCGACCCGCGCGACGATCATCTATGCGGGCGAACCGGTCTGGGCGGCCGTGATCGGGCGCATCGCCGGTGAACGCCTGCCCGTCGCCGCACTGATCGGCGGAGCACTCGTGGTGCTCGGCATCCTCGCCAGCGAGCTCAAGCCCGTGCGTCGTCGTTCCGGCGAGTAGTGCGCCAGCGGGAATATCGGGGGCGTCGGCGCGTTGCACCCGACATGATTGAAACTTCAACCGTCGTTCCGGTCGCCACAGAGCGGACGCGGGTGCGCGTGCCGATGCGCTTCGCCGACGGGTTCTCGACCACGGCGGATGTCGTCACGTTCGACGGACTGATCGACGGCCGCGAGCACCTGCTGCTCGGGCTCGGCGACTGGCGGGCCGCCCTGGAGCGCGCGGCCGACGGCGGCGACGCACCCCTCGTGCGTCCGCACAGCGAATGCCTGACCGGTGACGTGTTCGGTTCTGAGCGCTGCGACTGCGGCCCGCAGCTGCGTGAAGCCGTCGAGCGCATCGCCGAAGACGGCGGGTTCCTGCTCTACCTGCGCCAGGAGGGTCGGGGCATCGGCCTCTACGCCAAGCTCGACGCGTACGCGCTGCAGGATGCCGGCCTCGACACGTACGAGGCGAACGTCGCACTCGGCCGCGGAGAAGACGAACGCGACTACACGATCGCCGCGCAGATGCTGCAGGCGGTGGGCGTCGACAGCATCCGTCTGCTGAGCAACAATCCCGACAAGGCGGCACAGCTCGACGCCCTCGGCATCCGCGTCACCGAGCAGGTGGCCACCGGCGTGCACCTGTCGGACGCGAACCACCGCTACCTCGAGGCCAAGCGCGACCACACCTCGCACACGCTCGACCTGTCAGCCGCCTGATGAACGCGCAGCTGGCGAGCGAGCGGAGGCTCGACGATGCGGAGATGCAGACGTGGCTGCCGACCATCCGGTTCGTGCAGCTGCTGCCGCAGGTGCTCGATCGCACGCTCAAGGCCGAGACCGGGCTCAAGCACTCGCACTACGCGATCCTGGTGACCCTCGCAGGTCAGGGTGATCGCGCGATCCCGATGACCGAGCTCGCGCAGATCGCCGGGCTCAGCCGCTCACGACTCAGCCACGCGATCGACTCGCTCGAAGACCGCGGCTGGGTGACGCGCACCTCGTGCAGCAGCGACAAGCGCACGCTGACCGCTGCGCTGACGGATGCCGGTCGTGACCTGCTGCGAGCGGCGGCGCCCGTTCATGTGGCGCAGATCCGCGAACTGATCCTCGACCCTCTGACCGCAGAGGAGAGGGAGCAGCTCGGCACGATCTCGGCCAAGCTGCTCCCCGGCGTCGCCGCCGCTCTCTAGGTCACGCCTCGGGGATCTCGCGGCCGAAGGTCTCGAGCGTGACGTCCTCGGGCTCGGGGCCACGGCGCACACCGGTGTCGAGCGCATCGATCGCGTCGAGCTGGTCGGCGGTGAGCTCGAAGTCGAAGACGTCGAAGTTCTCGGCGATGCGGGCGGGACGCACCGACTTCGGCAGCGCGGAGCGGCCCTGCTGCAGGTGCCAGCGCAGCATCACCTGTGCCGGCGACTTGCCGTGCTCTGCGGCGATGGCCGTGAGCGTCTCGTCGTCGAAGACGGATGCGCCGGTGGGGCGGTAGGCCGTGATGCCGCCGATGGGCGACCACGCCTGGGTGACGATGCCGGCCGCGGCATCCGCCTGCTGCACCTCGCGCTGCTGGAAGTAGGGGTGCACCTCGATCTGGTTGAGCGCGGGGACGATGCTCGTCTCCGCCGCCAGCTTGTCGAGGTGCTCCACCATGAAGTTGCTGACGCCGATGGCGCGCACCCGACCGTCGGCGAGCAGGGTCTCGAGCGCCTTATAGGCACCCAGGGTGAGGTCGAAGCGGGTCGGCAGGGCCTGGTGCAGGATCAGCAGGTCGAGCTGATCGATCCCGAGCTTGCCCGTCGACTTCTCGAACGCGTGCAGGGTCTCGTCGTAGCCGAAATCGCTGATCCAGACCTTGGTCTCGATGAAGACCTCATCGCGCGCGATGCCGGTGCGGCGGATCGCCTCGCCGACCTCGCGCTCATTGCCGTAGGCGGCGGCGGTGTCGATCAGGCGGTAGCCGGTCTCGAGAGCGGTGCTGACGGCATCGACCGTCTCGTCCGGAGCGGCCTGGAACACTCCGAAGCCGAGGGCAGGCATCTCGATGCCGGTGTTGAGCGTGACGTTCATCGTCATACCTCCAGTGTGCGCGTCCGCTCACACGCGAGGGAGAGTCCACCAGTACCTCCCTTCGTCGCGACAGGGGGCGTACCGTCGCATACATGGACACCCGCAGCGAGGTGCGCGAATTCCTCTCGTCGAGGCGCGACCGCATCACCCCCGACCAGGCCGGCCTCCCCGCATTCGGCGGCAACCGGCGTGTGCCGGGGCTGCGCCGTGAAGAGGTGTCGCTGCTCGCCGGCGTCAGCGTCGACTATTACACCCGACTCGAACGGGGCGATCTGTCCGGCGTCTCCGACAGCGTGCTCGATGCGCTCGCCCGTGCTCTTCAGCTCGACGAGGCCGAGACCGCGCATCTGTTCGATCTCGCCCGCACCGCGAACGCCTCACCCGTCGCCCGCAAGCCGCGCAAGAAGGTCGAGACGCTGCGCCCCAGCATCCTGCGCCTGCTCGACGCGATGACCGAGGCGCCGGCGATCGTGCGCAACAACTACTTCGACTACCTCGCGGCGAACGCGCTCGGCCGCGCGCTCTATGCGCCCCTGTTCACGACCCCGGTGCCGAACAGCGCCCGCTTCGCCTTCCTCGACCCGGCCGCACAGACGTTCTACCCCGAATGGGAGCGAAACACCCAGGAGCTCGTGGCCGCGATGCGCGGCGAAGCGGGGCGCAACCCGTTCGACCGCAAGCTCACCGACCTCGTGGGCGAGCTGTCGACGCGCAGTGAGCGGTTCCGCACCCTGTGGGCGGCGCACAACGTGCGCTTCCACCGCAGCGGTGTCAAGCGCATCAACCACCCGGTCGTCGGCGAGATGGAACTCACCTACGAGGCGTTCGAGCTGCCGGCTGACCCGGGCCTGCAGATGTCGACGTACACGGCCGAGCCGGGAACGGCATCCGCCGACAAACTGCGGATGCTCGCGAGCTGGGCGGCGACCGACGCTGCCGATGGGACCATCGATGCGCCTTCAGAGCGCACCGAGGCCTGATTTCTGCTCTGAGCAGAACCGCTCGAATCGTGCGCTGACGGCGGATTATCGTGAGGCATGGCCGACCTCGTCCCGTTCCCTCGCGCACCTCTCTCTGCCCGCCCTCGTCCCAGTGAGCCCGAGCCCCTATGGCGCCAGATGGTCGGCGATCAGCTGCGCCGTCGACGACACGACCGGGACGAGACCCTGACCGAGACGGCAGGGAACGCCGGAGTCTCGCCGCAATACCTCTCCGAGGTCGAACGGGGACTCAAGGAGCCGTCGAGCGAGATGATCGCGGCGATCGCCGGGGCCCTCGACACCTCGCTGATCGAACTGACGAGCGCCGTGGCCGACGAGCTGCGCCAGGCGACGATGGCTCCGGCATCCGCTGCGGTGTCCGCCACCCGCGGGGCCTTCGCCCTCGCCGCCTGACGGCTCGTCTCGTCTGCCCGCCCCGTCTGAAGGTCCGTCCGTCTGCAGGTCCGTCCGTCTGCAGGTCCGTCCGTCTGCACGACTTCGGCACGGATGCAGGACCAGAACGGCAGAATCATCCTGCATCCGTGCCCCGATCCTGCAGACGAACGCCGTGACCCCTCAGTCCGCCCGCTCCCCCAGCACGGTGTCGACCAGACCGTAGTCCCGGGCGGCGGATGCCGTGAAGACGCGATCCCGGTCGGTGTCGGCGCGCAGCTCGCTCAGCGAGCGTCCGCTGTGCCTGGCGAGGATCGACTCCATGTCGGAACGCACCCGCACGACCTCGTCCGCCGCGAGGATGAGGTCGGGGATCGCTCCCCGCGACTGGCCCGCCGGCTGATGCAGCACGATGCGGGCGTGCGCGAGAGCTGCCCGCTGTCCCGGAGCCCCTGCCGCGACCAGCAGCGCCGCCGGCCCGATCGCCTGACCCACACACGTCGTCGCGATCGCCGGACGCACGTGCTGCATGGTGTCGTAGATCGCGAGCGCCGCCCCCGGATCGCCACCTTCGCTGTTGATGTAGAACTGGATGCCGGAATCCTGGCTGTCGGCATCGAGGTGCAGCAGCTGCGCGATCAACGCGTTGGCGACTCCGGCGTCGACGCCGGTGCCGAGATAGATGACCCGCTCGGCGAGCAGGTGCGAGTAGACGTCCATGACGCGTTCACCGCGCGGATGCTGCGCGATGACGTTGGGGATCGTGTAACCGCTCATGCGCCCGCACCCAGCCCGACCCGGGCCCGACGACGCGGCATGAGATCCGCGAGCGAGGCGACGATCTCGTCGATGAAGCCATAGTCCTTCGCCTGCTCCGCCGTGTACCAGCGGTCGTGCAGCGAGTCCTCGAAGATGCGCTCCACGGGCTGTCCGGTGTCGGCCGCGATCAGCCCGAGCACGGTGTCGCGCATGTGCCTCAGGTCGTCGGCCTGCGTCTCGAGCTCGCCCGCCGAGCCGCCGATCCCCGCCGAGCCCTGATGCATGAGGATGCGCGCGTGCGGGAGCGCCCTGCGCTTGCCCCTCGCCCCGGCTGAGAGGAGGAACTGCCCGGCGCTGCACGCGAGCCCGAGTGCGAGGGTCAACACGTCGTTCGGCACGAGGGTCATGAGGTCGCGGATCGCGAGCATCGCCGGCACGGAACCACCGGGCGAATGGATCCACAGGGCGATGTCGGTCGTCGGATCCTCCGCCGAGAGGGTGAGCAGCTGCGTCATGAGCAGCGTGCCGTTGTCGTCGTCGAGGGCGCCGTCGAGCACGAGCACCCGTTCGTGGAACAGTGCCCGGCGGGCCTCGGGGCCGAACTGCGGGATGGGGTTGTCTTCGCTCATGGCCCCAGCATCCGCCGCCGTGTCGGAGTGCGGGCGAGTATCCGCTCGCGGCAGATCGGCCCAGAGCAGATAGGCCCAGAGGAGATCGGCGCCAGCAGATCCACCCGTGCAGATCGGTTCGGCATCCTCGCGTAACACCCCCGACTCACGCGGCTCCTACCCTCGAAGCATGGCGAAGCAGAAGACACCCGAGTGGCAGTGGTCCGAAGACGGCATCAACTTCCGCACCCGCAAATGGGTGAAGCCGGAAGACCTCAACGCGAACGGATCGCTGTTCGGCGGCAGCCTGCTGAAGTGGATCGACGAAGAGGCCGCGATCTACGCGATCGTGCAGCTGGGCAACTATCGGGCCGTGACGAAGCACATCTCCGAGATCAACTTCGAGGCCTCAGCCGTGCAGGGCGACCTGATCGAGATCGGCCTGCAGGCCACGCACTTCGGCACCACGTCTCTGACCATGCGCGCCGTCGCCCGCAACATGATCACGCGCAAGCGCATCCTCACGATCGAGAAGATCGTGTTCGTGAGCCTGGACGACGACGGGATGCCGACGCCGCACGGATACGACGAGATCACGTACAACCGCGATCGGATGCCGACCGAGCGCATCGCCACGGGGACGATCCGCCTGCCCTAGCCGCGGCTCCCGCCCGCTCGTCCGCCCGTGTGCGGGCCTCCGTTCAGGAGGCGATCTCTCGCACCGAAGGACCAGGCAGTGGATTCGGTCCTTCTGAGCGAGGGATCTCCTTCCGCAGGTGCGGGGGTCAGAGGCCGGCGTCTGCGCTCGGTGCGAGGATGGAACACGTCTGCCGAGCAAAGGAGCCCAGAATGAGCCGCAGCGCCACCGCAGCCACGACCGCGATCAGAGAGATGCGCGACTTCCTGTTCGCGAACGCGACGGACTACGCCGCGGCACGCGAGGGGTTCGCCTGGCCTGCGCCCGCTGAGTTCAACTTCGCGCTCGAATGGTTCGACGTGATCGCCGGCGAGTCGCCCGACCGCCCGGCGGTGCAGATCGTGTCAGCCGACCTCAGCCTCGAGTCGTGGACCTACGGAGAGCTGTCGAGCCGCTCCGACCAGGTCGCCGCTTGGCTCACAGGACTCGGCATCGGGCGGGGCGACCACGTCATCGTGATGCTCGGCAACACCATCGAGCTCTGGGAGGTGATGCTCGCCATCACCAAGGTCGGCGCGGTGTCGATCCCCACCTCGACGCTGCTCTCGGCATCCGACCTGGCCTACCGCGTCGACCACGGACGCGCCCGCGCCATCGTGACGCTCGGCGGCCTGGCCGAGCGCATCACCGACATCGACGGCGACGTCCTGCGCATCGGGGTGGGCGAGGGCATTCCGGCCGGGTGGACGCGCTTCGACGATTCCGCCGACGCTCCGACGACCTTCGAGCCCGACGCCGCGACCCCCGCCGATGACACGGCTCTGCTCTACTTCACGAGCGGCACGACCAACCGTCCGAAGCTCGTGCAGCACACCCACGTGTCGTACCCGATCGGGCATCTGTCGACCATGTGGTGGCTCGGTGTGCGCCCCGACGACGTGCACCTGAACATCTCGTCGCCGGGTTGGGCGAAGCATGCGTGGTCGAGCTTCTACTCGCCCTTTCTCGCCGAGGCGACCGTGTTCGTCTACAACTACGACCGCTTCGACGCGAACACCCTCATGCAGGTCATGGACACGCATCATGTCTCGACGTTCTGCGCGCCGCCCACCGTGTGGCGGATGCTGATCCAGGCCGACCTCGGGCGCTTGACCCACCCGCCGCGCGAGCTCGTCGGAGCCGGCGAACCGCTGAACCCCGAGGTCATCGACCGGGTGCAGGAGGCGTGGGGAGGCACGATCCGCGACGGCTTCGGCCAGACCGAGATGACGGCCTGCGTGGGCAACTCCCCCGGTCAGGTCGTCAAGATCGGATCGATGGGACGACCCCTGCCCGGATACCCCGTCGTGCTGCTCGACCCCGCGACCGGTGAGCTCGCCGAGCACGAGGGCGAGATCGCGCTCGACCTGGCGCATCCTCCGGTGGGGCTCATGGCCGGGTACTACGACGACCCCGAGAAGACGGCCGAGTCGCGCGTCGGCGGATACCACCACACGGGCGACATCGCCCAGCGGGATGCCGACGGCTATCTGACCTACATCGGCCGGGCGGACGACGTGTTCAAGGCGTCCGACTACAAGATCTCGCCGTTCGAGCTCGAGTCGGTGCTGCTGGAGCACGACCTCGTGATCGAGGCGGCTGTGATCCCGAGCCCCGATCCGACGCGGCTCGCAGTCCCGAAGGCGTACGTGTGCCTGCGCCCCGACGCGGCCGGCTCCGACGCCGAGGCCGCGCGATCGATCTTCGCCTACGCCCACGACCGGCTGTCCTCGCACCTCTGGGTGCGGATCATCGAGTTCGTGCCCGAGCTGCCCAAGACGATCTCCGGCAAGATCCGCCGGGTCGAACTGCGCGCCCGAGAGGCCGAGCGCGTGGCCTCAGGAGACGAGGCCGCGCAGCACCGGGATCGCGACTACCGCTGAGTGCGGCTCAGCCTGCGAGCGCAGGCTGACTGCCGGTGCTCGGCGCTTTCGTGGAGCGCGCCGGGACCGTCGGCTCGGGCGCGTCGACGACAGCCTGGATCCGCGCGGCGCGGGCGACCTCACGGGCAGGCTCGCCCGCGTTGACGATCCCGCGTGCGACGGCTCCGATCACCAGCATCGCGACGAGCACGATGCCGGACACGAGCAGCGGCGTCCACTGATTCGCGAACGATGCCGTGGTGCTGAGCATCGCGCTCGGGATCCACAGTCCTACCGCTCCGCCGGCGAGACCCGCCGCTCCGCGCATGATCGCGACTCCCGCCACGATCGCGCACAGCGCCGCGAGCACGGCCCCCACCACTCCGATCGGCACCAGTATCGATGCCAGTTCGCTTGCCACCCTTGACGATGTCATCACGACCCCCCGGTCCGCGGAACCTCCGCATCACCAACATTACGAAGTGTCGGCATTCTGGGCATCCATCTGAAGGATGATGTTCCTCAACCGTGACGCGTTGCTCAGCGGCGCTTCAACCGTGCGAACCGGGACCTCTTGACCACTCGCACCGGCTGGGTGACGACCGCGTCGACGACCATCGAGCCGTCGGTCGGACCGATGATCGCCATCGCCGACGTCTCGGTGGACTCGATCGGGTCGACCGGCATGCGGGCGAGCGACCGGTGAGCGCGCACGTACGCGGGCACCAGCAGCACGATCGCGCCGAGCCAGGCGAGAGGGTTGCTGAGCGCGACGCCCTCGAATCCGATGAGCGCGCCGAGCACGACGGCCGCTCCCACGCGCATCACCAGCTCGATCACGCCCGTGACGGTGGGGATGAGGGTGTGGCCGAGGCCCTGCAGCGCCCCGCGGAGCACGAACAGCACACCGAGGGCCCAGTACCCGCATCCGTTGATGATCAGCATGAGGTGCGCGAGTCGCACGACCTCGTCGGACCCCTCACCGACGAACAGGCGCACCATCGGCGTGCCGAACGCGATGATGATGACGCCGAGTGCGATGCCGGCGGCGATCGCCATCCAGGTGCCCTCGACGACTCCTCGACGGATGCGGTCGGGGCGGCGCCCGCCCAGGTTCTGCGCCGTGTACATCGACGACGCGAGGCCCAGCGACGAGAGGAAGGCGACCGCGAGGCCGTCGACGCGGGATGCCGTCGTATAGGCCGCGACGGCATCCGAGCCGAGCGTGTTCAGCGCAACCTGCACGGTGAGCGTGCCGATCGCGATGATCGATGCCTGGAATCCCATCGGCAGACCGAGGCGCAGGTGCTCCCTGAAGTCGTCGCGGGTGACTCGCCAGTCGGCGCGACGCAGGTGCAGCATCGGCAGGCGACGGCGCACGAACTCGAGGCACAGTGCGACGGAGACGGCCTGGGCCACGACGGTCGCGAGGGCTGCGCCGCCGACTCCCCACTCGAGCGGACCGACCATCAGGATCACGAGGCCGACGTTGAGCGCGCACGAGACGGTCAGGAAGATGAGCGGCGTGCGCGAGTCGCCGATCGCCCGGATGATCGCCGAGAGGTAGTTGAAGAACATCGTCGCGCTCGCGCCGATGAAGCTGATCTGGGTGAAGACCGTCGCCTCGGGCATGAGCTCGGCCGGCGTCTGCAGCAGCTCGAGCACGGGTCGGGCGATCAGGGGCGCGACGATCGTGAGCACCACGCTCGTGATTCCGGTCAGGATCACGCCGGTCGCGACCGAGCGGCGCACGGCGGCACCGTCACCCGCTCCGAACGCCTGCGCGATGGGGATCGCGAAACCGCTGGTCAGACCCCAGGCGAAGCCGATGAGCAGGAACAGCAGGCTGCCGGTGGCGCCGACGGCTGCGAGGGACTCGACGCCGAGGTGCCGGCCGACGACGACGGCGTCGGCGAACTGGTACATCTGCTGCACGACGTTTCCGAGCAGCAGGGGAATGGAGAACGACAGGATGACACGCCACGGACGGCCCGTGGTCAGAGAGGTGGCCATGAGAGAAGAGGCTCGCAGAACTGGGGGATGATCGGGGGTCGTACCAGGCTATCGAATCGATTCGGTTGGATGCCATCCCCGATCGCCAAGTACGGTCGGAAGGATGCCGCAGCGGGACGCGGCACGGAACACCGGAGGTTCGAGCGATGACGACAGAGAAGACAGGCGGATCCGTCGGGGTGGACGGATCGGCCGACGGCGACGAGCAGCACCTGAAGCGGGCACTGAGCAACCGGCACATCCAGCTGCTCGCGATCGGCGGCGCGATCGGCACCGGCCTGTTCATGGGCAGCGGCAAGACCATCTCGGTCGCGGGCCCCTCGGTCATCTTCGTCTACATGATCATCGGCTTCATGCTGTTCTTCGTCATGCGGGCGATGGGCGAGCTGCTGCTCTCGAACCTCAAGTACAAGTCGTTCAGCGACTTCGCCAGCGACCTGCTCGGCCCGTGGGCGGGGTTCTTCACCGGATGGACGTACTGGTTCTGCTGGGTCGTCACCGGAGTCGCCGACGTGATCGCGATCGCCGGCTACACGGATGCGCTGTTCCCCGGCATCCCGTTGTGGATCCCTGGCGTGCTGGTGATCGTCATCCTGCTCGCGCTGAACCTGCCCACCGTCGCCGCCTTCGGCGAGATGGAGTTCTGGTTCGCGCTCATCAAGATCGTGGCGATCGTGGCGCTCATCATCACGGGTCTCGTGATGATCTTCACCGGCTTCCAGCACGATGCGGGCACGGCGAGCTTCGCGAATCTGTGGGATCACGGCGGCATGTTCCCGCACGGGTTCATGGGCTTCGTCGCCGGGTTCCAGATCGCTGTCTTCGCGTTCGTCGGCGTCGAGCTCGTCGGCACCGCCGCGGCCGAGACGAAGGACCCCGAGAAGAATCTGCCGAAGGCGATCAACGCGATCCCGATCCGCATCCTGCTCTTCTACGTCGGCGCCCTCGTCATCCTGATGGCCGTCACGCCGTGGACCGAGTACGTCGCGGGCGAGAGCCCCTTCATCGCGATGTTCGCTCTCGCGGGCCTCGGCATCGCCGCCACCGTCGTGAACCTCGTCGTGCTGACCTCTGCCATGTCGAGCGCCAACTCTGGCATCTACTCGACCTCGCGCATGGTGTTCGGGCTCGCACAGGACGGCGATGCGCCCCGGCTGTTCGGACGCCTGTCGAAGCGCCGCGTGCCGCAGAACGCCCTGTTCCTGTCGTGCATCCTGCTGCTGTCGGGTGTCGTGCTGCTCTACGCCGGCAAGGACATCGGCACCGCGTTCGACATGGTCACCACGGTCTCGGCGGTGTGCTTCATGTTCGTCTGGACGATCTTCCTGTGCAGCTACCTCGTCTACCGGCGCCGGCGGCCCGAGAAGGTCGCCGCATCGAGGTTCCGGATGCCGGGCGGCATCTTCATGGTCTACGTCGTGCTCGCGTTCTTCGTGTTCATCCTGTGGGCGTTGACGACACAGCCCGACACGCTGACCGCGCTGCTCGTGACTCCGATCTGGTTCGTGCTGCTGCTCGTCGCGTGGCTGTTCGTGCGGAAGTCGCAGAACCACCTGACCCGGCACGCCGCGCACATCGCCTACCTGCGCGACGACTCGGCGGAGTAGTCGCGACGGCTCGGCGTTCACAATTCAGCATGAGCCGGCCGATTCCTGACGAATCGGCCGGTTCTGCTGTGTCCGGGACTGCTCGTGCTGAATCGTGAACGGCGGCTGCCTGTGGGAGGTTCCGACAGGCCCTCCCTCGGGGCCGTCAGCGCGCGTAGCGTCGGCCCTGACGAAAGGACTCGACATGCACACTCGCACACTCGGACAGGGCCTCGAGGTCTCGGCAGTCGGACTCGGCTGCATGGGGATGTCGCAGAGCTACGGACCCAACCCCGGCAGCCGCGACGAGATGATCGGCGTGCTGCGGTCGGCTCTCGACCTCGGCGTCACGTTCTTCGACACCGCGGAGGTGTACGGGCCCTATGTCAACGAAGAGCTCGTCGGCGAGGCGCTCGAGCCGATCCGCGACCAGGTCGCCATCGCGACGAAGTTCGGGTGGCGCATCGAAGACGGCAAGAGCGTCGGGCTCGACAGCCGCCCCGAGCAGATCCGCCGCGTCGCGGAGGCATCGCTGCGGCGCCTGCGCACCGATGTGATCGACCTCTTCTACCAGCACCGCGTCGACCCGGACGTGCCGATCGAAGACGTCGCGGGCACGGTGTCGGAGCTGATCGCCGAAGGCAAGGTGCGTCATTTCGGGCTCTCCGAGGCCTCGGCATCCACCATCCGACGCGCGCATGCCGTGCAGCCGGTCACCGCGCTGCAGAGCGAGTACTCGCTGTGGACGCGCGATCCCGAGCGTGAGGTTCTGCCGGTGCTCGGTGAGCTCGGCATCGGCTTCGTACCCTTCAGCCCTCTGGGCAAGGGGTTCCTCACCGGCACCGTCGACCAGACCACCTCATTCGCAGACGGAGACATCCGCGGCACGATCCCCCGCTTCAGCGAGGAGAACCGGGCGGCGAACCAGGCCCTCGTGAGTCACGTCACGGCACTCGCCGAGGCGAAGGACGCATCGTCCGGCCAGATCGCGCTGGCCTGGCTGCTCGCCCGCGAACCGTGGATCGTGCCGATCCCCGGCACCCGCCGCACCTCGCGCATCGCCGAGAACGCGGGAGCGGCGGCCGTGGCGCTCTCGGCAGACGAGATGGCGGATCTCGACCAGCTCGCCGCTCGCGTCGGGGTGCAGGGCGACCGCTACAACCCGCAGCAGATGTCGTTCGTCGACCGGTGAGCCCGCGCTCCTACCCGGCCACGAAGACTTGGCGGAACCGGGCCCAGCGGCGCTGGACCTCAAAGCCTGACCTCTCATACTGCACCGATTTCGCGGCAGTCACCCCGGTGCTCACCGAACGGGTGCCGTCCCTCGTCGAGCGCAAGACGCTGAGCAGAGCGCGAGCGACTCGCGCACCGCCGTCACCGCCTCCAGGCCCGACAGAGAGGCACTCGATCCAGAGATCCTCCGGATCACCAGGCCAGCGGTAAGCGATGGCGAAGCCCTCCGGAAGTCCGTCTCGCCACGCCATCACGCTATCCCTCCGGCTGACGAACGGAGAGTTCCACACAGCGAGAAGATCACGCTCCGCATGGTCGACATCGACTCTGACGCCGTGCGCGCTGCCGTAGATGGCTGCAGCGAGCGGAAGATCTGACTCGTCCAGCAGGCTCAGCGCCACGCCATCCGGGAGGCTCACCCCGCCGAGCTCGCGTGTCGGCGCAGTCATCTCGACGAAGTCCTCGGCGACGAAGCCTCGCTCGCTCAGGATGTGACGCAACGCGTCATCGCCGACCCCGTCGTCGATGATCACCTCGATGATCCGGGCGTCCAACTCCTCGATCCCCGCGTCGCAGAACCAGTCGATCAGCGCTCTCCCCGCTCCGCGTCCTCGATCACCCACCAGAACTCCTCCCCGAAGATCGGCCACGAGGTGACCATCTCTCCTCTGCGGGCTGACCGCGACGCAACCCACCGGTCGCCGTCCGCAATACGCGACAGCGACGTCGACGTCGACCAGAGAGTCCAGCTGGCGCGACATGGCGCCCTCGCCGATGACGCCAGTCGTGCGAAGAAGTTCCTCATGCTCACCGAACTCGCGCGTGTCGAGAAGGCGCACCGAGAGCATGTTCAGCGCCTCCCACCCATGGCGGCGTCCACAGCGTGGACGAGCAGAGCAGAAATCTCGAGGCCCGGAGCGTCGTGTCCGTCCGGCAGGAACTCCACGACATCGATCCCCACGACTCTCCGCGATCCGAGTACCGCGACGAGCACGTCGATAAGCTCCCCCCATCGCACACCACCCGGTAGGGGTGTGCCCGTGGCCGGCATGTGTGCGGGATCGATGACATCGACATCGACCGTTACATACCACGGGATATCAGCGGCGATGGTGCGCAGCAGCGACTCCGCGCCCGCGTCGACCCATGTCCGGCCAGGCCACACGTGATGCGAATCGAGCGTCTCGGGATCGACTGAGGTGAGCTGGCGGATGCCGCACTGGACGATATGCGCGACCCTGTCATCCCCCGCGCTCCAGTTGAGGAAATTCCCGTGGTGCAGACCCTTCATGTCGCCCGACGCGGGATGGGAGAGATCGTGATGGGCATCGAAGTGCAGCACTCCGATGGAGCCGACGCTATCAGCCACCCCGGCGATGAGTGGCGCCGAGATCGAATGGTCTCCGCCGAGGGCGACGAGCAGTTTGCCCGCGCCGGCGATCCGCCCGGCCAATACCCGCGCGTCGTCAAGTTGCCTCCTGCCACCCCCGCCAGGGTCGGGCAGGATGTCGCCCACATCTCTCACCCGCACAGACTCCATCACACGCTTCCCGCGAACGGGGTCGTGCATACCCCTAGGCGGCTCGGCCGCCTGGAAGACGCTCCTGCTCACGCTCCGAATACCCTGAGGGCCGAATCTGGCTCCCGGCCTGTACGTGACTCCACCGTCAAAAGGGACCCCGACGACGATAACGTCGGCCTCACCGGCGAGCGCGGATCGCACCGAGACGACGGGGGCGCCGAACAGGCCGACCCGCGCGGCGGTCTCCCACTCGGCTCTCGACTCATCCACGAGCACTCCGGCATCGATCAGCCGCTCGATCGCGGCGACGATCACTTCCCGCTCGGCCGAGGCAGAGAACGCCTCGACCACATGTTCGACCAGCTGGGGCACCGCGAACTTCTCGACGGCACGCAAGGACGCTCCGCGGAGGGTCACTCGTGGTCCCGCGGTGCCCCAAGTGAAGTCCGCGCGGTCGAGCCCCTCGATGCGCACGACGGCGTCAGGACGCAGAACAAGGCGTCGTCCGTCAGAGCGATTCACGCCACGACCCCCTCCGAGATGCGCCAGAGATGCGCATAGCGTCCGTCCAGGCCGACGAGATCAGCATGGGTGCCGACCTCGACGATCCGCCCGCCCTCCATCACCACCACACGATCGGCATCTCGCGCTGTCGTCAAGTCGTGCGCGATCTGGAGCACCGCGGCTGCGGGGAGCGACGCAGCGACGCCGAGCTGGAGATCGCGCGCAGCGCCCGCCGACAACGCTGCTGTGACCTCGTCGAGTACGAGAAGCATCGGTCCCGCATAGAGCACCCGAGCAAGCGCGATCTGGCGTGCCTCGCTCGGGCTGAGCTCCCGCTCGCCATCCGAGAGTTCCGTATCGAGTCCGTCTTCCAAGCTGCGGGCCCACGACGCGCCGACGGCGTCCAGACTCGACCACACGCGCTCGTCGTCGACGTCCGCATCGGCGTCGCCCAGCGCGACGTTCACGCGAAGTGAGTCGGCGAACACGTAGTCTTCCTGGGCGACCATCGCCACCGTGCCGTCGCCGGGGATGATGGGCCTGCCGTCGAGAGCGATCGTCCCCGCGGACGGTTCGAGCGCACCGACGATCATCATCCCGAGCGTCGACTTGCCGGCGCCGGACGGGCCCACGATGCAGATGCGTTCCCCGGGATGGATCTCCAGGCTCACGCCGTCGACCGCGCGGTGGCCGCCGGGATACGTGTAGGTGACGTCGCGCATCTCGAGGAGCGGTTGCGCCGCGTCCCTCGCACCTCGTTCCTCCGTCCGCTCCTGGCCACGGGTTCCGGGGACACCGAGGATCCGTCCGAACGCCACCATCGCCGACTGCGCCTCTCCGAACCAGTAGATGACATCGTCCAGAGGGAGCACGATGGTCCGCATGAACAGGGCGATGGCCGCGACTTCTCCGATCTGCGCCGCTCCCGTTCCCACGAGTGGGATCCCTACGGCGAGCACGGTCACGACAGGCAGGTGATAGCCCAGCTGGACCGCGGGGAACCATCTCGCCTCCAACCGCAGCGGTCGGCGAGAGGTCGCGTCGGCACGATCGACGGCCCGCTGGAAGCGCCGTCGTCTCACGTCGGACAACCCAAGGAGTGAGACGGTCTTCGCGCCTCGTACAGTCTCGGTCGCTTCGGTGATCAGTGCGGCTTTGGCCTCTAGCTCCGCCTCATATACCTCGGGCGCCCGCCGCACATACCATCGCGTAGACAGAACGATCAGAGGGAGTCCGATCACCGTCCCGAGAGCCACCAAGGGGTTCACGATGAAAGCCACGGCGATCGTGACCACGGTGGTCACGACTCCCACGAGCGTTTCCGGCACGCCCGTGCGGGCCACCTCGTGCACCGCATCGAGATCCGAGGTCGTGCGCGACAGGATCTCGCCGGAGTCCAGCGCCTCGACCATAGTCAGCGGCAGGTCGAGCACATCGCGGAAGAAGCGTGATCTCAAGGTGGCGAAGACTTCCTCGCCGAAGGCGAAGGCGACCCGCGATGCGAAGAAGCCGACCATCCCACCCACGAGGAGCGCGGCGACCAGGAGCAGCACGACGTTCCAGAGCGGAAGCGGGTTCTGAGCCAAGTAGCCGTCGACCACCGCGCCCAGAAGCATTGGAGGAACGAGCCCGAGCACCACCGCCACCCCCTGAAGTGCGGTCGCACCGACGAGCATGAACCACCGCGGTCGCACGAGGTCCGCGAGTCCGTGCCGCAGCGCGGCTCCCCGCAGGCGAGGGAGATGGCGAATCACGTCGGTCACATCGTCCTCCCGAGTTCGGCCACAGCGGCGGCACTTTCGTCGAAGGCCGTGCTTTCCGTGATGACGATCGTCGTGTGCGCGCGTCGTCGGCTGGCCACGCGCTGCGCGGTCTCCGCCTCGGTGGCGACGTCGAGGGCCGACGTCGGTCGGACGAGAACGAGCGAGCAGGGATCTCCCAGCAGACTGCGCGCGAGTATCAGCCGCTGCCGCTGGCCCCCGGACAGACGTCGTCCTCCCTCGCCGATGACCTCATCGAGTCCGTCGTCGAGCCGCTCGACGACGTCGTCGGCCGCAGCCGCGTGGATCGCCGACACGATGGTCTCGTCGTTCGCCTCGCCTCGCGGATCGACGAGCTCGCGGATCGTTCCCGAGAAGATCGCAGGGTTCTCGTACTGGACGCGCGGCTTGCCGCCAGAGGTATCGACCTCGGCGCGGCGCGCGACTTCGTCGGCAGACATGTCGGCGAGATGATCGACGACGGCGTCCTCCCCGGGGTGGAGCACCGACAGCCGTCGCGCGGCGATGGCCGTGGGATCCAACCGGTCGGCGTCCACCGCGGCGATGACATTCGTGGGCTCCTCCGACGGCGCCGTCACCTCGGCACGACGCCGTTCGGCCACGCGCGCTGCTGAGCGCACCTGCAGGACTGTCGCGGTGGTGTGGATCGGCCCGACGAGATACGCCGACGCGGCGTAGAACGTCACGAGCGCGGACGGCTCGAGCGCTCCGGCCTCGAGAAGCGCTCCCCCTGCGGCGATCAGTCCCACCAGCATCACTCCGGGAAGGAGCACGCCGACCGAGAGCAGCACCGCTTCCGCTGTTGCCAGCCGGAGGCCCTCTGCCTGCGCTCGGCGATTCTCGCGTTGCAGACGCGCGAGGAAGGATGCCCTCGCACCGACCGCCCACAGCGAGCGCAACCCGAGCGCGATGTCAGAGCTCATGGCGGAGATACGACCGACGCGGTCCCTCAGCGCCTCCTGCCGCGCCTCCAACGGCGCGGAGGCCAGTTGCGTGATCCACATGAACAGCGGAACGCCGACGAGCACGATCAGCGCGAGCGGAATGGACAGCCACAGCAGGTAGACGGCGACGATGACGAGGCCGACCATCGCAGCCGCCCACCGCATCACGGCGATCGGGTAGCCCGCGATCCGCGAGATGTCCGAGCCGAGCACCGTTCCTACATGCGACGCGCCGACGGACCTCTGCGTCTCTGCGGTGATCGCCTCGCCGACCTCTGCGCGCATGGCCGTCTGCCGCTGGATCATCCACCGTCCGCCGACGACGTGGCGAGCGACGTTGCACGCGACAGCCAGGACGACGGCGACGGCGAGTGCGCCAGCGAAGAGCAAGCCAAGTCCCGTATCGGTGAGTGCGGCACCGAGCGCGGCACCGAGCAGAAGCGGCATCAGTGACTCGAGCACGGTACCCGTCAAGAGCAGGAACAGGAAGGCGAACCCGATTCCGGAGAGTCGGCTCTCTTTCGAAGATCTCACGTCAGAACGACTTCTTTCAGCGACGGCATCGCGCGACGCATCGCGGCGAACGAGGGGTAGGCGGAGAGGTGGCGCATGACGTCGACGAGCGCCCCGAGCGACGGGCCGCTCCGCGATCCGACGGCGACCTTGAACAGCCCGACGGCGTCAGCCGCACGGGGGATGATCGTCTCATAGCGTGTGCCTCGAAACCCGAAACTGGATCCGTGGGCAACCGCCGCGTCAGTTCCCTGACGGACGCGAACCAAGCATGCTCGAGATATCCGTACGGATGTCTCGGATGTCTGCGCTCTCTGCATCCGATTCGTGAACCACGATCCCGTCGTCCCATCCGGACGCAGTCTCGAACAGCTCAGCGAGACTCTGCTCCAAGTTGGCGATGTTGCTCATATTCCCCTCCCTCCTGTCATCTAGGGTCTCCGGTCGTCCCCCGCCAGGGACTCGATTCATTCGTGAACGGCGCCGCGATAGGAACTCAGCTGTCGGCCCGCGGGGAGGGTGATCTCACCCAGTCGGTCCACTACACCCCCCAGCCATGCGGAAAGTCGTCGCCCATCGTGTCCAAGCTCGCGATCCAGCTCTCCCGAGTCAATCGCCCGCGCGAACACATCAGCCCTCGCCCACGCCAGGGCCGCCCGCTCGATCGCCCGCTCCTCGTCCGCCAGACCGTGAAGATACATGCCGAGGTACAACAGCACCTGGTGCGTGTACACGTGAAAAGCCGCGAAACTGCGATCTGCGCCGAAACTGCGCACTTTGTCGGAACCAAAAGACCAGGGCACATGAACCTGGTCGCTTTGCGCGTCATCGTAGTCGGCGCGCACCAGAGTGCGCGCCAGACTAATGTCGTTGAGCTTCTGATGCAGGCTTTCGTGCAATAGAAATTCGGCGGCGGACTCCAAAACGCGTAACGCCTCTTGATTGATGAAGACGAAGAGGGCGGCCGAGCTTGCGTATCCGCTGCACAACGTCGCTTCGGTAGAGAACGCGCCGACGCGGGACACGCACGAGAACGCGTCACCGGCGATGCGGGGCGCCGCAGCCGTAGCCAATGAGGTCGCGCTGCGGACAGCTTCGGCGAGCGCGGGATCGTGCTCGGCATGACGAAGCGCGACCGGCTCCCCGTCGAGCACCGTGCTCGCAGTGAACCGCTCCAGCGCTCCCCCACTGGAGCCCGGAACTCCCCAGTCCTCTGCCAGCCGCGGGCCGTCAGCGGGACGAAGCTCTCCCCCGTGGACCTCTGCGCGTCGATCCGCATAGGACTCGAGCTCCGCCGCGCATCCAGCCAAATCGCCCGCGAATGCAGCTCTCAATCCCGTGTCGAGATGTGATCGTCGCAGAGATTCAGTCCCGGGCGCGAGCGACGGCAGAACGATCTCCGGGTCGATACCGGTCGCCTGGGCGCAGATTCTGCCCGCTCCGCGATAGTAGGCATCGGCGGTCCCGCTGATGTGGCTGCCCACGCCGAAGGTCCCGCTGGTTAAGACGCCCTCGCAGTGGTCGACCACGGTCGCGATGCGATCCCGAACGTCTAGGAGTGCGCTTCTCCCGGCCGCCGAGGTCACGCGACCAACCCCTTCAAGCGAAGCGAGTCGAGTCGATCACGGACGAATGACCGGGCTTCCTCGCCCTCGCCGATCCGACCGGATGAAACGTTCGTGACGTGCGTTGCGATCTCCACCTCGGAGCGACAATCTGCGAGCTCGTAGATCCACCAGCTCAGTCGATCAAGAACGCACACGCGAAAAGGATCGGAAGAGAAGAAGAATGCCGCCGACATATCGGAGAATGGTTCGATATACCAGTTCCCGATCCTGATGGGACTGTCGACGATGACCTCATTTGACACTAGACCCCCATTGGTCAATGCCGATCACGCTAACACGGATTCTTGTATTCCCATTCGCCGACCGGAATATAGCAGCCACCCGCCGACTCCCGAAGGTTTCGCCGGTCCAGTATCGTCCTGGGAGCAGCTGAAGCACCGGTCGGCGCGAGGGGACCGCGTAGGCGTGGCCGAGGGCAGCACTATCCTGGGGCGGATGATACCCGCGCGTTCCCATCCGGCCACGATCGCCGCGGGCGTCGCGAACGAGATCGTCATCAAGAAGTCGCGATTCATCGCGACCGTCGAGCCGGTCGCCTCAGTCGACGAGGCCGATGCCGTGATCGCCCGCCTCCGCAAGCAGTGGTGGGATGCCCGGCACAACTGCACCGCGATGGTGACGGGGCTTCTCGGCGACCAGGCGCGGTTATCGGATGACGGCGAACCCTCCGGCACTGCGGGCATCCCGATGCTCGACGTGTTGCGGCGTCGCGAGCTGACGGACGTCGTGGCCGTCGTGACCCGCTACTTCGGCGGGGTGAAGCTCGGAGCGGGCGGTCTGGTGCGCGCCTACTCCACGGCCGTGTCCGAGGCTCTCGATCTCGCAGCGCTCGTACGGCGGCAGTCACTCACGCAGGTGACGATCGATGTCGCCCATGCGGATGCCGGACGCTATGACAACCTGCTGCGCGACTGGGCGGGACATCACGGAGCTACCCTCGGGGATGCCCGTTACGGCGCCGTCGCGACGTTCGAGGTCTGGGCCCCGGCAGACGAGCTGCCCCGGCTCGCAGACGATCTCGCGGCGGCATCCGCCGGTTCCGTCGTGCCGGTGACCGGCGTGGAGCGCATCGTCGACGTCCCCGGCTGATCCACAACAGCGCCCGGATATTCTGGATGACGCGATCTCGGAAGGAGAGCGATGTTCGACAGCCCGCTCTCGGCTTCCGCCTACGAGATCCTCGGGGTGGACCCCACCGTCGACGACGGCGAGCTGCGGCGCGCCTATCGTCTGCGACTGCGCCAGACCCACCCCGACACCGGAGGGGACGCGGCCGTGTTCATCCAGGTGCAGCGCGCGTGGGAACTCGTCGGCACGCCCGAGGGCCGCGCCGCCTATGACCGTCGCTCCGGCGCCCACCCCGGCATCCCCGCCGAACCGGAGTGGAACGGCTGGCGGCCGCAGTCGGCGACCCGCACCGACACGCGTCCCCGGGCGCGGTCGTACGGCCACCCCGGCGGATGGCGTCGAGAGCGCTACCTCTCACTCATCCGCGAGTGGGCCGGCCGTGGCGTCGAGGTGCCCGATCCCTACGACCCGGCGCTCGTGCGATCAGCGCCGCGAGACCTGCGACGGCTGCTCGCCGATGCCCTCGCGGAAGAGGCGACGGCCCGCACCGTCAGCGCCCTCGGAATGGGATTCACGGTCTGGCACGACGTCGCGACCGGCGCCGACCCCGACGACAAGCTCGACCACGTCGTGCTCAGTCCGTCGGGTCTCTACGGCGTGATGTCGGAGGACTTCGGCGGCGTCGTCGGATTCCGCCGCGGCGAGATCACCGGCCCGAGCCTCGGCACACGCGCGCCCGTCACCGCGGCGCTCGGCCGCATGCGCACCGTCGCGAAGGCCGCCAAGGTGAAGTTCGGCGGTCTGATCATGGTGCTCCCCGACGACGACCTGGCACAGGCCGTCACGCCTCTGGGCAGCAGTCGCGGGGTGCCCGTCGTGGTCGTGCGGCGCAGCGCCCTGGCGATGGTGCTGCGCCAGGGAGTGCCCGGCGCACGAGCGATCGGCGGCAACGAACTGTTCGACGTCCGCACCCGACTGCAGCAGACCGTCACCTTCGTCTGACCCTGGTCGCGCCCTGTGGCATCCGTCCGGCCCTCTTGACGGGCGTCGTCAAACCGGTTTACACTCGCTGCACCCGCACCTGTCAAACCGGTTAAACCGACGCCTGGCGAAGATGCGGACGATCAGCCCGATGTTCCACGAGGAGGTGGCATGAGCCGCACGACGATCGCCGACGTCGCCCGCGAGGCGGGAGTCACCAAGGCCACCGTCTCTCACGCGATGAGCGGCAAGCGCCCCATCTCCGACGACACCAGGGCGAAAGTGCTCGCCGCCGCGGAGAAGCTGAACTGGGTGCCGAGCCAGAGCGCCCGCGCGCTGGCCACCCAGAAGGCCAACGCCCTCGCCGTCGTGCTGGCCCGCGACCCCGAGGTCATCGCGAACGACTCGTTCTTCCCCGCGTTCATCGCCGGCGTCGAGTCCGTGCTGGCCGAGACCGAGACTGCCCTGATCCTGCAGGTGGTTCCCGATCGGGCCGCAGAGGAACGCGCCTATCGCTCGCTCAGCCACGGGCGGGCCGACGGCGCCCTGCTCCTCGATCTTCGGAACGACGACTGGCGCGTGCCGCTGCTCGAAGAACTCGGCCTGCCGGCCGTGCTGGTCGGCGCCTACGAGCAGCCGACCCGCTTCTCGTGCGTACGCACCGATGACGACGCCCCGGTGCGCGAGATCATCGCCCACCTGCGCGCCGAGGGGCATGAGCGCATCGCGCACGTGGCCGGTCCTCTCGACTACGTGCACTCGCGGGTGCGGGCGGATGCCTACATCGACGCCGTGGGCGGAGACGCACTGCTGCGCGAGGGCGACTTCACGGCATCCAGCGGTCGTGAGCGCACCGCCGAGCTGCTCGCGCTTCCCGAGCGACCGACCGCGATCCTCTACTCCAACGACACGATGGCGATCGCCGGGTTGTCGTACGCCCGCTCGAGCGGACTCAGCATCCCCCGCGATCTCGCGATCGCCGGCTTCGATGACGACCACCTCTCGGCCCACCTCTCCCCTGCGCTCACGAGCGTCTCGTCGGGTCCTGCCGCACGTGGCCGCGCGGCAGCCCGCCTGCTGCAGGCCGACATCCTCGGCGCCGAACCGCGCACCGAGGTCGTCGACTGCAACGTCGTGCACTTCCGGGAGAGCACCACCCGCTAGACGATCACCCGAACCATCGCGTCAAGGAGGACAACATGAAGAAGAAGATCCGCGCAGCAGCGCTCTTGGGAGCCGTCGCACTGGTCGCCACCGGATGCTCGTCAGGAGGCCGGGGCGGCGACGCCTCGGCCGACGGCACCGGCTCCATCGACATCTGGCTGTCGAACAACGAGCAGGAGGTCGCCTGGGGCACCGCCGTCGTAGACGCCTGGAACGCCGAGCACCCCGACGAGAAGGTCAACGCCCAGGAGATCCCCGCGGGCTCGTCGTCGGAAGAGGCCATCACCGCCGCGATCACCGCCGGCACCGCACCCTGCCTCGTCTACAACGTGGCCCCGGCCGCCGTCTCGGGCTGGGTCAAGCAGGGCGGACTCGTCGACCTCAGCACCATGGAGGGCGGCAGCGACTACATCACCGAGCGCGGAGGAGAGGTCGACTCGTATGCGACCGACGGCAGCTTCTACCAGCTGCCCTGGAAGTCGAACCCCGTCATGGTCATGTACAACAAGGCGCTGTTCCAGGCCGCGGGCATCGATCCCGAGGACCCGCAGATGAACACGTACGACGCGTTCCTCGAGGGGTCCAAGGCGATCGTCGCCTCCGGTGTGCAGAGCGCCATCTGGCCGGCTCCGACGAGCGAGTTCTACCAGCCCTGGTTCGACTTCTACCCGCTCTACCTCGCCGAGACCGACGGCACCATGCTCGTCGAAGACGGCAAGGCGACGGTCGACTCGGATGCCGGCCGCGAGGTCGCCGAATTCTGGAAGACGTTCTATGACGAGAAGCTCTCGCCGAACGAGGCGTCGACCGACGATGCGATGTCCGCCGGCACCACCGCCATGCAGCTCGCCGGTCCGTGGGCGATCCCCTCGTACGCCGAGACCGTCGACGTCGGGTTCATGCCGGTCCCGACCAGCGACGGCCGCGAGAACCCGACGACCTTCGCCGACTCGAAGAGCGTCTCCATGTTCACCGCGTGCGAGAACCAGGGCACCGCATGGGAGTTCCTGAAGTTCTCGACGAGCGTCGACAGCGACGGACAGCTGCTCGAGGCCACCGGTCAGATGCCGATGCGCACCGACCTCACGGAGACCTACGCCGACTACTTCGATGCGAACCCGAACTACGTCGCGTTCGCCGAGCAGGCCGAGGCGACGGCCGATGTGCCCAGCATCCCGAACTCCGTGGAGGCCTGGCAGGCGTTCCGCGACGAGTACTCCGCCGCCGTGATCTTCGGCAAGGAGTCGATCGACGACTTCCTGAAGAACGCCACGACGAAGATCGACGACCTCGTCGCCGAGTGATGAGTCTGCGATGACGCTCCGAGACGACGCCGTCGCGGACGTGGCCGGGGGCACTTCAGCCCCGGCCCCGTCCGCGGGCCGGCCACCGAGGGCGCGGTTGCGCACCCGACTGCTGGGTGCGCAACCGATCGGCGGCCTGTTCGCCCTGCCGTACCTGGTCTTCGTGCTGGCGATCTTCGCGTTCCCGCTGGGATTCGCGGTCTACATCGCCTTCCACGACTACTTCTTCACCGCCCCCAACGTCGAGGTCGAGCGACCGTTCGTGGGCTTCGACAACTTCGTGACCGTGCTCACCGACCCGAGAGTGCTCGGTTCGTTCCGCAACACCCTGATCTTCCTCGTCATCAACGTGCCGCTCACCGCCGTGCTCTCGCTCGTGCTGGCCGCGGCGCTGAACACCGGCATCCGCTGGGTCGCCGCCTACCGCGTGGCGTTCTACGTGCCGTATCTGACGGCCAGTGTCTCGCTCGTCGGCGTGTGGATGCTGCTCTTCTCGGGCAACGGTCTGATCAACACGATCCTCGGCCCGCTCGCCCCCGATCCGTCGTGGCTCGTGAACAGCGGGCTGGCGATGCCGATGATCGCGCTCTACGTCACGTGGAAGCAGCTGGGCTTCTACATCCTGCTGTATCTCGCGGCGCTGCAGAACGTGCCGAAGGAGCTCTACGAATCGGCCGAGACCGACGGCGCGGGAGCATTCTCCCGATTCTGGAACGTCACGGTACCCGGCGTCCGTAGCGCCACCACGCTCGTGCTGATCCTGTCGATCATCACCGGAGCCAACCTCTTCACCGAGCCCTACCTGTTGACCAACGGCGGTGGCCCCGACGGCGCCTCGTCGACCCCCGTGCTGCTGATCTACCAGCTGGGCATCCAGCAGCAGAACCCCGACACCGCGGCAGCGATCGGCATGATCCTCGTGATCCTGGTCGGGATGCTGTCACTCGCCGCCAACCGCGCGACCAGGGAGCGATGACCATGAGACGCACGCGTTCACTGCCCCGCATCCTGAGCCTCATCCTGCTCACGGTCGCGGCCATCGGCTTCGCCTTCCCGTTCTACTTCATGCTGGTCGGGGCCTTCCAGGAGAATCCGACGAACTCGCCCAGCGAGCTCTTCCCGACGAGCGGGTGGACGGTCGACAACTTCCTCGCGATCGACTCCCGCATCGACCTCGCGGGCTCCCTGCTCAACTCGCTGATCTTCACGGCGGGTGTGCTGCTGGGCACCGTGGTGTTCGGGCTGCTCGCCGGATATGCGATCGCGAGGCTCGACTTCCGCGGCCGTGGCGTCATCTGGGTGCTCATGCTGCTCGTGCAGATGGTGCCGTTCCAGCTGCTGATGATCCCGCTCTACGTGCAGATCACCCGCAACTACGGGCTCGGCGATTCATACATGGGCATGATCCTGCCGTTCCTCATCAACACGACCGCGGTGTTCATCTTCGTGCAGTTCTTCAAGGCGCTGCCCGTCGAGATCTTCGAGGCGGCGCGCATCGACGGAGCCGGCGAGATCCGGCTGCTGACGTCCGTCGCGATCCCGCTGATCAAGCCGGTACTCGTCACGGTGGTGCTCGTCACGTTCATCGGCCCCTGGAACGAGTTCCTCTGGCCGTTCCTCATCACGAAGGACGCGTCGCTGCAGCCGCTCGCCGTATCGCTCGCCAACTACATCTCGAACGTCGCGCAGTCGACGGCGAATCCCAACGGGGCCATCCTCGCCGGCGCCACGGCGCTGGCGTTCCCCGTCGTCATCCTGTTCATCGTCTTCCAGCGGTTCTTCCGAGCCACCGACCTCGGCGCCGCCGTCAAAGGCTAGCCAGAAAGGCACCCCATGTTCACCGGAGCAACCTTCCCCCTGGGCCCCTTCGTCCCCTACGAGGCCAATCCCATCCTTCGACCGAAAGGCGACAGCTGGGAGTCGGCCAATCTCTACAACCCGGCCGCGATCGTCGACGGCGACGAGGTCGTGCTGCTCTATCGGGCGCACGCCGACGACATCGTCTCGCACATCGGCATCGCGCGATCGAGCGACGGCGTGAACTTCACCCGCGAGGACGCGCCGATCCTCTCCCCCTCAGAGGACTACGAGCGCTTCGGATGCGAGGACCCGCGCATCGCGCTGATCGACGGCACCTACTATCTGACCTACACGGGATGGGACCGACGCAGCGCCCAGCTCTGCCTCGCCACCTCGACCGACCTGCGCACCTGGACCAAGCACGGCCCGCTGTTCGACGACTTCGACACGTTCAAGACCATGGATCCGCGTGGGTTCAACTGGTCGAAGGCCGGCGTGATCGTGCCGCAGAAGATGCACGGCAAATGGTGGATGTACTTCGGCGAGGGGGCGATCTACTGGGCGACCAGCGACGACCTCATCCACTGGACGCCGGGCACGGCCGACACCGACCCGATGTACTCGCCGACCCCGGGCACCTGGGACGAAGCGCTCGTCGAGATCGGCACCTCGCCCGTGCTCGCCGACAACGGACTGCTGGTGTTCCTCACCAACGGCGCGACGAGGGTCGTGCATGACGACGGATCGGTCGACGTCGACTACCGGTGCGGGCAGATCGCGATCGACCCCGACGAGCCGACGAAGGTGATCGCCCGCCTGCAGGAGCCATGGCTGAGGCCGCAGACATTCGAGGACATGAACGGCCTGGTCTCGAACGTCACGTTCGTCGAAGGACTCGTGAAGTTCCGAGGCAAGTGGTTCGCCTACTACGGGCAGTCCGACACGACGCTGGCCGTCGCCATCCACGATCCCGCGCAGCCGTGGGGCCGGGCACTGAGAGACACGAACGAGGAATGAGAGCATGTCCATCTCCCGACGCACGTTCCTGACCGCCGCAGCCGCGACCTCTGCACTCGCGCTGCTTCCGCTCGACCCTGCCGGAGCGCACGCCTCGGCGCCCGCCGCACTGCCGCTCGGATCTCGACCGATCGGCGCGGGTGGAGGCGCGCGGCTCACGAACCTCGCACACCTGCGCTTCCTGCTCGCCGAGGTTCCCGTGGTGGCGAGTACCACGCACACCACGTTCGGCATCGACGCCTCACCCCGCGTGCTCGCACCGTGGACCTATGCCGACACCGACGGTGCGGGCGGATTCCGTCCGGTGGGTGGCGGCACTCGCGACGCCGTGACCGGGTACTGGACGCAGGGCGCCTACAACGCGGATGACATCGCGCGAGCGGCGATCGTGTTCCTGCGCGCGTGGAAGGCGACCGGCGACGCGCAGGCCCGCGACGAGGCACGCGATGTGCTGAGGTCGCTGGCGTTCCTGCAGACGACGAGCGGGCCGAATGCCGGCCGGGTGGTGCTGTGGCAGCAGGAGGACGGCACCCTGAACCCCAGCGCGATCCCCGTCGAACTGCCCGACCCGTCGGACTCCGCCGAGTCCTACTGGCTCGCTCGTTCGGTCTGGGCATTCGGCGAGGGCTATGCGGCGTTCCGGCGGGAGGATTCCGAGTTCGCGGCATTCCTGCTCGCACGGCTGCATCTCGCTCTCGACGCGCTCGGTCGCGAGTCTCTGTCGCGTGCCGGTCACTGGGTGCGCAGCGACGGACGGGATCTGCCCGCCTGGCTGATCGCCGGCGGCGCGGATGCGACGGCCGAGGCCATGCTCGGGCTCGCTGCGGCGACCGAGGCCGGAGATGCGCGCAGCCGTCAGGCTCTGCAGACCTACGGAGAAGGGGTGGCCGCGATGGCCACCGACCCGGCGAAGGGATGGCCGTTCGGCGCCGTTCTGCCGTGGACCGGGTCTCTCGGTTTCTGGCATGCCTGGGGCGCTGCCGCACCGGAGGCACTGGCTCGCGCGGGTGCGCTGCTGCGCCGCCGAGAATGGACCGCCGCGGCCGTGGCGGACGCGGGGACGTTCACCCCGCAGGTGCTCGCCTCGGGCGGACCGCACAACGCCTGGGCGCCGCTGCCCGCGGAGGCGCAGATCGCGTACGGCGCACACGGCCGCGTCGCGGGCGCCGTACAGGCGGCGTCCGTCGGCGGAGACGGTATGCGCGTGCTCGCCGGGCTGACTGCCAGCTGGTTCTTCGGGGCGAACACCGCAGGCGTCCCGGTGTACGACCCGGCCACCGGCGTGACGTTCGACGGCGTGGAGACCGACGGGCGCGTGAATCGTAACTCGGGGGCTGAGTCCACGATCCACGGGCTGCTCACGATGCTGCTGCTCGACGCGAACCGCGACATCGCACGCATCGCGACATCGATCACCGGCCTGTCCTCGTTCTCGGGACTTCGGGTGATCGATGCCGAGGGCGCTCGGCTCTCGGCGGGCTGCGAAGTCGTGCGGCCAGAGGGCGGCGCGTGGATCGGCGAGGGCAACCTCTCGGGAGCCGCGTATGTGCGGGTTCCCGCGGGCGAGTCGGTCGAGTTCGATGTGACAGAGGCCGGCGGCATCCTGCACGGTCTCGTCTGGAGACAGAAGGCGGATGCCGGAGAGGCGGTGTGGGAGGTGTTCCGCGGTGGCAGGCGGCTCTGGAGCACGCGAACCCCTGCCGGAGGAACGGGCGATCGCGGCCTCACGGAGGCCGACGGGATGCTCGTTCCCCAGCTGCTCGGTGGCGATCTTCCCGCCGATGCGGTGACCGTCCGGTGCACGAGCACCGGCGATCTGCGGCTCGACGCTCTCGTCATCCAGCCGGCGGTGTCCACGGCCGTGTATGCCATGGCATCCGGTTCCGCGGTGCTGTACGCGAACGGCGCTCGGCGCGATCAGCGAGTCTCGCCCCTCGCTGCGGGATCGGGCCGAGCCTACGAGGCCGACGGGTCGCAGCGTGGCCAAGCTGTACAGGGCGGCAGGGTTCGCGTGCGCGGCGGAGGTTTCACCATCACGCGGTGAGGGTGCGGGGCTGTGCCGTCGGCACGCGTGCGGACTACGGTTGCGGTGTGCCTGCGCTTCCCGAGTACGACCCGCTGCCCGATCGCCCCGCCCCCGACAATCCCTCGGGAAAGCTCGTCCTCCTGCGCCACGGCGAGACGGAGTGGTCGAGGGCCGGCCGCCACACCGGCCTCACCGACATCCCGCTCACGGCGCGGGGTGAAGACCTCGCTCGCGCTGCCGGGAGGCTGGTCGCCGACTACGACTTCTCGCTCGTCCTGTCGTCACCCCTCGAGCGCTCTCGGCGCACGGCCGAGCTCGCGGGGCTTCACGCCGAGGTCGATCCGCTGCTCGTCGAGTGGGACTACGGCGGATACGAGGGTCGCACGACGAAGGACATCCGCGAGGAGCTCGGCTACGACTGGAGCGCCTTCACCCACGGTGTGATCCGGGGCGCGACGCCGGGCGAGACCGTGGAGGAGGTCGCCGCCCGCGCGTCCCGCGTGCTCACACGGGTGCTGCCGGCGCTGACCGAGGGCGATGTGGCACTCGTCGCGCACGGCCACTTCCTCCGCATCCTCACCGCCGTCTACCTGCGCCTCGCTCCGCGCTTCGGCGCGCAGATCACGCTGGATGCCGGATCGGTGTCGGTGCTGAGCTTCTATCGCGAGCAGCCGGCGATCCTGACGTGGAACTACGGCCTCGAGTTGCCCCTCGCACCGTCGGAGTCCTGACCCCCGCAGCGGAACGAGAGCACTGGAAACTCACGGCACGGTGACGAGCGAGATCGCATTGATCGTGGGAGCGCCGTCGAGAGCGAGCTCGAACCTCACCCCGGTCCGGGCATTCGTGACGTCGAACGCGATCGTCTCGTTCGTGCACGCGATCGGCTCCGACGGCGATCCCTCATCGAGTTCACTGACGGTGAGCACGATCGTCCCCTCGCCTCGGCATGCGATTTGCGCCTGATAGGTCCCCGGTTCGAGCGATGTGAAGCTGGTGACGTCGTTGGCCGAGCTGTTCTCGCTCATCCATCCGGAGAAGCCGAAGACGTATCCGGGCGAGTCCGACCCCGGTACCGCCGTCTGCGCCCACTCGGCGATCTCGTCCACGGGCAGCGGAAGCTGCGCCTCGTCGGAGTCGGCATCCGGAGTCGCCGTCGACGCGGAGCCGCTCGGAGATGGCGAGGGAGACGTCGATCCGGTCGCCGACCCCGACGGCTCTCCCGTGCATCCGGCGAGCGCGATGCCCGCCATCAGGACCAGTCCGATCGTCGCCGCTCGTTTCCTGAACATCCCTCCACGCTACGGATGAGCCAGGATGATGCAACCGCCGCGCCCGACACGCCATTCTTTTGAGTTACTCAAAATAAACGGTAGAGTCGGGGCCATGGAGACAGAACTCGACTCGGCACTTCGCGGTGCCGGGCTGCGTGCGACCGCGGGCCGCGTCGCCGTGCTCGAGGCACTGGAATCCATGGCCCACACGGATGCGGAGCGGATCTTCCGCACCGTGTCCGACGTGCTTCCGACGACGTCGATCCAGTCGGTGCACAACATCCTCGCGGACCTGACGACGGCGGGCCTCATCCGCCGGATCGAACCGGCAGGCTCCGCGGCGCTCTACGAGAGGCGCATCGACGACAACCATCACCACATCGTGTGCACCCAGTGCGGTGCGATCGGCGATGTGGACTGCGTCGTCGGCGAAGCGCCGTGCCTCACCCCGTCTTCGGCGGGGGGATTCACCGTCCAGACAGCCGAAGTGACCTTCTGGGGCCTGTGCCCCAGTTGCCAGAACGCCGCGCAGTAGCATCCGACGCCGTTCCCGGGCACCCGGGATGATCGTCGTGTCTGCGTGCAGAAGGAGAAGAACATGACCGACCCATCGACCACCACCCAGACGGGCACCCCCGTCGCGAGCGACGCGCACTCGCTCACCGTCGGAGCTGACGGCCCCACCGTTCTGCACGATCGCTACCTCGTCGAGAAGCTCGCGTCGTTCAACCGCGAGCGCGTGCCGGAGCGCAACCCCCACGCCAAGGGCGGCGGAGCCTTCGGAACGTTCACCGTCACCGAGGACGTGTCGGCCTACACCCGTGCCGCGGCCTTCCAGCCGGGCGCTCAGAGCGAGACGCTGCTGCGTTTCTCGTCGGTCGCCGGCGAGCAGGGTTCGCCCGACACCTGGCGCGACGTGCGCGGTTTCGCGCTGCGTTTCTACACGCCCGAGGGCAACCTCGACATCGTCGGCAACAACACTCCGACCTTCTTCCTGCGCGACGCCATGAAGTTCCCCGACTTCATCCACTCGCAGAAGCGTCTCGGCGACTCGGGTCTGCGCGACGCCGACATGCAGTGGGACTTCTGGACCCTCTCCCCCGAGTCCGCCCACCAGGTCACCTACCTCATGGGTGACCGCGGCCTGCCGCGCAGCTGGCGCCACATGAACGGCTACGGATCGCACACCTACCAGTGGGTCAACGCCGCCGGCGAGCGCTTCTGGGTGCAGTACCACTTCCTGTCGAAGCAGGGCGTCGAGGCGATGAGCGCCGAAGAGGCCGAGAAGCTCGCCGGATCGGATGCCGACTACTACCGTCGCGACCTGTTCGACGCGATCGCTCGCGGCGACGCCCCCTCGTGGGACGTCTACGTGCAGGTCATGCCCTACGAAGAGGGCAAGACCTACCGCTTCAACCCGTTCGACCTGACGAAGACCTGGTCGAAGAAGGACTACCCGCGCATCAAGGTCGGCACGTTCACGCTCGACCGCAACCCGCAGAACTTCTTCGCCGAGATCGAGCAGGCCGCCTTCTCGCCCGGCAACCAGGTTCCCGGCACGGGCATCTCGCCCGACAAGATGCTCATGGCTCGCGTGTTCGCATACTCGGATGCTCAGCGCTACCGCATCGGTGCGAACTACAACCAGCTGCCAGTCAACCAGCCGCACGCGGCCGAGGTGCGCAACTACATGCACGAAGGCCAGATGCAGTACAAGTTCAACCCGGCCGAGCACCGCGTCTACACGCCGAACTCCTACGGCCCCGCCGGCGGACCCACGGCTGACCCCGCTGCCGGTGTCGAGGCGAGCTGGGAGTCGGACGGCGAGCTGATCCGCGCCGCCGCGACCCTGCACCTCGACGACGACGACTTCGGTCAGGCGGGCACGCTCTACCGCACGGTCTTCGACGACGAGCAGCGCGCGCGCTTCCTCGACACGCTGACCGGCCAGGGACAGGGCATCACGATCGACGCGATCCGCGAGCGGTTCTTCCAGTACTGGACGAACGTCGACGCCTCGCTGGGCGACGCTCTGCGCGCTCGCTTCTGAGCCGCCTCCGCTGAGGACCGAGACCCACCGTCCGTTCGGGGCCGGTGGGTCTCGGCGTCTCCGGGCATCGCAGGGGGAGCACAATGGATGCCGTGGCTGTTCCTCTCTCCGACCTGACCCAGATGCCCGAACCCCAGCAGGTGCACGCCGCCGATGGCACTCGCCTCGCGACCTACACCTGGGGTGATGTGGATGCTCCCGTGGCGGTGATCGTGCACGGGTTCGCGTCGAGCGCCCGCGACACCTGGGTGCTCACGGGGTGGGTGCGCGAGCTCACGAAGGCGGGGTATCGGGTGCTCGCGCTCGATCAGCGGGGCCATGGGCTCAGCGAGAAGCCGCACCAGGCCGACGCCTACGGCATCCGCACTCTCGCGACCGACGTCGAGACGGTCATGGACATGTATCTCGTCGACGAGGCCGTCTACGTCGGATACTCGCTCGGGGCCCGGGTCGGCTGGGAGGTCGTGCGCGATCTGCCCCACCGGATCGGCCGCGCCGTGCTCGGAGGGGTGCCGGACGGCATCCCTCTCGCGCGGCTCGATCTCGACCAGGTGCGCGCGTATCTCGCCGACGGGACGCCCGTCGCGGATCCGACGACGCAGAACTACATCGCGCTGACCGAGCGCGTGCCCGGCAACGACCTCGGCGCACTCGTGGCGCTGGCCGAGGGGATGCGGTCGTCTCGGACGATCGATCCCGACCCGTCGAACGCGCCGGCGAGCCCGATCCTGTTCGCGACGGGGTCGAAGGATGCCATCATCGAGGGCTCTCGCGCCCTGGCGTCAGCTGCCCCGCAGGGACGGTTCTTCGAGATCCCCGATCGCAACCACTTCAACGCACCGGGATCGCGCGCTTTCAAGGAAGCCGCGCTCGCTTTCCTGTCGGAGACCTGACCGCGGGCGGCCACGCCTGCCCACTCGTAGCGGAGGAGATCTCAGGCAACGAAGGATGCTTCTCCGCATCCGCTCCTCGATCCGCGAGATCTCCTTCATTGCCGGAGCGGCAGCCGTCTGCCCGAGCACTGACCGCGGGCACGAGAAGAGCCCTCCGTCTCGGCGAGACGAAGGGCTCTCGGGGTGACGGTCAGACCGTCGCGTTCTCTTCGCGCTTCGGCAGCACCCATCCCGCACGCGGGAAGTGGCAGGTGTAGCCGTTGGGGTACTTGATCAGGTAGTCCTGGTGCTCCTCTTCGGCCTGCCAGAACGGGCCGACGGGCTCGATCGTGGTCACGGCCTTGCCCGGCCACAGACCCGAGGCGTCGACGTCGGCGATGGTGTCGCGCGCGACGGCCTCCTGCTCGGGGCTGAGCGGGAAGATCGCCGAGCGGTAGCTCGAGCCGATGTCGTTGCCCTGGCGATCCTTGGTCGACGGGTCGTGGATCTGGAAGAAGAAAGCGAGGATGTCGCGGTACGTCGTCTTCGTGGGATCGAAGACGATCTCCACAGCCTCGGCATGACCCGGGTGGTTGCGGTAGGTCGCGTGGTCGTTGCTGCCGCCGGTGTAGCCGACGCGGGTGTCTAGCACGCCGGGCTGGCGGCGGATGAGGTCTTCCATGCCCCAGAAGCAGCCGCCGGCGAGCACGGCGGTCTCGGTCCCGGGGGTGCGGGTGATTGTTCCGGTGTCGGTCATGAGTTCTCCTCGGAGTTGGGGGTGGGGAAGAGGTGACGGTAGCGACCGTACCCCTCATCTTCCAGGCTGTCAGCCGGGATGAAGCGCAGGGCGGCGGAGTTCATGCAGTACCGGAGTCCTCCTGCGTCTCGGGGTCCATCGTCGAAGACGTGCCCGAGATGGCTGTCCGCGCCGCTGGAACGCGCCTCGGTGCGCTTCATCCACAGCGTGCGGTCGGTGCGCGTGGTCACGGCGTCGGCCTCGATGGGCTTGGTGAAGCTCGGCCATCCGGTGCCGCTGTCGAACTTGTCGGTCGACGCGAAGAGCGGCTGGCCCGAGACGACGTCGACGTAGATGCCGTCGTCGTGGGTGTTCCAGTACGCGTTGCGGAAGGGCGGCTCGGTCGCATCCTCCTGCGTGACCTCGTACTGCAGGTGCGTGAGGTCGCTGACGGCCTCGGGGGTCTTGCTGTACTCGTTCGACATGGTCTGTCTCCTTGTCCGACGCGGCTGGCTGCAGCGTCATAGAAGAGAACCAGGAGGATGCCGGTTTTGGTCCCGCGGGACTGTGAGCGCGCTGTGAGTTTGTGCGCAGTCGATAGAGTTGCTCCGCTACATACACACCAGGGAGACACACATGTCGGTAGGACTGCTCGCCGTCGTCGATGACATTCTCAGCGCGGCGATGAAGGCTTCGGCCAAGGCCGCCGGCGTCGTGATCGATGACGCCGCCGTGACCCCGCAGTACGTGCAGGGCATCACGCCCGCGCGCGAGCTGCCGGTCGTGGCGAAGATCGCCCTCGGATCTCTCGCGAACAAGTTCGTCATCATCATCCCCATCGCGCTGCTGCTCACCGCCTTCGCGCCGTGGGTGCTGCCGTATCTGCTGATCCTCGGTGGCGCCTACCTCTGCTTCGAGGGGGCCGAGAAGGTGCTCGAATGGTTCGGCGTGCAGCACGGCCATGCCGATGAGAGCGCCCGCAACGAGAACAAGCTCGTGTGGGGCGCGGTGCGCACCGACCTGATCCTGTCGACGGAGATCATGCTGATCTCGCTCGCCAACCTCGAGGCCGGCCTCGACATCTGGACGACCCTCGCGATCCTCGCCGTGATCGCGCTGCTCATGACCGGCGTCGTCTACGGTGCAGTCGCCCTGCTCGTGAAGATCGACGACATCGGTCTGAAGATGGCGAAGAACCCGTCCCAGCGAGTTCGCCACACGGGCACGCGCATCGTGCGCTCGATGCCGGCGGTCTTCCGCTTCATCAGCATCCTCGGCACCGTCGCGATGCTGTGGGTCGGCGGGCACCTGCTGCTCGTGAACCTCGGCGAGGTCGGCGTGCACTTCGGCGCCGACATCCTGCACGGCATCGAGCACTTCCTCGAGCCGGCCGGCGGTGTCATCGTCTGGATCGGCGACACGCTGTTCTCGGCCATCGCGGGTCTGATCGCGGGTCTGATCATCGTGGGGATCATCCTCGGGATCGGTCGCCTGATCGGCAAGAAGCCGAGCTTCCACGAGGGCGAGGAATCGCCCGCCGACGTGCACGTCTGACACCGACGCCGCTGTTCGAATCTCAGTCGGTATGCCGACATGCGATCCGGGGCGCGACTCACTCGCCGCGCACGTGATCCTCGGTGCGCAGCCATTCGTCGAACGTGATCGCTCCCTGCAGAGCATCGGCGTCGCCGCGCAGCGACCCCGATGCCAGCCCCTTCCCGTACGCGCCGGCGCCGACAATGTCGCGCGCTTCCTGCTCGGAATCGCAGCCAAGAACCCGCACTTCACCGTCGAGGAGAGGCAGTTCGGCGAGGGTCTCGGCCTGGTGTTCCGCGACGGAGGGAGGGTGCACTCGGTCATGAACCTGCACGTCGAAGACGGCGCGGCACAGGAGGGAAGCCGCGGCGAGCCCTCGGAGACCGACCCCACCCCGGCATCCTGCTACCGTCGTCCCGTGCGCACCCGAGCGCAGATGCAGGAGACCCGATGAGCGACCACCAGATCCGGGATGCCGAGACCGCCGACGTCGAGGCGATCACCGCCATCTACAACGACGCGGTGCTGACCACGACCGCCATCTGGAACGAAGAGGCCGTCACGGTCGATGACCGCACCGCCTGGCTCGCCGAGCGCACCGAGCGCGGCTACCCCGTGATCGTCGCCGTCGACGACACCGGCGTCCTCGGCTACGCGACATTCGGCGACTGGCGCCCGCACAGCGGCTACCGCCATACGGTCGAGCACTCCGTCTATGTGCGCGAGGGGCAGCGCGGGCGCGGCATCGGCAAGGCGCTCATGATCGAGCTCATCGACCGCGCGCGACGCCTCGGCAAGCACGTCATGGTCGCGGCGATCGAGAGCAGCAACACGGGGTCGATCATCATGCACAAGCGCCTCGACTTCATGCAGGTCGGACGGATGCCGCAGGTCGGCGCCAAGTTCGATCGCTGGCTCGATCTCACCTTCCTGCAGCTGGTGCTCGATGAGCGGCCGTTCCCGGACGAGCGCCCGTGAACCCGCTGCTCTGGCTCGCTGACGCCTTCAACTCGCAGTGGGTGCTCCCCGGCGGTCAGGTGCTGCTGATCCGCGAAGTGGTCGGCAACGCGTTCGGCCTGGCGAGCGCCCTCGGCGGCATGCAGCGCAAGATCTGGGCGTGGCCGGTCGGCATCGTCGGCAATCTGCTGCTGCTCACGGTCTTCCTCGGGTCGATCCTGAATCCCGACCACGAGCTGCCGCATCTGCTCGGCCAGGCCGGGCGTCAGATCATGTTCATCATCGTCGCGATCTACGGCTGGGTGCGCTGGCGCCAGGCCGCCTCGAACGGTGGGCGCGTGACCCCGCGATGGGCGCCCAACAGTGCCCGCATCGGCCTGGTGCTCGTGATGGTGATCGGCACGATCGCCCTCACTCCCCTGTTCCGCGCGCTCGGCTCGTGGGAGCCCGTGTGGGCGGATGCCTGGACCTTCGTCGGCTCGCTGCTCGCCACCTATGGCATGGCCAAGGGCTGGACCGAGTTCTGGCTCATCTGGATAGCCGTCGACATCGTGGGCGTGCCGCTGCTGTTCAGCTCCGGCTTCTACGCCACGGGCCTGATGTACGTGTTCTACGGCGTCTTCACCGCGGTCGGATTCGTCGTGTGGTGCCGCGCGCAGGCGAATGCCAAACCGCAGGTCGACACGATCATGCCGGATCCCCGACCCATCACGTCGACCATGAAGACCGTCGACCGCGACCGCGACTGACCGCCCCGACCACTCGGCGAATGTGTCGGCGCATGTCACCGGGGTGGCCGAGAGGTCGATCGACGGGTTTGCTGGTCCCCATGACCCGTCAGATCCGTTTCAACGCCTTCGACATGAACTGCGTCGCCCACCAGTCGTCCGGCCTGTGGCGGCATCCTGACGATCGATCGCGCCAGTACAACACCATCTCGTACTGGACCGACCTCGCGAAGCTGCTCGAGAGCGCGACCTTCGACGGCATCTTCATCGCCGACGTCCTCGGCACCTACGACGTCTACGGCGGGACGAACGAGGCGGCGATCCGCAACGGCGCCCAGGTGCCGGTCAACGATCCGATCCTGCTCGTCAGCGCGATGGCCGCCGTCACCGAGCACCTCGGATTCGGCATCACCGCCGGCACCGCCTTCGAGCACCCGTACCCGTTCGCGCGCCGTCTGAGCACCCTCGACCACCTGACCAACGGACGCGTCGGCTGGAACGTCGTCACCGGCTACCTGCCCAGCGCCGCGCGCAACATGGGCCAGGAGGACCAGCTCGCGCACGACGACCGCTACGACCATGCCGATGAATACGTCGAGGTGCTCTACAAGCTCTGGGAGGGGTCGTGGGAAGACGACGCGGTCGTCGAGGACCGTGAGCGCGGCATCTTCACCGACCCGTCGAAGGTGCACCCCATCGGCCACGAGGGGAAGCACTTCAGCGTTCCCGGCATCCACATCTCCGAGCCGTCACCGCAGCGCACGCCGGTCATCTACCAGGCCGGAGCGAGCCCCCGCGGCGTGCGCTTCGCGTCGGAGAACGCCGAGGCGATCTTCGTCGCCGCCCCGTCGAAGGAGGTGCTCGCCGGCACCGTGAAGCGCATCCGCGACGCACTCGAAGAGGCGGGCCGCGACCGATACGACGCGAAGATCTACACGCTGCTCACGGTCATCACCGGGGCGACGAGCGAGGATGCCGCGGCGAAGCACGCCGAGTACCTCTCGTATGCGAGCCCCGAGGGCGCGCTGACGTTCATGTCGGGCTGGATGGGCGTCGACCTCTCGCAGTACGCCGAGGACGAGCCCGTCGGCAACGTCGAGTCGAACGCCATCCAGTCGGTGCTGCAGCACCTGAAGGAGGAGGCCGACCTCGGACGCGAGTGGACCGTCGGCGACTTCGGACGCCACAACGCGATCGGCGGCCTCGGCCCGACCCTCGTCGGCTCGGGCGTCGAGATTGCCGACGAGCTGCAGTCGTGGGTGGAGGAGACCGACATCGATGGCTTCAACCTCGCCTACGCGGTCACTCCCGGCACCTGGCAGGACGTCATCGAGCACGTCATCCCGGTGTTGCGCGAACGCGGCGTCTACCCCGAGGAGTACACGCCGGGCACCCTCCGCAACAAGCTGCAGGGCAAGGGCGACCGCGTGCAGGACACGCACCGCGCCGCGAGGTATCGGATCGGGGCGAACGTCCCGGTCGCCTGACCCTCAGCGACCTTCGGTCGGGCGCGGTCAGTCGGCCTTCGAGGTGAAGAGCCCGCGCAGCACGAGGAACACCACGACCGCGACGACGAGCACGATCGCCAGCTTGGCGATGAACCACAGGATCGAGAACAGCGCGCTGACGATCCACCAGGCGATCACCACGGCGAGGACGACGCCGACGATGGTCCAGAGCGAGTTCTTGTTCATGGTTCCAGCCTAGGCGGCGCGGCGACGTCACAGATCCGAACGCTGCGGCATCCGCCCTTCCGCATCCGATGCGTCGCCGTCAATCCCCTTCCCGTGCGCTGATCACCGGGGTGAGACTGCAAGCATCCGACTCTTGGGAGCATCTCCATGTCTGCGCCAGCACTCACTTCGTCCGCCGTTCACGGCATCACCGCGAGAGGTCCCCTCAGCGACGCCGTCATCCGCCGACTGACCGGCGAAGACGCCGACGATCTCGGTGCCAGGGCCGAGGCTGCGCTCGCTTCGACCGATGACGTCGTGCGCGACGACGACATCCAGCTCGCGCTCTTCGTGCTCTACGCCTCGTCGTACGGGTCTCTTCCCGAGCTCGACCCCGCCCTCGAGTGGGATCCGGCGTTGATCGCGACACGGGGAATCCTCGAGCACGCGTTCGAGCGGGCACTGCGGGCGAGTGTCCCGATGCCCGAACTCCCCGAGCCGACCGTCGATGCCGTCGGGCGGGCCCTCTTCGCCCTCGCCGAGGCCGACACGGGTCCCAGCCTGTCGCGCTACGTCGCGAAGAAGGCGACGGAAGAGCAGATGCACGAGTTCTTCATGCAGCGCTCGATCTACACGCTGCGCGAGGCCGACCCGCACTCGTGGGCGATCCCGCGCCTGCACGGGCGTGCGAAGGCGGCGCTCGTCGAGATCCAGTCCGACGAGTACGGCGGCGGGCGGCCCGACCGCGTGCACGCGACGATCTTCGCTCGCGCGATGCGCGGCGCCGGACTCGACGACACCTACGGCGGATACGTCGACGACGTGCCGGCCATCACGCTCGCCTCGCTGAACTCGATGTCGATGTTCGGCGTCAACCGGCGCCTCCTCGGCGCCATCGTCGGACACCTCGCCGCGTTCGAGATGACCTCGTCGATCCCCAACCGCCTGTACGCCGACGGCCTGCGGCGCCTCGGGTTCGGTGAGGACGTGACCGACTACTTCGATGAGCACGTCGAAGCGGATGCCGTGCATGAGCAGATCGCGGCGCGTGACCTCGCCGGCGGGTTGGCGGAGGATCACCCCGAGCTGCTGCCCGACATCATGTTCGGCGCGGCCGCCTGCCTGACCGTGGACGGCTGGGCAGCGGGCCACATGCTCGACTCGTGGACGCGTGGAGAATCCTCGCTGCGGCCGAGGGACGCACGATGAGCGCGCGCGAGGATGCCGTCACCATCACCGCCTACCCCGACGGACCGCTGCTCGTGCGGGGCGCGGCGGTGCTGGAGTCATCCGACGGCGAGCCGATCGAGGTCACGCGCCGCACCGTGGCGCTGTGCCGCTGCGGCCTCTCGACGATCAAGCCGTTCTGCGACGGCACCCACAAGGCCGCAGGGTTCCGCACCGACGCCTGATCTCAACCCGTCGGTCAGTGCCCGACTGCCGGCAGGCATCCGCCGTCCATGATGACGCCGCCGATCTCGACCGTGAGCACGTCGGCCGAGACCTCGCCGAAGATGCATCCCCCTTCGGGAGCAGCTGCACCGAAGGCCACGGCCCGCTCGTCGCCCAGCGTCTGGACGTAGGCGAGGCCGGCGTCGGCGAAGACCTCCTCCACAGCCGCGACCGACAGGCCGCCGGAAGTGCGGAGCGACTCGAGGCCGGCGCGGATGTCGTTCGCCGGTTTCTCGGCGGCGGCTCGGCTCTCCTCCGAGAGGTCGACGCGATCGCGGTAGCGCTCGTTCTGCGCCATCGCGTCGTCGGGGTCGTAGGGCGCGCAGTCCGGAGGCAGATCGACGCCTTCGATCTGCGGGCACGCTGCCGTGGGAGTGGGACTCGGAGATGCAGATGGCGATGCGCCAGGCGGGCCGGCGGTGGCCGTCGCGCACCCTGCGAGCATCATGGTCGTCGCAACGACGAGAAGCAGCCGTGCACCTCTCGACCTGTCCCCCCGGAGTCCGGTCATTCCCTCATGCAACCACACGGGAGCTCAGTGGCCAATGGTCATTCCGTGTGCGCCTCCGCTCACCGCGACAACGCCCCCGGGTGCAGGCCGGATGCGGCGATGAGGCGCGACGACCCCGCTTCAGCCCGGATTCAGCGTGCGCCCGCCACACTGGAGGAATGCGGATCCTGGTGGTTGACGACGAGGTGCGGTTGGCCGACGCCGTCCGCCGGGGACTCGAGGCCGAGGGCTTCGCGGTCGACGTGGCGAACAACGGCGTCGACGGGCTCTGGCGTGCGCGCGAGACCCGATACGACGCGATCGTGCTCGACCTCATGATGCCCGGCATGAGCGGCTGGAAGGTGTGCGAGGCCCTGCGCGCCGAAGAGAACTGGACGCCCGTGCTGATGCTCACCGCCAAGGACGGCGAGTGGGATCAGGTGGAGGCCCTCGAGACCGGCGCCGACGACTATGTGACGAAGCCGTTCTCCTTCGCGATCCTCGTCGCCCGCATCCGCGCCCTCGTGCGCCGCGGAGCCGTGGCCCGCCCGGCCGTCCTCGAAGCCGGAGACCTGAAGCTCGACCCCTCGTCGCACCATGTCTGGCGGGGCGAGACCCCGGTCACGCTGACCGCCCGCGAATTCGCCGTGCTCGAGCACCTGATGCGTCATCGAGGTCAGGTGCTCTCGAAGCGCGAGCTGATCGACGGCGTATGGGACGACGACTTCGACGGCGACCCCAACATCGTCGAGGTCTACGTCGGACACCTGCGCCGCAAGCTCGACAAGCCCTTCGGACGCGAGGCGATCGAGACGATCCGCGGTGCCGGCTACCGATTGGCGGTCGACGGTGGCTAGGCGCTCATTCCGATCGGTGCGCGCCCGGACGACCCTCGGCGCGACGCTCGTCGTGGCCGTCGCCCTGCTCATCGGGGCGTTCTCGTTCTACGGCATCCTGAGCTCCAGCATCCACGCGAGCGCGGAGCGTGCCGCCGAGCAGCGCCTCGACGAACTCGCCGATCGCTTTGACGGCCCCGGCGGCGGACCAGGCGGCGAACGCGGCATCGACACCCTCGACGACGAGATCGTGCAGATCATCGGCGGCGACGGATCGGTGCGCGCCGCCAGTGAGGATGCGCGCGACGAACTGGGGTCGACCGCTCTGCCGGTCTCCGACGGCGCGCAGACCCTGACGATCGGCGGCGAGCCCATGCTCGTGGTCTCCGACGGCATCGAGGACGACGACACCCTCGTGCTGGCGGTGTCGATCGAAGACGGGGTCGAGACGCTGTCGACGGTCGCGCTGCTGCTCGCGGTGGCCGTGCCGCTACTGCTGCTGCTCGTCGCCGTGACCACGTGGCTGGTCGTCGGGCGGGCCCTCCGACCGGTCACCCGCATCCGCGAAGAGGTCGACGGGATCACCGCCGAGCACCTGCATCGGCGCGTCGAGGTGCCGCCGTCATCGGACGAGATCGCGGCGCTCGCGACCACCATGAACCGGATGCTGGATCGCCTCGACGCCTCGGCGACGGCGCAGCGCCGTTTCGTCTCCGATGCGTCGCACGAGCTGCGCTCCCCGCTCGCGACGATCCGACAGCACGCCGAGCTCGCGCAGGCCCACCCGGCCACCACGAGCATCGGCGAGCTCGCGGAGGTCGTGTCCGATGAAGGACTCCGGCTCCAGGGCATCGTCGAATCGCTGCTGCTGCTCGCCCGGCTCGACGAGGGCGGCGGCACGCACGACGAGGCGATCGATCTCGACGACCTCGCGCTCGCTGAGGTGAGGCGGCTGAGGTCTCGGGGCGTCGAGGTCGACGGCTCCGGCATCCGTGCGGCCCGTGTCACCGGAGACCCCCGCCTGCTCGGTCAGCTGCTGCGCAACCTCGCCGACAACGCCGTCCGGCACAGTGCGGCTCGCGTGGCCATCAGCGTGATCCCGCAGGATTCGTGGGTGTTCGTGACCGTCGAGGACGACGGCTCCGGCGTGCCGCCCGACGAGCGCGAGCGCATCTTCGAACGGTTCGTGCGGCTCGACGAGGCGCGCAGCCGGGATGCGGGAGGCAGCGGTCTCGGCCTCGCGATCGTGCAGGGCATCGCCGTGGCCGGCGGCGGCACCGTCTCGGTCGACGCCTCCCGTTGGGGCGGCGCGCGCTTCGTCGTGGCCCTGCCCCTCTCGGACTGACACTCTCTCGGCGTCCGGGCTGTCCGCAGGACCTGGCACCTCAGCATCCGGGCCGTCTGCAGGACCTGGCACCTCAGTATCCGGGCCGTCTGCAGGACCTGGCACCTCAGTATCCGGGCCGTCTGCAGCACCTGGAGCCACAGCATCCGGGCCGTCTGCAGGACCTGGCACCTCAGTATCCGGGCCGTCTGCAGGACCCGCGCACGGATGCGGGAACAGGATCCATGTCTCGTCCTGCATCCGTGCCCGGATCCTGCAGGTGGTACGTGTCACTGCGGCCGAGACGCCCTGCTTCCTGAAGACGCCTTCAGGACGCTTCAGGGTGGCTTCAGCACTGCCGCGAGAGCATCGAGACATGAACGACAAGAACCCGACCCCCGACCAGACGCCCGAGAACCTCCCGACGAACGCGACTCCCCCAGCACCGCCCGCACCC